>CAJJRZ010000011.1:0-81133 GCA_905194345.1 Coriobacteriaceae bacterium
GAATGGTGGGGAGGGGTGGGGGAAGGGGTGGGGAAAGGTGTTGAAAAATGGGGCGGTTCCCCATATTATTGATGACGTCGACAGGCGGGGTGGTTCCCCGCGTACGTGCCATCTGAGTAACCGAGGGGAGGGCGCACATGGGAATGACTGGTGCATACGAGCGCAATCTCGATGCAAAAGGTCGTCTGTCCCTGCCTGCACCCCTTCGCGAGGAGCTTGGAGAGCACGTTCGCGTGTTCAAAGCCCTGGATGTCGATGCTCTGTACGTGTTCTCTGCCGAGGCCTTCGATAAGTGGGTCGAAGGACTCTTCGCGGGTCGTGAGGGCCACGAGGGTTTTAACCCGCGTGACATTAACGACCAGAAGCTCATGAGGGCGATCAACAAGCGCACCACGTCGATGGATGTGGACAGCGCCGGTCGTATCGGTCTTTCCGAGTCTCTCCGCAAGCAGGCGAACCTCGACCGCGAGGTCACGGTTGTGGGCAACTACGACCACCTTGAGGTTTGGGATCGCGCCGCGGCCGATGAGGACGATGACGATGAGGCCCTGCTGGACCTCTTCTTCTCGTAAGGGCAAGGCACGGGTAACGGATGGAGCGTGGGATCTTGACACAAGAATATCGGCATGAACCTGTCATGCTCGGCGAAGTGCTTGAGTCGCTGCAGCTAAAGAGCGGCTCCGTTGTCTGCGATTGCACCCTTGGCGGTGCCGGCCATTCGGTAAAGATGGCCGCACAGGTGGGGGAGACGGGCCTTTTGCTCGGCGTCGATCAGGACGACATGGCCCTCGAGGCCGCTGGCGCCCGTCTGGACCGCGAGGTTCCCGGCGTTCCGCACCAGCTGCTGAAGGGCAACTTCGGCGACTTGGACGAGCTGCTTTGCTCGGCCGAGGTGCCCGGGGTCGATGGCTTCCTGTTCGATTTGGGCGTTTCGTCACCGCAACTCGATATCCCTGGCAGGGGCTTTTCGTATAACGAGGACGCCCCATTGGACATGCGGATGGATCCGGGCAATAACACCTTAAACGCAGCTGAGGTCATCAACACCTATAACGAACACGACCTCGCCCGGATTCTACGCGTCTACGGCGAAGAGAAGTTCGCCTCGCAGATCGCGCGCGAGATCGTGCGCCGCCGCGAGCAAGAACCGATCGAAACCACCGGCCAATTTGTCGAGATCATCAAGGCGGGTATCCCGGCTGCCGCTCGTCGGCATGGTGGACACCCGGCCAAGAAAAGTTTCCAGGCCATTCGCATCGAGGTCAATCACGAGCTCGATGTGCTCGAACGAGGGCTTGATGCCGCCACCAGGTGGCTCAACCCGGGCGGACGTATCTGCGTCATTTCGTATCACTCGCTCGAGGACCGTATCGTAAAGAACCACTTTAAGGAGATGAGCCAGGGGTGCACGTGTCCGCCGGAGATTCCGGTGTGCGTGTGCGGCAACGTGCCGATACTCAAGGTCATCACCCGCAAACCCCTGGTTGCCCAGCCTGATGAGGTTGAGCGCAACCCTCGGGCGAGATCAGCCAAAATCCGCGTGGCGCAGCGTCTGTAGGCGCGACCGCGCGATATTGGACCTCCCGCTCGCACCATAAACGAAGCTTAAACACACTACCAACGTACTCGGGATGGGAGGCGGCATATCATGGGCTACAACACTTCAAACGCAGCACTCGCCTATGATATGAACGCCATGCCCGCCTATCGTGAGGCACCGCAGGCCTCCGTTGCTCCCCGCGAGCAGCGCACGCCGCGCTTTGATGTCTACACGGGCGCGGGCCGTCAGGCAAACCAGGCGGTAAGCCCGGTTTTCATGAGCGTTCTTAAAACGTTTTGCATCATTGCGGCCATCTTTATGACGATCGGTGTCGCCCGTGTGGCGCTCGCCGGCGTTACGGCCCAGGTGCTCAACAGCAATGCCGCGCTTACCAACACGCTCGAGAAGGCGACCGATGAGAGCTCTGACCTGGAGGTCATGCATTCGGTCTATGGTGCCGACACGCGCATTCGCGACCTTGCGGGCGCTTATGGCATGGTGGAGCCCAGCGAGAGCGTTACACTTGATTTTTCGCAGGATGCAGCCGCGGGCGCTAGCTCGACCGCGACCGCTCAGTAACAAGACGGTAGCTGAGTATGACAAATGACTATCGCCGCGGTTCCGACGGGGGTCGCGGTTCTGGACGTCCCTCATCGCGGGGACGTTCTGGTTATCAAGGAACGGGTCGGCCATCTTACAACGCGAGACCGTCCTATGGCAACGACCCCGCGTCGCGTCTCCGTGGCTCGAGTGGTCCTCAAATGCATAACACCAGACCGCGCAAGAGCTCGTCGACCGAATGGCTCACGGGCACGCCGCTGCCCCGTCGCAAAGCCGTCATGGGTTTCATCGGGTTTGGCTTGGGTTTGGGCGTCCTTCGCCTTGCCGACTATCAAATCGTGGAAGCCGATAAGTTACGCGACCGTGCCGATGCACGTCGCTTGCTTGCGCAGACGCTGTATGCCAAGCGCGGTACCATCTACGACCGTAACGGTAACGTGCTGGCGTCGTCGGTCGAATGTCGCAACATCGCTGTGAACCCCCAGCTTGTCGAGGATGTTGACAAGACGGTGTCGGCGCTGGTCAAGGCAACTGGAATCGATAAAAAGACCTGCCGCAAGCTCGTTGAGTCCGATGGAACCTGGGTGTATATCAAACGCCAGGTGGACGAAGACGACGCTGCGGCGCTGGAGAAGAAGAACCTGCCCGGCGTGCTTTTTGAGCAGGCCATGAAGCGCGTATATCCATACGGCAATCTGGCATCGCAGGTGCTGGGTGTAGTGAATGTAGACAACGACGGCTTGACGGGTCTCGAAAAGCAATACAACAAGCTTCTGACCGGCACGAACGGTTCTCTCGTACGCGAGCGCGCGAGGGACGGCAGCTATATCGCGGGCGGTGCCTATAAAAAGGTGGCTGCGGTCGACGGCATTGATCTCGTGACGACGCTCGACGTCAATATCCAGCGTGCGGCCGAGGATGCCCTGGCAGAGGCTGTCGAGAAGACAAAGGCCAAGAACGGCTCGGCGCTGGTCACCGATCCTACGACTGGCGAGATCTTGGCAGCCTGCTCGTATCCGACCTACGACCAGACCAATTTGGAAAACGCCAAGACCGAGGATATGAACCTGCGCCTGGTCACCGACGCCTACGAGCCCGGCTCGGTCTTTAAGACGCTCGTGGCGGGCGCCGGCTTCGACTTGGGTGTCGTGCGGTCGAGTACGTCGTTTGAGGTGCCGGCGAGCATCAAGGTGGGCGACGATACCGTCACCGATGCCGACAAGCGCGACTACGCCATGACCATGGATGTGCGCGAGATGATGCGCCGTTCGTCCAACGTGGGATTTGTCCTGGTGGGGCGCAAGATCGGTGCCGACGACTTTGCCGCCTATGTGGACAAGTGGGGCATCGGTCACAGCTCTGGTGTCGATTTTCCGGGCGAGAGCCTGGGCATCGTCAAGGAGCGTGACCAGTATGACGGCGCCACGCTGGGCTCGATGAGCTTTGGACAGGCGCTGTCTGTCTCGCCGATTGAGATCGCACGTGCCGTGGGCGGCATCGCCAACGGCGGCGTGATGATGACCCCGCACTTCTATAAGTCCAGCAAAGGCGACGAGAAGGACTGGGGCGAAGGCGAGCGTGCGATTTCTGAGGATGCAGCATCCCAGGTGACATCGTGCATGCAGACGGTCGTGTCTGAAGGCACGGGCGTTGGCGGCGCAGTTGACGGCTATGACGTGGCGGGCAAGACCGGCACGGCCGAACGTGCCGACGAGAACGGCGGCTACCTTAAGGAGAACTACATGTCGTCCTTTATGGGCTTTGCACCGGCACAATCGCCCAAGGTGCTGTGCTATATCACGCTCGACGGAACGCCGAGCGGCTCAGATGCCGCTGCGGTGCCGTTCCAGTCCATTATGGCCAACGCGCTCGACGTGCTGGGTATCCCACACACGAAGTAGGGGGTTACAATCTTTGGGGCGTGGTTTGTTGTCCCATATGAGGGGTGTTCACATGCCCTGCACCACGCATGCGCGGCGCTGGGATACAATACGCCGATAGCATTATTTAGGTTTACAGGGGAGCTGCAATGATAGAGATCGCCGTCAACAACCTCGCGGCCGCAACAGGGGCCCGAACCGTGACGGGAGAAGTCGATCGGGTATGCCGCGGGTGCGTTATCGACTCGCGCCAGGTCGAGGAAGGGACGATTTTCGTCGCCTTTCCCGGTGAAAACGTCGACGGAAATGATTTTGCTTCCCGTGCCGTCCAGTCGGGTGCCGGCGCCGTCGTGATGACGCGTGAGCCCGAGGCCGAGCTGGTCTCGCTGGCGCAGGACAAGGGCTGTGCCATCTTGCTGACCGATGATCCCGAGGAGTTTCTGCTGCGTTTGGCGCACGCGTATCGCCTGGAGCTTGGCTGCCTGGTCGTTGGCATTACCGGTTCCATCGGCAAGACGACGACCAAGGACGTTCTCGCCGCTGTGCTCGCCAAGCGCTATCGTGTCTGGGCCACCAAGGGCAATTTCAATAACCTGATCGGCATGCCGCTCACGGTGCTTTCCGCTCCGGCCGATACCGAGGTCCTGGTGCTCGAGATGGGCATGAACCATTTCCACGAGATCGAGCGCCTGTCCCAGTCCGCCAATCCCAACCTTGCCATCGTGAGCAAGATCGGCACCTCTCATATCGGCATTTTGGGCAGCCGCGAGAACATCGCCCGCGCTAAGGCCGAGATTGTCCAGGGCATGTGCGCCGCCGGCGACTATTTGCCGCTGCTGGTTTTGGGCGGCGAGGACGATTTTACGCCGTTCATTCGCGATACGTTCGCCCGGCCTGCTGGTATCGACGTGATGCTGGCCGGTGTCTCTGACGATGATGAGGTCCGCGCCCGCGACGTTCGCGTTGATGACGAGGGCCGTCCGGTCTTTACGCTCGATTTTGGCCAGGGTGAGACGATCGATACCATGCTTGCCATCCCCGGCGTGCAGTCCGTTCCTAATGCCGTTAAGGCCGCCGCGGTTGCCTATCGCCTGGGCGTGACGCCCGAGCAGATCGATGCTGCCTTTAGGGGTCTCACGATCACCGGACACCGCCAGGAGATCAAGCGCGCCAAGAGCGGTGCACGCGTCATCGATGACTCCTATAACGCCAGTGCCGAATCCATGGCTGCTGGCCTCGATCTGCTGTGCTCGCTTTCGTGCACGGGGTCTCGCATGGCGATCCTGGGCGAGATGGGCGAGATGGGCGATGAGGCTCCTCGCATGCATGAGCTCGTGGGCGCCTATGCCGCCGCCAAGAAGCTCGACATGCTGGCGTGCGTGGGTGGTGAGCTGGCCCAGCTTATGGCCGATGCCGCACGCATGATGGGCATGGACGAGGACCGCATCCAGGTGTTCTCCGATTATCAGCAGGTGCTCGACCGCATGGGCGGCGCGCTTGAAAAACATGATGTTGTACTGGTCAAGGGTTCCCGCTTTGTTGAGCTCGACCGCTTTGTGGAAGGTGTGTGCTAGCCCATGTTCGGCAATCCCTCGTATCCAACGTATCAGGCTTTTTTGGGGCTTGGCATCGCCGCAGCCATTGCGCTGCTGCTCATGCCGTGGTGGATCAAGCTGCTCAAGGTCGAGGGTATCGGCCAGCAGGTTCGTGCCGACGGCCCCAAGCGTCATTTGGTTAAGCAGGGAACGCCCACCATGGGTGGCGTTGTCATCCTCGTCGCGATCTCGCTGACCTGCCTGCTGATGGGCAAGCTCACCACCGAGCTCGTACTCGTACTGCTCGCCACGCTGGCGACCGGCGTGCTGGGCCTGATCGACGACCTGACCTCCGTTACGCATGGGCGCTCGCTCGGTCTGACGCCTCATGCCAAGATGATCGGCCTAACCATTATCTGTGTCACCTTTACGGTACTTGCCGTCAACTGGTGCGGCGTCGCCCCCGAGATTCGTTTTCCCGGTGGGTTGACGATCGACCTTGGCGTGCTTTCGACCACCATCTGCGGCTATTCGTTCCCGTGGCTCTATATTGTCTTTTGCTGGCTGATGATTGCCGGTCTTTCTAATGCCGTGAACCTGACCGATGGCCTTGACGGTCTTGCTGGCGGCACCTCCATGATCGCCATGCTCGCCATGGCTGCCATGGCGTTTTTGCACGGAGACGTGAACCTGTCCATCTTCTGCACCGCGTGTGCCGGTGCCTGCTTGGGCTTTCTGTGGTTCAACTGCTATCCGGCGAGCATCTTTATGGGCGATACCGGCTCGCTTGCTCTGGGCGCCGCGTTTGCCTGCACGTCCATCATGACCAACACCGAGGTCGTCTCCCTCATCATCGGCGGCCTGTTTATCGTTGAGACCCTGTCGGTCATGATTCAGGTTGTCTACTTCCATTTTACGCACAAGCGCGTCTTCCTTATGGCGCCCATCCATCATCATTTCGAAAAGAAGGGCTGGGCCGAGACCAAGGTCGTCATCCGTTTTTGGATTATCGCTGCGGCCTTTGGTGCCGTTGGCCTTGCTCTGTTCTTTCAGTTGGGATAGTGGTCTTTCATGCCTCTTGCTGATGTCTTTAGCCTGCTCGTTTTGGGTCAGGGCAAATCCGGTCTCGATGTCGCCCGCTGGGCGCTGGCGCATCCCGAGCGCGTAAGCGCCGTTACCGTGTATGGCGGCGGCACCTCTGAGCCCAATGACGCCACGCGTGCGCTCGAGGCTGCTGGTGCGTCGTTTGTCTATGGGACCGAACAGGTCGAGGGCGCCTATGACGTATGCGTGACGTGCCCGGGCATCTCGGAGTTCTCGGGCTTCTTTAAGGCCGGGCGCGAACATGCCGCTCAGATTATGGGTGAGCCAGAGTTTGCCTATCGCCTGTCGCCCGATAACTGGATTGCCATCACGGGCACCAACGGTAAGACGACCACCACGTCGCTGACTGATTATCTGCTCAAGGCTGCCGGCGAGGCCAGCGTAGCTGTCGGCAACATCGGCGAGCCGCCGGTCAACGAGATTGACGGCCGAGCCCACAACGAGTGGTTTGTGGCTGAGCTCTCGAGCTATCAGATTGCTACGACCACCGAGCTCCACCCTCGCGTGGCAGTGCTGCTCAACATCACTCCCGACCACTTGGGCTGGCATAAGAGCCATAAGAACTATGCGCTTGCCAAGATCAAGCTGTTTGACAATATGGTCGATGACGATCTGGTGGTTGTCGACGTCGAAGACGCCGGCATTCACGAGTTCGATGAGTACATCTATACGCCGGGTCGCCGCATCTGCAAGGTCGCTTTTGACGAGCCCGAGGGTGCAGACGCCGCCTTTGTGCGCGACGGCAAAATGGTCGTGCGCCTGAAGGGCGTCGAGACTCAGCTTGTCGCCACGTCCGAACTCAAGATCTCGGGCCATCACAATGTTATCAATGCCCTGTGCGCTGCCACGGCTGCCCTGGCAGTCGGTGCCGATGTCAATGGTGTCTGCCGCGGTCTGGCCTCGTTCCAGCCGCTCGAGCACCGCGTGGAGCCGTGTGGCGAGATTGACGGCGTGCGCTACGTCAACGATTCCAAGGCGACCAACACCGATGCGGTCGAGAAGGCGCTGACGGCATTTCCCGATGACGACGTGATCTTGCTGCTCGGCGGCCACGATAAGGGCACGCCGCTCACGGACTTCGCGCGCGTTGTTATGGATAACGTACGCTCGGTCGTCTGCTTTGGCGATGCGCGCGAGCGCTTTACCGCCGCTATGGACGAGGCCGATGTCGATGGCGATGTGGATATTGCCCAGGCGGATGACCTGCGCGATGCCGTGGACGTCGCCCGTTCGCTGTCGAGCCGTGGCGACGTGATCTTACTTTCTCCTGCCTGCTCTTCGTTCGATGAGTTCTCGGGCTATGAGGAGCGCGGCCGCGTGTTTAAGGACTATGTGGCGCAGCTTGCCGCTGCGGCGAAATCGCAAATGGAATAGGGGTTGCCGGTGAGAGAGGAGAGCCCCCGACAAGGTATGAGGAGGCCCGACTCGGACCGTGCTTCCTCGCGGCGTAGCACACCGCGTTCCGGTCGCGGCGGGCAGTCGTTTAGCGAACGCTATATTGCCGGCGTTCCCGCCCGCATCATGCGCCCCCGTCTGATATTTATGGCCTGCCTGTTTACTTTGGTGTGCTTTGGTCTGCTGATGGTGTACTCGGCGTCTTCGGTCGAGGCGCTGCACGAGAATGGCTCGGCGACGTTTTTCCTGGGTCGACAGGCCGCGTTTGCCGTGGTTGGTGTTCTGGCGCTGATTGCCATCGTGCGCGTTTTGCCGGACAGCTGGTTTGGGGAGGATGTGCTTAGGATCTTCCTTATCGGCATGATAGGGCTACTGTTTCTGGTGTTCTTGGTGGGCAGCGGCAGCCGTGGCGCCACGCGCTGGCTCAACATCGCCGGTATTCAGTTCCAGCCTTCCGAGTTTTTAAAGCCATTTGCCATTGCGTATTCGGCCATCATGCTTGATCGCTTCTTTTCGCCCGGTGGCAACATAAACGAATTCCTTCGCAAGATGGGCATCTACCTGGGTATTTCGCTCTTTCTGATCTTTATCCAGCCCGATTTCGGTACTGTCCTGATCATCCTGTTGACCCTCATGTGCATGGCGTTGTTTGCGGGTCTCGACCCGAGATTTATCATCGGCGTGCTAATCTTCGGCATTCTCGTGATCATGATTGCACTTGTCGCAGAGCCGTACCGTATGGTGCGTATTCAGGTTGCCTTGAACCCTTGGGCTGACGAGTATGGTGACGGCTATCAGGCCACGCTTGCCATCATGGCCTTTGCCTCGGGCGGTCTGTTCGGCCGTGGCATCGGCAACTCAACCATGAAGTACTCGTATCTGCCCGAGGCGCACAATGACTACATCCTGGCCATCATTGGCGAGGAAGTCGGCTTTGTCGGAACCGTGCTGTTCTTCTTGGTGTTTGCGATGCTGATCTACTCGGCGTTTCGCATTGCCGAGCAGGCGACCGATCGTCGGGGCGCGCTTATGGCGTCTGGCTCCGCGGTCATTCTCGCGGTGCAGTTTTTGATTAACGCGCTGGGCATCCTCAACGTGTTTCCCATGACGGGCAAACCGTTGCCGTTTATTAGCTACGGCGGTTCGTCGATTATTGTGTCGCTTATGCTTGCCGGGTTGATCCTGCGCGTTTCGTACGAGAGCGCCCGCCGCGATGAGTATGACCGCCGCCGTGAGAGCTTTGCCGTTATGGACGAGAGCACCGCCGGCGTGGCCCATGTGCGCGGTGAACGACCTTCGCGTAGCGGCTTTACCGTTCTGGATGGTTCTGCATCCGAGCCGGCAGCTCGTCCACGCTCGCGAACGGCTCCGCAAGGTCGTCCGCAGCGCCCCAGCCCTCGCAACGCGGGCGGCGGATATAATCGAATCGATTTGAACTCGGACCCGTCGGCGCGTCTGCGCACCGACGACCAGGGACCGCGTGTACGAAGGGACTACCATGACCGATAAAATGACCGTTGCTATTGCAGCCGGCGGCACGGCAGGACACATCAACCCCGCGCTCGCCTTGGCCGAAGAACTGCGTGACCGTGGCCACCACGTTGTGTTCGTGGGCCAGTCGCGCAAGCTCGAGGGTCGTTTGGTCCCCGAGGCTGGGTTTGATTTTGTGCCCATTACGGTCACGGGCTTCGACCGCTCCCGTCCTTGGACGGCGCTGACCTCGCTGTGGCGTGTCAATAAGGCCAAGCGTGCGCTCGCCAATCATTTCTCAAAGGTCGGCAAGCCCGATGCCGCCATCGGTTTTGGTGCCTATGTCGAGGTTCCGCTGTTGGGGTGGTGCAAGGGCGCAGGCGTTCCGTATCTGCTGCATGAGCAGAACTCTGTTCCGGGCCTGGCCAACAAGATGATGAACTCCCACGCCGCCCGCGTGTGCATCTCGGTGCCGGCAGCGCGTTCGGTCTTTGAGCGCGAAGGTGACCCTGACCACGTGCTCATGACCGGCAACCCCGTACGTCGCTCGGTGATCGAGGGCGATCGCGATCGTGGCCGCAAGGCACTTGGCGTTCCCGAGGACGCTACGCTGCTGCTCGTCTTTGGCGGTTCACTTGGCGCCCAGCACCTCAACGAGCGCGTGACTTCGCTCAAAAACGAGCTGCTTTCGCGCAAGAACCTCTATGTGTTGCATTCGACGGGTGCCGACGGCTTTGAGGAGACCGAGCGCGCTTTGGCGCTGACGCCCGAGGAGGCGAAGCGTTACCGCGTCCAGCCTTACATCGACAACATGGGCGATATGCTGGCTGCTGCCGATTTGGTGCTCTCGCGTTCGGGTGCATCGAGCGTGGCCGAGATCGCTGCGCTCGCCGTGCCCTCGGTGCTCGTGCCGTATCCGCATGCGACGGCCGACCACCAAACCACCAATGCTCGTTATCTGGTCGACGCCGGGGCCGGCGTGCTCTGCGCCGATGCCGATATCGACGGTTCTGCCTTTGCCGATGAGCTGCTGCACCTGGTCGATGACGCGGCGGCGCGCGACGCCATGCGTCAGGCGGCGCGTGGTCTGGCTCAGGATAGAGCCGCCGCTCTTCTGGCGGATGCGGTAGAGGGTTTGCGTTAGTTAGACGGGATATCTTCGGTCGCCCTCGCGCTGATGCGGTAGGTGCGGTACAGTTAACGGGTTACAGGCAGTGTTTACGCAAGGAGTACACGAGCACATGGCTGATTCCCAGACTGCAACCTCCGCGCCCGAGTTTAAGAGCGCCCACTTTATCGGTATCGGCGGCGCCGGCATGAGCGGCATCGCCCTCGTTCTGCACGAGCGCGGTTATGCCGTTACCGGCTCCGACCTTAAGACGTCACGTTATATCCGCCAGCTTACCCGCGCTGGTGTGAAGGTGCATGTGGGCCATGAGGCCGCCACGATCGACGAGGTCAAGCCCGACGTGGTTGTTGTCTCCACCGCTATTCCGGAGTCCAACCCTGAACTCGTGCGTGCTCGCGAGCTTGGTATTCCCGTGTGGCCCCGTGCCAAGATGCTCTCTGCTTTGGGCCACGGCTACACCACCGTCGCTGTTGCCGGCACGCATGGCAAGACCACCACGTCTTCGATGTGTGCCACCATGCTCGACCGCATGGGTCTGGATCCGAGCTTCCTGATCGGTGGCATCGTTGAGGGCTATGACACGAACGGCAAGAACGGCTCGGGCGACTACTTTGTCGCCGAGGCCGACGAGTCCGACAGCTCCTTCCTGTTCCTGAACCCCAACGTAGTCATTGTGACCAACGTCGAGGCCGACCACCTCGATCACTACTCGGGTATCGAGGAGATCGAGGCAACTTTCGCCAAATTCATGAGCCTGGTGGGCGAGGACGGCACCGTCATCGTCTGCGGTGAGGACCCGCATCTGGTCGAGCTCGCCAAGTCGACGGGCCGTCACGTGCTTTCTTACGGCTTTGCCGAGAGCAACGACATCGTCTGCATGCACCCGGATGTCAAGGGCATCCAGAGTGACTTTATCGTTCGCTTTGAGGACGGCACTGAGCGCGCTGTGGAGATCAAGAGCAATCCCGGTCGCCACAACATGCTCAACGCCACGGCGGTGCTCACCGTCGCCCATGTCCTGGGCCTTGACATCGACGCCGCCGCCAAGGCGCTCTCGAGCTTTGAGGGCGTCCGCCGTCGCTTTACCCACGTGGGCGATATCGATGGCATCACCGTGGTCGATGATTACGGCCATCACCCCACCGAGATCAAGGCGACGCTTGCTGCCGCTTCGTCGCTGGGTTACAAGCACGTCGACGTCGTGTTCCAGCCGCACCGCTATTCGCGCCTGCAGGCCCTGTGCGACGACTTTGCCGATGCATTTGCCAATGCCGATAAACTGCTGCTGATTGATGTGTTCTCGGCTGGCGAGATGCCCATTCCGGGTGTCACCTCTAAGATGCTCGCCGATACCGTGCGCGCCAAGCATCCTGGCAAGGAGGTCGTGTACTGCTCCAGCCGTCTTGAGCTCAATCAGGAGCTCGAGCAGATGGTGGGCGAGGGCGACCTGCTGCTCACCATGGGTGCCGGCGACGTTACGACCGTCGGTCCCGAGTTCATTGAGTATCTGACTGCCAAGAAAGACGCTTAAGTCTAATGGGTCTGTTTAACGCCGTCATGGCGCTCTCGGGCATGATCGACACGGATGTGATCGAGGACGAGCGCCTTGCGCGTCATACGAGCTATCGTATCGGCGGCAAGGCCGACCTCTTTGTGACGTGCCATAGCTATCATGCCCTCCGCCGCGCCGTGGCGGTGCTCGATCGCGAGCAGGTGCCGTGGGTCATCATCGGCAAGGGCTCCAATCTGCTGGTTGCCGATGGCGGTTATCGCGGTGCCGTCATTTCGCTCGGACGTGAGTTCCAGCGCACGGTTGTTGCCGATGACGGTTGTACGCTGACGGTCGGTGCGGGCGTGATGTTTGCGCGCCTGGTCAACGATGCCCTGTCGCGTAGCCTCTCGGGCCTTGAGTTTGCCGTTGGCATTCCCGGTTCGGTCGGCGGTGCGATATCTATGAATGCCGGCACGCGGACCGAGTGGATTGGCTCGCTGGTTGAGGATGTCGTAACGTTTGACCCGGCATCCGGTATCAAGCATTATGCGGGGTCCGAGATCTCTTGGGGCTACCGCGAATGTAGCCTTCCCCGCAATGAGATCATCCTCGAGTGCGTGCTCAAGCTTAAACCGGCGCCCAAGGCCGACATTCGCGAGCGCATGGAGCGGTACCTTACAAGGCGCAAGCGTACGCAGCCCATGGGTCGCGCATCCTGCGGGTCTGTCTTTCGCAACCCGCCCGATGCGAGTGTGGGCAAGCTTATCGAGGATTGTGGATTAAAGGGTTTTTCGATTGGCGGCGCGGAAGTTTCGCCCGTTCACGCTAATTTTATCGTTAATAACGGAACTGCCTCGGCCGATGACGTTGCCGCGGTTATCAGACATGTGCACGGAAAGGTGAGGGAGGCGTATGGCATCGAGCTCAGACCGGAAGTTAAATTCCTCGGCTTCTAGAGCATCGAAACCCACCTTCCGCCGCGCCGGAGGGCGTTCCGGCGCGCCTGCCAAACCTCAACGCAATACCGTCGCGCACTCTAAGTCTGTCGGGCATGCTCGACAGACCAGTCGTCCGGTCGTCGGCTCGCAGCTCGGTAATCGTCCGGCCGCAAAAAAGTCCTCGCGTCCCTCGGTGACGTCAAAGCCTGTTATGGGCGCCAAGCCTGCCCGTCCCATGGCAGCTCCCAAGCCCTCGACGGGAACTAAAGCGGCGCGTCCAGGTCTCACGCTGGGCGCATTGAAACCGCGCTCGCTGACATCGGTGCCGGCTACCGCCAAGAAGCCTTCGAGTAAAAAAGGTTTCAACCCGTTATCTTCACTTGGAGCGATGGCAAATAAAACATCAGACGCCGCTTCTGTCGTTACAGGCAAAGGCAAAATCGTGGGCGGCGTTCTGGCCGTCTTGGCCGTGCTCGTCGTCGTTGCCATCGTGGTGATCAACTCTGGACTGTTTACTGCCACTGATATTCAGATTCAAGGCAGCGAGCATGTGACGAAGCACGATGCTATCCAGCTGATCGACTTGCCCGAGGGAACGTCGCTTTTTAACGTCGATCCCGACCAGATTACCGAGGATCTCAAGCAGAACCCGTGGGTTTCGGGCGTGGATGTCCAGCGCCAGTTTCCCCATACGCTTATCATCACGCCGACGGAGCGTAAAGTTATCGCCATTGCGTATATCAGCTCCGACGACCTTGCCTGGGCTATCGGAGACGATGACACCTGGATCGCCCCGCTGTCGACGTCGGTCGAAGTGGACGACCAGGGCAACGTCATCACGACAGGGCAGGGCTCAAATACCTTGACCGGAATCGATGCCGCGCTGGCGCTCGCCAAGCATTATGGCGCGGTGTTGTTGACTGATGTCTCGGCGGATGTCGCTCCGGTTTCCGGCCAGGCGGTGAACTCCAAAGCCGTTAAGGCCGGCCTGGATTATGTGCGTGGTTTTTCGAGCGAGTTCTTGGGACAAGTCAAGGATATTTCCACGCCTTCGGTCGAAGCCATCTCGGCAAACCTCAATAACGGCATTGAGGTGTCGCTGGGCGATTCGGACGATATCGCCAAGAAGGAACGCGTAGTCACCAAGTTGCTTTCGCAGGTAGAGGGCGTAACGTATATCAATGTGCGCTCTCCGGGCAACTACACATTTAGGAATGCTCCGACCTCGTAGCGCTGGTTGATGCTTTGTTGAGGGGCCATACCACGCCGTTTATCTGGTTTGTTTGGTTTTCACGGTCAATTATTTGACTGATACGTTCATAATGTGCAAACATAATACGGTTTACCTTTGCATTTACTTTCAACCTGAAGGTTAATGTGCGCAGGGGTCGACCCATGCTATGGCTATAACCTTTGTTCGGAGGACCGACATGCACGAGACAGAGATCAACAACTACCTTGCCGTCATTAAGGTGGTCGGCGTCGGCGGCGGCGGTACCAACGCGGTCAATCGAATGATCGAAGAGGGCATCCGCGGCGTCGAGTTTGTTGCCATCAACACCGATGCTCAGGCACTCGCGATCTCTGATGCCGATATCAAGGTGCACATCGGCACCGACCTTACCCGCGGTCTGGGCGCCGGCGCCAATCCCGAGGTTGGCCGCAAGGCTGCCGATGAGTCCCGCGACGACATCGCCGAGGCGCTCGCTGGCGCCGACATGGTGTTTATCACCTGCGGCGAGGGCGGCGGCACCGGTACCGGCGCTGCTCCCATCGTTGCCGATATCGCGATGAACGAGGTCGGCGCACTGACCGTCGCCGTCGTGACCAAGCCCTTCACCTTCGAGGGCCGCAAGCGTAAGAAGAGCGCTGAGGAGGGCATCAAGACCCTCTCCGATTGCGTCGACACCATGATCGTCATTCCTAACGATAAGCTGCTCGACATCGCCGAGAAGAAGACCACCATGCTCGAGGCCTTCGCGATTGCCGATGGCGTCCTTTCCCAGGGCACCCAGGGCATCACCGACCTCATCACCGTCCCCGGTATCATCAACCTGGACTTCGCCGATGTTAAGACCATCATGAAGCAGGCCGGTACCGCCATGATGGGTATCGGTACCTCTTCTGGGGATACTCGTGCCGTCGACGCTGCCCAGCAGGCCATCTCCAGCCCGCTGCTCGAGAGCTCCATCGATGGTGCCACGCGCGTGCTGCTCTCCATCGCCGGTTCCAAGGACCTGGGCATCCAGGAGATCAGCGACGCCGCCGACGTTGTCGCCAACGCCGTCGACCCCGAGGCCAACATCATCTTCGGTACCGTTGTCGACGAGTCCCTGGGCGATCAGGTGCGTATCACCGTCATCGCTACGGGCTTCTCCGACTCCAACGTCAACCGTCAGGATGAGCTCTTTGCTGCTCAGCAGTCTCAGAGCAAGGCCGCTGCCTCCGCTGAGCCGCAGCGCACCGCTCCGGCTGCCAGCCCGGCTCAGGCCGCTCCGACCCGCAACGTCGGTGGTACCGAGCTGCCCAACTTTGGCAACGACCAGTTCGAGCTTCCCGACTTCCTGAAGCGCGGTAGCTTCTAGTTCGTTTTTCTCAACGACCTGCACGGGGTGTGTCCATTTGGATGCACCCCGTTTTGTTTCTCGTTTGTAAACGAAAGCCTCCAATCTCCTTACGTTCCCTTTACGTTTGGTCCCTACCGCTGCGGGTATCCTTTTAAGGAAGTATGACAGCCGTATAAACGCGGACTGCGCGGCGACGCCGCGGTACTTGTGTTATTAGGAGGCTTTAGTATGGCAGCACGTGCGGACAACGTTTCGCGTGTCGACCATGATGGAGTTACGTTGGTGGAGGGCGCGACATCCGATGTCCGCTTTGCCTTTACCGAGCGCACCGGTGGCGTTTCTGAAGATGCGTACTCCTCGCTCAACCTGGGCTCGCATGTAGGCGATGACCCCTTTGCTGTTCAAGAAAATCGTCGTCGAGCGCTCGAAGCTATGGGCGCCACTGAGTGCGAGCATAATCTGCTCGTGCCCAATCAGGTACATGGTGACCATATCGTTACGGTGACTTCGAACGGCGCCGACGATCTTGAGGCTGTTCGCGAGCAGATTGCCGAGGGCTGCGATGCCATCGTCTGTACGGCCCATGACGTGCCCGTGCTGCTCTGCTTTGCCGACTGCGTTCCCGTGGTGCTGGTGGCCCCTGGCGGATTTGCCGTGGTGCACTCCGGTTGGAAGGGCACGATTGCACGTATTTCTGCCAAGGCGTGCCAGGCGCTTTGCGATGCTGCCGGCTGCGATGCGAGCGACGTTTCCGCCTATATCGGCCCCCATATCTTGGCTGACGAATATGAGGTATCCCAGGAACTCATGGATCGCTTTGCCGTCGAGTTCTCTTGCATCGATGCGAGTGCCTCTCGCATGCTCGATCTTTCCGCTGCCATTTGTGAGGCGCTGGTAGATGCCGGTGTGGACGCGGATAATATCGTGGATACCCAGCTTTCGACTGTGCGTCAGAACGACCGCTTTTATTCCTACCGTAACGAGGACGGCACCTGTGGGCGCCATGCTGCGATCGGCGTGATGCTATGAGAAAGATCGTATCGGTCCTGAGCGCCGCTGTGCTTACGCTTACGCTGTGCGCCTGTTCTTCGGGATCTTCTACCTCTTCCATTACCGTGGCCGGCTCCACGACCTGCCTTCCTATCGCCGAAATTGCGGCAGAGGGCTTTAAGGAGGAGACCGGCATCGACGTGCTCGTTTCCGGTTTGGGCTCTTCCGCTGGCATCGAAGCCGTCAGCGCTGGCACGGCCGATATCGCCAGCTCCTCCCGTGGACTCAATGCCGACGAGCAGGATCTGGGCCTGACTCCCATCGTCATTGCCCACGACGGTATCGCGGTCATCGTGAACGAAGACAACCCCGTCGATAACCTCTCGACCGAGCAGCTCCGCGATATCTATGCCGGCAAGATCACCAACTGGAAAGAAGTCGGTGGCGAGGACCTGAGGATTCAGGTTATCAACCGAGATGAGGCGTCTGGCACGCGTGAAGCCTTCCGCACCATCGTGATGGACGGCACCCCGTTCGATCGCCGCTCCGCCGTTCTTTCGGGCACGGGCCAGGTGCGCGACGTGGTATCTCGTTCGCGCGGGGCTATCGGCTACATTTCGCTGGGCTTCGTCGATAGCCTCAACGCCAAGACCTCGGTCAAGGCCGTCTCGGTCAATCATGTTGAGGCGTCCGAGAAGACGGTTGCGAGTGGCGGCTATCCCATCTCGCGCGACCTTTACTTCTTTGTGAAGGGTGCGCCTTCGCAGCAGGCGCAGGATTACATCGACTACGTGACGTCCGAAAAGATGGACAAGCAGATTCGCGAGGCGGGCTTTATTCCCGTCACCAACGACGAGAAGGGGAGTGAGTAGCATGGAAGCACAGGAAAACTCCCAGACTGAGCAGAATGCTCAGGCGCCCAAGAAGCGCGAGCTGGCGCTCGTATCGCGCAGCACCTATATCAAGGAGAAGGCGCTGCAGTGGATTTTCTTTGCCTGCGCGTTCTTGGCGGTTGTTACCGTCATCCTGATTTTTGTCTTTACCACGTACTCGGCGCTGCCCGTCTTTACCGACATCGGTCTGGCGGACTTCTTTAGCTTTACGTGGGCGCCCTCTGAGGGCCACTACGGCATCGTGTCGCTGCTTGCCGGCTCGGGTCTGGTGACCGTCGGTGCGCTCGCCATGGGTGTGCCCCTAGGCGTGGGCACGGCCGTGTATCTGGTCGAGATCGCCAGCAAGCGCGTGCGCAAGCTCATCAGCCCTGCCGTTGACCTGTTGGCCGGCATCCCTTCTATCATCTATGGCTTCTTTGGCATGATCATCATCCGTCCGTTTATCGCGCAACTGACCGGTGGTCTTGGTTTTGGTGCGCTGACGGCGTGGTTCGTGCTTGCCATCATGATCGTCCCTACCATCACCACGCTCACCATCGATGCCCTCAATTCCATTCCCATGGGTATTCGCGAGGCATCGTATGCCATGGGTGCTACTAAGTGGCAGACCATCTATAAGGTCGTGCTACCTGCCGCCAAGCTGGGTATCGTGGATGCCATCGTGCTGGGTATGGGCCGTGCCATCGGCGAGACCATGGCCGTGCTCATGGTCGTGGGTAACGCCCCGGTTATTCCCGACAGCATTGCGAGCCCCATCTCGACGCTCACGAGCCAGATCGCGCTCGACATGAGCTATTCCTCGGGTCTGCACCGCTCGGCGCTGTTCGGCATGGGCGTGGTCCTGTTTATCATCTCCGCCACGCTGGTGGGCGTCGTCCGTCTGATTTCCAAGAAGAAGAGGGGGTAGGCTATGTCCGATTCCGTTGACACGACGGTCGATACGACCTCGTCGCGCGAGCGCATCAAGCGTGCCCTTTCCCATGGCAAGAAGGGCCGCATCAACAAGGACCTGTCCAACAAGATCATGCTTGGCGTGTTCCGTGCCGCGGCATACATCACCACGCTGGTGCTTGTCGCTATCATTGCCTATGTGGTCATTAACGGCCTGCCGCATATCTCGCTCGACTTTATCTTCGGTTGGCCCCAGGGCGTCAACGCCGAGGGCGGAATTTGGCCCACGATCGTCTCGACCGTCTATGTGACGGCGCTCGCCATGCTTATCTGCACGCCGATTGCTGTGCTGGCAGCCGTCTATCTGGCCGAGTACGCCAAGCAGGGCAAGGTCGTCGAGCTCATTCGCTACGCTGCTGACGCTTTGGCCTCGGTGCCCTCCATCGTTATGGGCCTGTTTGGCTACGCCTTGTTTGTCGAGGCCATGGGCCTGGGCCTTTCGATGGTCTCGGCCGCTCTGGCGCTCGCGCTCTTGATGCTTCCCATTGTCATGCGCACCACCGAAGAGGCCATTCGCGCCGTCCCGCGCTATATCCGTTGGGGCGCGTACGGCCTGGGCGCCACCAAGTGGCAGGTTGTCTCCAAGATTGTGCTTCCTTCTGCCTTTGGCCGTATTGCCACGGGCATCGTCCTCGCCATCGGCCGCGCCATTGGCGAGACCGCGGTGGTGCTCTACACCATGGGCCAAGCCATCAATCTGCCTATTTCGCCGCTCGATTCCGGCCGCCCCATGACGGTTCACCTGTACCTGCTTGCCAACGACGGCATCAACATGAACGCAGCCTACGGCACCGCGCTCTTGCTGATGGTGATCATTCTGGCCTTCAACCTGTTTGCGCGCTTCCTGTCGCGCAAGCGTCGCTAGTTAAGGAGTCCCATGTCCGTTTATCAGTCCGCTCCCACGCTGGAGCAAGCGGCCATTACGGCCAAGGATTTCAACTTTTGGTACGGTGACTTTCATGCGCTGACGGGGCTTGACCTCAACATCGCCAAAAACGCCATCACCGCCTTCATTGGCCCTTCGGGCTGCGGCAAGTCGACGTTTTTGCGCTGCATCAACCGCATGAATGATCTGATCGAGGGTACGCGCGTCGAGGGCACCATGACGCTCGACGGCAATGATATCTATGCCGAGGGCGTCGACCCGGTCGACCTCCGTCGTCGCGTGGGCATGATCTTTCAGCAGCCCAACCCGTTTCCCAAATCCATCTACGAGAATGTCGCCTTTGGCCCTCGTCTACAGGGTGTGACTAGCAAAAGCGACCTCGATGACATCGTGGAAGAATCGCTCAAGCGCGCCAACCTCTGGAAAGAGGTATCCAATCAGCTCAACAAGGATGGTTTGGCGCTCTCGGGCGGTCAGCAGCAGCGTCTGTGCATCGCGCGCGTGCTTGCGGTGCAACCCGATGTTCTCCTGATGGACGAGCCCTGCTCCGCCATCGACCCCACGTCCGTCTCTAAGGTCGAGGATCTGATGGCCGAGCTGGCGCCCGAGATGACGATCATCATCGTCACGCATTCAATGCAGCAGGCAGCTCGTATCAGCGACTACACCGCATTCTTCTTGCAGGAAGTTGCCGGCGAGCCCGCCACGCTCATCGAGTATGGTCAAACCGACGCGATCTTCACCAGCCCGGTGGACTCGCGGACGGAAGACTATATCACCGGCCGCTTTGGCTGATCGGTGCGACTAGTCCCAAGCCGATCGGACCTAGTCCGGTGCGTATTCACTGTGCGGGCGGCATGACCGCACCCAACTGATTGGAGTGAACCATGCGCAAACTGTTTTCCCGTCAGCTCGTCGAGGCCCGTCACGAGATGCTGAGCATCTATGAGGCTGTCGATCTGGCCCTCCACGATGCCGTGAAGGCCTATGTGACCGACGACCGCAAGCTCGCCACCAAGACCAAGAAGCGCACGCTTTCGATTGACGCGCGCTGCGCCAACCTGGAGGCCGTCTGCTACAACCTGATCGCCACGCAGTCACCGGTCGCCTCCGACTTCCGCCTGCTTCAGACGATCATCTACGTCGACTTTAACCTGCAGCGCATGACCGATAAGGTCCGTCAGATCTGCCGTGCCACGCGTCATATGATCAAGGCCGACATCTCGCTGCCCAAGGAGCTTGTCGGCACGGTTGAGGCCGAGGCTGAGGCCGTCTACCAGGTGCTAGGCTCGTCGCTTTCTGCGCTCGTCACCAACGACATGTCCATCATTTGCAACCTGGCCGTCGAGGACGAGCCGGTGCACGCCGCCTACGAGAAGTTCTTCCGCACCTTTAACCGTATGGATACGGGCGACTTTATGGACGACGACAGCAACTATGACGACCTGCGCCGCGCCATCATGGTTTCGCGCTACCTCGATCGCATCGCTTCCATTTCCATCGATGCCGCTTGCCGTCTGACCTTCCTGTTGACTGGTCAGCGTATGAACGCCGGCGATATCGCCCGTGTGGACGAGGATGAGCTCGAGAGCATGCGCGTGCCTTCGGGCGAGGGTGTTATCATGAGGCCCGCCGTCGACGCGCGTTACGTTGCCAAGGTGCCCGCCAACGAGGTCAGCGAGGGTCTTCGCTACCTGCTCGATCATCTTGAGGACGAGGACGATGGCGAGGACGACGAGGAGTAAGTAGCCCCGTTCGTCGAAAGATTGTAAATACCTAAGTGAGCGCGGCCTTGCACATGCGGGGCCGCGCTCTTGCGTTAGCATGGGACTACTTGTTTGGCTGTCAGCGGAGGCGATTGGCAATGGATAACTATTTGGATTTGATGCGCGCTCGCCGCGAGCAGATTCTGGAACGTTTTTATGCGGCGCTCGATCGCGCGGGCCGCCCCCACGACGCCGCGCGCCTCATTGCCGTGTCCAAGACCGTTGGTGTCGATGAGACTGTTGCTGCCATCCAGGCGGGGTATCGCCATTTTGCCGAGAACCGCCCGCAGGAGCTGGTTCGCAAGCTCACGGGTCTGGCGGAGCATCAGGAGCTGCCCGAGGTGCGCTTCGATATGATCGGCAACCTGCAGACCAATAAGATCAATGCGGTGCTGGGCTCAGCCGAGCTGATTCACTCGGTGGGTTCGCTGCATCTGGCACAGGCGATCTCGAGCCGTGCTGTCCGCAAGATTGAGGCAGGCGAGCTCGCCGGCCCCCAGCGTGTGCTCATCGAGGTCAATGTGAGTGGTGAGGAGTCGAAGGGAGGCTTTTCGCCCGATGAGATTCGCGCCGCCGCGGGTGAGCTTGCGGAACTTGAGGGAATTTGCGTACAGGGGCTTATGACTATGGCGCCCCGGGGGAATAAGGATGTGGCACGCCGCACCTTTGCGGGGCTTCGTGAGCTGAGGGATGAGCTGGAGGCGGCGCATCCCGATTTGAACCTGCCTGAGCTTTCCTGCGGCATGAGCGAGGACTTTGAGCCTGCCCTTGAGGAGGGCTCTACGCTCGTTCGCCTGGGCAGGGTAGTATTTAGCCCGGAGTTTGCAGTAAAATAAGGCTCTGAAGTGCGCACTGATTATCGGGGCGCCTGCACTAAACCGCGAGAGGACACAACCATGGGCTTCCTTGACGAGATTAAAAATAAGATGCACCTGGGCGGCCAGCAGGGTTACGACCAGGGTTATGGCCAGGACGACGACTACGGCTACGATGACGGCTATGACGATAGTTATCAGGGCAACGGCTACAGCGGTGCTTCGGGCGAGGGCTTCTACACCCAAGACGAGCCGAGCAACGGCCTGCTTGGTCAGACGCGCCGCGGTGAAGCTGAGTCGGTTGCCGTGTATACGCGCTCCGGTCAGCTGGTCGGCGATGACTCCCGCCATGCCACGACGTATAACCCGCCTTCGCGCTCGCAGGACAGCGTTGCGAGCGGTTATCGTCCTGGTGCCTATGACACGCCGTCGAGCTACGCCGAGAACACCCGCGCCCGTGCCGCCGCTGCACCCGCGCCTGCACCGAGCGATGCCTCGGCCTATGCGAGCAATATCATCAACGCCACGCCGCAGCTGCCGGCCTATGTCCTGCGCCCCGAGAGCTATGACGACGTGGAGACCGTGGTGCGCCGCGTTCGCACCAAGCAGCCTGTCGCACTGATTTTTGTTGGCGTTCGCACCGAGGTCGCCAAGCGCGTCCTGGACTTTAGCTATGGCTTTGCCTGTGGCCTGGGCGCCACGGTCAAAGAAGTGGGCGATCGCGTATTCATGGTGCTGCCCGCCGGCTGCGAGGTTAAGGATTCGGACCTCAAGAAGCTTCGTGCCGACGGCTACCTTAAGTAAACCCAAGACGAGGAGATTCTCATCAACATCTACACCATTGTCCAGCTGGTCAACACGCTGTTCAACTTCTACTCCACGCTCATCGTGGTCTATTGCTTTATGACGTGGATTCCCATGAAGCAGGGCGGCCTGCTGCAGGATATCGCTGCAGTGCTCGATAGCGTCTGCGGCCCGTGGCTCAACCTCTTTCGTCGGTTTATCCCGCCGATGGGCGGCGTTGATTTTTCGCCGGTCGTTGCGATTATTGCGTTGCAGTTGGTGCAGAGGCTGATTCTGCAGCTTCTTATAGGTATACTCGTATAGAACTGACTTAGTAACTTACGTCGGGCGTGTAGCGCCGAGGCGATGAAAAAGGAGACTTGTTATGGCTATTACCCCTGCAGACATCCAGGCTCAGACTTTCTCTGAGGCCAAGCGTGGCTACGATCCTGCCGAGGTCGACGTCTTCTTGGAGACGCTGTCCTCCGAGGTTGACGCTATGCTTGCCAAGATCGTTGATCTTAAGGGTCGCCTGACCGCCACCGAGCAGCAGCTTGCCGACGCGCAGGCTCAGCTTGCCCAGGCTCAGGATGCCACCGCCCAGGCCGTTCCTGCCGCCCCCGTGGCTGCTCCCGCCCCTGACTTCTCCGCTCAGGAGCGTCAGATTTCCGCTGCCCTGATCGCTGCCCAGCAGACCGCTGAGACCATCGTCAACGATGCCAACGAGAATGCTGAGCGTATCCGCAACGAGGCTGACGCCAAGGCCCGCGAGGTTATCCGCCAGGCCCTGACCGAAAAACAGGCCGAGCTCGAGGAAATCGATCGTCTTAAGGCTTCCCGCGAGGAGTTCAAGGCCGAGTACCTCAAGCTCATCCAGCACTTCATGGATGATGCCCAGAACTCCTTCCCGGCCGACCTCATGGCCTCCACGCCGGTCGGTTCTGCCGCTTCTCCTGCGGTGACTGTTCCCGCCGAGCCGCTGCCCGTCGCTGACCCGGTTGTCCCCGTGGCCGATCCTTTCGCCCCGATCGACAACTTTGCCGCCGACGACCTGGACTAACATTCGGCCTACAATTTAGTGCCTAGAAAGGACCCGCAGCTTGCGGGTCCTTTTTTATGACTGTGCCGGGGTGCGTAACATAAAAAACCGAGCCCTGCACATAGTGGCGCAGAACTCGGCGAACGGGTGAGCGGTCAAGGGTAGGTTTTAAGGCATGTCCCAAAAATCTACTTGAGGAGGAAGTTGGAGAGGGGAATGGTGCGGGCCTCGCGATGCTCGGGATCGGCGATGTGGTCGGCGGGATAGCCACAGACGAGCATGTGATAGGGATAGACGCCCTCGGGCAGGTTGAACTGCTCGCGGGCTAGCTCGGGCTTAAAATGGCATACCCAGCACGTTCCCAGACCTTGCTCCTCGGCCTCCATCATCATCTGATCGCAAACAATCGAGGTGTCGATGGCACTCGAGTTCATCTGGTCATAGGGGCGAACCCAAGCGTCGCCGGTAACGCTGCAAATAAGGAAGACAAGCGGAGCCCCAAAGATGGACCCATCACGAGCAAACCGAGGCTGACAAGCAGCAGCCTTCTCCAACAGCTCAGGCGTATCCAGCACCATCACACGGGCTGGATGATTATTACAAGCAGAAGGAGCAATACGCCCAGCCTCAACAATGGCATCCACAACAGTTTGCTCAACAGAACGATTCTCAAACTCGCGACAAGAATACCGAGACCGAGCCAGATCCAAATAAGACATACAAGCCCTCCAACAATTAAAAATCAAACAAACCCAAAGTAACCCAAACAGTACCCAAAGCAGCAATCAGCCAAACGCTCATCAAGGGCCAAAGTGTCCGAACGGGTACCAAAGGTCCCTTCAGCCAAACCCCCGTCGCGCTTAATCTATCAGCCAAAGTTCCCAATGGTGGTGCATAAGGGAGCGGGCCCGGCCACTAATAACCTTTTGAACGACTCTGCTTGCAGCCGGAGTGAAAAAGGTTATTAGTGGCCGGGCCCGCGACCGGTGGGACATGTACCCCCAATTAACTGTTCTTCATGACAATCGAATCCACGACATCGGCCACATTCTCGCAGCAGTCGGCGCAGTACTCCAGAAAGGCGTACACGTCACGCCAAGCGATGACCTCGAGCGGGTCCTTGCCGTTAACGTGCAGGTTACGCATGGCGTTGATGTAGAGTTCGTCTGCCTCGGACTCGATGGTGTTGATCTGGATGACGAGCTCGCGCAGCGTTTTGGACTTGCGGTAGTTGGGAAGCTCGACCATAAGGTCCTTCATGGCGCGGCAGGCATCGGTTACCTTGTGGGCGATGACGATGGCGTCGGGATGGATGCTCTGAATGTTGGTGAAGTAGACGCGCTGCACGACGCCCTCGATGCGGTCGAGCACGGTGTCGAGTGAGCAGCTCATCAGATCCAGATCCTCGCGTTCGAGCGGGGTGATAAAGGCGGTGAGCAAGGCGTCTTCGAGCTCATGGTGCTTCTTGTCTGCCGCATGCTCAATCGCGTGCATCTCCTCGAGCATGTCGTGGATCTGCGCGGGGTCAAAGTTCTCAAAAATCTTGGTGAGCAGCTCGGCGGCCTGGACGGCAAGGTCGGCGCAGGCGACGTAGTTGTCAAAGTAGAACGAATCGGGTTTCTTTGCCATGAGTGGGTCCTTTCGAGGCGAAGACGGGTGGGCGAAGTTTTGCGGTCCGGATGGACGCTCGGTGTGGCTAGAGGAACATCATGAACAGCTTGGCCATGACAAAGCTGATGAGTCCGCAGGCGGGGAAGGTGAAGAACCAGGTGAACATCATGTCCTTGACCACGCCGAAGTTGATAGCCGAAAGGCGCTTGACGGCACCGACGCCCATGATGGCGCAGGTCTTGATGTGGGTGGAGGACACGGGGATGCCGGTAAGGGTGGCAAGCAGCAGGTTTGCGGCGCCCGCGAGGTCGGCGGAGAAGCCCTGGTACTTTTCGAGCTTGACCATGCTCTGGCCGACGGACTTGATGATGCGCTCGCCGCCCACACTGGTGCCGATGCCCATGGTGGCCGAGCACAGCAGCATGATCCAGATGGGGATGCCGGCGTCGCCGACGCTCGTCTGGCCGCTGGCAAAGGCCACGCCTAAAAAGAGCACGCCGATGAACTTCTGTCCATCCTGCGCGCCGTGCATAAAGCTCATGGCCGCAGCACTCGCGATCTGAGCGTATTTAAAGAAGACATTGGCACGTCGCCTGTTGGCGGCGGCGAAAAGAATCGAGACGAGTTTGCACAGGATCCAGCCCATGACAAAGCCCAGACCGATGGAGAGCGCCAGGCCGTAGATGACCTTCATCCACTCGTGGACGTTGACGCTGTTCGCGCCGCCGAGGGCGATGGCAGCACCGGTCAGGCCGGCGATAAGGCTGTGGCTTTGCGAGGTGGGGATGCCAAAACGCGACGCTGTGGCGCCGTAGACGACGATGGAGAAGAGCGCCGCGCAGAGGCACGCGAGTGCCATGGTGCTGTTTCCGCCAAAGTCGACGATATGTGAGATGGTGTTGGCGACGCTCGCGTTAAAGTGCGTCATGATGAGCACGCCCAAGAAGTTGAATGCGGCGCTCATGAGGATGGCGGCGCGGGCGGGCATGCAGCGCGTGGTGACGCAGGTCGCGATGGCGTTGGGCGCGTCGGTCCATCCGTTGACGAAGATGGCGCCGAGCGCGAGGATCACGGTGACGGCAAGGACTGGGTTCGACACAAGCTGGCCGAGGAAGGTTGAGAACGTTACGTCCATATATGGGCTTTCTCGATATTTGCAGACTCGTTACAAAAACATGATAAATCGTATCACCTCCTGCGGGTTTCTTTACGGAGTTCTGATGGGAGAAGTGAATTTTTTGGTACTAACATTGAATATTAGCCCTGTTGACCGTGGTCGTTCTTTTTGCTAACACGCCATACGGACGCGTGCGTTCGCTCCGACACTCCAAAACCACAGTCTGTTCGCTTTACAACATGCAAACATGCGTTCGATAATAGGGCCATGGAATATCGACAGACAGACGGCAAAACTCGGCGCGTGCACAAGCAGTATGTGGACGTCGTGGCTCGCATTCTCGCGGGCGGACAGGTTGTGCCGGTTACCGTCTGCTGGGTTGACGGTCGCTGCTTTACGATTGACGAGATTGTCTCGTCCACCGGTTTTGGCCTGACGGTTCACGGCATTCGTACGGCGACTTATAAGGTTCGTTTTGGCGGGCACGCGACCGAGTTGTATCTGGAGGACCAGACGCGCGAGCGGGCGGACGGCTCGCAGGCACACGTGATGCGTTGGTGGGTGTGGGCGTTCGACCGAACACTCGAGAGCGAGCGCCGCAGGTAAGAACGCGTGGCGTTCGGGTACAATGGCAGGAAACTTGTCAGCTACGGCGCTGTTGTGGCGCTTTTTGAAAGGACGAAGTATGAACGATATCCAGGGCTATCAGAACGGCCCCGTCGAGACCGGCGCAAGTCGCGCCAAGGAGATGTCGCCGCGCGCGTACAACCTTGTCATGTCTGCTCTGATCTTTTTGGGCTTTTGCGCCATGGGCGCCGGCGCCTACTTTACGAGCACCATGTCGTTTGCGCGCATGATGATGAGCGGCGCCGCTTTGCCGCTGGTCTTTGGCTCATTTATTTTGACCATCGTCGGCATGGTCATGATGTCGGCTGCTGCCAGCAAACAGTCCGTGGGCCTGTCACTCGTGGGCTACGTGGTCTTTGCGAGCACCTTTGGCCTGACGGCGTCGTTTGGTCTTGCCAACTACGACCTGCCTACCATTAACACCGCCTTTATCGCCACGGCCGCCATCACCTTTGTCTTTGGTGCGCTGGGCGTGACCTTCCCCAAGTTCTTCCAGCGCGTGTATGGCATTGGTTTTGGCATCCTGCTTGCCACGATTCTGGTCGAGATCGTGCTGATGTTCATGGGCGTTTCGCAGTCCATCACCGACCTGATCGTGATCGTGGTGTTCGCCGGCTTCATCGGCTACGACACATATGTGGCAACGACGGTGCCGCCCACGCTGCCCAACGCCGTGCTCATGGCATCCAACCTGTTCGTGGACATTATCAACGTGTTCCTACGCATCCTGAACATCCTCGGCCGTCGCGATTAAAACGCGGCATTGCGATGCTTCCTGCCGGACACGGTAAAACGATGCGAAAGGCGGTCCTTCGGGGCCGTCTTTTTTGTGCGCGGCGGGGTATCATGGATGGGAAAAGCCGATAGCGGCAGCGACAGGAAAGGTGGCCATGTATGGCAGACGTCGACAACAGGAACCGTAACCGCAGGTCCAACCGAGCGGGTCAGCCCAATCCCAAGCGCGAGGCCCGTGCCAAGGCCGCCGAGCGCCATGTGATGACTGTGTCCGAGGCCTGCGCCAAGGATATCGAGCGTTCGCTTGCCGGTGTTCGCGAGTTTGACGGCATGCCCGCCGGCTTTGTCGCGGCGATGAAGGCCAAGGTTCAGACTGCTGTGGCCCCCGAAGAGCAGGTCGCCGAGGACGTCGAGAACGCGGAGACTGCCGAGGTCGAGGCGGCGCCCGAGACCGAGGCGGCGCCCGAGCCCGTCGAGGAGCCTGCCGAGGAAATCGCCGAAGCTGAGTCCGCGCCTGCTGAGGAGCCCGCTCCGGTCCTGCCCGAGGTCACTGTGCTTGATGCCTCCGCCACGCAGGCAATCCTCGATAACGGTCGCGGCTATGCGCAGTTCTGCGACATGGCCGTGCTCGCCTTTGCCTCGTTTACCAATCCGGGCGGTGGATATATTCAGGGTTATCTGGGCCAGGAGGCCACGCTGTGCGCCGATTCGTATCTGTACAACGTTCTCGATAGGCAGCGTAAGTGGTACGGCGAGAACCGTCGCCGCAACATCAACTGCGAGCTCTATCGTAACCGTGCCCTAGTGGTGCCTGCGGTGCGCTTCGACCGCAACCACGTGCATGCATACGCCGACGTGATCGTGGCCGCCGCGCCCAACGTTAAGCGCGCCCGCCAGGAGTATCGCGTGAGCGACGATGCTCTGCTGGATGCCCTGCGCGACCGCATTCGCTTTGTGCTCGCCATCTGCGACGAGTTGGGTCGCGAGAAGCTCGTGCTGGGCGCATGGGGCTGCGACAACAACGGCTTTGATGCCGAGGCCGTGGCCGAGCTCTTCCGCAAGGAGCTCGCATCGGGCGACTTCAAGGTCAAGCAGGTCTTCTTTGCCGTGCCCTCTACGCGCTGGGACGAGGACTTCGCCAAATTCGAGCACGTGCTGGCAAACTTCCCCGAGCGAAACGAGGAGTCCTATGCTCAGGTTGCCGCCCGCGCCGCAGCCGCCCGTGCCGCCGAGCAGGCTCAGGCCGCTGCCGAGGATGACGAGGATGACGACGACTGGCGCAAGTACCTGTAAACGGTGCTCGTGATGCGATATACCGAGCCGACGGGAGAGGCTGCTCCTGTCGGCTTTTTATTGAGTGGGGAGCTTACGATGAAAAACGTTCTGTGCTTTGGTGACAGCAACACCTATGGTTACGATCCGACGGGCATGCGCGACGGTACCGCGGTGCGCTATGCGCAGGATGTGCGCTGGTGTGGCGTGGTCCAACGTGACTTAGGCGAGGGCTGGCATGTAATTGAAGAAGGCCTCAACGGCCGCACGACGGTACGCGACGACATGTGCCATCTGGACACTAACCTCAACGGCATTCGCGCGCTTCCGATGCTGCTCGAGGCTCATAAGCCGCTGGACGCCATTGTGATCATGCTGGGCACCAACGACTGTAAGACGGTCTTTAACGTGACAGCTTCCGATATCGCCCGTGGCGCCATGGCGCTGATTCGCGCCGTCCGCGCGTTTCCGTGGACCGACGCTGCGCCTTGCCCGCGCATCCTGCTGATGGCTCCTATCAAGATCAAGCCGCAGATCGCCGATGTATATATGACCGATTTTGACGAGCGTTCCGTCGAGGCATCTGAACATTTTGGCGAGTACTATGCGCACGTGGCCGAGCAGTTTGGCTGCGACTTTTTGAATGCCGCCGAGTTTGCCGAGCCGGGCGATATCGACTATCTGCATATGATGCCCGAAAGCCACGAGAGCTTGGGACATGCCGTGGCAGCCAAGCTCAAAGAGATGCTCGGTGAGTAGCACGGCCCCAAACCACCACAGAGTTCCCCTTGCGGGGGCTTGTTTCGTTTGTTTGTCTTGATCTGTAACAGTTCCAAGGCCGAAAACGGGCTAGATGTTACAGATTAAGATTATTTAGGTCGATATCGATTGTTTGTCTTGATCTGTAACATCTAGGGTCGATTTTGCCGAGTTACTGTTACAGATCGAGATGTTTGTGGGAGCCACCGCAAAGGTGCCTGTCCCCTTTGCGGCGGTTTTGGGCTGCGAATCTTAATATTGCCACATGTGGTTGACGGGGCCGGAGCCTTTGCCCATGTTCAGGCCGGCGGCCAGAGCGCCTGTCAGGTATGCCTTGCCGGCGTTGACGGCATCGGCAAGATCCATGCCCTGGGCCAGCGCGCAGGCGATGGCGGACGAAAGCGTGCAGCCGGTGCCGTGTGTGTTGTCGGTCTCGATGCGCTTGTGGCGGAACCACGTGGTGAGCGGATCGCCCAGATGGTTGCCCTCGTCATCGAGTGGCGCGGGTTCGGCCAATACATCGTTGGCCTCGTTGACAAGATGCCCACCCTTAACGAGGGATGCGCAACCAAAGCGGCGGGTGAGGAGCATGGCAGCATTTTGCTGTGTGCGCTCGGAGTCGACCTCGTAGTCAAGCAGGGCCATGGCCTCGGGAATATTGGGCGTGATGACGGTTGCTAGTGGGAACAGGCGGCGGGTGAGCGCCTCGGCGGCATCTTCGGCAATCAGCCGTGCGCCCGAGGTGGCTACCATGACGGGGTCGACGACCACGTTTGTCGCGTTCCAGGCGCTCAGGCGGTCGGCGATAACCTCGATAATCTCGGCAGAGGAAACCATGCCGATCTTGACGGCGCTGGGGCGGATATCGTCAAATACGGCGTCGATCTGCGCAGCGACGATATCAGGGGAGATATTCTGCACGGCGGTGACACCGAGCGTGTTTTGTGCGGTGATGGCGGTGATGGCCGTCTCGGCATACAGGCGGTGCGCCGTGATGGTCTTGATGTCGGCCTGAATGCCGGCGCCGCCGCTGGAATCGGATCCTGCGATGGATAGAACGGCAGGTACCTTACTGCGATCCATGTTCGCTCCCTTGTTCGGTCGGAATCAAATGGGTCTTTAAGCCAGCATTATAAAGATGCCCGGGCCGGCTCTATGACGAACCCGGGCGAGCGATGCAATCTTTACGCAAATGTAAGCAAATGTTCACACGTCAACAATTGACGAACACCATGTTACCGATTGTGGCTCCGGTGACGAGTTAGTCCTCCATGCCGAGGTCGATCGTCGTGCCTTCGAACACCTTGTTAACGGTGCGGACGGCGCACATCTTGCCGCACATGGTGCAGGTGCCCTCGGTGGCGGCGGGGGATTCTTCGTAGCGTTTCTTGCCGGTGACCGGGTCGAGAGCACACTTCCACATGGCATCCCAGTCGAGCTTGCGGCGTGCCTGGCCCATCTTGTCGTCCATGTCGCGGGCGTGCGGCACCTTCTTGGCGATATCGGCGGCGTGCGCGGCGATCTTGGTGGCCATGAGGCCGTCGAGCACGTCCTTGGCGTCGGGCAGGCACAGGTGCTCGGCGGGCGTCACGTAGCACAGGAAGTCGGCACCGGAGCTGGCGGAGATGGCGCCGCCGATGGCGGCGGTGATGTGGTCGTAACCCACGCCGATATCGGTCACCAGCGGCCCGAGCACATAGAACGGGGCATTGTGGCACAGGCGCTTCTGCAGTTTCATGTTGGCGGCGATCTCGTCGAGCGCCATGTGACCCGGGCCCTCGACCATGACCTGGACGCCGGCGGCCCAAGCGCGCTTGCACAGCTTGCCCAGCTCGATCATCTCGGCGGTCTCGGTGGCATCGTTGGAGTCGTAGAGGCAGCCCGGGCGGCAGGAGTCGCCGAGCGAAATCGTCACGTCGTACTCGTGGCAAATCTCGAGCAGCTCGTCAAAGTACTCGTAGAAGGGGTTTTCGTTGCCGGTGACCTCCATCCAGCCAAACAGCAGCGAGCCGCCGCGGCTCACGATGTTCATCAAGCGGCCGGTCTCCTTAAAGGTCTTGGTGACCGACTTGTTGATGCCGCAGTGGATGGTCATAAAGTCCACGCCGTCCTCGGCGTGCGCGCGCACGACCTCGAACAGGTCATCCTTGGTCAGCTTGACCAGCGGCTTTTCCATATAGCCGATGGCGTCGTACATGGGGACGGTGCCCACCATGAGCGGTGTCTCGTCGATGAGCTGCTGGCGGAACTGGCGCGTCTTGCCCGAGTTGGAAAGGTCCATGATGGCGTCGGCGCCAAAGTCCTCGGCGATCTTGACCTTCTTCCATTCCTCGGCGGCATCGGCCTTGTCGCCCGAGATGCCCAGGTTGACGTTGACCTTGGTGGACAGACCCTCGCCGACACCAAAGGCGCGCATGCCCTTTTTGATATGCACGATGTTGGCGGGAATGGCGATGCGGCCGTCGGCCACGCGCTCGCGGATGTACTCGGGGTCGCGATGCTCGCGCTCGGCAACCTCCTTCATCTGCGGTGTGATCTGCCCGGCGCGGGCGAAGTCGATTTGCGTGACGAGCTTGGGCTCGGTCTGTGTGCTCATTGGCACGGCTCCCTTCGTTGGCATTACCCATATCAGGTTTGCGGGTCAGGGCGGGCGCGCCCAATCTCAGCCTGCCGTCTTGTCCTGCAAGCTCCCCGTTTATGTAATGGGCTCAAGTATAGCTCGAATGGGTACGATTGGCCTAACGAGCGTGCCTGTGGGGAGGCGAACATGGAAGACAAGCATCTATATCGAGAGACGCAATGGGATGTATCGGCCGAGGAAAGCCGTGCGCACCATGGCCTTGTCGCGATTGGTTTTGCGGTGCTTGCCGTGCTGGTGATTGCCTTTTGTATCTGGACGTTTGGCGGTCACGGCGGCGCTGCATGGGAGTTCGAGGCCGACGATGCCCTGCCGATCATGACAGTGAAGGTTACGGGCGGCAATACCGTTGCCGCGCCGGGCGACTATTGGTATTCGCGCGATGGATTTGTCCAGCTTCAGCTGAGCGGTGGGTCTATTCCTGGTGAGGAAATCGAACGCGTGACGTATGATGCGGCGCTCAAAACGCTGACGGTGAAGCTCAAGAATCAGGGCGACGTGCCTACGACTATGGATATCGCGCTGACGGAATGGCGCTTGGAGCCCCCATCGGGTGTTGCGGTGTCCGAGGTAGAGCACGTTAAGATTACCTACCAAGATGGCTCGACAAACGAAGTTGCCAAAGCCGACGGCTTGGCGGAATAGACGCCGTGCCTAGGCAGCACATTCAAAAGTAGCGGTGGTCCTACAAGGTCTGTTCGTTCAGGAAGACCAAAGTGTTCTTATTTGAAAGCTCGGGAAAGTGACGATAACCAACGTCAAACGCGGTGAGCCCGCTTACATCCTCGAGCTTGTTTTCTGCCATCCAGCGCACCATGGAACCACGTGCCTTTTTGCTGGCGGTCGAGCGCTGGATGGGCTTGCCGTTGCGGATGCCTTCGCCAAAGAGGCACGTGACGACCGTGGCATCGGTGGTGAGGCGGGGCAGAACGGCTTTGGCGTATTCCGCGCTCGCGAGGTTGACGATCGTAGCGTTGGAGCCCGCCGGAGCGATGGCCCGTGCGAGCTTGTCGCCCCAAAACGCATAGAGGTCTGGGGCATCGTCGACGGCAAGCTTCGCGCCCATCTCCAGCCGATACGGTTCAACGGCATGAAAGGGGCGAACGCACCCGTAGAGGCCAGAGAGGATCCACAGGTGGCTTTGCAGCCATGCGAGCTGCGCGGAATCCATCACCTCGGGCGCCATGCTCTGGTATTGAATGCCGTGGTAGGACATGACGGCAGGGGAGAGGTGACGGGCGAGTGCGGGATTGTCGAGATCGCCGTTTTTCAGGATGGGCCCAAATTCATGCAGGGTGTTGAGGCAAGGCCCCAGCAGTTTGTCACTCACGTTCCATAGCGCCTGCAGGCCGCCGCTGCCTTCATTTCGTTCGATATCTAGCAGTGCGCGGTGGAGGCGAGTCGTCTCGCGCGCAAAAGGTGGAATGCCCAGGACTTCAAAAGCATCTTGGGCCGCACGCATCTGCTTGGCGGGCGAAATGATGACCTGCAGCATGGACTCTCCTCTGCCAAAAAAGAAGTTGCGGTGGAATACGGTCTGTTTTGGCCGTTTAGGGGCCAGTTTAGTCCGTATTTCACCGCAACTGATGAAGGGTTGGTTACGCGCGCTCGATGAAGGCCTTGTAGCCGCGATAGGCCTCGTAGATATCGGCCTTGTTAGCGACCTCCCACAGGGCATGCATGGACAGGACGGCAACGCCAGAGTCGATGACGTTCATGCCGTACTTGGCCATGATGTAGGCGATGGTGCCGCCGCCACCTGCGTTGACGCGGCCGAGCTCGCAGGTCTGGAAGTCAACGCCCGCCTCGTCCATGATGTCGCGGATGAGGGCCACATACTCGGCGTCGGCGTCGTTAGAGCCGCCTTTGCCGCGGCTGCCCGTGTACTTGTTAAAGCACAGGCCACGACCCATGAAAGCTGCGTTCTTGGTCTCGAACTTGCCGGCATAGCCCGGGTCGAAGCCGGCGGACACGTCGGAGGAGAGCATGCGGCTACGGGCGAGCGCGCGGCGCAGGGCCAGCGGGCTGTCCTCGCCGGCGAGCGTCATGATCTCGGCGACGGTGTTCTCGAAGAAGCGGCTCGTCATGCCGGTGGCGCCTACGGAGCCGATCTCCTCCTTGTCGACGATGAGCGTGATGCTCGTGCGCTCCACGTTGGCGACGTTGATCTGGGCGAGCATGGACGGATAGGCGCAGACACGATCGTCGTGGCCATAGCCCAAGATCATGGAGCGGTCGAGGCCCATGTCGCGGGCGGGGCCGGCGGGCACGACCTCGATCTCGGCGGAGAGGAAGTCCTCCTCCTCGACGTCGTACTGCTCCTCAAGGATGTCCAAGAACATCTGCTTGACGGGCTCCTTGGGGGCGTCCTTGTCGTCCTCGTCAAACTTGACGGGGCGGCCGCCCACGATCACGTCGAGGATCTCGGCATCGACGGCGTCCTTGGCAGGCTTGGACATCTGCTCGCTCGAGAGGTGGATCAGCAGGTCGGAGATGGTAAAGACCGGGTCGTCCGCCTTGTCGCCGATATTGATGTCGACGGTGGTACCGTCCTTTTTGCAGATGACGCCCACGAGTGCGAGCGGGGAGGCTACCCAGTGGTAGCTCTTGACGCCGCCGTAGTAGTGCGTGTCGAGGTAGGCCATGTCGCCGGCCTCGAAGGCGGGATTCTGCTTGAGGTCCAGACGCGGCGAGTCCACGTGGGCGCCCAGGATGTTAAAGCCCTGCTCGAGCGGGGCGGTGCCCAGGTTGACGAGCATAAGGTCCTTGCCGTGGTTGGCGGCGTACACCTTGTCGCCTGCCTTGAGCTCGCGGCCTTCGGCGATCACGGTCTCCAGGTCGACGTAGCCCGCCTCCTCGGCCATCTTGATGCCGGTCTTGACGCACAGGCGCTCGGTCTTGTTCTCGCTCAAAAACTGCTTATAGCCGCGGCAAAGCTCCTCGAGCTCCTCGACTTGCTGTGGCGTGTACTTTTTCCATGCGCAGGGACGCTCCATGACGCAGGCTCCTTTCGGATCGATCGTGCTGGTTGATGTACCGTGAGCCATCGTATCACGCGCGGGCTCACGGTGGCGGGGGAGCTTGATGTGCGGTGGCCGCGGGGCGGGGAGCGTGTAAACTGGAGTGAGCAAACCGTGCCCAGTCCAAAGCGAGGTATTTAATATGTCTGACAAGCGCCGCACTTTTGCCGTTATCGACGGCAACTCGCTCATGCACCGTGCCTTTCACGCCGTGCCCCCGACCATGAACGCGCCGGACGGTCGCCCCACCAACGCGATCTTCGGCTTCCTGAACATGTTTCTCAAGATGATCGATGCCTTTAACCCCGACGGCGTGGTCGTGGCGTTTGACAAGGGCAAGCCGCGCGTGCGCATGGAGATGCTGCCGCAGTATAAGGCACAGCGTCCGCCCATGGACCCCGATCTGCACGCACAGTTTCCAATGATCAAGGAGCTGCTCACCGCGCTCAACGTGCCGATTCTGCAGTCTGAGGGCTGGGAAGGTGACGATATCCTGGGAACCATGGCGCGCCTGGGTGAGGAGGCCGGCTGCGACATGCTGCTGGTGACCGGCGACCGTGACATGTATCAGCTCGTGACCGAGCACGTCAACGTGGTCTCGACTCGCAAAGGCCTGTCCGACGTGGCGATCATGACGCCCGAGAGCGTAGACGACCTGTATCACGGCATTACGCCGGCGCTCGTGCCCGATTTTTACGGTTTGAAGGGCGATACGTCGGACAACATTCCCGGCGTACCGGGCATCGGCCCCAAAAAGGCGAGCGCGCTCATCGCGCAGTACGGCAGCCTGGACGAGGTTATCGCGCATGCCGACGAGGTCAAGGGCAAGATGGGCGAGAACCTGCGTGCGCACATCGACGATGCGCTGCTGAGCCGCAAGGTCGCAACCATTCGCACCGATGCGCCTGTCGAGCTCGACTTTGACGAAACGTCCTTCCCGGCGTTTTCTGCCGACGAGGTGTCCGCGGCGCTGGGCACGCTCGGCATCACGGCCATGCAGAACCGTTTCCTCTCGCTGATTGGCGGCGAGGGTGGGGCTGCGGCCGCTGCCAGCGCGTTTGAGATGCCTGCCGTTTCGCGTGCCGCCGCCGGCGATGCCGAGGCGCTTGCCGCCGCTGCCGCCGAGATCGCTCGCGCGATTGATGCCGGCGAGTGGGTCGCCGCCGTGGTGGACGACGACAAGGAAGAGGGCGCGCTCTTTGGACTGACGCGCACGCTGTGGTTGGCGACGTCCAAGGGCCTGTTCGCGCTCGAGGAGGGCGACGGCGGTACCACTGCCGTAGTCGATGGCTTCAACTTCGCCCACGGCGTGATTGCTGGCGTGCTTGCGCGCCTGTTTGTGGAGGGCCGCGTGGCGAGCCCGGATATGAAAGCGCTGCTGCACGAGCTTTCGCCCATTGATTCTTCTGAGCCCGAGCTCATGGATCCGCTGGCCGTCGATTCCACGCGCATCTTCGATACCGTGGTCGCCGCCTACCTGCTGGATTCCGACCGCTCCGAGTTTGATGAGGCGTATCTGGCTGATACCTATCTGCAGATGGCGCTGCCTGCGGCGCGCGGCGCGGAGGGTGCCGGCGAGCACGCTCCTGTTCCCGCTGCCCGCACTGCGGCCCTGACGCTGACGCTCGTGGCGCCGCTGCGCGACCGCATGGCCCGTGAGAACGCTGCCAACGTGTTCGATGGCATCGAGATGCCGCTCGTGCCGGTGCTTGCCAAGATGGAGCGCGCGGGCATGCTCGTGGATCCCGACCGCCTGCGCAGTCTGTCCGAGGGTCTGGCGACCCAGATCACCGAGGTCGAGCGAAGCATTCGCGACCTTGCCGGCGACGAGACCTTTAACATCGGCAGTCCCATGCAGCTCTCGCACGTGCTCTTTGACGTGATGGGCCTTCCGACCAAGGGCCTCAAAAAGACCAAGCGCGGCTATTATTCGACCAACGCCAAGGTGCTGAGCGACCTTGCCCGCGACCACGAGATCGTGCGTCTGATCTTGGATTGGCGTGAGAAGTCCAAGATCAAGTCCACCTATCTGGACACGCTGGGCCCGTTGCGTCGTGGTGACGGTCGCGTGCACACTACGTACAACCAGACCATCACGGCGACGGGTCGTCTGTCCTCGAGCGACCCGAACCTGCAGAACATTCCGACGCGCTCGGAGCTGGGTCGTACCGTCAAGACGGCGTTTTCGGCAGGCGAGGGAAGCGTCTTTTTGGCGGTGGACTACTCGCAGATCGAGCTGCGTCTGCTGGCGCATCTCTCAGGTGACGAGCACTTGGTGCGCGCCTTTAACGAGGGCGAGGACTTCCATGCCGAGACGGCGGCGCGCGTGTTCGGTGTGCCGGTGTCCGAGGTAACGCCCGACCTGCGCAGCCGCGCCAAGGCCGTGAACTTTGGCATCGTGTATGGCCAGCAGGCCTACGGCCTGTCGCAGTCGCTGCATATCTCGATGGCCGAGGCACGCGACATGATCGACCGTTACTACGAGGCCTACCCGGGCGTGCGCACGTTCCTCGACAATGTGGTGGCACGTGCCAAGCAGACGGGCTACGCCGAGACCATGTATGGCCGCAGACGCCATATTCCCGAGCTCAAGGCCAAAAACCCGCAACTCCGCGGCTTTGGCGAGCGCACGGCCATGAACCATCCCATGCAGGGCACCGCAGCAGACATCATCAAGATCGCCATGGCCCGCGTAAGCCGCCGTTTGGAAGAAGAAGGCTTTGCTGCCCACATGATTCTGCAGGTACACGACGAACTGGACTTTGAGTGCCCCGTCGACGAAGTCGAGCGCCTCACCGCCATGGTCCGCGACGCCATGGAACACGTAGTAGACCTCCGCGTACCGTTGATCGCCGAAGCCAGCACCGGCATAACCTGGGCCGACGCCAAATAGGGAAGCGCTCACAGTTCCAAAGTAACCAAACCAGAAGGGGGCTCCTTGCCAACAAGGAACCCCCTTCATCCAAATTTATTCAGCTAAGTATCTAGACACTCAAGACGCCATCTTGGCGGCAGGTAAGTAAACCTAGGGCCTGGCCGGGCGGCACGGGCTAACTTTTCGTAGATTCCGCACGCAAAGAAAGCCACTTAATGTGGCTTTCGTCTTGCGCAGGACCTGACCGAGCGAAAAGTTAGCCCGTGCCGCCCGGCCAGGTCCGATGGGACGGCTAACGAGCCGCCAAGATGGCGTCGATGAGCGTCAGTACGCCCCCGTCGTTGTTGCTCGGAATACGCCACTTGGCGTGCGCGTTCATGTGCTCCTCGGCATTGTCCACGATATAGCTATGACCGACGCGCTCCAGCATGGGGATATCGTTGTAGGTGTCGCCCACGGCGGCGGCGTCGGCGATATCGATCCCCAGGTGCTCGCACAGGTGCGCGACGCCGGCGCCCTTGTCGACGCCCAGGTTCATAAAGTCGATCCACTCGCGCCCGGCGTTGGTGACGTAGAGCTTGTCCGAGAACTCGGGGCTATAGGTCTCGCGGAAAGCGGGCTCGGCGTCGTAGCCGGGGAAGAAGACCGAAATCTTGTTGGACTCGAAATCAATGCCCTCAAAGCTGTCGACGTAGTTGATTGTGTTGTAGTAGACGCTGATCTCGTCGTGGTATTGATGGTCGCGGGCAAGTACGTAGAACTCGTCGAAGCAGCACAGGACGGGGACAGCGCGAGGATCCACCGAGGCACGGCTCAAGACCTGCTGATACAGCTCCACGTCAATATTGCTCTTATAGATATAGCTGCCGCGATAGATCACGCACGCTCCGTTGTCGGGACAAAAGGCGAGGCGGTTCTTGATGCCCTCGAACATCTCCTCGAGCTTGGGGGCGGGACGTCCGCTGGCGGGGCAGAATACGATGCCGGCGTCGGCGAGCTTGTCCAGGCGCTCGTCGAGACCCTGGGGCAGCACACGCTCGTCGGTCAGCAGCGTCTTGTCCATATCGACGGCGAGAATCTTAATGTTGCCGATGTTGGCGTCCGATTCGTAAGTTTGCATAAAAATGCGCCTTTCGTTTCGAGATTGTTTCAGACGTTATAACCATCAACTAGTAGTCGAGCGTATTTTCGCAGGAATGGTGCGTATTTGCACTGCAATTCACAAACTAATGAAAAAACTTTTCAGAAATTTGAATTTGTCGCTTGCGCAGCGTGCACTTTATCGTAATATAGCGAACATCGAAAACGGAGACGGCAAAAGAGCCGCTTACCGAGGAAAAGGTACCGTTTGCGATATTTGAATTGCGCCCGGCGATACGTGAAAGGAGAGGCAGATGCAGTTCGTAAAGATCATCACCACTGCAGACAATGCCATCCGACGCCAGCGCGCAATTTCCCGACGACGATAACAATCGTCTCTGTCCGCATGGGGCGCAATGCCTCAACAGAGTCATTTTGAGGTCGTTGGGTTTAAGCACGACTTAGCCGCATGTTTCTAGGGCATGCCTGTGATGCATCCTGCTGAATAACCTGATATTGCACGGTTTTTGACCTCAAGGTGACTTGCAACTGACCGATGTTCTAACTAGCTACCAAGGGCGAAAGGAAACAGCCATGAGCAAGGAAAAAGTCGTTCTCGCATATTCCGGTGGTCTTGATACATCCGTATGTGTCAAGTGGCTCCAGGACGAGAAGAATCTCGATGTCGTTTGTGTCTGCGGCAACGTGGGCCAGGAAGAGACCGGACTGGATGCCAAGAAGCAGAAGGCGCTTGACCTGGGCGTTCTCGATTGCCAGGTGCTCGACCTGCGCGACGAGTTCTCCGATGAGTTCCTGACTAAGGCCATCGCCGCAAACTCCATGTACGAGAACAAGTACCCGCTGCTCTCCGCGCTGTCTCGCCCGCTGCTCGCCAAGAAGCTTGTCGAGGTCGCTCACGAGTTTGGCGCGACCTACGTCGCCCACGGCTGCACCGGCAAGGGTAACGACCAGGTTCGTTTTGAGGCTGCCGTCAAGGCCCTCGACCCCGAGCTTAAGGTTATCGCCCCGGTTCGCGAGTGGGATCTGAAGTGCCGTCCCGATGAGGTTGCCTATGCTCACGCCCACAACGTGCCGGTTCCCGAGGGCGCCAACGACAACCCCTATTCCATCGACGACAACCTGTGGGGTCGCGCCATCGAGTGCGGTCACCTGGAGGATCCCTGGAACGAGCCGCTCGACGACGCCTGGGTTATGACCAAGAACCCCGAGGACACGGCGGACACCCCGACCTACACCGAGATTGAGTTTGAGGCGGGCAAGCCCGTCGCCGTCGATGGCAAGAAGATGAAACTCTCCGAGATCGTCATCGCCCTCAACAAGATTTCGGGTGACAACGGCTTTGGCCGTCTCGACCTGGTCGAGGATCGTCTGGTGGGCCTCAAGAGTCGCGAGTGCTACGAGGTTCCTGGCGCCCTGACGCTCATCACCGCCCACAAGGCGCTCGAGGACATCTGCGTCGAGGGCGACCTGCTCAAGACCAAGATTAAGCTCGAGCAGGATTGGGCCACCGCCGTGTACAACGGCCAGTGGTACAGCCCGCTCAAAAACGCGCTCGATGCCTTTATGGCCGACACCCAGAAGTTCGTGACCGGCACCGTCCGTCTGAAGTTCTTTAAGGGCAACTGCCATGTCGTCGGCCGCAAGAGCCCGTTTAGCCTGTATGACTACGGTCTGGCTACCTACGACCGCGACACTACGTTTGACGAGAAGGCCAGCGCCGGCTTTATCGAGATCGATACGCTGTCGCTCAAGACGTGGGCTAAGGTCCAGGGCCCCAGCTCTGCTGCCGCCCAGGCCTAGCGCCTCCTTCCTTTGGTATCCGCGCGGCCCATCCGCGTGATACATAACGGGCGCATGGGGTCCCTACCTTTCGTTATGCTTGCTGACACTTCTTAACATCGGTGGCCCCTACGTTCCGCCCGCATATATGATGCCGCGTCTGCGGCTGAGTCCGAGCCCCGCCGGGGTTGTCCGGCGGGGCTCCTCCTATCAATTTGACGGCCCTGCGCCTATATATATGGGGAGTATCCATTATGTTCAATGCTATCGCGCATGCTTTACTTGCCCTCGCGCCTGAGTTTGATGCTGCAAAGGTCGAGGACGTCCCTATGAGCCTGAAGGCCTGGATCGATGGTTCGCAGGGCAACATCCGGAGGGAGACGTTGGGCGCCAAGTGCATGGTGCGTCACTTCTTTGCAAATTAGCTACATGGCCCCGCGTGCGGCGGGGGATGTGCAAAACTAGCAGTTGATAAATCGCTTTAGCGATATGGCGCATTGCTTTGGGCGCTTGTTTTGGTATTTGGAGAAAGGGGACGGTTCCATGGCTCTTTGGGGTGGTCGTTTTGAGGCAGGCGTGGCCGAGGTCACGCAGGAGTTTGGCGCGTCGCTGCCGGTCGACAAACATCTCTATAAGCAGGATATCGCCGGCTCTAAGGCGCATGCCAAAATGCTGGCGGCCCAGGGCATCATCAGTGCCGAGGACGAGCAGGCGATTGCCAAGGGCCTGACCGGAATCGAACAGGATATCGATGCCGGCAACTTCACCTTCGATATCAACGACGAGGACATCCATATGTCCATCGAGAGCGAGCTGACGCGTCGCATCGGCGAGGCCGGCAAGCGCTTGCATACCGGGCGTTCGCGCAACGACCAGGTGGCGACCGATACGCGCCTGGGCGTCAAGGCGTTGGCCAAGGAGCTCATGGAGGCCAACCTGCAGTTGCGCCACGTGCTGGTGGATGCGGCCAAGAAGTACGACAAGGTGATTCTGCCGGGTTACACGCACATGCAGCATGCTCAGCCCGTGCTGCTGTCACATCATCTGCTGGCGTATTCCTGGATGTTCGCGCGCGACTTTACACGTCTGAAGGCCGCCTTTGATGCCGCCGACAACTGCCCGCTGGGTGCTGCTGCGCTTGCCGGTACGAGCTATCCGCTCGATCGCCAGATGACGGCTGCCGAGCTTGGCTTTGCGGGTGTGATTCCTAACTCACTCGATGCTGTTTCCGACCGTGATTTCCTGCTCGATCTGCATTACGCCGGCTCCGTCATGGCCATGCACCTGTCGCGTCTTTCCGAGGAGATCGTGCTGTGGTCGAGCTCTGAATTTGGCTTTATCACGCTGTCCGATTCGTACTCCACCGGCTCGTCCATCATGCCTCAGAAGAAAAACCCCGACTTTGCCGAGCTTATTCGCGGCAAGAGCGGTCGCGTGTACGGCAACCTGGTCCAGCTGCTGGTGACCATGAAGGGTCTGCCGTTGGCCTATAACAAGGACCTGCAGGAGGACAAGGAGGGCGCGCTCGATACCGCCCGCACGCTCATGCAGTGCCTGTCGGTTATGGCCGGTATGATTTCGACTTGGACCGTCAACGAGGGCGCCATGGCACGCGAGTGCGGCGTGGGTCACCTTGCCGCCACCGACGTTGCCGACTACCTGGCTAAGCGTGGTCTGCCGTTCCGCGAGGCGCACGCCGTGGTGGGGCATTTGGTCCTGATGTGTGAGAAGCGCGGCTGCAATCTTGAGGACCTGCCGTTTGAGGTGTTCCAGGAAGCAAGCCCGCTCTTTGAGCGCGATATTACCGAGGCGCTTGACATCCCGTCGATTGTCGCCGCGCGCACGACCGAGGGCGGCACCGCTCCCGCCGCCGTTGCCGTGCAGTTGGGGCGCGCCGAAGCGCAGCTTGCGGCCGATGAGGGTGTGTTTGGCTCGTTGACTAAGGTCGTCGAGATGGGCCACGGAGCTAATTAGCTTATTGGATGCGTCTGTCTGGTGCGTTCACCATATCTTGCCTTTACGGGTGCCCGCTACGGTAGGCGCCCGTTTTGTTATAGAGAAGGAAAGAGCTTGTCGAGAACTTTTGTAGGACATTTGCGCAGGTTGTGAAGGGGGTGCGTTCACGGGCGGCAATCGACCGTCCGTTCTGTTCGGTGCAGTTGGAAGTGGGGCGGATGGTACTCTAGTCGGGCTTCGGAACAGAAGTGACACATATGGAGCGCTTCAATAAATAATAGCGCTTCAATAAACGGCTTTTTGTTTAACTGCAGCTAGAACTCTGTTACGATGCAGTCCAGGCGGGTGCCGGAATGGGACTTGGGCACGCGCGAACCTACTTGAAAGGCTACCTTATGGCTATCGAGAAGACCTTCATCATGATTAAGCCCGACGCCGTGCGCGATCGCAAGATCGGCGAGATCGTTGCTCGTATCGAGCGCAGCGGCCTTGTTATCGAGCGCATGGAGATGACCACGCTTGAGCGCGCCACCGTCGAGGAGCACTATGCTCATCTGGCCGATAAGCCCTTCTTTGGCGGTCTGTGTGACTTTATGACGAGCGGTCCGGTCGTCAAGATGGTCGTTTCCGGTCTCTCCGCTGTCTCCAAGATGCGCACCCTTATGGGCGCCACCAACCCGCTTGATGCCGCTCCCGGCACCATTCGCGGCGACTTTGCCGTCGATGTCAACGCCAACGTGATCCACGGCTCCGACTGCCTGGAGAACGCCGAGATCGAGATCAAGCGCTTCTTTGGCTAAACCAGCTTTGACTCCTTAAAGCTGTTAGCGTGTGGCTTGGGCGCCGCGGAACTCCATCCGCGGCGCCCTTTTATTCCATAATCTATGAAGGGGCCCGCTCGGTCATGAGTTCCGAGCGGGCCCCTGCTGTTAGCTTGTGGCACTGAGTGGTTTAGGCCTCGTCGACGACCTTGAGGCCGCGCGTGTGGTCGATCTCGTTGAGGAGGTTAACGCGACGCTCGTGACGACCGCCCTCAAACTCGGCGTCGAGCCACTCGTCGACAATCATCTTGGCGAGCTCGGAGCCCACGACGCGGGCCCCAAAGGCGAGCACGTTGGTGTTGTTGTGCATACGGGAGAGCTTGGCGCTGAAGGGCTCGGAGCACACGACGGCGCGCACGCCCTCTACCTTGTTAGCAGCCAGACTAATCCCGACGCCGGTGCCGCAGATGAGGATGCCCAGGTCGACGTCGCCGTTGGCAACGGCCTTACCCACCTTGTAGCCGGCGATGGGGTAGTCAAAGCTCTCGGAGGTGTCGGTGCCAAAGTTCACGACCTCGCAGCCGCGCTCCTTCAGGTGCTCGGAGATGATGTTCTTGAGCTCGACGGCGGCGTGGTCGTTACCGATACCGATCTTCATGGATGGTTCCTCTCTGGTCTGTGCGGCGCAAATGCTAAAGGTGTTTACCGCGTTCGACTGCATGATAGCGCGACTTTTGCGTAAACGCTCGAGCGTTTTTTGGTCAAACGCTTTAGCAGGTAACAAGACTGGCTTCTCGTGAATGAATGTCGTCAGTTTGCGCTTGAGCGCCGTCCGCCGGAACCATGGTTGCGGTTTTTGATGCATTGTTATCAAATAAAGGAGCTAACATTTTTTGAGAGCCTAGCCCGTTATGCAAGCAGGAGATACCTATGCCTACCGATTCCATCCGTGATGCCGCGTTTTGCGATGTTTTGAACCGCGAACTTGTCTGTGCACTCGGCTGCACCGAGCCCATTGCCGTTGCCTATGCAGCGGCGCTGGCGAGTCAGACGCTCGGTTGCGAACCCGATCATATGGATGTTGCATGCTCGGGCAACATTATCAAGAACGTTAAGAGCGTGACCGTACCCAACTCGGGCGGTATGCACGGTATTGAAGCCGCGGCCGTGCTGGGTGCCGTGGGCGGCGACGCTAAGAGCGCGCTCGAGGTGCTCGAGAGCGTTGACGATGAAGACCGTGCTCGCGTGACCGAGCTCCTCGCCGACGCCGGCTACTGCGATGTGTCGCTTGTCGAGGGTGTGCCCAACCTCTACATCAAGGTGACTGCGACGGCCGGGGGCCATACCGCGGTCGTCGAGATTACCGACCACCACACCAATGTCACGTGCCATACCCTCGACGGTATTCCGGTGTGCGGCAAGTCGGCGGGGGAGTGTGCCGCCTGCGCCGAGCGCGTCGTGGCCGAGCGGGCGGCAGATAACGCCGATACGCCCATGTCGATTGAGACCATCATCGACTTTATCGAGGACGGTGACATTGAGGACGCCCGCGCTGCCGTTGAGCGTCAGATTGAGCTGAATGGCGCAATCAGTGCCGAGGGCCTTGCGCACGCTTGGGGCGCCGAGGTGGGTCGTACGCTGCTGGGTGCTCGTGCCGATGACGTCGCCTGCCGTGCCCGTGCCCGTGCGGCCGCCGGATCCGACGCTCGCATGAACGGCTGCGCGCTGCCGGTCGCCATTGTGTGCGGCTCGGGCAATCAGGGCATTACCTGCGCGCTGCCCGTTATGGAGTATGCCGAGTACCTGCGCTGCGACCACGAGCGCCTGGTGCGCGCCGTGATGCTATCCGATCTTATCGCCGTGCATATCAAGAGCTATATTGGTGCACTCTCGGCGTTTTGCGGTGCTATTTGCGCCGCATGCGGCGCCGGTGCCGCGATTACCTGGCTGTGCGGCGGCACGCGCGAGCAGATTGGCGCGACGGTCTCAAACACGCTTGGCAACGTGGGCGGCATCGTGTGCGATGGCGCCAAGGCAAGCTGTGCCGCCAAGATTTCCGCTGCCGTTGATGCGGCGATTCTGGGCCACGATATGGCCATGCAGGGCCGCGGCTTCCGTGCTGGTGAGGGCCTGATCCAGGATACCGTCGAGCAGACGATCGCCAGTATGGGCTATGTGGGCCGTGTGGGCATGAAGGATACCGACGTCGAGATCCTCAACATCATGATCGGCAAAACACGGGTTTGCTAGCTACGCGGTTTTACCAAACCGCGTAGCTAGCCGACGCTGCAAACGTCCCTAAGCGGCAATCTGCTTTTCAATCGTCGGGCATGGCCAGAAGGCCTATGCCCTCCTCTTTCAAGGCACATTGCCCGCTTAGGGGCGTTTTCGCTGACTTATGCTCAACCTGCGGCGTTATTTTCTTTTAGGCTTGGGGCCTTACGATAGTTCGTCGGCTACTTGGTGTTCGTAGAAGGCTTCTACTACGGCGTTAAAGTCGCGGGCGAAGTCTTCCATGGTTCCGCGCCAGGTGGCTCGGCCGGGTTTTCCCTGGCCAACATAGGCAGTTTGAATGCCGCAGGCGGGACTGGGGAAGTCGCGCTTGGGATCGTTGCCCACCATAAGGACCTCGTGCGGCTCGAGTCCCATCACCTGAAGCTGCTCTAGATAGTAGGTGGCATCGGGCTTGCAGCGGGTGGTGTTTCCCATGTGCGTGACGAGTTCAAAGGGGGCGTCGGCCAGGTCGCCCCAGCCCATGCGGCACTCGATGGCTCCCTGGGGAAAGCTGGGGTTGGTAAAGAGCGCGCAACGCAGTCCAGCGTCCTGTACGGCCTGGAGCGCGGCGTGCGCACCCGGCATAGCGTGAGCGTTAATGACATCGTCGTTCTTGTACGGAAGAACTTCGCGGTCATAGTAGGTAAACGCCTCGTAGATGAGGGGATCGGAGAGGCAGATCCCGCATCGGCGCTCGACCTCTTCTTGGTAAAACTCAAGATTGGTGCGGTTGTCCGTGCCGCTGCGGCGATTGGCGTTGAGGTCGACCAGGATGGTGCCGAGGCGTGCCATCGTGCCACCACGGCTGCGGCGCCCGATATCCGCGAGCATCGAAGAGACATCCTTAAAATAGCGAAGGATGAACGCGTTGAGGTTGATGCTAAGAAGCGTTTCGTCCATATCGAAAACGACTGCTTTGAGCACGCGGGCACCTTTCTCGAAAAATCGATCTAGAATCGTTGGCTCCGGATACTTTACCCCAAAGCCGAATGCCTGGCTGGTTATCGTCAAGTTGCGGAGACGTGTGTTCATAAGATTACGAAAAAGTCTCCACACGAGTAAAAAATCGCAGTTCACGCTTGAAATCGAACTCATTTCCCCGTAACCTATACGAACGTGATTGCATAAGCGTCACATTAGTATCTGTCGGCTCCCGAGTGTTCCTAAACGTTGTGTGCTTGTCGCACCCTTCTGTAGGTCCTAGCAATCGGGGCCCCGTAGTTCGAAAGGGGTCCACCTTTGAGTGAGATTCAGAACTCGTCCATTTTCTCTCTTGACGATGTCAATGAGGAGGAGATGAACAACCTCATCGACGGTACGATTACCGACTTTGATGAGGGCGATCTCGTTAACGGCACTGTCGTTAAGATCGAGCATGACGAGGTGCTCGTTGACATCGGATTCAAGTCCGAGGGCGTTATCCCGGTCCGCGAGCTGTCCATCCGCAAGGACGCTAACCCTGCAGACATCGTTGCACTCGGTGATCCCATCGAGGCTCTGGTTCTCCAGAAGGAGGACAAGGACGGTCGTCTGGTCCTGTCCAAGAAGCGTGCCGAGTACGAGCGTGCTTGGAACCGCATCGAGGAGAAGTTCAACTCCGGCGAGAACGTCGAGGGCGAGGTTATCGAGGTTGTCAAGGGCGGCCTGATCCTCGATATCGGCCTGCGTGGCTTCCTGCCCGCTTCCCTCGTCGACCTCCGTCGCGTCAAGGACCTCACCTCCTACATGGGCACCCGCATCGAGGCCCGCGTCATCGAGATGGACCGCAACCGCAACAACGTCGTCCTCTCCCGTCGCGTCGTGCTCGAGGAGTCCCGTAAGGCCGAGCGCTCCGAGATCCTGTCCAAGCTCAAGTCTGGCATGCGTCTCCAGGGCACCGTGTCCTCCATCGTCGACTTCGGCGCCTTCGTCGACCTCGGCGGTATCGACGGCCTCATCCACATCTCCGAGCTCTCCTGGAACCACGTCAACCATCCTTCCGAGGTTGTCAAGGTCGGCCAGGAGGTCGAGGTCGAGGTTCTCGACGTCGATCTCAACCGCGAGCGCATCTCCCTGGGTCTCAAGCAGACCACCGAGGATCCGTGGCGCGCACTGGTCAAGAAGTACCCCGTCGGCGCTATCGTCGAGGGCACTGTGACCAAGCTTGTCCCGTTCGGCGCTTTCGTCGACCTGGGCGAGGGCATCGAGGGCCTGGTGCACATCTCCGAGATGGCCAACAAGCACGTCGATCAGCCTTCTCAGGTCACCCACGTGGGCGACAAGGTTCAGGTCAAGGTTATGGAGATCGACCTCGACCGTCGTCGTATCTCCCTGTCCATGAAGTCCGCTGCTGAGACTCTGGGCGTTGAGATCGAGGTTACCCCGCTGCCTTCCGAGAAGAAGGACGAGGAGACCGACGCCGAGTAAATCGGTTTGACGATCACTTGTTTAAGGGATCCGTCCGCAATGGATGGGTCCCTTTTTGCATTTGCTGCTGAGGCGCGCGATGCTGCCCGTGCGCAATGCTGCCCGGGTTGTCTGTTTGCTATTGGGTTGTCGGTGCATGAAAAAATGCCGACATCCCGCCTCGGGGAGGAGGCGGGAACACACCGAGTAGACGGAGGGGTGTGGAGCGCGGTCGCGTCTCGACTGACGACGTTGCCCATCGACAGGACCATTGTAGCGCATGGCGGTTCTTGGTTTATCGTGTCGAGCGTTTGCGTTGTGCCATTGCCTGCGGCAACGGTGTGTTACACTCTTGCACTGCTGAGTGGGCCAGACGGTCGCGCGATGTGCTGCTTGCAGCACGCGTGAGGAAAGTCCGGGCTCCAGAGGGCGGGATGCCGGCTAACGGCCGGGCGGAGTGATCCGACGGAAAGCGCCGCAGAAAAGAAGACTCCCACCTGCGCCGCAAGGCGTAAAGGGAAAAGCTGAAACGGTGGTGTAAGAGACCACCAGCGTCGTGGCAACACGGCGGCTTGGCAAGCCCCATCCGGAGCAAGCGCGAATAGGAACGCTATGGGCTGGCCCGGTCCGCGTTCGGGTAGCGTGCGTGGAGCTGCATGGTAACGTGCAGACAAGATAAATGACCGTTCACGACAGAACCCGGCTTATAGGCCCACTCAGCAACTAAGTTGACGCTGCGACGGCGTTAGCTGGCCGATTTGGCGCTCATTCGTCGGTCGCCGCCATAAGGCGTGCTCCCTCCTCTTTCGGGCCAAATCGACTCAGCTGACGCCGTCTCGCTGTTTTTGCCTGGTCATTGACGTTGCCGTTCTATTTACTGGGTTTATCGGTACGGGCTTTGCCGTATTATTGAGGCTGTTTGTTGCTGCGCTTTATTTTGTTGAGGGGCTTTGTTGGACAGCTATTTTACTCTGCAATCGAATATTGAGGCTTCGGGCGAGTTTGTGGACCGCAAGAGCCGGTTTATTGCCCAGCTGATCCATATTGAGTCCGAGGATGAGGCGAATGCCTTTATCGAGATGGTTCGCAAGCGTCATTATGACGCTCGGCATAATGTTCCCGCGTGGATTTTGGTCGATGGACGCGAGCGCCAGAGCGATGACGGTGAGCCGAGCCGCACGAGTGGCATGCCGACGCTCGAGGTGCTTCGCGGTGCTGGGCTCAAAAATGTTTGCTGCGTGGTAACGCGCTATTTTGGTGGCACGCTGTTAGGGCCTGGTGGCTTGGTACGCGCCTATACCGCGGCGACGCAGGCGGTGGTGGCAGCTGCTCGGGAGGCCGGTCAGATCGTTGAGATGACAAGCGTCGTGCCCGTTGACGTGCATGTGGCCTATCCGCAGTATGAGCAGGTGCTTCGTTTGGCGCAGGATTCGGGTGCCAAGGTTTCGGATACCGATTACGCGGATGCCGTGACACTTAATTTGGTGTTTAAGGCGGGGGAGCAGGAGCCGTTTTGCGCCAAGATGCGCGAGCTTATGGCGGGGCGCGAGGAGATCGAGGTCGGCGCTCCCGAATTTGCCGAGTTCTAACGGCGACGGCCGGCGTGCTTTTGGATGGATCCCAAGCGTGCCGGCCGTCGTTTTATGTTGCTGCCGTTTACTCGGCGAGCTGCTTTAGCACATCGCAGGCGATCTCGACGGCATCGTCGATGCAGCCGGGGCAGCTGCGGAGCGGACCCTTATCCGATCCGACGCCCTTGAGCGTGCCGCAGACGGTCGTCGTGTTCTTCTCGCCAAAACGCTTGGCGATCTCGCGCGACAGCTTGTAGGTCTGGCCCTTGGTCTTGGGGTTTTCCATGCCGTCGCTCATTACAAAGCCCATGATGGCCACGGCGCCCGAGATGGCGCCGCAGGTTTCGGTCATGCCGCCCATGCCGGCACCAAAGCCCTCGGTGAGGGTAAAGGCGATCTGGGGGTCGAGCCCGACGGCGGGCGCGAGCGTGCAGGCGACGGCCTGGGCGCAGTTAAAGCCGCGGGCGTGGTATTCGGCAGCTTGGGCCTGACAGGCGGTGATGTCGAGCTGGGCCGTATCGATTTGCTTCATCGTTGTCTCCTTGGTCACGGTGTACCCGCCTATGGTACCCTTGCCGGCGCATTCGCTTATCGAGACCGCAGTGCATATCTCATTGTTTTTCGCCATCGAACACTTTCTTAAGATTTGGGACAAATAAACCTGATCAATTTGTCCCATAACCTACCTTTGGGATGGGTTGAGAGGGGTGCGGGGTAGCGGTATCGTGAACCGAATAAAACGTAACCCAGGCAAGGGAGCTAGATATGAGCGAGCAGACCATCGGTACGACGTGTGTTCAGGGCGGTTATCGCCCGGGTGATGCAGAGCCGCGTCAGGTGCCTATCTACCAGTCAACCACGTGGAAGTACGACACGTCCGAGCACATGGGCAAGCTGTTTGACCTGGAGGAGTCGGGCTACTTCTACAGCCGTCTGCAGAACCCCACGTGCGATCTGGTTGCCGCCAAGATCTGCGAGATGGAGGGCGGTACCGCTGCGATGCTCACGAGCTCGGGCATGGCTGCGAACTTCCTTGCGATCTTTAACGTTGCCGGCGCCGGCGATCACGTGGTCGCGAGCTCTGCCATCTACGGCGGTACCTACAACCTGCTCGCCCATACCATGGAGCGCATGGGTCTGACCTGCACGTTCGTCGCCCCCGACTGCACCGACGAGGAGCTCGAGGCGGCATTTGAACCCAATACCAAGCTCGTCTTTGGCGAGACGATTGCCAACCCCGCCCTTGCCGTGCTCGATATTGAGCGCTTTGCCAAGGCCGCGCATGACCACGGCGTGCCGCTGATGGTCGACAACACCTTCCCGACGCCCGTGATGTGCCGTCCCTTTGAGTGGGGCGCCGACATCGTTACGCACTCCACCACCAAGTACATGGATGGACATGCTGCCTACCTGGGCGGCGTGATCGTCGACCACGGTCAGTTTGACTGGATGGCCCATGCGGACAAGTTCCCGGGTCTCACCACGCCCGACGAGAGCTACCACGGTGTGACGTATGCCGAGAAGTTCGGTCGCGAGGGCGCCTTCATTACCAAGGCTACCGCGCAGCTCATGCGCGATCTTGGCCCCATGCAGAACCCGCAGGCGGCGTTTTTCCTGAACAGCTCGCTCGAGAGCCTCCATGTGCGCATGCCACGTCATTGCGAGAACGGCCTGGCCGTTGCCAAGTTCCTGCAGAGCCATCCCAAGGTGCGCTTCGTGAGCTATCCGGGCCTGGAGGGCGATAAGTACTATGACCTGGCTCAGAAGTACATGCCCCACGGTACCTGCGGCGTTGTGAGCTTTGGCTTTAACGGTGGTCGCGCGGCGGCCGAGACCTTTATGAAGAGCCTCAAGCTCGCCCAGATCGCCACGCACGTGGCCGACGCCCGCACTTGCTGTCTGCATCCCGCTAACGCTACGCATCGCCAGATGAACGATGAGGAGCTCATCGCCTGCGGTATCTCCGCCGACATGGTGCGCCTGTCGTGCGGCCTCGAGGACACGGCCGATCTGATTGCCGACCTTGAGCAGGCGCTCGAGCAGTGCTAGGCTAGCGTGCGTGCTAGGCGTGGGACGGCTTTTCGGCTGACGACGTCCTCATAGTTCCGATTCCGTAGGCGGGACCCCGATCGTGTCCGTTTGTAGGCGATTGGGGTCCCGTTTTTGCGTTGCACGATAGAAAGGATATACATGGAGAAAACTGCCGAGCAGCTGCGCCGCGAACACATTGCCCTAGAGGGCGACACCCACGGTAAGAATAAATGGGCGATTCTGTTCACCGTGCTCGTCATGACCTTTATGGCGTGTCTGGATGCGAGCATCGTGACGGTGGCGCTCCCAGTGATGCAAAAGGAGCTGGGGGTGGGTCTCGACCGCATTCAGCTCGTGAGCTCGGTGTATCTGCTCGCGACGTGCGTCGCCATGCTGCCGTTTGGCCGCTTGGGCGATGTGCGCGGCAAGGTGAATGTGTTCCAGCTGGGCGTCATCGTCTTTTCGGTTGGTTCGCTGCTGTGCGGGCTTTCGGCTTCGCTCGAGGTGCTTATCTTGGCGCGTTTCGTGCAGGGCATTGGCTGTGCCGCCGCGATGGCCAACAATATGGGCATCATCACCGAGTCGTTTCCGGCGCGTGAGCGCGGCCGTGCCATGGGCATTCTGGCGACCTTCGTGGCCCTCGGCATGATGTGTGGCCCCGTGCTCGGCGGCGTGCTGGTGGCGAGCTTTCCCTGGGAGAGCATCTTCCTTATCAATCTGCCCATTGGCGTAATCTCGTTTATCGTGGGACTCTATACGCTGCCGCATGTGAAGCCGGAGGCTGGCGAACGCCCTATGCCGTTGACAGAGGCGGCGCGTCGCTGCTTTGCGAGCTCGGCTTTCACGATTAACCTGGCTTGCATGCTTATCGTGTTCGTGGGTATCGGTGCCTCCGAGTTTGTGCTGCCGTTCTACTTTCAGGATGCCCACGGCTTTAGCTCCGATATCTCCGGCCTGTTGTTTTTGGCGATGCCGGTCGTGAATGCCTTTGTGGGCCCGCTTTCGGGCTCGGTGTCCGACCGTGTTGGTTGTGAAGCGCCCACGGCCGTTGGCCTGGGCGTGTACGTGTGCGGTCTCTTTGCGGTGAGCACGCTTGACGAGCACTCTTCCATCTTGATGATCGTGTGCTGCGTCGCGTTTATGTCGTGCGGCACGTCGATCTTCCAGAGTCCCAATAATTCGCTGTATATGGGTTCGGCTCCGCGTGAGGCGCTTGGCTTTGCGGGCAGCTTGAGCAGCTTGGCGCGCTATGCGGGCATAGCGCTGGGTATTAATGCGGCGTCGCGCATCCTGTATGGACAGACGAGCGCGGCGATGGGCAAGACGGTCACGAGCTATGTGGCGGGTCGTCCGGACGTGTTCCTCTTTGGCTTCCGTTTGGTATTCTACGTGCTGATGGCCGTTGCTACCGTGGGCTTTGCGCTCACATTGGTACGTTTGGTGAGGACGCGCACCCGGCATTAGCGTGTTGGGAGGCTGTCTGCCACGAATCGGGCCTGTCTACTGGTCTTGCAGCTTTATGGTGCGATACGGCTTGTGGGGCGGTCGGGGGTCGGTCCGTGGTAGACTATCGAACAACGTTTATTAATCGCGCGGTATCGTTGCCGCGAGAAGGGGTTGCGCCATGCAGGAGCTTGAGGATCGTATTCGCCATGACGGCATCGTAAAGGCCGGTAACGTCCTTAAGGTTGATGCCTTCCTCAACCACCAATGCGACGTTGAGCTGTTCGACCACATGGGCGCCGAGTGGGCTCGTCTGTTCGAGGGTGTCGAGATCAACAAGATCCTGACGATCGAGGCTTCGGGCATTGGCATGGCTTGCATCGCAGCCCAGCATTTTGGCGGCGTGCCGGTGGTCTTTGCCAAGAAGGCGCAGTCCATCAACCTCGACGGCGAGCAGTATGCCACGACCATCTACTCCTTTACCAAGCAGAAGGAGTACCCGGTCATCGTCGGTAAGCGCTTCCTGTCCGAGGGCGACAAGGTCCTGATTATCGACGACTTTTTGGCCAACGGCTGCGCGCTCGAGGGTCTTATCAAGATCTGCGAGGCTGCGGGTGCCGAGGTGTCCGGTATTGGCATTGCGGTGGAGAAGGGCTTCCAGGGCGGTGGCGATAAGCTCCGCGAGCGTGGCTTCCGCGTTGAGAGCCTGGCCCGTATCGCCGATATGGACTGCGAGACCGGCGAGATCACCTTCGCCTAAGCGCGCAACACAAGCGATTGGTATGCGATGTGACAAAGGGACCGTCCCTTTGTCACATTTTTTTGTATGAGGGGAGGTGTTGATATGGATGAGAACAAGATGGGATGGCGCGAGTATGCGCGCTATGCCGAGATGACGGCCGAGGAGTTGGCGCGCGATTGCGAGGTGCAGGTGTTTCGCGCGACGGGTCCGGGCGGACAAGGCGTCAACACGACGGACTCGGCGGTGCGTATGAAACATATCCCTTCGGGGATTACCGTGACAGCGCGCGAGAGCCGCAGTCAGTTCCAAAACCGTAGCAGCTGCCTGCGTAAGCTGCGCGCTGAGCTTGAGCGTCGCGGGCGTCCACCGCGCCGACGCGTAAAGACCAAGGTGCCTCAGCGCTCACGCCAGCGCAGGCTCAACGACAAGCACTTCAACGCGATTAAAAAGGCCAACCGTCGCAAGCCGGGCGGGGAGGAATGATCTTCTCAATAAGTTGCGGTGAAATAGGGACTGTTTTGCGGCTTTAGCTGCATAAACAGTCCCTATTTCACCGCAACTTAGGTGGGGTTAGCGGGCGGGGTGCCAGACGAGGAGGGCGCCGGCGAGGATGTCGACCTCGATGCGCGAGGCGACAACGGGCTCGCCGTCGGCCTGGATGGGGTAGTCGGGCTCCTCAAAGGTGAGCTCGGCATGCCGACAGCGGCGCATGCGAACCGGTGGCAACTTGGTATGGTGGCCGTCCTTGGCCGAAAGAAACATAGGCAGGGCAACCGCGCGAGGGACAGGGCCGCAGGCGTAGCAGACGTCGAGTGCACCGTCGCAGGGGTCGGCATCGGGGCAGATGCGATAGCCCGAGCCATACGTGGGGCCCAGCTGAATCGCCATGATGATCGCCCTCACGCGCTCGGCGGGCGCACCGTCAAAGCTGACTGTCATGGGGTAGTTGCGATAGCGCAGGCCAAACTGCTCAAGTCCCGAAAGGGTGTAGAGCGGAGCACCCGTCAAGCCGGTCTTTTTTCGCAGTTCGGTGGTGCCAAGGCCGATGGCGGCATCAATACCGACGGAGAGCGTCTGGTCGTAATACTCGACGATCGCCTCGCCGCTACCGCTTGCGGGGTTCCATGAGCGAATCCGCCCGATGTCCTGACGCTGCAGCTCGCAGGTGAGCAGCGCGCCAAAATCCTTGCCGGAGAAATCGTCGATGCCGAGCGTTTGGGCAAAATCGTTGCCGGAGCCAACGGGCAGGACGGCAAGAGCGGGGCGGGCGTCCTCCTTTTGCGTCATAAGCCCGTTGACGACCTCGTGGATCACGCCATCGCCGCCGAGTGCGATAACGGTGCGATAGCCCTGAGCCTGCGCGGCAAGCTCTTTGGCATGTCCCATGCGCTCGGTCAGCACCAGGTCAAACTGGGATGCGCGCGCGGTCATATCCAAAAAGCGCTGCAGGCGCTCGGCAACCTCGCGCGCCGCACCCGACTGGGCGGCTGGGTTGGCGACGATGAGCGTGCGACCAAAATCAGTTGCGTGCATGGGGCGACTCCCGGCGTGTGGCATGACGGTGCGGTCGCGCTCAGGTCGAATTGCCCCCGATTGTGGCCGCACGGCGAATACTTACGTCTACTCTATCAGGTCGTTGTGGCGCTCGATAGCATCCGCTACTGTACCGCCCTCATCCACAATAAGCGAACGGCGCTTGGGTGAGATGATGCGCTGGGCGGGGTACACGCCGCGGTGTCCGCCGGCGAGATAGCTGATAAAGGCCACGATGACAAAGAAGCCCGCGGCCGTTCCATGGAACAGGTCGATGGCCATCATGCAGGTGGTGATGGGCACGTTGAGGCCGGCGCAGAACACGCCGAGCATACCGAGAGCCGCCAGAAAACTGGGGTCGAGCCCGGTAAGGCAACCGATCCAGCCACCGAGTGCCGCACCGATGCCAAACAGGGGCGTGACCTCGCCGCCTTGGAAGCCCGCGCCCAGGGTAAGCGCTGTGACGACCAACTTTATGACTGCGTCCGCCAGGGTGGTGTTGCCTGCAAATCCGGCGCCGGAAAGCCACGTGGAAAGGCCGGCGTAGTCCCAGGCGTCGAGGAGGGCATAGGCGGCCAAAACCACGAGTGAGCCTATAAGTGCGCGAACAAGGTAATTGGTGATAAAGCGACCGTACAGGCTCTTGACGGTTCGAACCGACCAGGCAAAGAGGCGCGCCGTCAGACCGAAGATAATGGCGCTGACAACAACGATGACGACCGTTTTGGGCGTCATGGTGGGAACGCTGGCGATGACATTCGCCTCGTACTCGGTACCCAGGGCGAGCGACGTAAAGTAGCCGGTAAACGATGCGACGAGGCAGTAGATGCCTGCGGTGTAGTCGATTTTGCCGATAAAGCACATCTCCATGCCAAAGAAAGCCCCGGCGAGAGGCGATCCGAACACGGCGCCAAAAGCGGATGAGATGCCGGCGAGCATGAGGTCGTGGTGATCATGCTTTTTGAGGTGGGCGAGGCTCGAGATGTTGCTGGCGATGGTGCCACCAATCTGCACCGCAGCTCCCTCGCGACCGGCCGACCCGCCCGTGAGATGCGTGAGCGTGGAGCAGACGAAGGTGAGGACGGCCATGCGCATATGGATGAGGCGTGTGCCCAGAGCGGAGTCGATGACCAGGTTGTTACCGCGTTTGGCGGCAAGGCCGTGGTTTTTGTACACCCATGCGGTGGCAACGCCCACAACGGGAAGCAGCGCGTAAATCCACGCATGGTGCTCGCGATAGTCGGTCGCGATATTCAGCGAGGCCAAAAACGCCCAAGCGGCAACGCCCATGGCGAGCGAGACGATGGCGACGAGTACGAGCAACTTAGCGCTCGCGAGTAGGTTGCGGGCGTTGCGGCGTGTGTCGGCAGCCAAGAGATGTTCAGAGCGGGTGAGCTGATGCCTGCCTGCCATGATGGCGTCGTTCAGGGAGAAAAAGCCGCCGTCATCGAGCGGCTGGGAATAATCCTGCGCCTCGTTTGCGCTTTCGGGTTTGTCGTTATGAGCCATACGTTCCTCTTTTAGGTTGCAACGCAAGCATTATAGAACGCGGCAAACGCGACGAACCGGTAGGTTGGTTTCCATTCTGTTTCGCGGCTTGCGGCCGACAGGTGTATTTGCGGGTACAGGCCAAGTCGCGGTCGCGCGTCGGGGGATTATACTGAGACAAGCATAAAGAATCGGCGTCCCTGTTGTGCGCCGTGGCATTAAGAGGTGCATATGGCAGAGAAACTCATTCCGCTGGAGGACGCGCAGTCGATTGTTCTGTCGCACGTTGCTCCGACCGATCTCGTCGAGATTCCCGTGTGGCAGGCCGCCGGTCTTCCCTTGGCCGAAGATGCGGTGGCTGATATCGACATCTCGCCGTTTGCCAACAGCGCTATGGACGGATATGCCGTACGCTCGGCGGACTTGGCGCAGGCGTCTGGTGAGGCGCCGGTGACGCTCGACGTTATCGGACACGAGGCCGCGGGCCATGTGTTTGAGGGCACAATCGGCGCGGGCGAGACAGTCCGCATCATGACGGGCGCGCCGGTGCCCGAGGGCGCCGACGCCGTGGTGAAATACGAGATCGTTGAGGTGCTTGACGGTGACGGCAACGAGGGCTCGCACGTGAGCTTCTCGGCGCCGGCCAAGGTGGGGGAGAACGTTCGCTCTGCCGCCGAGGAGGCCCATGCCGGCGACGTCGTGATGCGCGCCGGCGAGGTTGTGGCTCCGGCGGGCGCGGGTCTGCTGGCAAGCGCCGGATACGCGAGCGTGAAGGTGCACGCTGCCCCACGTGTGGGCATCATCTCGCTGGGTACGGAACTGGTCGCACCGAGTAAGGTGCCGGCGCGCGGTCAGATTCGTGATTCCAACTCCTCGGCGCTGATGGCCGAGGCACTCGATGCCGGCGCCGAGCCCGTGTTCTACGGCATTGCGCCCGATGATGAGCAGGCAATCGCCGAGTTGGTGCATCGTGCCGTGCAGGAGTGCGATTTTGTCATTACGAGCGGTGGCGCCTCGGCAGGCGACTACGACTACGTGACGGCGCTCGTCCGGCGCGAGGGCGAGGTACTGTTCGATCGCATCTCGATGCGTCCGGGCAAGGCCATCACGTTTGGCTTGCTCGGGGGTAAGCCCTACCTGGGGCTTTCAGGCAATCCGGCCGCGGCGTATGTGGGCTTTGAGATGCTCGCCCGTCCGGCGATCCGCAAGATGCGCGGCTTTGCCGAGGGTGCGCGTCCCGTGCAGCAGGCGACGCTCACGCACGGCGTGAAAAAGCGACAGCCCCGCCGCTTCTTCGATCGCGCCACGGTTTTGCGCGACTCCGAGACCGGTGAGCTGTTGGTGACCGAGGCCAAGTCGCAGAATTCGGCGCTGCTCGGCACGATGCAGCGGGCCAACTGCCTGCTGCGTATTGACGAAGGACCGTGCGAGCTCAAGACGGGCGACGTCGTGGATGTCGTGCGTGTCGACCTGCCTGAGGGCACGGTGCTATAGGAGGAATACTATGGACTTGAAGATTTCGATCGTGACGTGCTCGGATACGCGCGATCTTGCCCAGGACGAGGCGGGTGCTGCGCTCGAGGACCTTATCGAGACGCAGGGCTGGACGGTCGCCTCACATGTGGTCGTGCGCGACGACGCCAGCGAGATCGGTGATGCCATTGTGGAAGCCGCCGATGAGTGCCACGCCAATGTCGTGCTCACCTGCGGCGGCACGGGGCTTTCGATGCGCGATGTAACGCCCGAGGCGACGCGTGCCGTCTGCGACCGCGATGTGCCGGGTATTGCAGAGGCAATCCGTGCGTACTCCATGACCAAGACGCGCCGCGCCATGCTCTCGCGCGCTATTTGCATGCAACGAGGTCATACACTTGTCGTAAACTTTCCCGGTTCTACGAAGGCCGCCCGCGAAAGCTGGGAGGCCATTGCGGACCAGCTGGAGCATGCGGCTCATATGACAGCGGGCGGCGGACATACCAACTAAGCGGTTTACCTGCGGCGGGGCGATCTGAACGGCTGCTCCGTTTTTGTTTTCCGCCGAAGCGACGCCGAGGTGCACGGCAAATTGAAACTATATTCTCTGGCGAGAATAATTTCTCACTATCACTATTCCCGCAGAAGTATAATTTGATTACAGAATAAAGCCCGCGGTGTGGCGTCCGGGCAAAACGTCCGAAAGGGTTGAATATGTTCGATATGGTTTCACGCCGCGGATTCGTCTCGCTTTCTGCTGTCGCCGCTGCCGGCCATGGCCTTGCCGGCTGCTCCGGCAATAAGGCACCTGAGTCGACTGGCTCCGATGCCGGTTCCGCCAAGATTTCGTCCAAGAAGGCTGTCGAGCTTCAGGTCTTCGCTGCCAACTCTCTCGAGAAGGCTCTGCCCGAGGTTCAGGAGCTCTACACCGACCAGACCGGTACCACCTTTGCCGACACGCAGTTTAAGGGCTCCGGCGACCTCGTCGAGCAGATGCGTGCCGGCGCCACGGCCGATGTGCTCATCACAGCCTCCAAGGGCACCATGGACGACGCCGAAGCCGCCGAGCTCGTCGACGCCGACACCCGTGAGGATATGTTCGTCAACGACCTCGTGATCATTCGCGCCGAGGGCTCCGACACCAAGGTCGAGGCCATCGCCGACGTCGCGAATCTGGACGGCAAGATCGCCATTGGCGACGCCAAGACCGTCCCCGCCGGCAAGTACGCCAACCAGGCCCTGGCCTCCGTGGGCCTCTACACCGGCACCGAGGGCGACGACGGCGAGTACGCCCCCGAGATCGCCGACATGGTGGCCCTGGCCGATAAGGTCGGCACTGCTGCGTCTTACGTCTCTACGGGCGACTGCGTGGCTAGCTTTGTCTATAGCTCCGACATCTTCCGCTACGACGGCATCGAGGAGGCCTTTGTGTGTCCCGAGGACTCGCATAAGCCCATCGTGTATCCGGGCGCTGTCGCCGATGGCTCCGAATATGCCGACGAGGCCAAGGCGTTTATCGACTTTTGCCTGTCCAACAAGAAGGCCCAGAAGATTTGGGCCAAATACGGCTTTGAGCTTTCCGCGTAGTGCGGCTTGGCGCGATAATTCCATCGTTTTGTGTTTCACTCCGTCCTTGTATTCGCTTGGAGCTTTTCGTGCTTAATAGATTCCGCATGCTTGCCGCCTGTGCTTTGACCTTCGCGCTTTGCTGGGTGCCGGGATTTGCGTTTGCTGGGGACGCTGGGGACGGGGCCCAGGATGCTGCGACCGCTCATGGGCTTTCCTATGGGATCGAGGGTTTTGAGCGGTTGGCCAAGGGGACCGCTCGTGCCATGGAGGGCCAGCCTGAGGGCTACCGGTTTCCCGTTGACGAGGACGTGGACCTTGTAGTGGCGCCTGCTGCCGATCGCGTTGTGGCGTGGATATCGCCCAAGGCGGTCGAGAAGTATGGATTGGATCCGCGGGATAACGAGTGCGTATCGGGTCTCAAGGCCCTCGTCTGTGAGCTCGACAGCGCAAACTGCATGGGAGGTGCGCAGCTAGGGGACGCGGATCTTCCTTGGTATGTCACGGCGGAAACAACGTTTGATGCCGGTGGGTATACCTATGGCTTTGACGAGCGCGGTGCGGATGGGGACCGCTATGTGGTGATTGCATCAGCCTCGGGTGATGCCAAGGGCGGCGCGCGTTGGCTTGATATCGCTCAAATGGTAGAGGCATCGTCTGTCGCGTTGCGGGATGAGCAGGGGCCCTTGACCTCTCTGGCTTCCTTTTTGGGCGACATCGACTATCGCCCGTTTTGGGTGTCCATAAAAACGAGCGGCCTTGCCCTGCTGATCTCCTTTGCGCTGGGCCTGTTCGCCGCGTGGAAGACTATGGGTACTACGAGCCGTATCAAGGGCCTGCTCGACTCGGTCTTTACCATCCCTATGGTGCTACCGCCCACGGTCTGCGGCTTTCTGCTTCTCATGCTGTTTGGCCGCTCGACCGGGGTGGGCCAGTGGCTCATCGCGCACGGCATCTCGATCGTCTTTACGTGGCCCGCGGCGGTCATTTCGGCCGTCGTTGTGTCGTTTCCGCTGGTCTACCGCACGGCGCTCGGAGCCTTCGAGAGCCTTGACACGCAGATGCTCGACGCCGCGCGAACCCTGGGATGGTCCGAGCGTCGCATCTTTACCAAGCTCATGATGCCGCTCGGCTGGCCCTCGATTGCTGCCGGCACGGTGCTCGCCTTTGCCCGCGCGATGGGCGAGTTCGGTTGCACCCTGTTCTTTGCGGGCAACTACGCTGGCATTACCCAGACCATCCCCATCGCCATCTACTTTGAGTGGATGGGCGGCAACACGTCGGTGGCGCTCTTTTGGGTCATCGTCGTAATCGTGTTCAGCTTCCTGGTCATTCTGTTCATCAATGTGTACACGGCGCATTCGCAAAAGTACCGTGAGCGCGGCCTGTCCCGCGCGGAGCGCAAGCAGGCCAAGCCGCTGGGCGGCCAGACCGATTCGCTCGACCCAGTCGGCGGCGATGCACTGCGTATCGATCGCGAGGCGCTGGCCGAGCTTATGCGCGATGATACGGTCGCAAAGGGAGGTCGATAAGCCATGTCGCTCGTTCTGGATATCAAAAAGCGCTATCCCGGCTTTACCCTCGACATCCAACTCGAAGCCGGCGAGGAGCGCGTTGGCTTGCTCGGCGCCTCCGGATGCGGCAAGAGCTGCACACTGCGCTGCATTGCCGGCGTGGAGACGCCCGACGAGGGCAAGATCGTCGTCAACGGCGTGACCTTTTTTGACTCGTCGGCGGGCATCAATCTGTCGCCCCAGGAGCGCAAGTGCGCCCTGTTGTTCCAAAACTATCAGCTGTTTCCCAACATGACGGTGGCCGATAACGTGTGCGCCGGCGTAAAGGATGCGGGCGACGCCGCGGCGCGTAAAAAACTTGCCGAGCGTTACCTGTGCATCTTTGGCCTGGCCGATTTCGCCGACCGCTATCCCGCGCGCCTCTCGGGCGGCCAGCAGCAGCGCGTGGCGCTCGCGCGCATGGTGGCGGCGCATCCGGGCATTTTTATGTTCGACGAGCCCATGAGCGCACTCGATTCCTATCTTAAGAGCGCCCTCGAGCAGAACATGCTCGACCTGTTCGATGTCTGCAACCGCACCGTGCTCTACGTGAGCCACGACATCGACGAAGCGTGCCGCCTGTGCGAGCGCATCTGCGTGATGCACAACGGGCACGTTGAAGAGATCGGTTCTGTCGAGGACGTGGTTCGCCGTCCGCAGACACTGGCGGCGCTGCGCCTGACGGGCTGCAAGAACACGAGCCGTGCGCGCAAGATCGGCGTCGAAGAGGTTGAGGCCCTCGACTGGGGCATGACCTTTAACGTGGGTCGCGAGGTTCCCGATAATGTGGCGTACCTTGGCATTCGCGCAAGCTACTTCCATGTTGACAATCGCGCTGAGCGGGGCCGCAACAGCTGCGATTTGCATGTGGCCCGTGTGAGTGATTCGCGTTTTGAGCGCCTGGTGCTGTTGGATGCGCCGCGGGCCGATGCGCCCACGCGTCTGCAGTGGAAGGTCAACAAAGTGGGCGTGCCTGTCGACGAGCTGCCGCAAGCAGGCGAGACGCTGCGCATGCATTTTGATGCCAGCAGGATCCATTTGGTTTGTCGGTAGGGTAGAGGGCAGGCTGTCGAGGGTTCTCGGCAGCCCGCCGTTTCGTTTCCTACCGTTCGCCGAATGTAGAATGTCAATTAATTATCAAGCAAGATAATAATTTATTAACGGCGGCACACGACGCTGTCGTACGAATGTCAACGGTGTTCGCATGGTCGATGACCGTTGATATAGTTGACTTAAACTTGTTAAGGAGGGTGCGCACATGCCGCAGACGACATACATTCGCCGCGTTGCCGCGCGTGCCCTATATATCGCTCGGAGCCGCATATGAGCAGGTATGTTCACGGCTCCGGGAGAGACGACGCACAACTAAATAGTCAACCGCAAAGCAGGTTCCCCAAAATTCCGGGTTTGAGCACGGCAGGGCAATCGCTGCCCGTCGTGCACCGATACCGCTGTTATCCGTTTTTGGTTCGAGAGGGGAACCGTCATGGCTGAAGAATTTGATTTCCATCCGATGTGGGAGAGCCTCGGCATGAATCTTGCCGACCACGACATGCTGCTGGGCGCCGTGGGCCAGATGTACGGCGATATGTTCTTGACGCAGAACAATCGCCCCAAGTCCACGTCCTACCTGGACTTTGTGGCCACCAACATCCACAGCGGCCGTATTAAGGAGATGCTCGACAAGAAGGAGGCCGGCGAGGCCACCAAGATCGTCGGTTCGTTCTGCGTGTACGTGCCCGAGGAGATTGTGCTCGCCTGCGACGGTATTCCCGTGGGCCTGTGCTCGGGTGCCGATTGGGCAACCGATAAGGTCGAGGAGCATCTGCCGCGCAACACCTGTCCGCTTATCAAGAGCTTTGCCGGCTTTAAGCTGGGCGAGGTCTGCCCCTACATTGAGTCGAGTGACCTAGTGGTAGGCGAGAACACCTGCGATGGCAAGAAGAAGGCCTACGAGTTTTTTGCCACGCAAAAGAACATGTACGTCATGGATATTCCCAACGTACACGACGAGTCGACGCTCGTGACCTGGAAGGCCGAGGTCAAGAAGCTCGCCGCCAAGATCGAGGAAGAGTGCGGCGTCACGATCACGCCTGAGCGTCTGAAGGCCGCCATCCACGCCGTCAATGAGAAGCGTCGCGCCCTGCAGCGTCTGGCGGCGACCCGCGCTGCCGACCCTGCACCTATTAGCGGTCTTGACAGCCTACTGACCGTTCAGGCCGCCTTTATGGACGACACGCCGCGTCTGACCGGAGCCATCAACGATATGGCGGCTGAGTGCGAGCAGCGTGTCGAGGCTGGCGAGGGCGTGGCGCCCAAGGGGACCAAGCGCATCCTGTACACCGGCACGCCCATGGCCGTGCCCAACTGGAAGCTGTTCAACCTCATCGAGAAGGCCGGCGGCGTGGTGGTGGGCGAGGAGTCCTGCACGGGTTCGCGCTATTACAAGGACCTGGTCGACGAGACCGGCGAGACGGTCGACGAGATGCTCGACGCCATCGCCGAGCGCTACTTTAAGATCAACTGCGCTGTCTTTACGCCCAACGACCAGCGTATGAAGGACATTGTCCAGATGGCCAAGGACCTGCATGCCGACGGCATCGTGGACGTGGCGCTGCAGTTCTGCACGCTCTATGAGATGGAGTCCTTCCAGGTCGAGAAGGCCGCCGAGGAAGCCGGCATTCCGTTTATGCACATCACGACCGACTACGCCGGTGAGGACGCCGGTCAGCTCCAGACCCGCATTGAGGCGTTCTTAGAGACGATTTAGGGCAATCGGATCGCGCGGCACCATTCGCTGAGGGGGCCGCGCGACCTGTGCGCTCGTTGCCTACGATTTCACGAAGGGGAACGCTTTATTACGTTAAATAAACCTACTGAATAGATAGGTCTATAGTCCCGCGGAAGCGCGTCGCGGGCAAGGCAGCTACAGCGAAAGGATTATCGAGTCTATGCACCCTGCGGTTCAAGTTGACCAGCTCAAATTCACGTATCCCGGCTCTGAAAAAACGATTCTTGAGGATGTTTCCATGCAGGTCGATGAAGGCGAATTCGTCTGCATCCTCGGGCAATCCGGTTGCGGCAAGTCGACGTTTCTGAGGCTTTTGGCCGGACTCGAGACTCCAACGGGAGGATCGATCTCCATGTTCGGAGAGACCATTAAGGGCGCCGGTCCCGATCGCGCGGTGGTGTTTCAAGATTACGGGCTTTTTCCCTGGATGACAGCAGGCAAGAATATCGTGCTCGCCCTGAAGCAGAAGGTTCCCGATACGGACAAGGCGGAGCTGAAGGCCAAGGCACTCGAGATGCTGGAGGCCGTGGGATTGTCGCCCGACGTGTTCGATAAGTTGCCCAAGGAGCTGTCGGGCGGTATGAAGCAGCGTTGCGCCATCGCCCGCGCGTTTGGAATGGATTCGCCCGTCATGCTCATGGACGAGCCGTTCGGCGCACTCGATGCCGTCACCCGCGCTCGTCTGCAGGACCTTCTTTTGGAACTGTGGAACAGGCAGGAGCAAAGGAAGACGGTGTTCTTTGTGACTCATGACGTGGATGAGGCTTTGCTGCTTGCTTCGAGAATCATCGTGTTCGGTCAGTCGCCCGCCCACGCCATCTATGAGTGCCGTATTGACCCGGATCAGCATAGATCCCGCGAAGGGCTGTTCGAGAGTTCCGTGCTCATGGGTCTTCGCAACGATCTGATCCGTCATATGAATTTGGATATCAACGGGCGTATTGATTAGCCCGCTGCATATAGGAACGAATACGTCATGCAAGAGAAAGGAAAACGTTCCATGACATCCATTAACCAGCCGTTGAGCCGCCGTAGCCTGTTCGCGGGATTGGGCCTTATCGTCTCGTCTGCGACTCTGTCGGGCTGTGGCGCCTCGGGCGACACGGGCTCTTCCAAGGTAAAATCATCGTCTGCCGAAAAGCCCGAGGTCTCCCAGATCAGCTGGGGCCGCGCCAACAGCGGCAATATCTTTGTCACGCTCGCGCAGGACAAGGGCTATTTTGAGGAGTATGGTCTCGAGGTGACCGAGAACCCCGTCGCTAACGATACGGATGCCATGGCGGCCCTTACGTCGGGGAAGGTCGACGTTACCTCCAACCAGGGTACGGTGGGTCCGCTCCAACAGATCGCGGCTGGCGAAGACCTCACCATCGTCGGCGGCTACATGCTGCAGGGCATGTACCTGATCGCCAAGAAGGGGACCAAGTGGAATGGAATCGACGATCTGGTCGGAAAGCGCATCGCCCATAAGGTGCCCCAGATTCCCATCTGCTATGCGATGCTCGAGGCCGGGCACGATCCCATGAAGGACATCACTTGGGTTACCACGGACACGTCTGCGGATCGTCTGGCGGCGGTCGTGGCCGGCGAGGCCGACTATGGATACATGTCCGGCGACATGCTGTACGCCATCAGCCAGAATGACGACGTCGACATCGTCGTATACGCCGATGAACTTATGCCCGCCTATGGTTGCTGCCGCATGAACATGCGCACGGACTTTGTCAAGGACAATCCCATTACGGTCAAGCTACTTCTCAAGGCTCTTCTGCGTGCCGAGGCGTATTTCCAGGCTAACAAGGACGAATCCGTTTCGATTCTGGCCAAGCAGCTCAACACCTCTGAGGACTACGTGGCCGCCTATCTTAAGAACGATCACTATAAGATTTCGATCGATCCGGTTCACAACCAGGTTCTCAAGACGTGGGATGTTATGAAGCAGATCGACTTTGTGTCCGGCGACGCCAAAAATATCGATATTGAGAAGCACATCGATATCTCGTTCTACAAGAAGGCGCTGGACGAGGTCATCGACGAGCACGGTGACGAGTACCCCGACTGGTGGAAGAACCGCCAGGAGTTCTTCGAGCAGTACAACGCATAAAGGTCTTCATATGCCAAAGAAACTGATCGGGTTTATAAAAAGCTATTGGATCACAGCGTTGGTTTTTGCCGCGATGGTCAGGGTCTACGCCGTTATCAGCGAGTTCAAGCTGCTCAATGTACTACTGTTTCCGCCGATTCCCAAAATCGTCGAGGCTTTTTTGTCCAATGTCGACGTCATGCTGCTTAACCTGGTGTCGTCGTTTCAGCTGCTTGTTCCCGCCGTCATCATTGCCACCACTATCGCTCTCATCATAGGCATCGCCTTGGGCTCAAATAGGCGGGTCCGTACTGTGTTGCATCCGGTCGTCTACACCGTCAGCGTGGTCCCGTCGATTTTGTTGTCGCCGTTTGCCCTGTTGATAGCGCCTGATTTTCGTTCTGCCTCGTTGTTCCTGGTCGTGTTCGGAACCATCTGGTCGACGCTGTTCGCTACCATCACGGGCATTCAGACGATCGATAAGCGCTATCTGGACAACGCCGCGGTCCTGGGGCTCACGGGATTCAAGCGACTCTTCAAGGTGGTTCTGCCTGCCGCGAGCCCCTCGATTCTGGCCGGTTTTGTCAACTCCTTGCGTGGCTCATTTGTGATCCTGGTCTATGCCGAGATGTACGGTGCCCAATACGGCATGGGGTTCTTCGTCAAGAAGTACACGGAATACGGCCTGTATGCAGAGGCGTGGGCAGGTTTCATCTTTATGGTGATCGTGCTGGTCGTTGTGATGCAGCTGTTTGAACGCGTGAAAGAGCGCTTGCTCAACTGGACAATCGATTAATGGCAATTTGTTTGTGAGGAACATGGTATGAAAATCACAAAAGTCGATGTTCTTCTGTTGGAAGAGCATCCGCAGGATAATCCCAATTGGAGTCCGGTCTTGTGCCGCGTCTATACCGATGAGGGAATTTATGGTGACGGCGAGGGGGCGATGGCCTACAATACCGGCGCTAAGGGCACATGGAGTGCGATCCAAGAATATGCCCAGAAAATCATCGGGATGGATCCGCTGGATCACGAAGTGATCTGGGAAAAGCTCTATAAGTCGACGTTTTGGGCTCAGAACGGCGGCCCTACGGAGTTCTCGGCCATATCTGCAATCGATGTGGCTCTGTGGGACATCAAGGGCAAGGCCTTCGGTGTGCCGGTGTGGCGCCTTTTGGGTGGCAAGCAACGCGAGTCGCTGCGCTGCTATGCGAGCCAGCTTCAGTTTGGCTGGGGCGACCATAAGGAATCGCTCCGTACGATCGATGAGTATGTTCACGCTGCCGAGCTGGCGCTCGCCGAGGGCTACGACTGCATCAAGTACGACTTTTTCACCTTTGACGAGAAACCTGGCGTGAACTTCACCCATGAGGACACGACTCGACTGCTCTCGCCCCGGGTGCGCAACCTTGTTGTCGGCCGTCTTGCCGCCGTGCGCGAGGCCGTTGGTCCCGATGTCGATATCATCGTGGAGAATCATTCCAACACCGATGCGCAAAGTGCCGTGCAGCTTGCGCATCTGATGGAACCCTATGATGTATTTTATTTCGAGGAGCCCTGCACGCCCAATCCCAAGATGAACAAATACGTGCACGACCATATCAACATGCCCGTCTCGCAGGGGGAGCGCCTTTACAGTCGCTGGCAGTATGCTCCCTATTTCGAGAATGGATCCGTCCAGCTCATTCAGCCCGATCTGGGAAATTGCGGAGGTATCACCGAGGGTAAGAAGATCTGCGATATGGCTCACACCTACGATGTGGGCGTTCAAGTCCATGTATGCTCGAGTCCGTTGCTCACGGCGGCCTCGCTGCAGCTTGAGTGTGTGATTCCCAATTTCACGATTCACGAGCATCACGTTTACAATCGATTCGATTACGTTAAACGTCTGGTGGTCAATGACTATCAGCCCGTGAACGGCCGATTCGAGATCCCAGATGCACCGGGTATCGGAAACGAGATCAGCAAATATGCCTTTGAGCACGGCATAAAGGCAGAAGTGAAATAGATTGCAAGCCTTGGGGGCTGTCTTTGCCCCCAAGGCATTCATGAGGTTCGTCGCTGGACACGGAGTGATTTTCCGTTTTCCGGGATCGTGGCCTATCAGAGGGGAGATAACGTCATGCCAACCATCGAAGAACAGCCGTTGCCGCGCACGTTTGAGGAGTTCAACGAGCAGCGCAAGGCGGCGTTTATTCGCGTCAAGGATTACAAGCAGGCGGGTAATCGCCTGGTCGGCTTTTTGTGCAGCTATACGCCGCTCGAGATTATCGATGCCGCGGGCGCCTCGAGCGTGGCTCTGTGCGGTACGTCCGACGAGGTGATTCCCGAGGCCGAGAAGGTGCTGCCGGCAAACCTCTGCCCGCTCATCAAGTCGACGTATGGTTTTGCCTATTCGCAAAAGTGCCCGTTTACGTACTTTAGCGACATGATCATCGGCGAGACCACCTGCGACGGCAAGAAGAAGATGTACGAGCTACTCAACGAGCTTAAGCGCACGCACATTCTGCATCTTCCGCAGGGTCGCGACCGCGCCTACGAGCGCGAGGGCTGGTACGAGGAGTGCCGCCTGCTCAAGGAGGAGCTCGAGGGATTCTACGGCATCACGATTACCGACGACGACCTGCGCGCCGCCGTCCGTCGTCGCAACCGCTTGCGTGCGGCCCAGCTTGAGATGTTTGCGCTGCAGGCCAACCAGCCGGCGGCCATGAGCGGCGTCGACCTGATGAGCACTATGTTTGCCGGTACGTTCAGCTTTGATATCGAGGCCTATACGCAGCAGCTGGAGCAAAAGGTTGCCAAGCTGCGCGAGGCCTACGACGCGGGCGAGCGCCCGGTCGCGGCAGATGCCAAGCGCATCCTGATCACCGGCTGCCCGGTGGGCGGCGTGATCAACAAGATCGGTCGCACCATCGAGTCCAACGGCGGTGTGGTCGTGTGCATGGACGACTGCTCGGGCGAGCGCACGGCGGCCATGATGATCGATCCGGAGGCTCCCGACATCCTGCGCGCCATCGCTGACCGCTACCTCGATATCAACTGCTCGGTCATGACGCCCAACGACGGCCGTATGGAAAATACACTGGCCATGTGCGAGAAGTATCACGTCGATGGCGTGGTCGAAAGCGTGCTCCAGGCCTGCCACACCTTTAATGTGGAGAGTGCACGCATGCAGGAGGCTGTCGAGGGTGCGGGTATTCCGTATATGAAGATCGAGACCGACTACAGCAACGGCGACATGGGTCAGATCGAGACGCGCATCGCTGCTTTCATCGAAACCCTGTAGGTGACGGTATGTGACAAAGGGACTGTCCCTTTGTCACATGTGAGGGAGGATGCCAAGGCGCCTGAACGCGCCGCTACCTTTGATGTTTAGATTAGGAGAGAGAGCCATGATGGGGATCGGGATCGATATCGGGTCTACGGCGGCTAAGGCTGCCGTGGTCGATGGGGAGGGTTCGGTGGCGTGGACGTGCGTGCAGCCAACCGGGTTCTCCTCGATCGATGCGGCCGAGCGCTTGCGCGGCGAGCTCGCTGCAGCCGGCTATGACGTGACGGCCGACGATGCTCGCGTGATCGCGACTGGCTACGGCCGTGTCGCCGTGCCCTATGCGCACAAGGTCGTGACTGAGATTACCTGCCACGGCACCGGTGCCGTGTGTCTGTTTGGCGATCACGGCACGGTGATCGACGTGGGCGGCCAGGACACCAAAGTCATTCAGCTTAAAAGTGGCCGCGTGGCCAAGTTTGCCATGAACGACAAGTGCGCCGCCGGTACGGGGCGCTTTTTGGAGATCATGGCCGACCGCCTGGGCATTTCCCAGCAGCAGATGGCCGACCTGGCGCGTTCCGGCGAGCCTACCAAGATCAGCAGCATGTGCACGGTCTTTGCCGAAAGCGAGGTTATCAGCCTGATCGGTCGTGGCGAGCCGCGCGAGAACATCGCCCGTGGCGTGATCGACAGCGTGGTCTCGCGCGTGGCGACCATGGCCGGGCAGGCCGCGGGCGCCCCGTACTACCTGACCGGTGGCCTGTGCGAGAACGCCTTCGTGGTGGAGCGGTTGGGCGAGCTACTGGGGTCGCCGGTGACCACCTCACCCCAGGCTCGCTTTGCCGGTGCCATCGGCGCGGCGATTCGCGCCGCCGCCTTGGCCTAGGGGTGTACCGCGACATGCGCATCCTCAATATCTCGGCACAAAAACCAGATAGTACCGGCAGCGGCACCTACCTTGCCGCGCTCGTGCGCGAACAGATCGAGACGGGTCATCGCGCCGCCGTGCTTTGCGGCGCGGCACCGGGTGATACCCAAGGCGAGCTGGACCGGCGTGCTGCCGTGTTTACCGTACCGTTCGAGTCGCCCGAGCTGCCGTTTCCCATCTGCGGTATGTCCGATGTCATGCCCTATCCCTCCACGCGCTATCGTGACCTGACGCCTTCGATGCTCAAGGCGTTTGAGCGGGCATTTGCTGCTGCAATCGATCGGGCGGTGGCTGAGTTTCGGCCCGATCTGGTGCTCTGCCATCACCTGTATCTGGTGACCGCATTGGCGCGCGAGTGCGTCCGGGGCGTGCCGGTTGTTGCCGTGTGCCATTCGACCGACCTGCGGCAGTTACGTTCGCATGCTCTCGAGCGCGATCGCATCGTAAGTGCGGTTCGTCGGCTCGATGCCGTCTTTGCGCTCCATGCTGAGCAGGCTGAACAGATTGGCCTGGTGTGCGGCGTCGATGCCGATCGCATCCACGTGATTGGGACGGGCTACGACCATCGCGTCTTCTGCCGCGACGCAAGCGTGGCGAGGCAGCCGGGATCGCTTGTGTACGTGGGCAAGATTTGCTTTAAAAAGGGCGTCGAGTCGCTGGTTCGAGCCGTGTCATTGCCGATTGACGATGACGTCCGCCCATCTGGCTTGGTGCTTGTGGGCGGCCGCGGGGACGATGCCGAGTACGCGCGTATCGAGCGCTTGACCGCGGCCTCGGATGTGCCGGTGACGCTGGCGGGGCGCCTGGATAGCGATGGGCTCGTGCGTGCCTACCGCAGTTCCGACGTCTTTGTGCTGCCTTCGTTTTACGAGGGTCTGCCGCTCGTGACGATCGAGGCCCTCGCGTGCGGCTGCAAAGTTGTGGCGACCGATTTGCCCGGCGTTCGTCCCTGGATGGAGGCGATGCTTCCCGGTGCTCCCGTGACGTGGGTGGCGTCGCCGCGTATGACGGATGTCGACACGCCCGTGGCGGCCGATCTTCCGTTGTTTGAGCGCGCACTGGCAGATGCTATCGCGCGGGCGCTTGCGGCGCCGCCTTCGACGTTCGAGCCGTCGGCGGTCTCTTGGAAAGCGTGCCTGGCGCGTATACTTAAAGTCGTTGATTTGTTGGAAGGGGGTTCGTATGGCTAAGGACACCATGAGGCTCACGTCCATGACGGCCGCGAGCGGTTGAGCCGCTAAGTTGGCTCCTGGAGCCCTCGCCCAGGTCCTGGGCGATTTACCCAATGTGCATAACGACAACTTGCTCGTGGGGTTCGATACCTCCGACGATGCGAGCGTCTTCCGCGTAGGGGAGAACCTGGGGCTCGTGCAGTCCATTGACTTCTTCCCGCCGATGGTCGACGACCCGTTCCTGTTTGGCCAGATCGCCGCGGCCAACTCGCTGTCGGACATCTACGCCATGGGCGGGCGGCCGAGCCATGCCATGAATTTGCTGTGCATCCCGAGCTGCCTGGGCGTTGAGGTTGCCGGTCAGATTCTGGCGGGCGGCGCCGACAAGTGCGTCGAGGCGGGTTGCTCCATCGTGGGCGGTCACACCATCAACGACGACGAGCCCAAGTACGGCCTGTCCGTGAGTGGCTTTGTCACGCTCGACCGCATGCTCGCCAACAGCGGCGCGCGCGTGGGCGATGTTCTGCTGCTGACCAAGGCGATCGGCTCGGGCATTATCACCACGGCCATTAAGGGCGAACTCATCGAGCAGGACGAGGCCACAGCCGTGTTTGACTCGATGCGCACCCTCAACGAGGCCCCGATTCGTCTGGCCGAGGGCCTCGAGCTTCACGGCTGTACCGACATCACGGGCTTTGGCCTGATCGGGCACGCGTGCGAGATGGCCGAGGGCTCAGGTGTGCAGATTGAGCTTGTGTCGGGGGCGGTGCCGCTCTTTGACCAGGTGCTCGACATGGCGCGTCTGGGCATTATCCCCGCGGGCTCCTACCGCAACCAGGACTTCTTTGGCCCGCGTGTGACCGCCGACGAGGACCTGGAGCCGGGTGTGTTGGATGCGCTGTACGATCCACAGACATCGGGTGGCTTGCTCATCGCGGCGCCCGCGGCGGATGTGGATGAGCTTGCGCGTCGTTTACATGCCGAGGGGCGCGTTGCCGCCACAATCGGTCGCGTGTGCGAGCCGGTGCCGGGCGGTCCTGCTGTTCGCGTTGTTCGCTAGCCCGCACGTTTATGTAACTGTTTGCCGTTCTCTAGAACGGCTCTTTCGAAAGGAATTTGCTATGTCTACCAAGATTGAAGTCAATGCCATGGGCGATGCCTGCCCGCTGCCCGTCGTCAAGACGCTCAAGGCGCTCAAGCAGCTCGATGGTGAGGGCGTTGTCGTGACCTCGGTCGACAACGAGACCGCCGTCAAGAACATCTCCAAGATGGCGCAGGAAAAGGGCTGCACGGCCTCGGTCGAGAAGGTCGCAGATGCCGAGTGGCACGTGGCCGTGGCGACCGCCGGCGCCGTTGCCGTGGACGTGCCCGAGCAGGACGGTGCCGCTTTCTGTGACGCCGGCGCCGGTAAGGGCAGGCTGGTCGTGGCCGTCTACACCGATTGCATGGGCCGCGGCGACGATGAGCTGGGCCACAAGCTCATGAAGGCCTTCATCTTTGCCGTGACGCAGCAGGAGGAGCTGCCCGCGACCATGCTGTTCTACAACGGCGGTGCCAAGCTCACCGTAGAGGGCTCTCCGGTGCTCGACGACCTGAAGGGCCTGGCCGAGCAGGGTGTCGAGATTCTCACCTGCGGTACCTGCCTGGACCACTTTGGCATTAAAGACCAGCTTGCGGTGGGCGAGGTCACCAACATGTACGTGATCGTGGAGAAGATGGAGCAGGCCGTGCGCGTCGTGCGCCCGTAGCGTATTGGTTGGAGTTGCCATGAGGGAGAAGCGCCCGGCGCTTGTCATCACGTTTCCCACCACGGCGGCCGCCATGGGGTGCGAGACCCTATGCATCGAGCGCGGCCTTCCCGGGCGAACGATTCCCGTGCCCGGGGAGGTCGCTGCCGGCTGCGGTCTGGCGTGGAAGGCGTTGCCTGCCGATGAGGAATTGCTGCGCGCCGAGCTTGCCGCAGCGGGCATTCCCACCGAGGGCTATACCGTGATTGATATGTGGGAGGTCGTGCGATGATCTATCTGGATAACGCGGCGACGACCATGCACAAGCCGCAGACGGTCATCGATGCCGTGACGCAGGCGATGTGCTCGCTCGGCAATGCCGGGCGCGGCGCCACGTCGGGTGCCCTCGATGCCGCTCGTACGATTCACGCTTGCCGTGCCAAGCTCGCGCGCCTTTTAGGTTGCCCGAGGGCGGACCATGTGTGCTTTACGCCCAACTCCACGGCGGCGCTCAACACCGCCATCAACGGGGTGGTGCGCCCCGGCGACCATGTGGTCACAACGGTGCTCGAGCACAACTCCGTGCTGCGTCCGCTCAACCGCCTGGCGGCAGAGCAGGGTGTGACGGTTGAGCATGCGGGCTGTGATACCAACGGCGTGCTCGACTACGACGAGCTCGAGCGGCTGGTCACGCCCGGTACGCGTGCTGTGGTGGTGACGCACGCCTCCAATGTGACTGGCAACGCGGTCGACATTGCGCGCGTGGCGGCCATGGCCAATGCTGCCGGCGCGCTGGTGATCGTCGACGCCTCGCAGTCTGCCGGCGCGATGCATATCGATATGCAGGCCATGGGGCTCGACGTGGTGTGCTTTACTGGCCACAAGGGACTCATGGGTCCGCAGGGGACCGGCGGGCTGGCCGTGGCGGAGGGCATTGACGTGGCGCCGTGGGCCATGGGCGGCACGGGCGTGCACAGCTTCGATGCGCTGCAGCCGCTTGAGTGGCCCACGCGCCTTGAGGCGGGCACGCTCAACGGCCACGGCATCGCGGGACTTTCCGCAGGTCTCGACTTTATCGAGGCGCAAAGCGGGGTCGAGGCGATTGCTGCCCACGAGCGTGCGCTCGCTGATCGCTTCCTTGACGGTGTGCGCGAGATTCCGGGGATTAATCTCTACGGTGCCTTTGACCAGCCGACGCGCTCTGCGATTGTGTCGCTCAACGTGGTCGATATCGATTCGGCCGAGATCTCGGATGCGCTCATGCAAGGGTGGGGGATTGCGACGCGCCCCGGCGCCCATTGCGCCCCGCTCATGCACCGTGCGCTGGGGACCGAGCGCCAGGGCGTCGTCCGCTTCTCGTTCGGGTATTTCAACACGACCGAAGAAGTCGACACGGCTATCGATGCTCTGTGCGATTTAGCCTGCTAAAGCGTATATACTTGCGGGACGGGTCTTTTGCCCGTTCCGTTTTAGTTTCGACCCGAAAGGTGTGCCCATGGCTTCATCCGCCCCGCGCGGCTTGCGCTCCGACCATGTCGTCACGGTCGGCATCGCCCTGTTCTCGATGCTCTTTGGCGCCGGTAACCTCATTATTCCGCCGCTGCTGGCGCTGCAGGCAGGTTCTGCCACGCCGGTCGCCATGCTCGGCTTTCTGATCGCTGCCATCGGCCTGCCCGTCATGGGCTTTATCGCCGTGGCGCTTGCCGGAACGGCGCGCGAGCTTGCCGGCCGCGTGCACCCCAAGTTCGGCGAGTTCTTTGTCGCAGCGGTGTATCTGGCCATCGGTCCGTGCCTGGCTATTCCGCGTACGAGCTCCACAGCCTTCGAGATGCTGGTGCCGCTGCTGCCCGAGGGCGTCTCGCTCGGCACGGCGCGTCTGGTGTTCGCCGTTGGCTTCTTTATCGTCGCGTTTGCGCTCACGCTGCGTCCAGGCGTCATCACGCGCGTACTCGGCCGCATTACGGGCCCCGCGCTCATTGCGCTCATCGTGCTGGTCGTGGGTGCTGCCGTGATTTCGCCGCTGGGACCGGCTGCCGCGCCTCAGGCTCCCTACGATGCAGGTGCCGCCGTGCAGGGCTTTTTGACCGGCTACCAGACCATGGATCTGCTCGCATCGCTCGCCTTTGGCATCATCATCGCCGAGACCATCCACGAGCTGGGCGTTACCGATGACAAGCGCGTGGCCTTCGAGATTTCGCGTTCTGGTGTGATCGCCGGCGTGCTCATGGCCATCATCTACTGCGGCTTGGGCCTTGCCGGTATGCAGCTCGGCACCGTGATGCCCGACGCTACCAACGGCGCCGCCATCCTCGCCCGTTCGGCCTCCATGCATTTTGGGCTTGCCGGCACGGTCGTGGTCTTCGCCATCTTCTTCCTCGCCTGCATGAACGTGTGCATCGGCCTCATCAGCTGCTGCTCGCGTTACTTCTGCGAGACGTATGTGGTCGAAGGGGGAGCGGAGGCCTCTGAGGAGGCCATGCGCCGTCCCTTTGCGGTTCTCGCCTTTGTGTTCGCAGCGTTTTCGTGCGTGCTCTCCAACGTGGGCCTCGACGTGATTCTTATGTTCTCGGTGCCCATGCTCAACGCCTTGTATCCCGTTGCCATCGTGCTGGTACTGATGGGCCTGGTGCACGGCTTTTGCGACGCTCATCCGCAGGTGTGGGTCTGGGTCGGCGGCGTTGTCGCGGTGCAGAGCGTGATTACCTCGGTCCGCGATGCGTTCTTTACGGGCGCGTGGCTGCCGTTCGATGCGCTGCCGCTGGCAGACATTGGAGCCGCGTGGGCGCCGGTTGCCGTGGTGGCGTTTGTGATCGGCCTGCTCCACAGTCGGTTTGTCGTACATTCGAGGAGCTAGGGTATCGTCGCTTGCACAGGCGGGGAGTCTCCCCTATAATTTCCTTCGCTTTGGGACACGCAAGGTTTAGACCTTAGCTGCTCAACACCTTCGGGACGTGGCGCAGTTTGGTAGCGCGCCTGCTTTGGGAGCAGGATGTCGCAGGTTCAAATCCTGTCGTCCCGACCATATCTTGCGGGCGTAGTTCAATGGTAGAACCCCAGCCTTCCAAGCTGATGACGCGGGTTCGATTCCCGTCGCCCGCTCCATAAGAATTGTTTTAACGGCTTTGGTTTCCTTTGGGGATCAGAGCTGTTTTCGTTTACGCGCCGGGCGACGGGAATCGAACCCGCCAGGGTGCGGAGCTGAGAAAATGCGTGAGCATTTCCAGCGCAGCACGCAAGGGCCGAAGGCCCGCAGCGAAGCAAATCCTTGGACTTCCCGTCGCCCGCTCCAAGCTATATAATCGCAGGCCAATATGCTAATTTGGCTCGCGTTTATTTTTTATACCGTCCGACCTCGCAGGGCAAATGAACCAGGAGCGTTTGTCCCGAATCGTAAGAAAGAAGTGATTTCCATGGCACAGAGTAAGGCAGAATACCCCACCTCCGATTGCCTGGCGCCCGCCGCGATCGAGGCGAAGACCGAGGCCGCAGGCGTTACCAAGGCCAACCTGCCGGTCTCGAAGGCCTTTTTGCTCGCCATGTTCGCCGGCGCGTTCATCGCCTTCGGCGGCCTGTTCTTCACGGTCTTTCTGAGCGATCCCACGCTTTGCTGGGGCGCCCAGCGCTTCGTGGGCGGTCTTGCTTTTTGCCTGGGACTGGTGCTCGTGCTCATTTGCGGCGCGGAACTGTTTACCGGCAACTCGCTTATGGTCTGCGCGCTTAAGAGCAAAAAGATCACGCTCGTCCAGATGCTCAAGGCTTGGGCTATTGTGTGGATCGGCAACTTTGCCGGCGCCCTGTTCGTTGTCTTTTTGATTTACATGGCAGCCATTTACAAACTCAACGGCGAGGCCGTCGCCAACACCATGGTGAGTGTCGCCGCCGGTAAGGTTACGATCGGCGCCGTCACCATCTTCTTCCGCGGCATTCTGTGCAACATCTTTGTGTGCCTGGCCGTATGGATCGGTACCGCCGGCAAGACCGTGGTCGATAAGGTCGTGGGCATTCTGCTGCCCATTGCCGCCTTTGTGGCCTGCGGTTTTGAGCACTGCGTTGCCAACATGTACTTTTTGCCTATGGGCATTTTGATGCACTCCTGCGGCTATGGAGCCGATGTCGCCGGCGCCGATGCCCTCAATGCTGCCGGGTTGGCGCTCAACCTTACGGTCGCCACGCTGGGCAATATCGTGGGTGGCGCCCTGATCGTGGCGCTGGGCTACTGGTTTATCTACGCCAACAGGGAGGCCTAAGGACCCAAGCCATAACCGACCAAAGAGGGACAGGTTTATTTGGCAGGTTTTGGACGAGGCGCTTCGACGTCTTGTCACGAGCTGCCATAATAGACCTGTCCCTTTTGCGTGCGCGCCGGTATTTTTTTGCCCGATGACGATCGCGGGGGACCAGCTTTTTATTGAACATGTCGAAAGGCTTTTCATGAGCGACTGCGAATCCATGTCTGCCGAGGTGCGCGGCCGCCTGCGTTCCATTCCCGCCGTTCACGAGTTGCTTGCCGAGTGGCCGGTCATGAAGGCTGCTGGCGATGCAGGCGACACGATGGTACGCGAGGCGATTGACGCCGAGCTCGATGCCGAGCGCGCGGCGATTCGCTCCGGCGCCCCTGCAAGGAACAAGCGCGAGCTCGCCTTGGCAATTGAGCAGCGGACCCATCGCCTGTCGCTGCCGACCCTGCGCCCTGCTGTCAACGCGACGGGCGTTGTGATTCACACCAATCTGGGCCGCGCTCCGCTCGCTCCCGCGGCGGTGCAGGCGGTGACCGATGTCGCCCGAGGCTACAGCACGCTTGAGTATGACGTCTCAATCTGCGCTCGCGGGGGCCGCAAGGAGCATGCCGCACGCCTGCTGCGCACGCTCACGGGGGCGCAGGACGCCTTGGTTGTCAACAACAATGCCGCCGCGGTGCTGCTGGTGCTTGCCGCGCACGCGGCTGGCAAAGAGGTCATCGTGAGCCGCGGCGAGCTTGTCGAGGTGGGCGGCAGCTTCCGCATCCCCGACATCATGGCGGCTTCGGGTGCCAAGCTTGTCGAGGTTGGCTCTACCAACCGCACACATCTGGACGATTATCGAAGCGCCATTACGCCCAACACGGCGATGATCTTGAAAGTTCATCCTTCTAATTACCGTATCGAGGGCTTCCACGAGGAGGTTTCCGCGGCGGAGCTTTCCGCGCTGGCGCATGAGCACGGGCTGTTGCTGTACGAGGATCAGGGCTCGGGCGCTTTGCTTGCAGACGGGGTGCTCGTCGATGCGGGGGAGAAGCCCACGTCCGCCTCGCTTTGCGCCGGCGTTGACGTCGTCTCGTGCTCGGGTGACAAGCTGCTCGGCGCCTCGCAGGCAGGCATTATTCTCGGCAGCGCCCAGGCAATCGCCGCCTGTGCCTCGCATCCTCTTATGCGCGCGCTTCGCCCTGGCAAGCTCACGCTCGCGGCGCTCGAGGCCACTTTGCGACTGTATGTGACCGGTCCCGATGCGGCGCATCGGGAGATCCCGGTACTCAACATGCTTTCCGGCGCGCCGGCTCCGCTCGAGCGCCAGGCCAAGCGCCTGCACGACCGCATGCTGCGCAAGCTTCGCGAGGCTCAGTGCGAGGAGGCCGTGGAGCTGCAGGTTGTCGAGGGCGCCTCTACTCCCGGCGGCGGATCGCTGCCGACTGTCGAGCTCCCTACATTTTGCGTTGCCGTCTGTCCCGTCGATGGGCGTCTATCCGCCGATGGCCTAAAGCGCGCTATGGTACAGGAGCCCGATACGCCGGTTGTGACACGCGTGCGCCATGACCAGGTGCTGTTTGACGTTCGCACGCTTTTGCACGACACCGACCTTGACCTGTGTGCGTCTGCGTTGGCGGATACCGTGCGGGCGGGTTTGCGTCGATGACTGCGCGTGAGCTTGTCGAGTGTCCCGTTGTCGTTGGAACAGCAGGACACGTCGACCACGGAAAGTCGGCCCTTATCGAGGCGCTGACCGGCAAAAATCCCGACCGTCTGGAGGTCGAGCGACGCCGAGGCATGACTACGGAGCTCGGCTTTGGCGAGCTCGAGCTTCCCAGCGGCAAGCTTGTCGGCCTGGTCGACGTGCCCGGGCATGCGCACTACCTGCGCGCGATGGTACAGGGTGCCACCGGCGTGGACGTTGCGTTGCTGGCGGTTTCTGCCGTTGAGGGCGTGATGCCGCAGACGCGAGAGCACGTGTACGTGTTGGAGCTGTTGGGCGTGAGGCACCTCGTGGTGGCGCTCACGATGCGCGATCTGGCCGATGACGAGACGGCGGAGCTCGCCGAGCTCGACGTGATGGACTTCCTCGGCGATACCGTCTTTGCCGATGCGCCCGTGGTGCCTGTTTCCTCGCGCACGGGCGTGGGCATCGAGGACGTTCGCCTTGCCCTCGATGCAGCCATCGACTCTTTCCTGGCCGATGCCGCATCCCGCCCGGTGCGCCCCGGTCTGGCCCCGCGCCTGCCCATCGACCGCTGCTTCACCATCAAGGGATCCGGGACGGTCGTCACGGGCACGCTTCACGATGCCCCCGTAGCGGTGGGCGACGAGCTCGTCTCATGTCCCGCGGGCGTGCGCTGCCGCGTGCGCGCGATTCAGGTGCATGGTGATTCTCCTCGGGCGTTGCCCGGGCAGCGCGCGGCGCTCAACATCGTGGGCGACGGTGCGGGCGACCTTCCGCGTGGCGAGGTCCTCTGCGGGTCTGGTGCTGAGGGCTCGACGCTCAGGCTCATCGCCCGCTTCACGTATCTGGGGCGCGAGGGCACCAAGCCCGCGCCCTTCGAGTCCGGTACGCGCGTTCATGTGATGGCGGGTACGGCGGAGGTCCTTGGCCGTATCATGCTCATGGAGGGTGAGGGACCCATTGAGGCTGGCGAGACCCGCATCGTGCAGGTCCGTCTGGAGGAGCGCCTTCCCGTGCGATCGGGCGACGGCCTCATTGTGCTCGCGTTCTCGCCGGTGGTGCTTATCGGCGGCGGTCGTGTTCTTCTTTCGCGGTGTCGCCGCTCGCGCGTCCTCTCCGCGGGCGAGTGCGCGCTGCTCGGGGCCCTGGATGCCGACGACCGCGCCGCCGCCGTTGCCGCATGGTTGGGGCTGCAGCGCCTGCCCGT
>CAJJRZ010000012.1:0-81012 GCA_905194345.1 Coriobacteriaceae bacterium
GCGCCGGTTCCCGGTTCGACCGGGCCGCGCGGCAAGGAGATATATTGCCAGACCGCGAAGCCCTGTGGGTCGTCAATTCCACTCTTCACAAGTCCTACACAACATATCGCTTTCTATAGCTAATAGAAAGACTGGTGCGGATCTTCCGCACGTATCAGATGATGACCCTTTGGTTTAGAAATATATAGAGATCGGTCACCTGTAAGTGTCTATCTACCCGCGCTTTTAGCAATGTAAACCGCGCTTCAGATAAAAAGAGGGAGCGCCGCGCACAACGCGACACTCCCCTAGCGATTCAAGAGAATCTATTAGGCCTCGAGAGCCTTCTTGGCAATGGCAGCCAGCTCGTTGAAGGACTCGATGTCCTCGTAAGCCATCTGAGCCAGGACCTTGCGGTCGAGCTCGATGCCGGCAACCTTCAGGCCGTGCATGAACTGAGAGTAAGAGATGTCGTTCAGGCGAGCAGCAGCGTTGATACGGGTGATCCAGAGAGAACGGATCTCGCGCTTCTTGTTGCGGCGATCACGATACTGATACTGCAGGGAGTGCTGGACCTGCTCTTTAGCATGCTTGTAAGTACGCGAAGCGGCACCGTAGTAACCCTTCGCACGGTGCATAACGGTACGGCGCTTCTTCTTGGCGGCAACAGCGCGCTTAATACGTGCCATGTTCTATCAACTCCTAGACGGTAAAACGAAAAACGGGAACGCGAACTTAGGCGAGACGCGACTTGATGACCTTGCGGTCGGCAGCGGCGATCTCGGTCTCCTGACGGAAGCCACGCTTACGCTTGGTGGACTTCTTGCTCAGGATGTGGCTCTTGAAAGCCTTGGCGCGCATAAGCTTGCCGGTACCAGTCTTGCGGAAACGCTTCTTGGTGCCGCTGTGGGACTTCATCTTAGGCATGAAATACTCCTTAATCGGTTACAGAACACTAGTTACTTGCTATCGCTTGCCGCTTTATCCTCATCGAAGGCGCCCTTAATCGGGGCGAGCAGCATAAGCATGTTACGGCCTTCCATCTTAGGCTTGGACTCGACCGTAGCGTAAGGCTTGAGATCCTCGGCGAGACGCTCGAGAACGTTAAGGCCCTGCTCCGGGTGAGCCATCTCACGGCCGCGGAACATGATGGTGATCTTAACGCGTGCGCCCTTCTTGAGGAAACGCAGAACGTGGCCCTTCTTGGTCTCGTAGTCGCCAACGTCGATCTTGGGTCGGAACTTCATTTCCTTGACCTCGACCTTGGACTGGTTCTTACGAGCAGCCTTGGCCTTCATGGCCTGCTGGTACTTGAACTTACCGTAGTCCATGACCTTGCAGACCGGCGGCTCCGCGTTGGGAGCGATCTCGACCAGGTCGAGACCCTGATCGTCGGCGACGCGCTGGGCATCGCGGATGGCGAACAGGCCGAGCTGAGAGCCATCGACGCCAATCAAACGACACGAAGATGCAGTGATCTCGTCGTTGATGCGGGTGTCATCAGACTTAGCTATTTTCCCTACCTCCATTCATAAAAAAATAACCCGGCGCTTCTCAGCAACCAGGTCGTACACATAGACTTCCTCGATTTGAGGAAGGGAATCTAAGTTGTATGACCAGTCAGCTGCTCATTGGCGCCAAAAGGTGGGAACCCTCAGGTTCCTCTTTAGGGCATTGCGGGAACAACGCCTTGCGAATAATAACACGTGCAGCGCGTTATCACATTACGTACACGAAAAAGGGACCTTGACCCCCTTGAACGCTCGCTTGCATGTATGGTGCTCGAGGCGAGACTCGAAGGGCCTTCGCTTCGCGAAGCCCCGGGCTTCGGGCGCGTGGCGCCCTCGCCACGCTCCGCTACAAACAGGCCACAGGCCTGTTTGCTTAACGCTTCGCGCGCTCACGCGAGTTCGGCACGAAAAAGGGGGCCGCAACCCCCTTGAACGCTCACTTGCATGTATGGTGCCCGAGGCGAGACTCGAACTCGCACGTTGTTGCCAACGGTGGATTTTGAGTCCACTGCGTCTGCCAATTCCGCCACTCGGGCACGCAATGCGTGAGTTAGTTTATCACAGCTTTCTACCGATTAGTCCGAAAATGGAACTTCGAGCATTTCGATGAGTTCGACCGTGCGGAGCATCTCGCGCCGACGGCATCCGCGACCGTCGACCGAAGCCTCACCCATCTGGTTATCGTAAGGGTCCTCGCGCATGCCGTCGAAAGAGGGCTCAAACTCTGCCTGGAATCGATTGTTGGCCACCATACGCCACGGGTCGAGATTGCCAAAGTAGTGACGGCGGCGCCACTCCTCCCCCATCCTGCGAGCAGAAGATCCAAATGACACGTCGGCGTTGAGCCATCCGGTCTGCGGCGTATAGAACTCTGCCCAGTCGTGCGACCCCACCGAATCGGGCGCAACATACAGGCCGCTCTGCCAACGGGCAGGCACGCCCGCGATACGGCACATGGTGATAAACGTGAGCGCCATAACGCCGCAATCGCCGCGGAGCGAATGCGCGCAGTCATCGGCAATAGATCCCAAAAGCAAGTACGGCGGCTGATAGCGATAGTCGATGTACTGCGTCAGGTAATCATAGATAGCACGGGCGCGATCGAGCGGATCCTCGAGCCCGTCAATGACACGGGCTGTCAGCTGCTGTAGATACGGCGTGAATGCAATGTGCGGACGGTCCTCGGAGGTGTCCACGGGCAGTGGCGTGTCCATGCAAGGATGCACCGGAAGCGCACCCCCATAGACATCACGATAAGCGGCATCAATTTGATAGCGATAGGTCACCGAGAATGAGCGCTCACTCGAAGAAGACCACGAGGCGGTACGCGCCGAAGCATTCGCGGGGGCAACAGCACCCTCCGGCGTCATATCGAGAACCTCGATATGAGACTGTTGACGACAGGCGGCGGCAACGGGTAGCCACGCGCGAACGGTCTCCCCTTCCAGAGCGCCGGGGACAGACACGGACGCTTTAAGCGTAATGACGCGAGCCAATCCGTTTTGTGACTCCATCTCCTTGAGCATCTCGTTGCGCAGTGCTATTCCGTCCGTAGAATCGGGCCGCATGCCGGGAACCTCTTTGGGATATACGCGAAGCGAATCGAGGAAGTTGTCGAGAACGAACAGTTCGCCATCGATAAAGCGCCAGTCAATACGCTTACGATTAATCAGGTCATCAAACTGCTCTTCGGTAAACTCTGGCCACTCCTCGCGAATCATCGCAATAGCCTGGTCGCGCGACACCGAAAAATGAAGCGGCGTCTCGAGCATGCGATACCGCTCGGCACGAACACAAGCAGCCAGCGAAGGCTCGGAGTTCTGCTCCAAAAGGCGATCGCAGGCAGCAACAGCCTGCGTCAAATACCCGGCATCCATAAGACGAAGAATCTCGGGCGGCAGTCCAACATCGAGATGACGAAAGTCATCACAGCAAACATCAGCAGAGCAACCAACTGGACCCTCGTCAATAACCTTCCCATCCGAAGGCAGCACATTAATAACAGCCATACCAAAACTCCAAGTCACTAGAACGCTTGAAGCCCATTGTAGCGAGATAAAAAGAAAGCCCCAACAAGGGAGCCATCAACACCGCTGAACGGTAACCATATAACTAAAATCAGACCAGTAACCCTGTAGCAAGTTAACAAAGGAGGCCCCGTTTCCCCGGAGCTGATTCAGTCGCGCGACTTCTGGCAAAGCCAGTAGCCATCTTAATTCAGACTCGTAACCCTGCGGCGTTAAACGAAGGAAGCCCCGCCCCCCGGACTGTTTCCTTGGCGCGACTTCTGGCAAAGCCAGGTGAGCGCAAAGGAAACAGTGTAGGGGGACGGGGCTTCCGGCGGGAAGTTTAGCGACGCTTACGCCTTGTTGACGGAGCCAAACTCCTCCATGAGCTCCTTGGTGCGGGCAACGATGTTGTCGCGACCAGGCTTGAGGAGCTTGCGGGGGTCAAAGCCCTTGCCCTGCTGATCCTTGCCAGCCTCGATGTACTCGCGGACGCCCTTGGCGAAGACGAGCTGCAGGTCGGTGTTGACGTTGATCTTGGAGATGCCCAGGGAGATGGCCTTCTTGATCTGATCCTCGGGGATGCCGGTGCCACCGTGCAGAACGAGGGGCAGGTCACCGGTCTGGGCCTTAATCTCGCCCAGACGCTCGAAGGAAAGACCAGCCCAGTCGGCGGGGTACACGCCGTGGATGTTGCCGATGCCGCAGGCGAGGAAGTCGACACCCAGGTCAGCGATCTGCTTGCACTCAGCAGGATCAGCGAGCTCGCCGCTGGAGGTCACGCCGTCCTCGGTGCCGCCGATGCCGCCGACCTCGGCCTCGATGGACATGCCCTTGGAGTGGGCAAGCTCAACGAGCTCCTTGGTGCGGTCGAGGTTAAGCTGGAAGGTCTCCTCGTGAGAGCCGTCATACATGATGGACGTGAAGCCGGCCTCGATGCACTTGAAGCAGTCCTCGTAAGAACCGTGATCGAGGTGAAGGGCGACGGGAACGGTAACGCCCGTGGCCTCGACGGCAGCCTTGACCATGTCGGCGCAGACCTTGAAACCGCCCATCCACTTAGCGGCACCAGCGGTGCACTGAAGGATCAGCGGAGACTTGGCCTCCTCGGCGGCCTGGAGAATAGCCAGGGTCCACTCGAGGTTGTTGGTGTTGAAGGCACCAAGACCGTACTTGCCGGCCTCGGCCTTCTTGAGCATGTCTGCTGCGTTGACGAGCATAAAAGAAACCTCCTGTAAGGTTGCTCCGATAACGCCTGAGATTTTACCACGGCGCACCCGAGCATAAACGTTCGTTTGTTCACGAATATCGTCCAAACAGACTTTTTTGACCGTTTGCCCTACGAAATCGACCCGTTGGGGAAAAATAGCTTGACGTTTGGACGCTTCTCGTGCTTCAAAAGCCGACTATTAAGCTAAATCTGCATGAAAGGGTTCTGCATGAGCTCGCGTGCCATGGTGGTCGAATCGCCATGACCGGTTAGGCAAACGGTATCGGGCGGGAGAAGCCGGGCGAGCTTGGAGAGCGAGCGCAGAATCGCCGCCTCGTCTCCTCCAGAAAGATCGGTGCGGCCGTGCCCACCCGGAAACATGGTGTCGCCCACAAAGGCAATGTTCCCCTGCTCGGTGGCGGCAAACAAGACGATCCCGCCCGGCGTATGCCCTGGCGTCTCGATCACCTGCAGGTAGATATCGCCCACCTTGATAGCATCTCCCTCGGCGAGCAGGTGCGTCGGCTCCCCGGGGTCAGGCGTCTCAATGCCCCACATAGCTCGCTGTTCCTCGATGTTCGCATGCGGCACCGCCACATCCTTAGCACACAGCTCATACTGGCAGCCCTCGCCAACGGTGGTTCGCACGCCTGCAACACCACCAACATGATCGGCATGGCCATGAGTGCATACGGCGCCAAACACGCGTACGCCGGGATGCTCGGCTCGAATATGCTCCACCAGGCGTTCGCCTTCCCATGCGGGATCGATAATCACGCACTCATTGTCCGAAATAACAGCATAGCTATTGGTCTGAATGGGACCGTTTACGAGCGTCTCGATCTCGACCGATCCCTTGGGAGTTAAATCCAAGGACACAGCACTCATGTCCCTCTCCTCTCTATAGAACTCGAGGCATCAAACGATGCCTCGAGTGTAGCGAATATCGATAATGTGACACGTTCGTCGCGACTAAACGCGGCGCTTAAGCTGGGCTCCACCCTCACCGGGCATCAGGCGGCGCGCGTCGTAGACCGAGTCAACGCTGCTGATGGAGGCCAGCAGCGGATCCAGACCACTCGCGTCCGAGATCTCGACCATAAAGCGCAGGGTTGCAATACCCTCGCGGTTGGTCGACGTGGCGGCAGAAAGGATATTGCCGCCCGCATCGCCAATGGCAATGGTGACATCCTTGAGCAGGCCCATGCGGTCCAGGCACTCGACCACGATCTCGACCTGGAAGAGGGTGTCGGCAGCGCCGTCCCACTCCACTTCGATCATGCGCTCGGGATGCTCCATAAGACCCTTGACGTTGGGACAGTTGGCGCGATGCACCGAAACGCCACGACCGCGCGTGATGAAGCCGACGATGTCGTCGCCCGTCACGGGGTTGCAGCAATGAGCCAGACGGACCAGTAGGCCGCTGTTGCTCTCGCCCTTGACGATAATGCCGTTACTGGCGCTCTTGCCGCGCTTTTGCGGCTTGCGGTTGGAGCCGCGAGCAGGCTGCTTCACGACCTCGGCGATAGCCTCGGCCTTGGTGAGCTGTTCCTCGGGCTTGGGGTCCAAGATTTGCTCGACCTTATTGCCCACAGCGCGCGGGGCAACCTTGCCGGCGCCGACGGCGGCAAACAGGTCCTCGAGCTGCTTGAAGTTAAACTGCTCCGCCACGGCGTTGAGCGCACGCGTCGAACGCGGCGTAGAAATGCCATAGCCACGCTTACGCAGGTCCTTAGCCAGCATATCGCGACCAGCAGCAGCGTCGTCGTCCTTGGTCGCAGCGGCAAAATAGCGGCGGATCTTTGACTTGGCGGAAGGTGTCTTAACGATCTTGAGCCAATCACGCGACGGCTTGGAACTCTTGTTAGTCAGAATCTCGACACGGTCACCCGTCTTAATCTCGTGCGTGAGCGGAGCCACCGCACCGTTGATTTTGGCGCCGACGCAATGGTTTCCCACCTCGGTGTGAACGGCGTAGGCAAAGTCGAGCGGCGTGGAGCCGGCACGAAGCGCCATGACCTCGCCCTTGGGCGTAAAGACAAAGATCTCCTGATCGAAGAGGTCGACCTTCAGCGAATGCAGGTATTCCTTGGCATCGGTGATCTCGTCGGAAGCCGCCCAATCGAGCGAATGCTTGAGCCAGTTGATCTGGTCGTCCAAACGTTGAGCGTCATTGGTCTTGGAAGCAGACGATCCGCCCGACTTCTTATATAGCCAGTGGGCGGCAATGCCGTACTCGGCCTGCTCATGCATCTCATAGGTTCGAATCTGAATCTCGAGCGGGCGGGCCGTGGGGCCGATAACCGTCGTATGGAGCGACTGGTAGTTATTGACCTTGGGCATGGCGATATAGTCTTTAAAGCGGCCGGGCATGGGGTGCCACAGCGTGTGCACCGCGCCGAGCGTGGAGTAGCAATCGCGCACCGAATGCGTGATGACGCGCAGTGCCACCAGGTCGTAGATCTCGGAGAATTCCTTGCCCTTGCGCTTCATCTTTTGGTAGATGGACCAATAGTGCTTGGAACGGCCGTTGATCTGGAAGTCTTCCAGGCCAATGCGGTTGAGCTCGTCGGTGAGCGTCTTGATGGTCTCGGCCAGATAGCGCTCACGGACCTCGCGCGACTCCGCCACCATGCGTGCGATGCGCTGGTAGGCATCGGGCTCCAGGTAGAAGAAGGACAGGTCCTCGAGCTCCCATTTAATGGAGCTCATGCCCAGACGGTCGGCCAGGGGCGCATACACGTCCATGGTCTCGCGAGCCTTAAACAGGCGACGGTCCTCACGCAGGGCTGCAAGGGTGCGCATGTTGTGCAGACGGTCGGCAAGCTTAACGATGATGACGCGGATGTCCTTGGACATGGCGAGGAACATCTTTCGCAGCGTGAGCGCCTGTTTCTCGTCCATACCGTCGACTTCGATGTTGGTGAGCTTGGTCACGCCATCGACGAGCTCGGCCACCGTATCGCCAAACAGGCCGGAAACATCGGCAAGCGAGGTCTCGGTATCCTCGACGGTATCGTGCAGCAGCGCGGCGCACACTACATCGCAGTCCATCTTGAGATCGGCCAAAATGATGGCCACCTCGACGGGATGGTTGATGTACATCTCACCCGAGCGGCGCTTTTGGTTGCAGTGCTTCTCGGCAGCAAAGCAATAGGCCTGCTCCACCTTAGAAAAGTCGTCCTCATTCATATATTTGAGGCACAGGCGCTCCAGTTTGTCGTAGCTGTCCGCCATAATCTCGGGCGGCAGCTCATCGGCATGCTTATAGTGCTCCATCTCCGAGAACGGCTGGAGGGTGGAATCATGGGCGGTACGGGCTGCGGCATCCATCGAGGTCCCCTTCCCCTAGGCCCGCGGTACGATCGGGCGGTTAACTTTGGCTAGCATATCAGAAGCGCACGAATCGAGCGCCCAACTCCGGAAAGCCGAGAACTCCATGCGCGAGCGCAAGCCCTCCAAATAGCGAATTGACCTGCTCAATTGCACACGGCCGGGGTTTTCGGCCATCGCGATGCGACGGGTGTCGTCAAACCCCGAAACGCGACAGAAACCAAGCTCTTCGAAGATTCCCAGGCCACTTTCCACCGAGCGCTCGTCGACCGGCGTGCGAGCATCGATGGCAAGGCACATCTGCGCGATGTCGATATCGCTTGCGCAGAATGAATCATCCCCGGTCTTACCGCGGTTGGAGCGCCACATGGTCTGCAACGCACGATAGAGTGTGACGAGTTCGTCGCGCTCGGGTGCATAGCAGTCGAGCAGGCGCTCGTTGATGCGGGCGTCGCGCGACGAATAGAGCAGGTGGATCACGGCGGGCTGTCCGTCACGACCGGCACGCCCGCTCATCTGGTTGAACTCAATGGCGCCAAACGGCATGTGGTACAGCACGACATGGCGGATATCGGGCAGATTGACACCCTCGCCAAAGGCAGAGGTCGAGACGATGCAGCTGAGGCTTCCGTCTCGGAATGCTTCCTCCACGCGGCGGCGATCGGAGCGCGCAAGCCCCGCGTTATAGAACGCGATATGGGTTGCGCAATCGGGCACACGCTTGCGCAACGTCTTGGCGAGCGCCACGGACTGGTCGCGCGAATTGACGTAAATGACGGTCTTCTCCCCCGTCGCCACGATCGACACCAAACGGTTCTCGCGGCTCGCAAGGTCGCGGTCGTCCTCGAGCTGCAGGTTCTCGCGCACCGTCTCGTCGACCACCGTGCGAGTAATCGGCAGCATGCGGGCAAGCTCGGCCACGACCGGAGCCGTCGCGGTGGCCGTCGCCGCCATAACAACCGGGTCGCCCAGGGCTTTGAGGATATCGGGCATGTCGAGATAGGCGCTGCGGTCGCCGCCCTTGGCAAGGCCGGCGTGGTGCGCCTCATCGATAACGACAAAGCCGATGCGGCCCGAACGCGCGAAGCGGTCACGGTGGATAGATAGGAACTCGGGCGTCGTGAGCACGATACCGGTGCGGCCCGAAGCTAGGCCGGCGAACACATCATCGCGTGCGGCCTCCACGGTCTCGCCGGTCAGCACGCCAACGCCAATGCCAAGCGCTGCCATCGTCGACGAGAGGTGATAGGCCTGGTCGGCAACAAGCGCGCGCAGCGGATAGACAAAGATGCTCGCACGTCCGCGAAGGACAGCCTCGCGCGCAGCATGTACATGGAAGATGAGAGACTTGCCGCGGCCCGTTCCCATAACGGCCAAGACGCTCTGGTGGTCGGCCAAGGCATCGAGCGCCTCAACCTGCGCGCGGTGCGGCTGGTTCGATCCGATAAAGCTATGGATAAGCGAGCGCGTGAGCTCGGTATAGGAAAGCTGGGCGAGCGTCTCGCGCTTACGCGACTCCAGGCGCAGGCCGGAATCCGCCGGCTGCACGCCACGACGAAGCTCGCATGCCGGATCATCGACGCTGGGCAGCGTGGTATCGCGAACCAGAACATCCTTGATCATGAGCTTGGGCTTCACACGCCCCTGCCAATGCTCGGCAACGGCCTCGAACACCAAGTCGACAGCGCTATCGCAGTTGATGAGCTTATCGATTTGCGGCACGCGGAACATAATGGCCGGCACACTCGCGGCGCCATCGGTCGCCACAAAGCGCATGTGCTCGCCGGTTTTGCCCACCACGGCGCGGTCGCACATCGTCACGCCCTCGGCAGCCAGCAGCGGCACCTTGTTGCCCTGGCCAAACGGCTCAAGACGGGAGATCTGCTCGATGGTCTCGATATTCAGCTCGGAAAGGTCGACGGTGGCGGCGACCTCGTCGGTGTCTTCAAAGTCCTCGGCGGAAAGCTCCGATAGCACGGCGGAAAGGCGGCGGCGGAACTCATCGAGCTTGGATGCCTCGATGGTCACACCCACCGCACCGGCATGTCCGCCGCGACGAATCAGCAGGTCGGAACAACGCTCGACGGCGTCAAACAGGTTAACTTTGCCCACCGAGCGACCAGAGCCGCGCGCGATACCGTCCTCGATCGAGAACAGCAGCGCCGGCACGTGATAGCGATTGGTCAAGCGGCTCGCCACGATGCCTTTGACGCCCTCGTGCCAGCCCTCGCCGCCCACGACGATTGCGCGCCCGCCGTCATAAGTCTCCTCGACCTTCGCCATGGCATCGCGCGTGAGCTCCGCCTCGATCTCACGGCGTTGGCGATTGATTTCCTCGAGCTCGGCTGCCAGTGCACTTGCTTCGATAGGATCACGGGCAAGCAGCAGGTCGAGCGCCAGCTTGGGATCAGCCATGCGGCCGGCAGCATTCAGACGAGGGATGAGCGAAAACGACAGGCCGTCGGCCGTAATGGTAGAAAGGTCGGCCTTGGCAAGTGCGGCAAGCGCGATATAGCCGGGACGGGCCGTCACGCGCATCTGCTGGATACCCTCGGCGACCAGTGCGCGATTCTCGGGCGTGAGCGGCATCATGTCGGACACGGTGCCCAGCGCCGCGACCTCGATCAGCGAACGCCAATACGACGGCTTGCCCAAACGCTCGCCCAGGACCTGCACCAGCTTGAGTGCCACGCCGGCACCGGCAAGCTCGCGCGAGGGGCCCTCGTCCTCGAGCTTGGGGTCGGTCAGGGGCACGCCCTGCGGCACCTGGTCGGAGGGCTCGTGATGGTCCGTGACCACCAAATCGATCCCCAGGCTCTCCAGATAGGAGACTTCTTCCTTGGCGGCAATACCGTTATCGACGGTCACGATCAGCTGAGGGCGAGCGAGCTCGTTAACGCGGTCGAGCGCCGCGCGCGAAAGACCGTAGCCCTCGTCAAAGCGATGCGGAATAAACGGCGTGACATCGGCGCCAAACGTGCGCAGTGCCTCGGTCAACAGGCAGGTCGACGTAATACCGTCAACGTCAAAATCGCCAAAGACCGCAATGTGCTCGTGGTTGCAAATAGCACGCTCGACGCGGTCGGCAACGACCGACATGCCCGGGATAATGAGTGGGTCGGCCCAGTCGCGATCGAGCGAAGGCGTCAAAAACAGCTGACCTTCTTCGATGGATGTAATGCCGTGCGCGACCATAATACGCGCCACCAGCCCGGGAATGCCCAGGCCAGCCGAAAGCTCCTTTTCGAGCTCGGGGTTTTGCTGAGCGACCGCCCAGCGATGCGTCGTCTTAAGCGATGACATAGGCGCCCACCCCCGATAGGGGCAGGTCGCCGCGATACCTCTCACGGTTCATAGCGATGAGTCCTCTGTGTATGCCCGCTTCGGCAGGCAGATCTGTTGAACGGATTTATTATACCGTGCAGAGCAGACGCAAATCGCCGCAGCACGCCGCGGTTTCGGTAAACGATGCCGGTAATAGCCTCGAAATATTCGAGCGTTTCTGACGCACGGACGCATGCGAGCGTCTAGCATATCCATTCAAAACGGGTTCACGGGCAAAGGGAGTCACAAGCGCATATGAAGCAATGGGTTGGACTGGGCAAGTTTCTCGCGGGGCACATGCAGGTCATCGTTCCGATTTGCGTGGCACTCGGCGTGCTCTTTCCCCAACAGATTGGCGTACTCAAGCCCATCGTTCCCACCTTGTTTGCCTTTATGACGTTTCAGGGTGCGCTCAGCAACACCTTTCACCAGGTAACCGAGGTGTTCCGCCGTCCGTTGCACCTAGTCTTGGCGCTGCTCGTCTCGGCGGTGCTTATTCCCATCGCGGCGTATGCCATGGGGTCACTCTTCTTTGGCTCCAACCCCAACCTTGTCTGCGGCATTGTGCTCGAATACAGCGTGCCCGTGGCCGTCACCGCTTTTATGTGGATCAGCATGTTCGGCGGCAACGGCCCGCTCGCGCTCACCATCATCCTGACGTCCTCGGTTATCTCACCTGTGACGATTCCGCTTACGCTCAAGCTCCTGCTGGGCGCCACCGTCTCGATCGACGTGCCGAGCATGATGCAGAACATGGCCTTTATGATCGCCATCCCCGCTGTGCTCGGTATTGCCATCAATGAACTCACGCGCGGCTGGGGCCACGAGAAACTCTCTCCCGTGCTCTCGCCCGCCTGCAAGTTCATGATGATGGGCGTCATCGCGTCCAACTCCACCGCTATGAGCGAGTACGTGCTGCACATAAACGCGGTGCGCCTGGAAGTCGCCCTCTTTATTTTGGTCTTCGCCATCAGCGGCTTTGTCGTCGGTTTTCTGGTCGCACGTGCGCTGCATCTGCCATATAGCGAGACGACTACCATGTGCTTTACCTGCGGCATGCGCAACATCTCTTCGGGTGCCGTCATCGCCACGCAGTACTTTCCGGGCGAGGTCGTGTTCCCCGTCATGTGCGGCACGCTGTTTCAGCAGGTGCTGGCCTCGATTATCGGGCATCTCTTTGAGTGCCTAACCTGCGAGGAGCGCACCAAACAGCGCAAGCGGGTCGAAGCCGGCCGCGACGCCATGGCGCGCTAGGCTGTCCGCATTACGCGGGTGTTAGTCTTGCTATACGAGCGTTTCCAGATGCGCACGCAGACGCTCAGCATCGATATCGAGCGTCGTCTCGGCATCGACTTGGGCCAAACGATAGCCGACAAAGTAGGGCGAAACCACCCAACGCGGCAGCGCCTTGGCAATGGTCCGACCGCCCAGGTGATAGAAGAACAAGTTGTACGACTCTGCGCGACCACCGTGGTGCTCGTTTAGGATATAGCGCAGAGCTACCTGGATCGCATCGGCAAAGAGATCCGCCTCGGCTTGGTCTCGTGCGTCATCGCTGGCGGCGATTCCCTGCGGGGCTGAAACGTTGATCTCAAAGAACCCCATGATCGGTTCGGTTGAGATATTGACCGAGATTCTCCCCTGTTGCCAGACATTGATGCCTTCGAAATTGGCAGAAGTCAGCGAAGTGTAGCCGTCTTCCTGCTCCAAACCCACAATCTGCATGTGCGGATGAACGAGACTACCGCCCGAGAGCGGACCCTTGTTCTTGTACATGAGAACGCTGCGATACTGCTGTGAATCGATCATCTGCTGCCAGCAACCCAGGGCAAACCGTATCACATGGTGGAGTTCATCCGGCTCATAGATCACCAGGTCGGCATCGTGATCGGCCGACTCGATCAGCACGGTTTGACGGGTGGCGCGCAGGGTCTTGAACTTATTCTCGAGCCAGATGCAGTCACCATCGCGCCGGATGATATCGGCAAGTTCCTCGGTATCGCAAAAGGGACACGCGGTGCCAGGGCGCCGGTTGTCGTCGGGCTTACCGTTCGCCTGCTGAACGTCAAATACCAGCGCCACGGGTTACGCCTCCAGCGGCACGATCTTGGTGCCATGGAGCTCGGAGACGCTCAATGCCGCCGCCACGGTATCGCGGTTGGCCGTAGAAATGCCGCCGCCGGGAAGGATGGTCAGGCGGTCGCCCGCATACTCGACAAGACGCGACAGGTGCTCCAGGTTGTCCTCGATCGGCGTTCCGGCAGCACCACCATGCGTCAGGATGCGCGTGATGCCGCAGTCGGCGAGTGTGTCAATGGCGTCCAGCTGAGCCTCGGGCGAGAGCTGGTCAAAGGCCATGTGGAAGGTGATATCGATGGCCCCGCGCTTGCACTCCTCGGTCGCGCAGCCCGTAGCCATCACGAGGGCGCCGAGGGTGAGCTCGTCGAGCGCCCAGCCGCCGGCACAGGGCTTGCAGCAGCCAAAGACCAGGCCGTCAACGCCGGCGCTCACGGCAAGACCCAAGTCCATCTCCATCATGCGCAGCTCGTCCTGGTTGTAGTGAAAGTCACCGCCACGCGGGCGAATCATGCACATCACTCGCGCGTCATGCTCGTGAGCATAGCTGACCGTAGTGCTGATAACGCCGGCCGAGGGCGTGGTACCACCGACGGCAAGGTTGTCGCACAACTCGATGCGCTTAGCACCGGCATCGATAGCCGCCGGCACACGCTCAAAGTTCTCGGCACAAAACTCGTACAGCATAGATAGCCCCCAGGAGACATTTCGATTTCCACACGGCATTGTCGCACGTTAAATAGCAACCCGCACGATGGAACAAAACCTTGACAAGGAGTGTCCCAAAGTGCCGGCACATAAGGAACGTCCCCAGGTGCCACCTTGAGCGATGGGTACTCATTTAAGTACGTCCTCAATGAGTACCCGCAGGGGACAGACAGACCGGACTCCCTATACGACAACTGTTGACATCATATACTATGTGTCATATAGTAGGTGTTACACAGTATACTACGAAAGGAGGTGTGCGGATGGAGGCACAGATGAAGCGCGGCTTCCTCGAGGCCTGCGTGCTCGCGGCCGTCTCGGGCGAGGAATCCTACGGCTATCAGATCGTGAAGGACGTGCCCGCGAGTATGGGGCTCACGGAATCCACGCTCTATCCGTTGCTCAAGCGCCTGGAGAAGGCGGGCTGCATCACCGCGCGCTCCGCCGAGCACAACGGGCGGCTGCGGAGGTACTACCGCATCACGGACGCCGGGCGCGAGCGTATCGCCGAGTTCCTCGTCGAATGGCCATCCGTGCAGGAAATCTACCGTTACGTGGAGGGGGCGCACCATGACGCGCGATGAGTTCTTGAACCGGCTGGGCGAGCTTCTGGCCTGCCTGCCGGCAGATCAGGTAAAGGAAACGCAGGAGTTCTACGCGGAGGCCATCGCCGACCGTATGGAGGACGGCATGACGGAGGCCGAGGCTGTGGCCGCCATGGGCACGCCCGGTGAGGTCGCCGAGGCAACGCTCGACGAACTGCCCGCCGTGCCGCGCGCGATCGCGAGGACCAAGCGCAAGAGCACGGCACTTCTATGGGCGCTCGCCATCGTGGGCTCTCCGGTATGGATTCCGCTGCTGCTCGCGTTCGTCGCCGTTGCCGCTGCAGTCTACATCTGTATTTGGGTTCTTGCGCTCTGCGTGTGGATCGTGGCCGCGGCATTCGGGGGCGCGGGCCTGGTAGGGCTCCTGTTCGCCGTGGACGGCATCATTATCGGGCATGTTCCGTACGTTTTGGCCTCGATGGGAATGGGATTCGCTTCCATCGGTGTGGCGCTCCTCACGGGAGCAGGCGCCTGGACGGCGTCCAAGCAGATCGCGCGCCTCTCTGCCCTTTGGGCGAAGAAAGCCGTTTCGCCCTTCTGGAAAGATCGAGGCAATAAGAGCCGCATGGGCGCTGAAGCGGCGCCGCTCACGGCATAGGAAGGAGTGCAAACATGTCCAGCGTAAAAAAGATTTACCTTGCCGTAGCGGGTGGGCTTGTTGCCACGGGGCTCGTCCTGGCTGCTATCGGATTTGTGGCCTCCGGCTTTAACCTCGCTGTGTTCAACACGCAGATCGACCTGCGCGATGACACCATCATTCTGGGTGGTGTTGAAATGGACGACCCGACAGGGCTTCCACTCATCGAGCAGCTTGCCGAGGTTGGCGAGATCCATATTGGATCTGCAACGGCTGGTTCGTCTTCTACTCGCAAATGATCGAGCTCGTAGCAGCCATCCCCCTTCGGGCACACCACGACGGGCGTGAGCACGCCGCACTCGGAGCCTTTTGACCTAGTCGTTGGGGACGTTCTTAAACGACTAGTCATTCAAGAACGTCCCCAACGACTACCCCCAACGTCGATGTTTTGGCAACGACAGCGAAAGCCCGCCAGAGCGAGCAAGGTGCCTTGAAACGAGGCGGCATTGACCTTCTGGTCATGCCGCCCTCTTTGAATGACAAGTTGTCGCTCTGGCGCTCGCGCAGCGTCGAGCCGTTACGCGGTTTGGTAAAACCGCGTAACTATCTAGCCGCCCAGGTAGGCTTTGCGGACGTTGTCGTCGTGGAGCAGCTCTTGGCCGCTGCCGGTCATGGTGATCTTGCCGGTCTCGAGCACGTAGCCGCGCGTGGCGATTGAAAGCGCCATCTGGGCGTTCTGCTCGACCAGAAGCACCGTGGTGCCGGCCTTGTGCAGGTCCTCGACAATCTGGAAGATCTGCTCAATCAGAATCGGCGCCAGACCCATGGAAGGCTCATCGAGCATGAGCAGCTTGGGGTTGCTCATAAGGGCGCGCCCCATAACGAGCATCTGCTGCTCGCCGCCCGAAAGGGTGCCGGCGACCTGGCGACGGCGCTCCTTAAGGCGCGGGAACTGCTCGTAGACGCGCTCAAGGCCCGGAGCCACCGTGGACTTGGGCTGCGTGTAGGCGCCCATCTCCAGGTTCTCCTCGACCGTCATCTGCAAAAAGGCGCGACGGCCCTCGGGCACCTGGGCCAGGCCCTTGCCCACCAGTTTATCGGCAGGCGTATGGGTAATGTCCTCGCCCATAAACTTGATGGAGCCGGTCTTGGAACGCAGCAGGCCCGAGACGGTCTTAAGCGTCGTGGACTTGCCGGCGCCGTTCGCGCCGATCAGGGCCACGATCTCGCCCTCGTTGACGTTAAAGGAGATGTCCTTGATGGCGTGGATGGCGCCGTACCAGACGTTGATGTTGTAGACGGAAAGCATCGGCTCTGCCATTTAGTTCTCCCCCTTATCCTGCTTGCCCAGATACGCCTCGATAACAGCGTCGTTATTCTGGATCTCCTCGGCCGTACCCTTGGCGATGACCTTGCCAAAGTTGAGCACGCAGATGCCCTCGCAGATGTTCATGACGAGCGACATGTCATGCTCGATAAGCATGATGGCAATGCCAAAGGTGTCGCGGATCTTGACAATGTTCTCCATGAGCTCCGCGGTCTCGGACGGGTTCATGCCGGCGGCAGGCTCGTCGAGCAGCAGTAGCTTGGGGTTGGTGGCAAGCGCGCGGACAATCTCCAGACGACGCTGAGCGCCGTATGGCAGCGATCCGGCCTGCTCGTTTGCCAGGTGCTCCATATCAAAGATGGACAGCAGCTCCATGGCGCGCTCGTGGGCGGCCTTCTCGTGCTTCCAATACGTCGGCAGGCGCAGCACGCCCTCAAAGCCGGAGTAGCGCTCCTGGTTATGCAGGCCGACCTTAACGTTATCCTCCACCGTCATGGTGTTGAACAGGCGAATGTTCTGGAATGTACGGGCAATACCCATGCGGTTGACCTGATAGACCGACTTGCCCGAGGTGTCCTCGCCGTCGAGCAGGATGGTGCCGTGCGTGGGCTGGTACACCTTGGTGAGCAGGTTGAAGACCGTGGTCTTACCGGCACCGTTAGGGCCGATCAAACCGGCGATCTCGGTCTTACCGATGGTCAGGCTAAAGTCGTCTACTGCCTTAAGGCCGCCAAATTCAATGCCCAAGTGGATGCACTCGAGCGCCGGGCGCTGGCCCAGGTCGCGATCGGGAACGATGGCGCCAGAAGGATACGGGACCATCTTGCCCTTGTTGAACTCAAACTTACTGGGCATCGACTGCCACCTCCTTCTTGGAAGCAAAGCGGTCCTTAATGCGTGCGAAGAACGCCTTGAGCTGCGGGTTGTTGGTAAAGATCATGACCAGGATCAGCACGATGGCGTAGATGAGCATGCGGTAGTCCGAGAACTGACGGAGCAGCTCGGGAAGCACCGTGAGCAACGCCGCCGCGATGACGGAGCCGCGCATATTGCCCAGACCGCCCAGGACCACGAACACCAGGATGAGGATGGACGTGTTGAAGTCGAACTTGGTAGCGGAAAGCTGCGAGAAGTTACCGCCGAACAGGGCTCCGGCAGCACCGGCGAGGGCAGCGGAAACCACGAAGGCGATCATGCGGTACTGGGTGACGGAGATGCCCACAGACTCGGCAGCGATCTTGTTGTCGCGCACGGCAATAATGGCACGACCGGTACGGCTGCGAACCAGGTTGAGCACGATCACGAGCGCGACCATAACCAGGATTGCGCCGGCAAGGAAGGTCGAATAGGTCGACACGCCCGATGCGCCCTGCGCGCCCTTGATGATGGCGGTGCCGTCCTCGAGCAGGTGCAGGTCGTCGATCGTGGAGTTACCCGTGATGTTAAAGATCACATGCAGGCCGCGGGAATCGACGCCCACAATGAGGCAGGTGACAACCTCTTTGATGATCTCGCCAAAAGCCAGGGTCACGATGGCCAGATAGTCGCCGCTCAGGCGCAGGACCGGGATGCCGATCAAGAAGCCCAGGATGGCGGCGGCGATAGCGCCGACCACAATGCTGATGACAAGACGCATCGGATCGGACGGAACGGTGCTCTCCAGCGCGACGGCAGTGACGATGCCCGTATAGGCGCCGACGCTCATAAAGCCCGCGTGGCCCAGCGACAAGTCGCCCGCGATGCCGACGACGAGGTTAAGGGAAATGGCCATGACGATATAGGCCGTGATGGGAACTAGCTGACCGGCGATCATGCGCGGAATCATGTGGTTAGACTGCATAAAGAACACGATGGCGAAGGCCACGATGCACATGGCGTACGTGACAAAGTCGTGACGCGTCTGTTTGTCTTTAAGAAACTTCATAACGCTCACCTACACCTTCTCGGGAACGTACTTGCCCAAGAGGCCGGCAGGCTTGACGAGCAGGACGATGATCAAAACACCAAAGACGATGGAGTTGGCAAGGCTCGTGGAAATGTAGGCCTGCGCCATCGCCTCGATGATGCCGATGAGAATGCCACCGACAAAGGCGCCGGGGATGGAGCCGATGCCACCGAAGACGGCGGCGTCGAAGGCCTTGATGCCAGGCATGGCGCCCGTGGTGGGCTGCAACACCGGCGAGTAGGAGCACAGGAGCACGCCGGCGATGGCGGCAAGGGCGGAGCCGATGGCGAACGTCATCGAGATGGTGCGGTTGACGTTGATGCCCATGAGCTGAGCGGCGGCCTTGTCCTCGGACACGGCGCGCATGGCCTTGCCCATCTTGGTCTTACCTGTAAAGAACATCAGGCCGGCCATGATAACCAGGCAGGCGACGATGGTGACGAGCGAGACGGCGCTTACGTTAAACTTGGCCAAGAACTCCGGCACCGGGAAGGTGACGAGCGAAGTGAAGTTCTTGGGCGTGGCGCCCCACAGAAGCTGCGCGGCGTTCTGCAGGAAGTAAGACACGCCGATGGCCGTGATCAGAACGGCCAGCGGGCCTGCTTGGCGCAGCGGCTTATAGGCCAGACCCTCAATGAGAACACCGAGAACCGTGCAGACCACACAAGAGAGAACTACAGATGCCCAGCCCGGGAGGCCGAGATACGACGTGGCGCAGAACGAGACATAGGCACCGACCATGATGACATCGCCGTGAGCGAAGTTGAGCATCTTGGCGATACCGTAGACCATGGTGTAGCCCAACGCGATGATGGCGTAGACGCTGCCCATGGACAGGCCGTTGACCAGGTATTGGATAAAGACCGTCATGTTCCACATCCCCCTTTCGAATAGGTTTCCAGTTAATGTATGAAACAGGGACGTTACACTGTCCCTAGATACCAAGCAAGCAGGGAAGGCCAAAACCTCCCCTGCTTGGGATCAAAACCGCTCTATGTAAGGCGGCCAATTAGGCCTGTACGTACTTGCCGTCGGTGATGACGTACGCCGTGGGCTCCTTCTGGACCTGGCCCTTATCGTTCCAGGTGAGCTTGCCGGTCAGACCGTCAACGGTAATCTTGAGCATAGCCTTGGACAGCTTCTCGGCGACCTCGGTCGGATCGGCGTCGACACCAAGACCGGCCTCCTTGACGGCCTCGGCCACCGCGTGCACGCCGTCGTAGGCGTCGGCGGCAAACTGGTCGGGGGTATCGCCGTACTTATCCTTGTAAGCGTTAACGAAGTCGGCGTTCTTCTCGTCATCGGCGGAGAACGGGGTCATGAGCAGCAGACCCTCAGCAAGAGAGGTATCGAAGCCCTCAACGCCCAGGATGCCGTCCATGCCGTCGCAGCCCATCATCTTGACGTCGTAGCCCATGTCCTTGGCGTTCTTGAGCAGGACGGACGCCGGCGTGTAGTAGATCGGCGCAAAGATCATGGTGGCGCCGGCCTGCTTGGCCTTGGTCAGCTGGTTGGTAAAGCTCGTGGCGGAGTCGTCCTTAAAGGTCTCCTCGTCAACAATCTCGAGCTTGGACTCAGCGGCCTGGGCCTTAAAGGAATCTGCGATGCCCGAAGAATAGGCGTCGCCGGAGTTATAGAACAGCACGAACTTCTCGTCCGCATACTTCTGCGCCAGGAACTTGGCAGCGTTGACGCCCTGGTTGGGATCGGTAAAGCAAACCTGGAAGACGCAATCCTTGCCCTTGGTGACGTCCTCGGAGGACGCGGACGGAGTGATCATGAACGTCTCGGGGTCGTTACCGCACTCGGCGGCAACGGCAACCGACGCACCCGTGGTGGTCGGGCCGACGAGGGCCTGCATGCCCCAGTCGAGCAGGGTGTTAAAGGCGTTGACGGCCTTCTCGCCGTCGGCCTGGTCATCCTCGGCCTTGCTGGCAAGCGGCAGCTCCTTGGTCGAGAAATCCTTGCAGCCAAGCTCGACACCCTGGGTAACGGACTTGCCGTAGGACGCGTTGGCGCCGGTCAGCGGGCCGATGGTACCGATCTTAAACGAAGCGTCGCTCGAAGCGGAACCGCTGTCGCCGCCGTTGGAGGAGCAGCCAGCTAGAATGGACATCGCCCCCAGACCTGCTGCGCTCGCGATAACGCTCCTGCGATTCATAACAGGGTTCAATGACTTACCGGTGAGGCTCGACATGCGGCTCTCCTCTCAAATCTCGTCGGGTTTCGGTTACCCGACAGGCCATCCTTCGCCGTGTTCGGCGTTCGCAAAATAGTAGACGCTTTAGTTGAGAAAAGTGGCGATTATTTCAACTTTTCTTTGGATTTGTTCGTTTATCCATAATTCTGCGTATTTCTATTACTTTATGCAGTAATGCCACTTTATTGTGTGAAAGTAATGTTTCCGTTCTGTTACAGGCGTCCCTGCCCTGAATAAAACGGCCTCACCGGTCGCGCTTTATGCGCACTTAGGCGGCGATGTACTTGCCGTCCTGAATCACATAGGCTGTGGCGGGCTTTTCGACCTGGCCCTTGTCGTTCCACGTCAGCTCGCCCGTCAGGCCCTCGATCTTGATCTTGCGCATGGCGTGGGCAAGGTCGTCGGCAATATCGGCACCGTCAGCCGTAATGTCGATGCCCGCTTTATCGATAGCCTCGGCAATCGCATGGACGCAGTCATAGGCATCGGCGGCAAACTGATTGGGCGTCTCGTCGTAGGCGTCCTTATAGGCCTTGACGAAGTCGGCGTTCTTCTCATCGTCAGCAGAGAACGGGGTCATGAGCAGCACGCCCTCGGCAAGAGAGGTATCGAAGCCCTCAACGGAGAGCAGGCCGTCCATGCCGTCGGTGCCCATAAGCGTCATGTCGTATCCCATGTCCTTGGCGTTCTTGAGCAGGACGGACGCCGGCGTGTAATAGATCGGGGCAAAGATAAGCGTAGCGCCGGCCTCCTTGGCCTTGGTGAGCTGGTTGGTAAAGCTCGTGGAAGAGTCATCCTTAAAGGTCTCGGTATCGACGATGTCGAGCTTGGACGCCTTGGCCTGCTCGGCAAAAGCGTCGGCAACGCCCGAGCTATACGTATCGCCGGAGTTGTAGAACAGGGCGATCTTGGCATCCGCGTACTTCTCGGCCAAAAACTTCGCGGCGCTGGCGCCCATGGTGGGATCGGTGAAGCAAACCTGAAAGACCGTGGTCTTATCCTTGGTGACGTCGAGCGACGAGGCCGAAGGCGTGACCATGAGCATATCGTCGGCGATCTCACCCGAGACGGCAACGGCGGCACCAGTCGTGACGGGGCCGACAAGAGCCTGCATGCCCCAGTCACACAGGGTATTGAAGGCGTTGATGGCCTTCTCGCCGTCGGCGACATCGTCCTCGGACTTAAGCGAGAGCTTGAGGTCCTTGGTCGAGAAATCCTTGGCCGCGAGTTTAGCGCCCTTCTCGGCAGAGACGCCATAGGTAGCCGCAGCGCCGGTCAGGGGGCCGATAACGCCGATCTTGAAGGTCTTGCCGTCATCGGCGGAGCCGCCGTCCGAGCCACCCGACGAGCAACCAGCGAGTGCTGCGGTGCTACCGAGCGCCGCAGCACCAGCCAAGAAACTCCTGCGGTTAAGTACGTTGTTGATGCTAAACATGGTGTCCCCCTTTTCGCTGGCCGTGGTGCGGCCGTCTTGCGGTACAGGGCAAACCTTATGGTGCAAACGTTGACAGTTTGTTACGGAAGTTCGTTTGTAGCGAGCGTGTTTCCAATGTTTCCGCAGCGTTTCGGGGGTGGCGTTTTATGCTGCTCCCGCTGCCAGGCAAGCACGCGCCCACACTTCACGCTAGAATGCACTCAACCTTTAAGCGGTTAATCCATCCATAAGATGCACGAAGGAGCTATCTATGAGCGAACCCCTGCGCACCGTGAACGTCGGCCTCATCGGTCTGGGAACCGTCGGCGGCGGCGTGGCCCGTCTGATCAAGAGCCACCACGATGAGTACCTGGCAGCCTACGGCATCGACCTTAAGCTGACCCGCGCCTGCGCGCTTGCCTGGGAGCAGGCCGAAGCCGCCGGTATTGAGCGCGAGGCCTTTACGAGCGACTGGCACGACGTCGTCACCGACCCCGCCGTCGATATCGTCGTCGAGCTCATCGGCGGCGAGCACCCCGCGACCGAAATCTTCACCACCGCCTTCGAGAACGGCAAGCACGTCGTCTCTGCCAACAAGGCCCTGCTGGGCCGTCATGTCGAGACGCTCGCCGAGAAGGCGCGCGCGTGCGGCGTGCAGATTAAGTGCGAGGCCAGCTGCGGCGGTGGCATCCCCATTGTCAGCACGCTCGAGCACGACCTGGTGGGCAACAAGATCCTGACCATCGCTGGCATTCTCAACGGCACCACCAACTACATCCTGTCGCGCATGGACGCCGAGGGCGCCGATTACGCTGACGTGCTCGCCGACGCCCAGGCAAAGGGCTATGCCGAGGCCGACCCGTCCGCCGACGTCGACGGTTTCGATGCCGCCAGCAAGACGGCGATCCTCGCCTCCATCGGCTTTGGCACCCGCGTTACCACCGACGATGTGTACCAGCAGGGTATCCGTACCATCGGCGCCGAGGACATCGCCCAGGCCCGCGAGCTCGGCTACACCATTAAGCTGTTGGGTATCGCACGCAACACCGAAGCCGGCGTCGACGTCCGCGTGCATCCCACGCTGATCCCCGCCGACCACATGCTTGCCAAGGTCAACGGCGCCATGAACGCTGTCTACGTGGTAGGCGACGCCGTGGGCGAGACCATGTTCTACGGTGCCGGCGCAGGCTCCTTCCCCACCGCGAGCGCCGTCGTGGGCGATATCCTGTCGCTCTCCGAGCAGATCAGCCGCGGCGTGGCTCCGCTGCCCGAGATTGAGCCCTATGGTCACAACCTCGCCTTTAAGCCCATGGACGAGCTCCAGACCAAGTACTATGTGCGCCTGAAAGTCGCCGACCGCGTGGGCGCCCTGTCCGAGACGGTCGACATCTTTGCCAAGCACAACATCTCGATCTCGCTCATCAACCAGGTCGAGGACGGCAAATCGGGCGTCAGCGATGCCTGCTCGGTCATCTTCCTAACGCACCGCGCGCTCGAGAAGGACGTCCAGGCTGCCGCCGCCGAGCTTGCCAGCGTCGACTGCGTGGCCGAGGTCGCCAACGTCCTGCGCATCGAGGACGTTGAAGCTTGGACCGAAGGCGTCATGGCGAACTAGCCCAACGCTCGCCTAGCAATACGCGCCTTGAGGGCTCCCGTCCGATGTGGGACGGGAGCCCTTTTGTCACCTGCCCTAAGCACAACGGCAGAGCACATTTGCGCGAGCCGCTCATCGGTAACGCGGGCTACCGTTCACCGATATGCAAACACGGCCGATTCCGGTTACGGCTACGCTGTGTTGCGAATGTCCGCCCGCGATGAGAGGAAGCACCATGTTGCTCGAGGGCAAGAAAGCAATCATCACCGGAGGCACACGCGGTATCGGCTATGCCATCGCCTGCCGTTTTATCGAGGAAGGCGCTGCCGTCACCGTCTTTGGCTCGCGCCAAGAGACTGCCGACACGGCCGTTGAGAAGCTGACAGCCGCCTATCCCGACGCCAAGGTCTGGGGTCGCTCCTGCGATCTCACCTCGCTCGAGGCCGTGACTGAGGCCTTTACGCAGACTGCAGCCGACATGGGCGGCTTGGACACGGTCGTCAACAATGCCGGTATCTCCCAGCGTTCACCCCTCTTGGACTACACGGCCGAGGAGTTCGCAAAGGTCATGGACCTTAACGTCGTCGCCGTCTTTAATGGCCACCAGGCTGCCGCCAAGATCATGACCGAGGCCGGCCACGGCGGCACCATCACTACCACAAGCTCGATGGTCGCCAAGTACGGCCAGCCCTCCGGCGTCGGTTACCCCACGTCCAAGTTTGCCGTCAACGGTATGGTCCAGTCGCTCTCGCGCGAGCTCGCTCCCATGGGCATCCGCGTCAACGCCGTCGCCCCCGGCGTGACTAAGACCGACATGGTCGCCAACCTGCCCGAAGAGGTCATCAAGCCCATCATCGCCACCATTCCGCTGGGTCGCATGGGCGAGCCCGAGGATGTCGCCAACGCCTTTGTTTTCCTGGCGAGCGACATGTCCTCCTACGTCACGGGCGCCGTGCTCCCCGTCGACGGAGCCGCCCGCTCCTAAGGAGCCACAAGCTTTGGCTTCAAGCTTCAACATAGCTCAACCAAAAAGGCGCGCCGTCTGAATCAACTGCAGACAGCGCGCCTTCTCCTGTTATGAAAGGGAAACTATGTCCCAGTATTTCGGATCAGAACGGGGCACGGTTTCCCCCAGGACCTCCTTGCGGAAACTGCATCCCACTCTGAGCGCCCATTCCGGGACACAGCTTCCCGAAGGGCGGCTGAGTCGTGCCATCCTAATCAAAACGCGACCGCATAGCGCCCCTAAGATAACCAGTTCTCATGCTGGAGCAAACGCATCAGGTGGCGTGACCGCTCACCGACATGCAATTTGTTGCACAGTAAAATCGGCTAGTGGCACCCTTATCCTTTATTTAGCGAATAAGTTCAAGGAAGGGAGAATGTCATGCCAAGACGGCAAACACCGCTCGAGGTCATGTTCTCCCTGTTCAAGACTTCATTTACCCTGAGCCATCGCGCATTTGCCGAACTGTTACTATCCGATCTGCCGTTAACAAATGGACAGCCTACCGCCCAAATGGCACAGGACACCAGCTGGCTTTCGCGCACGATTGTGCACTCGCAGCCGGGCTCCCTAGAAGATCGCTACTTTGCCGACTGGTCCTGCGCATCGAATCAAATCCTGCACAAGCTACGGGAAAAAGGGTATTCGAACGCCGACATCTATACCATGATTGCGGCAGCGACTGACACGATGGCTCAAGCGCTCGGTGCCTGTGGGCGTAATGGGCTCCTTTACCCGAACGCCGCCTCGCGCCTCGTCAGCAGCCAGCCAGACAAAGATGACAGGGCTCTTATCTCAATCACGCTCGTTGTTTCGACCGCCTGTTGGTGCGATCCGGCCCGTGCTATCGCGTACATCAGGGACCGCTTTGAATTCGCAGAGAACGTCAGGTCGTTTACCCCCTCAAGTATTTCTTTCTGTCCATGCGATTTAAAACAAACGGGCACCGAACGTGCGATCGGCCTTATCAGGATCGACAACGAACTCGTCGTCGGGGGCCCTTATGTCATTGAGCCTTCTACCATGGGCTCCATCATCGGAGCGCTCGCACTCGAAGACGGCGCTGTCACCGATGTTGGGCTGGATGTCTCCGCCAAGCATCTCCGCATCTTCGCCGAGAACAATGCTTGGTACGCACAAGACCTCGGTTCGACCAACGGCACGCATCTGATTCGAACAGCCGATAACAGCGAACTCGACATCAGCTCCGGCGCACCCGCCCAGCTGTACCCCGGCGACATCCTGCGCCTGGGTCTCAGCACTTCTTTTGCCGTCGTAGCAACGGCGGCTATCTTAGCAAATCCACATCACTAACCATGGAAGCAGGAGGACTATGAGCATCACGGATGTCATCAAATATGAGGGCAATAACCAAACTTTTATCTGGAAACACCCCTCAGAAGACTTCAATACGGGCTCGCAACTCATTGTTCACGAGACCCAAGAAGCAATTTTCTTCCTTAATGGACAGGCCCTGGATTCGTTTGGACCAGGCAGGCATGAACTTGAGACTCAAAATCTACCGTTACTGAACGGCATTTCGAAGATAACGACCGGTGGTGTCAGCCCGTTTCACTCAGAAGTCTACTTTGTTAACCTCATCGAGCAGATGGGCATACGCTGGGGAACCAATTCCAAGATTCAGTTCATGGAACCGACTTATGGATTTCCGCTCTCGCTCGGGGCGTCCGGAGAGATGGCTCTTGCTGTAAAAGAGCCCCGCAGGCTCCTTCTCAAGCTTGTTGGAACCGAAGCTTTGCTCTCCCAGGACAAGCTGATCAGCTATTTCAAAGCTTTCCTGCAAACTCGAGTAAAAACTCATCTGGCACAAGTAATTACCGAACAAAAACTCTCCATTTTCGAACTTGATGCACACCTTGAAGAGTTATCCGACTCGCTTAAGAACAAGCTGCTTCCCGACTTTGCCGCATACGGCCTCTCATTAACGCAAATGCTGGTCACCGCCATCGTCAAACCCGAAGGTGATCCGGTATACGAGAAGTTTAAGGACCTCCATTTCAAGCAATATGCCGACGTACGCGAAGCACAGATAAAACAACAGGTCAGCATTATCGAACAAGAAACTGCGGCGCAGCGCACCGTAATCTCCGCAAAAGCGCGCGCAGAAAAACGGCAAATCGAAGGCTATACCTATCAACAGGAACGCAGCTTCGATGTTGCCGAAAAGATGGCCCAAAACGAAGCGACTGGCGAATACGCAAACATGGGAATTGGTCTGGGCGTAATGGCCGGTGTCGGCGGGACCATGGGGTCAGTTATGACCGATGCACTCTCACAAGCCACCGGCACGTCCGCGACGCAGCCCATCCCTGCGGATACCAATTCGCAGCAAAGTGCTGCAAAGTTCTGTTCCGAATGTGGATATCGCTTCTCTGGAACCGAGAAGTTCTGTCCCGAGTGCGGAGCACGGAGGTCATAATGAAGAACACACAGGCATATATTGCAGCAATCCCCGTAGCCCTCTTCATAGCTATCGAAAGCGTGACAATACTTTTATTTGGACCCTCAACCACTTTTTGGATTGAGAGCGCATTCTCTTTGGTCATGCTCGCCCTGGTGGTTTCAACCTTGTTATTTGGACCCCAAAAGAATCTTAAGATATTTGGTATCTCAAAGATACTTGTTATTGGCGTATCGTTTGCAGTCCAATTGTTGCTAGGCATACTAGGGTCCGCGTTAAAAACAGAGGCGCTTCCAGCAATTCCAATTCTCAGTTTTCTGCTAGCAAGCGCTGCGACAGCCACGCTCTTCGCAACAGGCGCTTCCGAATCTCACGCATCTACCATTGAAAACCAAATTTCAAGCAAATCGCAATCCATGCAGAACCTTGAACTTCAGCTAAGACTGCTTCTAGATGAATCACCTTCAGAGTTGCGCGCATCAATGACCAGCTTCTTGGAAACTTCAAGCCTTGCCGACCCCGCCAGTTGTGAAGCAAGCGCTCAAGTTGAAGACGAAATATCGAGCGCACTTCGTGATCTATCGCAATCAATCGAATCAAACGATATCGAAGGCGCGAACTCGAAAATATTGCGCATGACTTCATTGATAAGGCAAAGAGCAGCACTGGTTAAAGCAAGCAAGGACAGCTAATGATCGATAAGGATAAATTAATCTCGCTTCTTATTTCAAAAGAAATTCCAGTAAAAACGACCCGGAGATACAAAACTATTGGCTATCGAATAAAGCTCGAGAGTGGAACAGCCGTATATGTCTACGACAGCGGCGGCTTCTTTTGTCAAGGAAATAACGCTGATCAGGTCCGAAAAGCCATCGAAGATGAAATCATTGATGAACCAAACAACAAAGTTTTCGTTGTTTACGGCCACGATAAAACCGCACGAAACCAACTCCAACGTCTTCTCGAAGAGTTAAATCTCGAGCCTATTTTCTCGATAATCAGCCTATAGGGGGCCGAACAGTAATCGAACAACTAATGGAATACATCCCTTGCGCTAATTTCGGGATAGTACTTATGACCCCGGACGACATAGGCTATCCAAAGAATAAACAGGATCGACCGCAGCCAAGAGCTCGCCAGAACGTAGTTTTGGAGCTTGGGATGCTACTGATGAAATTCGGCAGGTCTAGGACCGCGATCCTTCTCAAAGAAGCCGACCCACCAATAGAAAAACCGTCCGATATAAACGGCATCTTATATCTCCCTTACAAGGAAGACGTTTTTGAGATAAAGCAGAAACTAATACGGGAAATGAACAGCAAGGGGTATGAAATGGAGCAATCGAAATGAAAGCGCTACAATGCGAGCTCTGCGGTAGCACAGAGATTATCAAGGATGGAGACTTTTTCGTCTGTCAAAGCTGTGGAATGAAATATACGCTTGAAACCGCAAAGAAAATGATGGTCGAAGGTGTTGTCCAAGTCGAAGGCACAGTGAAAACAGACCGCACTGAAGATGTCGATCGATATCTCGCCTTGGCCAGAACCGCTCAAAAAGCCGGTAACAACGCTGATGCTGAGAAATATGCCTCCATGGCCCTCGAGATTGATCTTAAGAACGCCGAGGCATGGTCAATAAAGGCAAAAGCGATAGACTGGCAGCTCACGTTTGACAACGATCGCTTGTCGGAATCAAATGCAGCATGCATTAATATGCTAAAGCTGCTAAATCGAGCCCCATCAGATTTTGATGAGATAAACACCGCGCTAAACACAGCGATAGGTTTCATTGAGCATTTGCGAGCTATCGCAAACTCTGAGATAGACTATTTCTGCCAGGAACTTGCAAATCTACCGAATGCGAAGAATCTAGAGTTAATTCAATCGGGGCTCATTCGTCACCTACAGTCGCGTGAACTCCAATGGAAAAATATAGAGGCCGTGTGCGAATTACAAACGGCTGCCGTAAAGAGGCTCAGCAAAGAGCAGGGGGAGAGTGCCAAGATACCCGAGAATATCGAAGATCTCCTCGGCGCCCTTACCGAAGACCTTTCCGGTCTTGCAGCGCGCAACATTTCATCAATGTATTACAATGCTGCAATCACGATCCTAAAGTCTGCGGTCAACGGCTGCTCCACATGGTCGGAACGGTGGAACAAGGTCCGTGTATTTGATTACTACGCGACAGATGATTTCGACTATGACAACGAAAAAGAAGCTTTTGATCTATGCATAGATGCGTACGATAGTTGCATAAAAGCGGCTCGCTTAGCTATCGACCTCTTTGACAATAAAGTCACTAAACAAGGTACTGCCACAGACGAGATGCTCTTAAGATGCTGGGGCATATTGTGCAGTCTCGAGGAGCTATGTATCAAAGTTCGAACAAATCGCCGATACTACGGATACTACGGACACTCCAGCGAACAAATAACAAACGACGGCTTTTTCCTTAGCGATGAGGCAAAGCAGCTTCGGAGAGAACAGTTAGAAAAGGACATGGCAAAGCGTGACGAATACGACCCCGAGAAGAAGAAGGAACGTGAGCGCGCTGAAAAAGAAGCAGAGCTCCAAGCCAAATATTGGTTAGATAATCCTGTTAAAAAGTCGCAAAAACAAGCGCTCGAAGATGAATTTGACCGTTTGGGGAACGAACTTCGAGAGCTTAAGAGCAGACGTTCTTTCTTCAGTCCATTCGAATTCAAAGCGAAACGAGAATGTGACACAAAAATAGAACAGGCCCGCGCGCGCAGGCGGGAAATCAAAGACTCTTTGAAGGCCTTAGACGATGAACTCATGGCGTACGTGTCGAACGAAATTGAATCATAGCTTTCACCGCTTGCCGCAACAGTCCATTGGCGACCTCAAAGGCGCCTCAATGGGATAAGAGCGATTTCACACCATGGAGGAATGGCGGGCAAACGCTCGGAGTGTTCATTTGTCTGATAACCGATGTTCACTCTAGCCCGAGCAGATTAAGTCCCGCCACCGTCATCTTGCACACGAGCGGCCTTGCGGACACCTTTTCTAAATATCCGGCAGCGATTAGGCTCGACAATGACCTACTCGCTGTCGGCTTTGTCACATCGAGATAGCCCGACACACCATCAAGCGTAGATTCACCAAAGGCACCGAAGATATGCATCTGTGCCGCATAAAACAGAATATCTTTTGCCCTTTCGGTAAACGTATCGTCGAGTTCATCGATCGCCCGCTTGAGATCATCGAGTTGTACGCGCTTTTCGGCCAAATCGCTCAGAACGGCATCTTGCGCTTGCTCGACCAAATCAAGCATCATTGCAACAAACGGAGTAGCCTCGCTACCGTTAAGGGGCCTCTCCACCACGTCAAACGCCTTGTAATATGCGGTTTTATTCTCAGCAATCGTCCTAGAGAGCGACAACACCGTAGGCTGCGACAACGTCTCGTTCAGGCTCAACGCGAGAAGATACCTCCCCGTTCTCCCGTTACCGTCATAGAAGGGGTGAATATACTCAAAGAGAAAATGGCAGATTGAGGCTGCATAGAGGCTTGGGACATCTTCGCGATTGCCCAACTCTATCATCTTGCCAAGGAGGTCAATGATTTCGGGCTCCGAGGAAACACCCTGATGGAGAATCTTGCCCCGACTGTTCTCAATCACAACGGGACCCAAACGGAACATCTTGCCATCCGGACGGTCCTTCGGGTCAAGCACGCCCTTAGTGACGGCATCGAAAATCTCGCGAATATCCTCGGGTTTGCCGGGACGACTTGAACCATCCACCAGCTGAAGGTAGAGGCGAGCGAATTCAATAAAAGGAGTGTGCTCCTTTTCGGCGGCACCGCAAAGTTCGGCCGCAGCATCCTCCGCAGACTCCAGCGCCGCTTCAATCTGGCGCCGCGTGCTGTGCACACCCTCCATCTCGTTGCTGAAAACAACCTCCTCAAGCACCAGCGAACGAATCGAGGCCCCCAAAGCCACATAAGGCAAGCTGTTCCACAGGTTGGAAATCTTTCGCTCTTTTCTGAGGATCCGCTCGCTAGCAACGGACAGGTTCAAAGGAACACAAGCGAACAGTTCACCATGCTCAAGGTGAATTCCAGTCCGCACCGTGCCGTCGGCAGTAAGGCGCTCGCGCAGCAGCTCGTCATGGCAAGCATAACGATCGGAGCTTGGATCTGCATAAAAGAGTTTTTCGAGCGTCTTGTACGCCATCGCTTCATCGCTCCTTTGAAATCAAATAGCTTAATCGTCTTTCATTATTTCGAATATATCCGATATTTGCAATTAAGACTCAAGAAATGCATTGTCTAATTTCAGAATTTGAAGTATTGGGAATTAAGGGTTCTTTTTTACATAGCGAGCTAATTTCAAACCTCAGCAGAGCTTTATGCAAGAAGGCACGCTGTCTGCATCAACCGCAGGCAGCGCACCTCCTTCTATTCGAAAAGGAAACTGCGTCCCATAATTCCGGCTCAGAATGGGATGCGCTTTCCCTAACGAGCCTCTCGCGGAAGCTGCATCCCACTCTGAGCGCCCATTCCGGGACACAGCTTCCCAACGGCCCCCGTTTCGGAAACCACATCCCGTTCCGAGCCTTCAAAGCGGGACGCGGCTTCCCCGAGAAAGTATCGACTACTTACCGTCGTCGTCTTCGGCTTCTTCGCGCGCATAGAGCTCCAGCATGCGGCGGCGGTATTCGCGCACAGCGAGCTTGGCGCGCTCCAGGCGGCGGCGCTCACGCGGAGTCAGCTCGGACGGGTCGACCTCGTCTCCATAGGTCTTATCGGCAAGCAGGTGCGCCGCGTCCACGATGCGGGCATCGATGTGGCCGCTCGCCGCCTCGGCGGAAAGACGCTCGGCAATCGTATCGAGCGTAGGCAGGCCCTCGAATACGCGACCATGGCCATGCGAGGTCAGCAGCTCGTGCTCGCGCGCGAGCAAGCTCGCTAGGTCGTGGTGGGCGCGCAAGATGTCGAGCGCATCGGATGGATGCTCGGCAACCTCTGCCACGGCGGCGACCGGTGCGGCATCCACCACGCGGTAGAAGAGCTGCGCGAGCAATGGCATCAAGAACACCGTGATGGCACCGGCGGCAACCATGACCGACGCAATATCTTGCGACAGCGCGCCCGCGTTGACGGCAACGCTCGTAACGGCAACGATGATCGGCAGCGCCGTGGTGCAGTACAGGGCCACGGTAATGCGACCATACGCCGACACATCGCGCGTCGCAGGACAAATGCTCATGGAAATAAGAATGGGCACGGCACGAATAATCAACAACGCCACGATAAAGCCCACGAGCAGACCCGGGCGCGACGCCACGGCCGTCAGATCGATCTTTGCGCCCGATACGGTAAAGAACACCGGAATCAAAAAACCGTAGGCCAGACCGTCGAGCTTGGTCTCGAGCGTATGGTTGCCCTCGGGGATGATATAGCGCAGGACAAAGCCGGCGGCAAAAGAACCCAACACGATGTCGAGATCAAAGACAGCCGAGAATGCCACGAGCGTGACCAGGATGAGCACCGTCAGGCGCACGAAGGTCTGCGACGTGGTATCGGCGCGCTCCTCAACAAATGCAAAGAAGCGGCTGCCGACGCGCTTGGAGCGGCTCGGGACCACGGCCAGCAACACGCAAACCACCGCAAACAAGCCAAGGATAACGAGCGTTTGGATGCCAGTGCGGGCAGACAACAGCACCGACATGGCGAGCACGGGACCGAGCTCGCCCCAAGTGCCATACGCGAGAATCGAGTCGCCCACGCGCGTGCCGGTGAGCGAGCGCTCACGCATGATGGGCACAAGCGTACCGAGCGCCGTCGAAGTGAGGGCAAGCGTCACGGCGATACCGTCGAAATGACTGACTGAGAACCACGGGGTAAAGCGCACGGCAAGCCAGGCGATACCAAACGTGACGACCCACGTCGCCAAGCCGTAGCGCCCCTCGACGCCCGTGATGCTCTTGGGGTCGATCTCAAAGCCGGCAAGCAGGAACAAAAAGGCCAGGCCCAGCTCGGACACAAGCGAGACCTCAGCATCTACATGGATGACGCCGAGCATATGGGGTCCCAGTACCGCGCCGAGCACGAGCAAAAAGACCGTCTCGGGAACGGGTTTTCCGGGAATCGCCGAGGCGATAAAAGGACTCGCAAAGGCCACGAGTGCGATGATGGCGAGCGAAACGAATGCCATGTGATGCCTTTCTCTTGTTTGCGCTTCACTGTAGCACCCTCGCCGTCCTCAACGCGCCGCGAGCTGTCGTATCATAGTGAGGTTTACAAACATGTGGCTCAAGGCGACCGCAGGGCAGACCCCGCAAACCGACCGCTGCCGCATACCGTACCGTACGCCCAACCGATCAGGAAGGCAGGAACCAATGGTCTCTCGTATCTACGTGGAGAAGAAACCCGGGTTCGACGTCGAGGCTCAGCAGCTCAAGGGCGAGCTGACCGAAATTCTCGGCATCAAGGGCATCGAGGCCCTGAGGATTATCAACCGCTACGACGTCGAGGGCATCGACAAGGAGCTTTTCCGGTCCTGCGTGCCGACCGTCTTTAGCGAGCCCCAGGTCGATGTGACCTACGACGAGCTCCCCGCAAGCGATGGCGCCGTCTTTGCCGTCGAATTCCTGCCTGGCCAGTTTGACCAGCGCGCCGACTCCGCCAGCGAGTGCGTGCAGCTCATCAGCCAGGGCGAGCGCCCCGCCGTGCGCTCCGCCAAGGTCTATATGATCTCGGGCGCTCTGGACGAGGCCGCCATTGATGCCATCAAGCACTACGTGGTGAACCCCGTCGAGGCGCGCATCGCCTCGCTCGACCTGCCCGAGACGCTGTACATGGAGACCCCCGAGCCCCAGCCCGTCGAGGTGCTCGACGGTTTCCGCGAGCTCGACGAAGCCGGCCTTGCCGCCTTTATTTCCGAGCGCGGCCTTGCCATGGACGAGGCGGACATCGCCTTCTGCCAGCAGTACTTCCGCGATGAGGATCGCGACCCCACCATCACCGAGATCCGCGTGATCGACACCTACTGGTCCGATCACTGCCGCCACACCACCTTCGGCACCGTCCTGGACGACGTGACGATCGACGACGCCGTGGTGCAGCAGGCCTTCGACCGCTACATGGAAATGCGCCACGAGCTCGGTCGCGACGCCAAGCCCGTCTGCCTCATGGACATGGGCACCATCGGCGCCAAGTACCTTAAGAAGACCGGCGTCATGACCGATGTCGACGAGTCCGAGGAGATCAACGCCTGCACCGTCAAGGTGAAGGTCGATGTCGACGGCGAGGACCAGGACTGGCTGTTCCTCTTTAAGAACGAGACCCACAACCACCCGACCGAGATCGAGCCCTTCGGCGGTGCCGCCACCTGCGTGGGCGGTGCCATCCGCGACCCGCTGTCGGGCCGCAGCTACGTGTACCAGGCCATGCGTGTCACCGGCGCCGGCGACCCCACCGTCCCCGTGTCCGAGACACTCGAGGGCAAGCTGCCGCAGCGTAAGCTCGTGACCACTGCTGCCGCCGGCTACTCCAGCTACGGCAACCAGATCGGCCTTGCCACCGGTCAGGTCAACGAACTCTATCACCCCGGCTACGTCGCCAAGCGCATGGAGGTCGGCGCCGTCGTGGGCGCTACCCCGGCAAACCACGTGCGTCGCGAGTGCCCCGCCCCCACCGACAAGATCATCCTGTTGGGCGGCCGCACCGGCCGTGACGGCATCGGCGGTGCCACCGGCTCCTCCAAGACCCAGAACACCGAGTCCATCGAGACATCGGGCGCCGAGGTCCAGAAGGGCAACGCCCCGGTCGAGCGCAAGCTGCAGCGCCTGTTCCGCCGCGGCGATGCCTGCCGTCTGATCAAGCGCTGCAACGACTTTGGCGCCGGCGGTGTCTCGGTCGCCGTAGGCGAGCTTGCCGACGGCCTGTATGTCGACCTTGATACCGTGACCAAGAAGTACGACGGTCTTGACGGCACCGAGCTCGCCATCTCTGAATCCCAGGAACGCATGGCCTGCGCCGTCGCCGACGGTGACGTCGAGGAGTTCATGGGCTACGCCGCCGAGGAGAACCTCGAGGCGACCGTTATCGCCGAGGTTACCGCCGAGCCGCGCATGCGCATGGCCTGGAACGGCATCGCCATCGTCGACCTGTCCCGCGAGTTCCTCAACTCTAACGGTGCGCCCAAGCACCAGGTCGCCCACGTGTGCGCCCGTAGCGTGTGGCAGCCCAGCTGGGCCGGCACCACGCTTGCCGAGCGCATGACCTCGCTCGTCACTGACCTCAACGTCGCTTCTAACAAGGGCCTTTCCGAGCGCTTCGACTCCACCATCGGCGCCGCGACCGTGCTCATGCCCTTTGGCGGCAAGACGCAGCTCACCCCCAGCTCGGCCATGGTCGCCAAGTTCCCCGTGGACGGCGAGACCACCACGGCGAGTGCCATGGCATGGGGCTTCAACCCTTATCTGATGGAGGCCGACCAGTTTGCGGGCGCCTACCTGTCCGTGGTCGAGTCCATCGCCAAGCTCGTGGCTGCCGGCTTTGAGCACAAGCGCGCCTATCTCTCCTTCCAGGAGTACTTCGAGCGTCTGCGCACCGAGGCCGAGCGCTGGGGCAAGCCCACGGCAGCCGTCCTGGGCGCCCTCATGGCCCAAGTCGACCTGGGTGCCGGCGCCATCGGCGGCAAGGACTCCATGAGCGGCTCGTTTGAGGACGAGGCCGGCGAGCTCAACGTTCCGCCGACCCTGATCAGCTTCGCTGTCGCCGTGGGCAAGGCGGCCCGCGCTGTCTCCCCCGAGTTCAAGGGCCTCACACACCGCGTCGTCCGTATCGCCCCCGCCACCTATGGCGAGGACTACCGCCCCGATGCCCAGCAGCTGCTCGCCGCGTTTGACGCCGTCGAGGCGCTCACCGCTACCGGCGACGCCCTGGCCGTCTCCACGCCCGGCTACGGCTGCGGCGCCGAGAGCCTCTTTAAGATGTGCGTCGGTAACCAGATCGGTATCGAGCTTGCCGAGGACGTGGACGTGGAGAGCCTCTTCACCCCGCTCTACGGCAGCTTTATCGTCGAGCTCGCCGAGGACGCCGAGCTGCCCGAAGTCGCCGACGGCGTTGTCGTCGAGCCCCTGGGCACCACCGTCGAGGGCTATGTCATCGACACCGGCTCCGAGGTCATCGAGCTCGCCGAGCTCCAGGAGGCCTGGGAGAGCGGCATCGAGGGCGTCTTCACCTACCGCAGCGCCGGCGAGACCCCCGAGGTCGAGACCATCGACTTCCGCGCCAAGGATATCCACGTGTACGGCGGCGCCAAGATCGCCCGCCCGCGCGTGGTTATCCCCGTGTTCCCCGGCAACAACTGCGAGTACGACAGCGCCCGCGCCTTCCGTGCCGCCGGTGCCGAGGCCGACACCTTCGTGATCAACAACCTCACGCCCGAGGCCGTCGCCGAGAGCACCCACGAGCTTGCGCGCCGCATCCGTGCAAGCCAGATCGTTATGATCCCCGGCGGCTTCTCGGGCGGCGACGAGCCCGACGGCTCTGCCAAGTTCATCACGGCGTTCTTCCGCGCTCCCGAGGTCACCGAGGCAGTCCGCGACTTGCTCAAGGCCCGCGATGGCCTGATGCTGGGCATCTGCAACGGCTTCCAGGCCCTGATCAAGCTCGGCCTGGTGCCCTACGGCGACATCGTCGACGCCACGCCCGATGCGCCCACGCTGACGTTCAACACCATCGGTCGCCACCAGAGCCGTCTGGTGCGCACCCGTATCTCGTCCAACCTGCCCCCGTGGCTTTCGCAGTGCAGCCTGGACGACCCCTACACCGTCGCCATCAGCCACGGCGAGGGCCGCTTTGTCGCCAATGACGAGGTGCTCGCCCAGCTGATCGCCAACGGCCAGGTCGCCACGCAGTACGTGGGCGAGGACGGAAAGCCCAGCATGGATCTTTCCGTCAACCCCAACGGCTCCGCACTCGCCATCGAGGGCATCACGAGCCCCGACGGCCGCGTCCTGGGCAAGATGGGCCATGCCGAGCGTCGCGGCGACAACCTGTACCGCAACGTGCCCGAGCATGTCCCCGGCGATAAGTTCATGCCGATCTTTGAGAGCGGCGTGGCCTACTTCGCTTAAACCTTTCCCATCGGGTACAATCCCCTCGGGTAACAACACCCGCCACCGACACATCCGGTGGCGGGTTCTTTTTTGCTTCGCGCATGCAGGAAGGACATCATGGAAAGCCGCAAGCCGTATCTCGCCACCCTGCCCGGACTCATCCTGGGCTGTCTTGTTTGTTGCGCGCTCTGGGGATCGGCCTTTCCCTGCATCAAGATCGGCTACGCACTCTTTGGTATCCCGGCGCACGATAGCGCCTCGCAGCTGCTCTTTGCGGGCTTGCGCTTCACGCTTGCCGGCGCCCTGGTTATCGTTGGGATGAGTGCGGCCCAGCGCCGCCCCCTCATTCCGCAGGCTCGCGACATCAAGCCCATCTTTGTCTTGTCGCTCTTCCAGACTATCGGGCAGTACTTCTTTTTCTATCTGGGCCTCTCGCACGCCAGCGCCATGTCGAGCTCCATCATCGAGGCCAGCGCCAACTTCCTCGCAATCCTCTTTGCCGCCCTGGCATTTCACACCGAGAAGCTCAATACGGCCAAGGTGCTTGGCTGTGCGCTGGGCTTTGCCGGCGTCGCGCTCGTCAACCTCTCGGGCGCAGATGGCACCTTTGGCTTCAGGCTCGATGGCGAGGGCTTTATCCTAGCCTCCACTGTCGCGGGTGCTCTTTCGACCTGCCTGATCGGCATCTTCTCGCGCAAGCATGACGGCGTCTTGCTCGCCGGCTGGCAGTTTTTAGTCGGAGGTTTGGTCCTTACCGCCATCGGGTTTTTGATGGGCGGCGCGCTCTCCCCCACCGCGATCATCCCCGCCATCGCACTCATTATCTATATGGCACTCATTTCCGCCGTCGCGTACTCGCTATGGTCGCGTCTGCTTGCCGTCAACCCCGTCAGCCGTGTGTCGGTCTTTGGCTTTATGAATCCAGTCTTTGGCGTACTGTTGAGCGCTCTGCTGCTCGGCGAGGGCGCTGGCACGAGCCCTGTTACCGTACTTGTTGCCCTGCTGTTGGTCTGCGGCGGCATCATCATCGTCAACAGGCCCAAAAAGGTCTAACGAACTACCCCTATTTAGCAGAGGGGGTTCACATGCTTTAGCTTAATGGAGTACATCGGAGAGCCGAGGGCCGCCACGCCCGCCAGCGTGCGCCCTTTTTCTAGCGTATCTGGGCGCCGGCTTTCTTCTTCTCGCGCTTTACGCGGTAGAGCTCCGCGTCGGCAGCACGAAGCAAGTCTTGCCAGGTATCGACGCCATCACCGACCCGTGCGTAGCCGATGGACATCCGCAACAGATACGGCACGTCGGCACGTGCGAGCTCATCGTTGATTGCCGCACACAGGCTTATGATGTCCTGCTTCGCCGTCGCCTTTTGGAGCACCACGAACTCATCGCCGCCATAACGTGCGATAAAGCCGCCAGACGCCGAGCAGACTTCTTTGAGCGCAGCGGATATGACCTGAAGAGCGTGGTCGCCCTCCACATGCCCATAGCGATCGTTAATCTGCTTAAAGCCGTCGGCGTCCATCATAAGCAGATATACATCTTCGGCCTGATCCACATTTGAGAAGAGCGACAGCATATAGGTCTCAAAACGGTTGCGATTGTTAAGTCCAGTCAACGGGTCGGTCGAGATGAGCTGCTCCTGGTAGATGATGTAAAGCAGCAACATGCTAATCATTATGCCGACACAAAGGCCGGGCACCGAGTATACGACCTGAAAGGTACCGCCCACCAGGGCCGGAATGGCGAAAAATGCCAAGGTTCGATAGATGGCCTTCGTCTGCAGGCTCTCGACCCTGCGAGATTGCACAAATGCATGCAGGGACGTATGTATAACGTAACAGTAGCTGACGATGGGCTGGATCATATAGGCAAAGCCGCGACGATACACGCCCTGCGAATCGATATAGAACAGGGCGTGCGTCCAGTAACTGGTAAACGCCAGCACGACCACCAGAGCCGTAGGCAACGCTACAAGCACCACCCTATAGCGCGAGGTCAAAAGGCGAGAGCCCTGCACCGTCTCGGAATAGATAAACCAAATGAGACACGCGATAGCAAAGAGCGAAAACGAAACCGCGTTGGAAATCCAGTTGGCAGCAATGCCCAACGTGCCGTCCACACCGTCCGAAAGCGTCCAGATCATATCGAATAATATGTACGCGGCAGAGGTGTAGCCAAGCATGCTAAACAATAGCTGCTGGGTGCTCGAGAACAAGGAGCGACGACTTCGCACGACAAGCCCGATAAGAACAATCATGCATAGCACGAATATCTCAATCTTGAGTGCCTTAACCACTAGCGCCATCCCTTCAATACCCAAGTGGTCAGAATCGCCCAATTCGAATCAGGGCAATAAACACCCCTTTACTCCGCAGGGGTAAAGGGGATAATAGCAGAGCGCCCGAACATCACTGCAAAACAGTTTCTGTTCGGGCGCCCATACGGCGCGAATTGCACACGCCGGCATCATTGATGGGTATCGATTGCTACTCGCCATCGATGTCAGTCGCGACAGCCTCCTCGATGGCCTCGACACCGGCGAGCGACAGATCCTCCTTGCCTTGGCAGAACTTCTTGTCGACCCAGCCAGTCAGAATCGGAGCCATGATCGCCGTGATGATAACGGCGGTGGCGATCTGAGCGTACGCGGTGGGCGCAAGCTCGGCGTAGCGCGGTGCGACCTCGGCGAGGGCAACCGGTGTGGTCATAGCCGTGCCGGCAATGGTGGAGCAAGCCACAGCGGCCTTGCCATTGCCGCCGCACAGACGCTCGAACGCAAAGGTGATGGGACCGACGACAAACAGCGTGACAAGGCCCAGCAAGATGCCGGAAATACCGCCGGTGATAAAGCTCGACAGGCTCATGGACGCACCGAGCTGAAATCCGATGACGGCAATCGCGGGATTGGCACCGGGAACCAGCAGGTTCTTGATAAACGGGAACAGGTTGCCCAGAACCATGCCAATAACGAGTGGCAAGATGGAGCCGATAATGGTGCCAATTGGAATGTTGGCGAGGCCGGAAACACCGAGGATGATCATCGTGACGGCGGGGCCAGCCGTAAAGAACAGGATACCGACGGCGCCCTGCTCGGACTCATCGCCGAACTCGCCCATGATGCCCGTATAGAGCGCCATGTTGCAAAACGTGATGCCGCCGATGATAGACACGGAGCTCAGACCCAGGAAGTTGTCGTTAAAGAAATATGCCACGCCCAGGCCGAGAGCCGCTGCGACGACCAGCTTGGGGATCAGCACGACGATACCGGTCTTGATGGCACCCGGCGTGGACTTAAAGCTGATGCCGGCGCCCACAAACAGCAGGATCGCGGCGACGATGGTATTGGAGCCACCGCGGCAGGCAGCCGTAAAGAAGCCGCCGATCTCAAAAACCTGCGGGCAGAAGGTGTTGAGCAAAAGACCGACGATCATCGGATAGATCATGATGTCGCCCGGGATGCGCGGGACCTTGAATTTCTTTTGCTCGTTGGCGGTTGCTTCCTGTGCCATGAAACCCCCATTTCCGCTGACGGGGTACAAAAGCCCACGTCACGCTTTGCTACAGTAAAGTTTGACCATGGTACCAGAAGAAATAGACCAGCTCGGTGAAAAATCCGACGAGTTGGGATGGAACGAGATTCGGCGCCCGCGACGCCACCCCTATATAAGGCTCAAGACAATATAGAGTACGATGCCCGAGACGCAGCACCACAGCATCGATTTTGTCTTGACCGCCACGACCACGACGCCGGCGGCCGCAATCCAGGGAACCAAGGCAGGCCAGAGTCCCGCGTCGAACGCGCCGGGGCTCACCAAGTCGTTGGCGACCAGCGCGGCAAAGGCGGCGGGCGGGATATAGCCCAGGGCCTCGGTAATGCGGGGCGACAGGGTCCGCCCGCGCAAGGCGAACGCCGGCGCGATGCGAAAGAACGCGATAGCAGCCCACGACGACAGCCACAGAACCAAGAACTCGTTAACGGGCATCGCGGGCACCTCTTCCGTCAAATACAGCATCGCACGCCAACGCAATGGCCATGCCGGCCACGACGCTTGCCGGCACGGCAATATTCACGAGGCCCAAGAACTTGCATACGGCGACGGACACCGCGCCCGAAACCGCCGCGACAACGTTGCCGCGCGACAGCCGCTGCGAAAAGAGCAGGCAGATAAAGAGCGAGGTGCAGACAAAGGCTGCAATGGCGGTGGGAACATCGACAACGGCGCCGACGATGGCGCCCATCGTACACGAAACGCCCCATGTTGCGATGAGAATCACGTTGAGCACAAAGGACTCGCGCGGGCCCCAATCCTCCCCTTCAACCAACTTGGCAAGCGAGATGCCATATGCCTCCTCGGTAAGTGTCGCGGCAACAGCCAGCGTCTGACGCTTCGAGGCACCCGTCAGATGCGGCGCGATCGATGCCGAGTAAAGCGCAAAGCGCGAGGAGATGGCAGCAACGCTCGCGACGATCGATGCTGCAGGCACGCCCGCCAGCCACAGGTTGCAGATCATAAACTGGCCGCTGCCCGTCACAAACGTGCTGCTCAGGGCAAAGACCATCCAGGGTTCCATTCCCGTCTGCCCCATGATCATTCCGCACGGCGCGCCTATTGCAACATAGGTAAGCATCACCGGCCAGACGGTTTTAAAGATCCTAAGGACCATGCCACTCCCATTCTGGTAAGTCGTCTGCAGCGCACCTCGCAACGCAGCAGAAATATCAACCGGTGGCAATAAAGTTCGCCTACAATTGCCACCGGATCGAAAGACACAACTTTTTAGGAAGTCATTATGACAGCTATCGATCGAGACCGGGCGCGCGCAGCCTTCAAAAGCTACACCGATGCCTACGACGCCACCAACCCACGCATCGCGCTCAAAATCGAGCATACGTACCACGTGGCCGAGGCATGCGATGCCGTAGCGCGCGAGCAGGGCTGGTCGTCAGATGATATTGACTTGGCATGGCTTTGCGGCCTGCTGCACGATATAGGCCGCTTTGAGCAGCTGCGACGCTGGGACACCTTTAAGGACGCCGAGAGCATGGGCCATGCAGCGCTGGGCATCGAGGTCCTCTTTGGCGAGAATCCCGCCGATGCACCCGCCGTGACGAGCGTCCGCGACTTTATCGATGACCCGGCAGAAGATGAGCTCATCCGAGCGAGCATTGCCTATCACAGCGATTTCCGTCTACCCGCGCAGCTCGACGAGCGCACGCGGCGCTTCTGCGATATCGTGCGCGATGGCGACAAGATCGACATTATGCGCACCATCGCCGACAGCACCGTCGACACCATCCTCAAGGTGGATGAGGACACGTTTCTCGCCAGCCACTTCTCGACACCGGCGCTTACCGCCTTTGACGAGCATCGCTGCGTCGCGCGTGACGAGCGCAACGAGCCGGCGGACTACCTGGTGGGGCTCATCTGCTTTATGTTTGAGCTCGTCCATCCGGCAAGCCGTGCACTGGCGCGCGAGCAAGGCGATATCTATCGCCTGCTCGACGCGCCCTTTGGCATTACGCGACCCTTTACCGACCCCGCCGCGCAGGCAACCTGGAGCCGCCTTAAGGACGAGCTGCGCCGCTGGCTGGCAAGCGCTTAGCACTCGAGCTGATCCAGCAGTTCCTCAACGATCTCAACGGCATCGCCGACGACCTTGTACCGGGCGGCACCGAAGATGGGGGCATCCGGGTCCTCATTGATGGCGACAATGCACTCCGCCCCACCGATGCCGGCGAGATGCTGGATAGCGCCCGAGACACCGATGCTCACGAGGAGCTTGGGCGAGACCGATACACCCGTCTGGCCAATTTGGTGGCGATACTCCAGCCAGCCGGCCTCCACCACGGGGCGCGTGCAGCCAAGCTCGGCACCCAGAGCCTCGGCAAGCTTTCGCATCAGCGGTAGGTTTTTCTTGGAGCCGATGCCGCGGCCCACCACGACTAGACGCTCGGCATCGGCAATTGAGGCCTGCTGTCCCCACTCCTCGGCGGGAATCGAGATCTCGACACGGGCCTTAACGTCATCCGCTAGCACTACCTGGGCAATCGTGCCGGAGCGGCTATAGTCAAACTCGGGCGCCTTAAAGATGCCGGGGCGCACCGTTGCCATCTGAGGACGGTGGTTGGGGCAGATAATGGTGGCCATCAGGTTGCCGCCAAACGCCGGGCGCGTCTGCTGCAGCAGACCCGTCTCCGTATCCATCGAAAGCACCGTGCAATCGGCCGTAAGGCCCGTCTGCAAGCGCACGGCCACACTGGGCGCCAGCTCGCGACCAAAGGCGGCCGCGCCGTACAGAATGGCCTCGGGCTTGCGCTCGGCTACCAAATCGCAGATCAAGCGGGCGTAGACCTCCGCGTCGTTCTGACGCAGGCGCTCGTCACGACAGACCAGAACTTCGTCCGCACCGGCGCAAATCAGATGCTCCAGGTCCCCGAGTGAGCCCTCGGGGCTCATGCCGACCAGTGCCACCAGACGGCAGCCGCGGGCATCGGCAAGCTCGCGCCCCTTGCCCATGAGCTCGAAGGCCACGGATGCAACGGCATCGTGCTCGTCAGTCTGCACGAAGATCCAGATGTCTCGATATGCGTCAAGGTCTGCCGCGCCGGCGGCCTCGTCGCGCTCAATCGAGATGGCGTTGACGGGGCAGGCGTCGACGCACCCACCGCACAGGATACAGCCGTCGGTTACGCGGGCACAGCGATTGGGGCGCTCACCCTCCACCACAATGCCGCCCGAGGCGCAGGCGCGAACGCAGCGACCGCAGCCGATACAGGCTTCGCTATCGATAATCAGCCCGCTCATCTATGCCATCCCCTCGATAATCTTGGCAAGTTTTACCGCCTGCTCGGACGCCGTTCCCTCGACGGCCTCGCACGTTTGGTCACGGTCGGGCACAAACGAGCGCACGACCTGCGTCGGTGATCCGGCAAGGCCGCAACGCGAGGGGTCGGCGTTTACGTCGGCAGCGCTGGCCACGCGCACGTCTGCATCCTCGGCCGCGCGAATACCGGCAATACTCGGCATGCGCAGCTGGCCAATCTCCTTGGCAGTCGTCATCGCACACGGCATCTCCAGGTACACCGTCTCCTCGCCGGCATCGCAGCCGTGAACGAGCGCCAGCGAGCCACACGTCGTAAATCCCGCGCTCTGCACACAGCTCACGTCGGTCACGCAGGGGACCCCAAAGGCGCCGGCCAGCTCGGGGCCGATCTGGGCCGTATCGCCGTCCACCGCCATCTTGCCGCAGATGAGCAGGTCAAAGTCCTCATCGAGTGCCTCGATGCCGCATTTGAGGGCATAGGTGGTGGCTAGGGTATCGGCGCCCGCAAAGGCTCGGTCGGTCAGCAGCAGCGCGTCGTCGGCACCGCGGGCGATGCAGTCGCGCAGCAGCGATTTGGTCGCGGGGATGCCCATCGACACCACCGTCACACGCACGTCCATGCCAAAGCCGATAAAGTCGTCCTTCAGCGCTAGCGCACATTCGAGAGCACTTGCATCGAAGGGATTAATGACCGCCTGCTTGCCATCACGCACGATAGTATTGGTCTTGGGGTCCATCTTGACCTCGGTGCTTCCGGGCACCGCCTTGACGCACACCACCATATGGAAATCACTCATCTTCACGCGCCCCCTTTCTGGACGAGTTCATCCAAGAGCTTCTCCGTAAACAGGTTGCCGCGACCCAGCTGGCCGGCAGGATCAAGCTGGAGTTTGAGACGCGCCGACTCGACCATGGCCTCGTGGCCGTACATCGTCTCCAAGAAGCCCGCCTTGATCTTGCCGACGCCGTGTTCGGCAGAAACGGCACCGCCCATGGCCGTGACCTCGGAAGCCCACTGGGCAAAGAGCTCTCCACCACGACGGTAGTCTTGCGCATCGCGCGGCAGGATGTTCACATGCAGATGGTTGTTCCCGATGTGTCCCCAGGCAGCAGACTCAAGCCCGCTTTCGGCCAGCGTGCGGCGATAGAGGGCCACGACATCGGCAAGGCGTGCATTGGGCACCGACATATCCGATCCCAGCTTGGTAATGGTGGGGTCGGTGCGGCGACGCTCGTCAATGAGCATGTTGACGCTCTCGGGCACCGCGTGGCGGAAGAACCGCTGGCACTCGCGATCGACTTCGTTGCGGGCGACCCATGTCGCATCGTCGCGGCCGCCCGCAAGCTCCAGCACCCATCCCAAGTGGTACAGCTCCTCGGTCGCCTGCGCCTCGTCATCGCAATCGAGCTCCACGTAGACACATACCTTGGCCTCTTTGTCGAGCGCCGGCAGCGAGGCAAACGCCGTCGACTGCTCGCGCTGGCGACGTAGAATATCCAGGGCGCCAGCATCGAAGTACTCGATGGCAGCCGCATGGGACAGGACAGGGCGCACGGAATCGGTAAAGGACACCGCCTTGTCCTCGCTATCGAAAAAGCAACTCACACCCCAAACGACCGCAGGCGCCGCCTGCAGGGCAATCTCGAGCTCGGTGATAACGCCGAGCGTGCCGCACGCGCCGATAAAGAGGTCGATGGCGTCCATATCGTCCGCAACGAAATAGCCTGAGGCATTTTTTGTCTCGGGCATGGTATAGCCGGGAAGATCGAGCTCGAGCGTACGGCCCTCTGCCGTCACGAGCGACAGGTGGCGGCCCTGGGCAAAAGCCTCGCCGCGCTGAAGCTCAAGCAAATCGCCATCAGCCAGCGCGACGTGGAGTCCCGTGATATGCGGGCGCATGGGGCCGTAAGCGTAGCTGCGGGCGCCGGAGGCGTTGCATGCCGCCATGCCACCCAGACAGGCAGATGCCTCGGTGGGATCGGTGGGAAAGAACTGCTCGGGGGACTCTTGGAACTCCTCGTAGGCCTCAAGCGATGCCTGGTCCCAACCAGCGGTCGGCAGTACCTTCTTGCTCAGCTGCTTACGCAGCTCCGAGAGCACAACGCCCGGCTCCACGCGCAGCAGAAATTGGCCTTGTTCATCGCGGCGAAGGCCCAAGTAGCGATTCATACGGGAAGTATTGAGGATATGCCCACCGTGGGGCACGGCACCGGCGGCAAGGCCGGTTCGGGCGCCCTGAACCGTTACCGGGACACGCTCGGCATGGAGCGTTTCCAAAATGGCACGGACCTCGTCTTCCGTTGTCGGAAACGAGATGCTCGATGCTTCGCCCGATGCACGAGATTCATCGCGGCCATACTCTTCGAACTCATCGGTGAAGGGTTTAATGGTTGCAGACACGCGAACTCCCCCTTTAGCTAACTACAGTGTTTGCAGGGAGATGTTACCGCATCGTTTCGTCGACGTGTTCGAGACCGTCTCCATAATTGGCGATTTTTACGTTTGTGCAATTCGGCGAACGGCAAGGCTTCCTCGGCAGACGATGCTTTTGACACATATCGCCCCGCCGTCGCCGACCGCTCGATTGTCGCTCGAAAAAAGTTGAAGTAATTATTTCCACCTTTTACCTGCGGAGATGTCAATCCGTCAAGCATTTGGTCAGAAATTGGTCAAGTAGCGGCTGATACGGTCGGCGTCGACAACCAAAACCGATAGAAGTTTTGGCCCCAGAAGCAGGGAGGTTCCCATGGCATATTACTGGCCCCAGTACGGCGTCGCCATCGAGGTCGACGACGATCCCTATCTCCTGCCTTTCGACGAAGAGGCGTTCCCCGATACGGCGGTCTACCACGTCACCACCGATGTTATCTGCGACCCCGAGTCGTTCTCGGCGCTCGCCCACCACATCGCGCGTATCCACGACATCGAGCTCCCTCACGACTTTGACGAGCTCATCTACTCGCGCCGCCTGATGCTTCACATGCTCTTTGGAGCGGACCCGTCCACGTTCGCACGTGTCTACACCACCAAGGACGCCGCATGAGTGCGAAGAAGCCGCCCCGCCTCGCAGGACTGGGGCGTCGCAAGAAACTCGTCGTTGTCTGCCTGGCTATCGTCTGCGCCCTCATCGCCGTAGGGCTATACGCCTGGCAGTCGCAGCCCGTGCCCGAAGCGGGCGCCTCAGTCACGACGGCAGAGGGCAAATCGCGACAAGAAATCCAAGATGAGCTCGATGCCATCGTCCGCGACAACATGATGACGATTTCGGTCGCGCCGGTCGCTCAGCTACAGGAGGACGGCAAGCTGCGCGTCAACGTGCAAAACGTCCAAGACAATAAATTTCCCCAGCGATTCCGCGTCATCCAAAACGACGAGACCATGTACGAATCCGGTGTGGTCGAGACCGGCAAGACAATCGAGACGTGCCCCGCCGGCGACATCAAAGAAGGCGAGGCATACATCGAGATCCAGGCACTCGATGCCAAGACCCTCGACAGCCACGGCAATCCGACACGTGTCAAGGTACGGGTTGAGCAAGCCGAGAACTAGCTTTTTCGGCCGACGCGGCACCGCACGCAATTCACCAGCATTCGTCCAATCATCGCGGGGACGGCCCGCGGCGAATAGAAAGGAACGACCATGGACATCACCAGGAACATGAACGGAGCCAGAGCGCTCGTCGTGGGCGCAGGGCTCGCGCTCGCGCTCGCAATGGGCGCCGCCCCGACGCCAGCTCTGGCAGCCGGGCGCGTTGGAACCACGAAAGTAATGGTCAGGACCGAGATCGACAACGTAGAGTTCAAAGTTCCGACGGTTATTCCCTTCGTCGCCAAGGCCGACGGCACGCTTCAGGGCCCCTCAGAAGACGCGACCACCATCGACAATCATTCGGCCTACGGCATCCATGTCACCAACATGAAGATCGACGCCATGAACACCTGGACCATTGCCGCCGACGCCAAGGCCGGAACCGCGCAGAATTCCATCGACTTTAAGGTCGGCCCCGACGGTGCACTCCAGAACGCCAGCGCCGCAATGCAGGAGACGGGCCTCGATCTTTCCAAGAATGCAGCCTTCGACATGGGCTACCAGGGCATTGCCGGCGGCACGGACAAAATTAAGCTCAAGACAAGCGGAAACGTCGCCCGCGTCACGCGCGACATCTTCCGCGTAACCGGCGAAGGCGATCAGGTTGCAACGATCACCTGGACGGTCGAGCCCGGTGCGCACACGGCATAAGGCCGTCGCCCTGGCCGCCGCCGTCAGTATCCTAGCGTTTGGGCCAGCCATGGCCTTTGCCCAGCAAGAACAGGCGCAGGCCGCCACGCAAGTGACGGTCGACCTCTCGGAGCTCGACCGCGGCAACTGCAAGGAACCGTTGGCACAGACAGACGACAGACGATGGCTCTTGGCAGCAGGCGCCACGGCAGCAGGCGCGGGAACCGCCGGCCTCGGTCTGCATATCAAACGCAGCCAGAAACAAAACACGGACAGGCCGCACTAAATTAGCTAAGGAGACTTCATGGCATCGAAGAACCTTTTGCCCGTTGTCGCACTCTGCGGCGCGCTCGCAACCGGAACGCCTGTCGTCGCTTGGGCGACTCCCGCCATGGCGGACTCCTTGCCGGCAGCCCTAAGCTCCGCACCAAATCCGTCGAGTGCCATTGCGTGCAAGCGTTTTTCGATCGCACAGGCCGCAATCTCAACCTCGGGATGCCTTCGTCGTAATACGGACGGCTCGATAGTCGTGGATATCAATCGTTCGAACAAGGCAAACGGCTCCCAGGCGGGGCGCGCTGTCTGCACATGGCGCTCGGTTGTGCTCGATGCAGATGGCGATCCATGCAATTTAGAGCTGCGCATCGACATCGCTTCGGTCGATGACTCGGCGAACGGAGCGAAGGTCGCCTTCGACGGTGCGTTTTTCGAGAAAGGAGGCGGTATATGTCTGGGCTGCGCCGCCGCGAATGCAGACGATACGCAGCCCACCCTCTCATTCACGGCATCGTTGCGGCTGACCAAAGCCGGCACCGATGCCATCGCGGCGGGAGAAGCATCCCTGCTGTTCTACGCCGTCAGCGCCAAAGACACAGACGCTCATTTCGAGAAGCCAGCCGGATCACTCAGCCTTACACGAGGGACAGAGGCGGGCCCTATTGAAATCGATGCCCACACGCTAGGCAGGCAACGCATTCTTGCCGACCCGGCGCTTCTCGAGATGGAGTGGAACGGATCCGGAGCCGTCGGGATTGTCCCCTCCGCGCTTAACGCCAAGACGCTCCCCTCAAACGACGAACCCATCAACGCAACCATACAAGAAGAAAGCGCGGACAAAGAAGCAGGTGCGGGCGACACGCCGTCGCCGACAAACAGCGCCCCAGCCTCTTTCGAAGCACCGAATGAGCCCGCTGCCGATCCAAACGATCCCGAGCTCGCGGACAGTCTGGGGCTTGCTGATCCTCAGGAGATCGATGAAGGTAACTGCTGCGTGCTTGCCGCCCTCGACCACACAGAGGTCATCGACGCCGCGAGCATCGAAGTTGCCGCCGCCAATCAGCCCGTCCGCAAGTCGGCCATCATCGCATTTCCCGAATCCATCGAAGTCGTCTTTTTGCCATCGGGCGAGGTCGTGGCCCCAACACTGCTCACCTTGTTGGGCGCCAAGAATACTCGAAACGAAATTAAAAAGGTCACGGTTGTCGACCCTGCAACCACCGCTAAACTGCGTCTATACGCCGTTGCCCCAGACGGAAGCAAGACCCTGGAATTCGATGGCGACACACTTCTAGCCTGGCGACGTCTGGACATTATGCAAGACGTCTCGTATCAGATCGAACTCGAAGGGTTTGATCGTGCCCGCGATGCCAATATCATCGCCGCGGCTATTGAATCCCCACAGCGGCTTATGACACTGCGCTTTGACTACTATCCCTATGTCCCGACAACCACCTGAGGCTTAAATGCTGCGCATCATTCCTAATACCACTTATATAACGTATTAGATGAGTCGCGATGTGCCTCGCATTTCATTCTGCTACGATTGCCACGTTGGCATCAATACAGGAGGGCTCATGCCGGGCTTGGGAACAATCATCAACGTTGCGCTTTTAGTTGCGGGCGGTCTTTTGGGATTAGCGGGCGGCCGCTTCATTACACCGCGCATCCAAGACACGCTCATGAAAGCATCGGGGCTGTGCGTCCTGTTTATCGGCCTGGGCGGCACCATGCAAAAGATGCTCATCATCGATGGAAAGGCGCTAGCGACCACCGGTACCACCACGCTCATCGTCTCATTTGCGCTCGGTTCGCTCATCGGCGAGGCCATCAACTTGGAGGCCGCCATCGAGAACCTTGGCGAATGGCTCAAGCGCAAGACTGGCAGTGAGGGCGATAACGAGTTCACCAACGCTTTTGTCTCGACTTCACTCACCGTGTGCATCGGCGCCATGGCCATTGTGGGATCGATCCAGGACGGCCTGCTCGGCGACTGGTCAACGCTTGTCCTCAAGGGCGCACTGGACTGCATCATCGTCTGCACCATGACGGCCTCGCTTGGCCGCGGCTGCATCTTCTCCGCCCTGCCCGTCGCCGTGTTCCAGGGGACGATCACGTTGTTTGCCGGCGCGCTCTCCCCCATCATGACCACGGCAGCCCTCAACAGCCTTTCGCTCGTAGGCTCCATGCTCATCTTCTGCGTCGGCGTCAACCTCATCCGTCCTCAGACCTTCCGCACGGCCAATATGCTTCCCTCCGTCGTCATCGCCGTCATATACGCCCTCCTTTTCTAAATCTATCAACGCAGCGGTATCTCGAACATCTGTTTGATGCTGTGCTATGATATGAGGTCACCGTAGCTGTGTTCGAGAGGAGGAGCGGTGGCCGACCAGGACATCAAGATGCTCATCGAGCGCATCATGGCCGAGGCCCGGACCCATCAGTCCGCCCGCTTCTCAAACGAAACCTACGCAGACGAGCCGATTCTCAAAACCGGCCGACAGATGCAGAATTTCCTCCCCGACCAGTACCGTAAAATGCGCGAGATATCGCGCTGGCAGGATGACCCCAAGGGCGGTGCGGGCCGCTGGCTTTCGGAAGCCGAGCTTTTTTACCGCCAGGGCCTGCTGATGGCCGACTTTGAGGACGACTGTCCCTACAACGGCACCTTTAAGTCGTACTTTCCCACCTACAACGCCATGAGCGACCGGCAGCTGCGCGGCTACTTTACCTGGCGTGCCCAAGTGCGCCGCGGAACCGTCGAGGAAACGTCTACGTCCTTTGCCTTTCTGTATCTCTATGAGCTGATTTGCGGCATTGGCGTAGATAATCCACTCGATGGTTTTAACAAGATCAAGGCTTTTTGGGATGTCTATCGCGCCTTCGAGCCCGGCATCGACCGGTTTGCGCGCGTGTGGCTGCAAGATTACGCCGTGTTCCACGGGCTCGACCCCAAGCTGCTTCGCGACTCTAAAACCGTCATATTCGATAACGCCCTTATCGAGCTGCGGCGCGCGGCACGAGACCTTGTACCAGCACCGACGCCGTCTGACCCGGCACCCAAGCGTCGCAAAACCTCCGAGCCCACGCTCCCCCTTCCGCCCGATGAGGTGCGCGAGGAGCGACTCATGGCCGCCATCAACGCCCTCTCCACGTACAACCTAAGTAACTCGCGGCTCGACCGCAGCCACCACCGCGATCTGTGCCACGTGGCGTGCGCCGTGTATGTCCGCATGGCGCGCTACTATGACACGCACCGAAAGACCGGCATCGTGGCAAGTTTATTTGGGGAGGAGACGGCCATGCCCTACACCATGTTTGCCTCGGCCGTATTCTTTGCGCCCGAGCGCCACGAGGACTGCGAATACCGTCTGGACCCCATCCATATCTACCGTTGCCAAAACGGTTTTTGGGAATGCATGCGGATTCACGGTAGCAGGCAAAAGAGCAGCAAGCTCGGTGAAATGATGCGCGCCTGCGACCAACGCCTGCGCCTGGCGCTGGACCCCGCCCATCCCCTTAAGGAAGAAAAGGTCCCCAAATATCTGGCCAAGATTATCGATGACGAGATTGTGGCATGGCTTTCGTGGGACGCCGCACACCAGCCCGTCAAGATCGATATCGATTTGAGCCAGCTGGGGCACATTCGGAGCGCTGCCGCACAAACGCGCGAAGCGCTTTTGATCGACGAGGAACGCGAGGACGGCGCGTCCGCAGAAGCCGAGGCAGCGGACTCAGGGCAACCGGAAGCCGAGCCTGCGGCCGCCGCGACGGTCGAGGCGGTCGCGGCGGCCGCAGGGCAGGACGAGTCCGACGAGCCGACCATATCCACCGAACAGTTTGGTGTCGTGGCACCGCTTCTCGCGCCGACGCCCGCGTTCGCAGCTGCTACGCCCGCTGACGCCACAAACGAACTCGCGCCCGCCGCAGACGCCTATCTCCGCGCGCTGCTCGAGCACAACGCAGTACAGGCGGAATCGGCGGTAGTGCAATCGGAGCAGAGCGAGGACATGCTCGTCGATACCATCAACGAGGCGCTCTTTGACCTGGTGGGCGACACCGTAATTGAATTTAGCGCGGCAGGGCCGCAGATTATCGAGGACTACGAAGCAGACGTGAGAGGATACCTAGACCATGAGTGATACCGCATCCGCAGCACCTCGCGTGCCCAAGCGCGTCGCTGCCGTCATTCTCAACTCGCTCAAGGGCGGCGTGGTCCCGCGCATCGGCCTTCCTTACATCACCGTAGGGCGCGAGGTCGAGATCCGCGCCCTGCTCACCGATCTGAGTCTCATCGCCGACGGTGGCGCGAGCTTCCGCTTTCTGGTCGGTCGTTACGGCGCCGGCAAGAGCTTTTTGCTCCAGACTATCCGCACGCACGCCATGGGCGAGGGATTCGTCGTCGCTGATGCCGACCTGTCGCCCGAGCGCCGCCTGCAGGGCGGTCAGGGACAGGGTCTTGCCACCTACCGCGAGCTCATCCGCAATATATCGACCAAGACGCGCCCCGAGGGCGGTGCGCTCAACCTTATTCTGGATCGCTGGGTCGCCTCGTGTGCCGACGTCGACGAGTCGGTCGTCAATGCCCAACTGGCCCCGCTCGAGGAGATGGTCCACGGCTTCGACTTCACCCGCATGCTCCGCCGCTATCGCATGGCCGCATCCGGGGGCGACGAAGAGACCATGAGCCGCGTGACCAAATGGATTCGCGGCGAATACCGCACCAAGAGCGAGGCACGCGCCGAGCTGGGCTCCTCGACCATCATCAGCGATGACGACTGGTACGACTACGTCAAACTCATCGCGCGTTTTTTGGTTTGCAGTGGCTACAAGGGCATGCTGGTGCTCATCGACGAGCTCGTGAATCTGTATAAGATTCCCAATGCCATCACGCGCCAGTACAACTACGAGAAGATCCTGACCATGTACAACGACACACTTCAGGGCAAGGCACAGTACCTGGGCATGATCATGGGCGGCACGCCAACCTCCATCGAAGACCGCCGCCGCGGCGTGTTCTCCTACGAGGCTCTGCGCAGCCGACTCGCTCAGGGTCGCTTTGCGCGCGAGGACCTTAAGGACATGCTCGCACCCATCATCCGCCTGCAGCCACTCACCTACGAGGAGCTGCTGGTGCTCATCGAAAAACTCATGCAGATCCATGCCGGCTACTTTGGCTGGACGCCCACGCTTGCCGAGAACGACTTGGTGGACTTTCTCAAGATTGAGTTCGGTCGCGTGGGAGCCGACACGCATCTGACGCCGCGTGAAGTCATTCGTGACTTTATCGAGCTGCTCGACATCCTATGCCAAAACCCCGACGCCAACGTGGCCGAGCTGCTGCAAAGCGTCGGCGGCGACGCGTTGGCGCCGGCAACCGCAACAGGCGACACCGATACCGCAGGCGGCGACCGTAACTTCGCCGAATTCACCATCTAACCTGCCAATAAGGGACAGGTTTATTTTGGCAGGTTTTATCTGGGCAAACGTTGAGACTGTAATGCAGCAAGCCGTTGTCGGCAGCGTTGAGAAATTCGTTTTTGAGAGGAGGCCCCGTGAACGCCTTTGACCGCTACGCCCCGTTTATCCAAGACTTCATCTACTCCCACGATTGGGAGAGCCTGCGCTCCATCCAGGTTGCGGCGGCAGATGCCATCTTCAACACGCAAGACAATGTGCTCCTGACGGCATCCACGGCATCTGGAAAAACTGAGGCGGCCTTCTTTCCCATCCTGACCGAGTTTTGGGAGAACCCGCCCGCGAGCGTGGGCGCCCTCTACATTGGCCCCCTCAAAGCACTCATCAACGACCAGTTCGTTCGCCTCAACGACCTGTGCGAAGAAGCCGATATCCCTGTCTGGCACTGGCACGGCGATGTCTCGCAGTCGCACAAGGCCAAGCTCATCAAAAAACCGAGCGGCATCTTGCAGATTACGCCCGAATCACTCGAGGCGCTCCTGATCCATAAGCACATGGCGATCCCGCGCATGTTTTGCGACCTGCGCTACGTGGTCATCGACGAGGTTCACTCGCTCATGCGCGGCGACCGTGGCGGGCAGACGCTCTGCCTTGTCGAGCGACTCTCGCGCATGGCCGGCGTGCAGCCTCGACGCATTGGCCTTTCCGCTACCATCGGCGACCCCGAGCGCACGGGCGCTTTTCTCTCACAGGGAACGGGGCGCGACTGCGTTATCCCCCGCTTTGAAGAACCGCGCCGCGTGTGGCGCATCTCCATGGAGCACTTCTACAACTCGGGCCCCCAGGCACAGCAGCGGGGATTCGTAGGCACAGGTCCGCAGGAAGCCGAAGTGCTCGCATACGAGCGCATCGAGGCGGTGGCGCCCACGGCACTGCCGGCCGACACCAAAGACATGCGCCGCAGCGGACAGCTCACACAGGAGGAGCGCCGTCAACGTCGCGAACGGGCACAGGATAAGGCTACCTCCGGGAACCGCCGCACTTCTTCGGCCCCCGAGGGCGAAGTCGATATCCCTCGGGCCGCTGAGCAGGCGCTCCTCAACCCCACCGACACCGCGCCCGAAAACGCCGATCCCGGCATGGGCTATATCTTCGAACACACCCGCGGGCGCAAGTGCTTGGTCTTTGCCAATTCGCGCGAGGAGGCAGAGGCCGTGTGCTCCATGCTGCGCAGCTACTGCGAGAGCCGGCACGAGCCCGACCGCTTTCTCATCCACCATGGCAATCTTTCGGCATCGCTGCGCGAGACGGCCGAGGAACTCATGCGCGATGAGGAGCAGGCGCAGACAACCGTCACCACCTCCACGCTGGAGCTCGGTATTGATATCGGCCGTCTGGAGCGTGCCTTCCAGATCGACGCGCCGTTTACCGTCAGCTCCTTTTTGCAGCGTATGGGGCGCACGGGCCGCCGCGATCTTCCGCCCGAGATGTGGTTTGTCATGCGCGAGGAGGAGCCCGAGCCGCGCACGATGATGCCCGAAACGATACCTTGGAAGCTCCTGCAGGGCATCGCGCTCGTACAACTCTATCGCGAGGAAAAGTGGGTCGAGCCACCCGAGCTCGATCGTCTCCCCTACAGCCTGCTCTATCACCAGACTATGTCGACCCTCGCCAGCACCGGCGAGCTCACGCCGGCCGAACTTGCCCAGCGCGTGCTCACGCTCAGCTATTTCCACCGTGTCTCGGCAGACGATTACCGTGTGCTGCTACGTCACCTCATTAAGATCGACCATATCCAGGTCACCGAAGGTGGCGGGCTCATCGTGGGTCTCGCGGGCGAGCGCATCATCAACAACTTTAAGTTCTACGCCGTGTTCCAGGAAAACGAGGAGTTTACCGTCCGGAGCGAATCGGCCGAGCTGGGCACGATCGTTAATCCGCCCCCGCCCGGTGAGCGCATCGCCATCGCCGGACACTGCTGGATTGTCGAGGAAGTGGACTGGAAGCGTCATACCGTCTTTGCCACGCAGGTCAAGGGCCGTGTGCCGGCCTACTTTGGCGACTGCCCCGGCGACATCAATACACACGTACTCGAGCGCATGCGCAAGGCGCTCAACGAGCACGCGGCATATCCGTACCTCATGGGCAACGCACGGGCTCGCTTGGCGCAGGCTCGTCATACCGCCGAGATTTCGGGCGCGGGAACTAAGCCGCTCATCAATCTGGGTGGCGACACCTGGGTGCTCTTCCCCTGGTTGGGCAGCTACGCCTTCCTAGCACTCGAGCGCATGCTTAAAATCAAATGCGCCGCTGAGCTGGGCCTTCGCGGACTCGACCCGTCACGCCCGTACTTTATGCAGTTTAAGATGAAGGCCGACGAGGAGACGTTCTTTGAGGTGCTCGCCGCCGAGGCCGAAAAGGACTTCGATCCCATCGAGCTCGTCTATCCTGGCGAGGTGCCTTACTTTGACCGCTACGACGAGTTTGTTCCCGAAGAGCTCGTGCGCAAGGGCTTTGCCGAAGGCGTGCTCGACATAGAGGGCATGAAGCAGCGCGTTCACGGCTGGCGCGACCACGCCTAAGACCAGTCTTTTTTGGGACGGGGAGACTTACTTGTCGTGAAGGACGGTGCCGAGGAAGTCGGTGTCGAAGGGCACGGCTTCGGCAAAGGCGTAGTCGCCGTCGCTGGCGATGAGCAGGTAGTTTTCCTCGCCGCTGAACTTCGCATCGCCACATGGGACCACCCAGGCGTGGACGAATACCTCGAGTGCCGTGGCAGCGCAGTCGCGAAGGAACGTCACATCGCTCCCCTCGTTTGCGCTCACGATATTGGCCACGTAGATACCCCCGGGGTTCAGGCTGCCCCGCACCAGGCGCAGCGCCTCAACGGTCGCCAGCTCGCGCACGGGCTCGGCACCGCCAAAGCAATCGCTCACGACCACGTCATAGCGACGATGGCCCACGCTCGTCACACCCAGATACGAGCGAGCCTCAGCGGTAATCACCCGCAGGCGATCGCCCACCGCGTGCTCCAGTTCATCCAGATAGAACCAACGGCGCGCCAAGCGCGTTATCTCTCCGTCATACTCGATGACGTCCATGCGCAGGACCTTGTGCGACATCAGCGCAAATTTGGGATAGGCAAACCCGCCGCCACCTAGCATAAGCATACGGTTGATACCGTGACCATAAGCGTCGCGCATCGCATCCTCGGCCTCAAACACGTCGTCAAACGCGCGATAGTACGCAAAGACGGGCTCCGCCCAGCGCTCGCCAACGTAACTCGCGCTTTGGTAGACGCTGCCTTGCACCAATACGCGAACTTCGTCGCCGCCCTCATCGTGCACGCGCTTCACACGTGCCAGCCCATTGCGGGTCCTCGCGACCTGCAGACAGGCAGCACGAACAGCGACAGCGGCCGCACCAAGCGCCGCGGCTCCCAGAGCAACGCCGGCAACGACGCCGGCAGAAACACTCGGCTTGTTCATCTAGAGCTCCTTTTGCAGATAAAGGCCATGGTCATAAAATCCAAGATGGCGATAGTACTCGCGCGTACCGATCGCGCTGATCACGTTGATGTACGTATAGCCAGCGTCCCGAGCTATCTGGCACGCACGCTCCACGAGCAAACGTCCCAATCCATGGTGCTGCGCTGCCTGGCCCTGATCGCCCACACGTGCCGCCATACCATAAACGTGCACCTCACGAATCATCGCCTCGTCCGGCATCGTCGGCATCTCGTCCGCATGTGCGGCAACAAAAGCGCGATCGGGCAGCGACAACCGCAAAAAGCCCGCGATCTTGCCCCGCGGCGTCACCCACTGCAAAAAGCGCTCGTAAGTCACCGGCGTCTCGTACGCTACTTCCTCATCAAGAGATAGCTTATCCAAGTCGGCACCCGCCGTGCTGATCTCGCGATAGCGAATCTCACGCACCGTCGCACCGTCACCCCGAGCAGCCAGGCGGTTCTCGACGAGCTGACGCAGGTTGGGCTTCTTGTTGCCCACCATGATGTCATCGGAACTAAAGTCGCGAATCATGCGGCTGATGCGGCAGAATGCCGGCGTCACCACGATGTCATCGGCCAACACATCGAGCAGTTCTTCCTCGGTATAGGGGCGCCACTCGCCGCGCTCGTAGCAGCCCACCAGGCGCGAGCCCTCGATGAGCGCACACGGGTAGACTTTGACCTCGTCGGGCATAAAGGCCCCCTCGGTCATAAAGCGCTCGTAGTCGCGCTTGTCCCCCTCGGGTGTGGCGCCCAGCAAGTTGAGCATAAAATGCGCATGGATCTTAAAGCCAAACAGGCGCGCAAGCGAAAACGCCCGCTCAATCTGCGCCACCGAAATGCGACGCTCGTTGATATCGAGTAGATGCTGGTCAAGGCTTTGGATGCCCATCTGTATCTTGGTGCAGCCCAGACGGCGGATGAGCGTAAGCGCCTGCGGCGTTACGGTATCGGGGCGCGTCTCGATAACGAGTCCCACCACGCGATGCTTCGCCGTCTCGTTGATGCGCTGCTGACGCTCGAGCTCCTCCATCGTTGCCGTCTGCCACTCGGTGACCTCGCCCCACGGCGTACCGGGGCCGTACAGACGACGCACCGCGCGGTTATAGCCGCCCACGGCAGCATCCACACGCTCCTGCTCGTCGGCAACGCCGGCAGCGAGCTTGGCCTCGTCTGTCGCAATGCCGGCAGCCCGATAGCACTCGCGGCGCTCTGTTACCACCGGCGGCAGGGCATCGGCGGGAGCGTCATCGAGCAGGCGCCCCGCCTCGGCACGGCTGATGCCCGGACGCGCCAACATGGGGTTTGCCGCCACGCCGGCGACGGCATCGTCATTGAGCGCACGGAAAAGCTCGGACATAAACCACGTCTGATACCCTTGCGGATAGTCGCTCCAGGTGCCACCGAGCACGATAAGCTCGATCTTGTCGGTCGCATGCCCCATCTGCGAAAGTGCGGTCAGGCGAGCGCTCACCTGCAAATACGGGTCAAAGCAGTTTTGCTCCGCACGGGCGCATGCCGGCTCGGCATGCAGATAGCTTTTGGGCATGCGCAGATCGTTGGGGCAAAACAGGCAATCGCCCGAACAGGGCCACGGCTTGGTGATGACGGTAATGGTCGCCACGCCCGAAGCCGTGCGGCGCGGCTTCATGCGCAGCACCTGCAGCAGCTGACGCTCCAGCTCGGCATCGACATTCCATCCAGCCCAACGAGCCGGCTTCTCACGTTTAACCCGCTGGTAGAACGGCAGCAGACGGCGCTTGGCCAGATCTCGTTTGTCGGCACCCTCACGGCGCGCCTCGGCATGTATCAGTTTGACGAGCGCCTTGTCGTCCACGGTCTCACCGCGACGCAGAGCCTCGAGTATGTTCAAAATAATCTGTTCCATGCCCCCATTGTAAAGGCAAAGGCGCCGGAGCCAGTCACGGCCCCGGCGCCTCCATCAAAGAGCATGCCTATATGCACCGATCTCCGAAAACCGCATGTCACACCGATTCGAACGACATGTCGCCCGAACCGACCTTAAAACGATACGTTGCAGACTTGTCACCGTTGTCGAATTCAGCATTCAATATGGTCTCGCCATCGTTGCCAAGCGGAAGGAAATCGCTCTCAAAGTCACCGCTGCCCACGGTGAGGCTCGCCTTAAAGCCCGTAGAGTTCGGAACCGATATCTCCACATCGCCCGAGCCCACGCTTACGTCCATCGACTTCGCGGGGGCCTGGTAGAGCTCGAACGCCACATCGCCCGAACCGACCTCGGCATTCAGGGTGTCAGTTACAGTGCCCGCGAACTCGATGTCTCCCGAGTCCAACGTCAAATCGAAGTCGTGGCACGCAATGTCCGTGACCGTCAGATCGCCCGATCCTACATTCGCTGTAATGCCCACCATGTTATCGGCAACTTCGCGCGGCAGTTCGACGGTAACCGTGCGGTCAATGGCGCGCTCGTCATCGCAATCGAACTGGCGAATCTTGAGCGCAGAACCCTTAACCTCGGCCAGATTCTGAGTGGCAGCATCGTAGGTAGCTACCCCCTTTGCAACACGACCGCTCTCGATGACACGCACCTGCCCGCCGGAAACGCACTTGATCTCAACCTCACCCGATGTCACATCCAGGTCAAGGGACTGGAATGAGTCGGCATCAAACGTTTCGCTCGAAAGCTGCCGAGACTGAGCGGAATAGTTACCGCCATCCAAAGAATCGTCCCCGTCAACCACATCGTCCATACCGGACAAACCGGATGCAATATCGCCGAGATCCCACGGGCCATCAAAATGAAACAATATCCGCGAAGTGCCAAAGATAAGCCCGATGATGAGCACGAACGCTCCGATACCGACGCCCAGGCGGACCTTGGACTCATGCGAGAGCTTCATCATTCATCACCTTCTTTGGCGCTCGGCTCAGCGGCGGTCGAGGAAGCCACGTCAGTATCAACCGCAGCGGAAACATCCTGAGCCTTAGCCGCCTCCGGCGCCGGACCAACCTGAATATCCCCGCGTGCCCAATCGCCATCGAGCGCACGCGCCACCCAGTGATAGATGGGGATTGTAAAGAAGATCAGCGCGGCAAAGGAGCCACCAAACAGGAACATCAGCAAAAAGAACAGCAGCCAGCACACGGCCCAATACGGAAACGACTGGAACGGACCTTTCACCGGAGTCGAGCCAGCTGCGCCGCCACTCGTCACCTGCGCCGTAGCGGCATTGGCGGCCTGCGCGCTCCAGCTTGCCGCTTGCGCCGCCTTGGCGGCGGCATCACTCGCCTGTGTTGCCGCCTCGGTAGCACGTGCCGCTGCCTCATGGGTACGGGCGCGCTCCGCTGCCTCGGCCTCGCGCTGACGGGCGCGGTCCTCGTTCTCAAACTCGATATCGTCCTCGATCTCATCGCTCGGATTAAGGAGCTCATCCAAACTCACGCCATAGAGTTTTGCGAGCGAGATCAGGTTCTCGGTATCGGGCGAGCTCTCCGCACGCTCCCATTTACTGACCGCCTGGCGCGACAGCCCCAGCTTTCGCGCCAGCCCTTCTTGGCTAAAACCCTTGCTGCGACGAAGGTCGGCGAGCCGCTGCGCAGTTTCTACATTCATGGTTCCTCCTATGCGATGCCAGCCGTGCCGCCGGACCGTTTTTGTTCTTAAGGCGCCTTGCACAGTTAAAAATCTATCCGCCACCGCCAAAAGCATGCCACCTATTCTAGTGAGATTTTTGACAACCGGCGGTTGCGGGCATATATGAGCTGCGGAAATGTGTCCAAACAAAGCAATGACCCGCAGCTCGGTTGTCCCCGTTGCGGCGTTAACGGTAGTATGGTCGTACTGTTTATTCCGCACCGCCAACGGAGGGAGTTCCGCGCCGTGAACCGCGATTTCGCCTCATCGCTCATTCAGCTCAACAATACGTTCTATCGCGAGCACTCCGCCTCCTTCTCCGATACGCGCCAGGCACCGTGGCCCGGCTGGGTACGCACCATGGACATAGCGCTCGAGCAGCTCGACGTCGCCACGATCGAGCATCCCGTCCGCGTCTTCGATCTTGCCTGCGGCAACATGCGATTCGAGAACTTTGCCGCCGGCGGCGCACTTTCCGCCAAGGGCGTCGACGGCGCAAACCCCTCGGCAGACGCCAGTTGCCCGTTTGAGTTCTATGGTGTTGACTCGTGTCAGGATTTGGCTATCGATGCGCACGGTCACGCCCTGCGCATTCCCAACCTGCACTTCCAGGAACTCGACGTACTCGATGCCCTCATGAAGCTCAACCCCGCCGAGACACCCGACGTGCTTTTCGACGCCCCGCTCGCCGACATCTCGGTCTGCTTTGGCTTTATGCACCACGTGCCGTCGTGCGAGTACCGCGTACGCGTGTTCGACGCCCTGGTGCGCCAGACGCGCCCAGGCGGCATCATCGCCATCAGCTTTTGGGAGTTTATGAACGACGAGCGCATGGCGCGCAAGGCCGTTCGCGCCGAAGCCCGCGCCGAGCTCACCCCGCCGTTTGAAAGTTACGATTCCGCGCAGTTTGAAGCCGGCGACCACCTCATTGGCTGGCAAAACGACCGCCACGCCTACCGCTATTGCCATCACTTTGACGATCAGCAGATCACCGACCTGGTGCGCGGCGTGCGCACATTCTACAAGAGCGGCGAGGTCCCCGTGCGCGAGCTTGAGCGCTTCCATGCCGACGGTCGCAGCGGCGAGCTCAACCGTTACGTGATTCTCAAGCGCCTGTAGGCATCGGCGACTTGCCGCCGAGCCGCACCGCAACTTTCGGGCAAGCTATGCCCCACCCTTTTCAACCCATTGATGGAACGTGCTGCCATGCGTTCCATACTCATGATCAAGGAGCCTCATGGGAGCCGTCCACGTTCGCACGCCTAAGAACTTTGTGCTCGAGGAGCGCCTGGAGCGCTACGCCGATGCGATTGAGACGAACCCCGAGGCCTATGCCGGAGATTGGCGCGAGGCTTGCGCGCCAGTTGGCAGCAAGCCCTTCGAACACCTTCACCTGGATCTTGGCTGTGGCAAGGGAACGTACCTTGTAGAGCGCGCGGCCCACGAGCCAAACACCCTCTTTATCGGTATGGACCAGGAGCCCATCTGCATCGCCTATGCCGCACAGAAAATCTGCGAGCAGGAGCTGTCCAACGCACTCGTCCTGCCCCGAGGCGCCGCATCGCTGCCGCAGCTGTTTGCCGCAGGCGAGCTCGATGCCATTACCATTAACTTTCCCACGCCGCAGCCCAAGGCCAAGTACGCCAAAAAACGACTCGTCCATGTCGACCATCTGATGCTCTACCGCCCGCTCTTTTCAGCCGGCGCCACCGTCACACTGCGAACCGACAGTAAGCCATTGCGCGACTACGCCCTGGGGCAGTTTGCCGCGGCCGGCTACGACACGCTTTGGGTAAGCGACGACGTCCGCCGCGACCATCCCGAGCATCCCGAGACCGAGTACGAATGCCGCACGCGCGAGATGGGTGCCGTCGTCTATGGCATTTGCGCCACACCCGGCGCGCAGCCCAGCAATGAACAGCTCGCGGCGGGCCGCGCGCAGGAGCAAAGCCTTGCCTGCTACCTGCCCGAAAACCTCGATGAGCTCACCTATGTACCTCTGGGCATGGAAGAGGCCGTCGAGAACTTTAGAAACCGCGCCCGCAAAGGCAAGAAGCGCCTGCCGCAAGAGTCCTAGGGGCTTCTGATGGTCGCGGCGTCGGCAAACAAGCGCAAATTGGCGCCAGCGAACGGCCCTCAAACCTAAGTGAGTAGACTTTTTTGCAATAGCCAGGCACAGCCCGCATAGCGAAACATAAAACCGCAGGTAGAACCCTTGCGCAAAAGTCATGTGCTCGCAATATCGCAAAAAGTCTACTCACTTGGCTAGCGACTACACTAAACGGCTGGGCAGAACGCCCATTTCCTGCATTTTCTTGCCTGCGAACGCATCGATGCGACGCTACGCCATAATAGTTGGCGGACAATCGCGAGAGAAAGCAAACACATGGCACAGACCACGACAGATATCGCCGCCAGCACCGTCCCCGGTGCCGGAGCCGCCAGTTCATTCTCGGGCGGCACGGGAACCGAAGCCGAATTCGGCTCACTCGGTGCGCTCTCCCCCACCTGGTGGGAGCCCGAGGACGGCAGCGAGCCCGAACCGTGGCTCACGCCCGACCAGGCCTTCGAGCGCTTCTTTGAATGGACGAGCGATCGCGGTATTGAGCTGTGGGACCACCAGGAAGAGGCCCTCATGGATCTAGCCGCCGGCGATCACGTCATTCTGGGCACGCCGACCGGATCGGGCAAGTCGCTTGTCGCGCTGGGCATGCTCTTTATGGGCATGGCACAGGGCAAACGCTGCTATTACACGGCCCCCATCAAGGCTCTGGTCAGCGAGAAGTTTTTCGACCTTGTGCAGGTGCTCGGCCGCGATAACGTCGGTATGATCACCGGCGACACGCATATCAACACCAAGGCGCCCGTCATCTGCTGTACGGCAGAAATCCTCGCCAACGACGCACTACGCGAGGGCGAAGATGCCGATGTTGGCTGCGTCGCCATGGACGAGTTCCACTACTTTGCCGACCCCGATCGCGGTTGGGCCTGGCAGGTGCCGCTGCTCACCCTGCCTCACACGCAATTCATGCTCATGAGCGCCACGCTCGGCGATGTCACTGCCATCGCCGCCTCACTCGAGGAGCACACCGGCGCTGCTTGCGACTTGGTCGTCGACGCCCCGCGTCCTGTTCCGCTGAGTTACGACTATGTGACGACCTCCCTCGAGGGCACGGTCGAGCTCGCCATGCGCCGCGACGAGGCCCCACTCTATATCGTGCACTTTAGCCAGGATGCCGCACTTGCGACGGCACAGTCGCTCGCCAATTTTGGCATTGCCAACAAGGAGCAGCGCGAGGCCATCAAGGAGGCGGCCAAGGGCACGAGCTTCTCGACGGCCTTCGGCAAAATCCTCAAGCGCTTGCTCGGATGCGGCGTCGGCGTGCACCATGCTGGCATGTTGCCGCGCTACCGCCTGCTGGTCGAGCGCTTGGCGCAGCAGGGCCTGCTACCCGTCATCTGCGGCACCGATACGCTCGGCGTCGGTATCAACGTGCCCATCCACACCGTGGTGCTCACCGCGCTCACCAAGTTCGATGGCTATAAGATGCGTCGTCTGCGCGCCCGCGAGTTCCATCAGATTGCCGGTCGTGCCGGCCGCTCGGGCTTCGATACCGAGGGCATGGTCATCGCCGAGGCACCCGAGCACGAGATCGAGAATGCCAAGCTTATGGCCAAGGCGGGCGACGACCCCAAAAAGCTCCGCAAGATTAAAAAAAAGAAGGCCCCCGAGGGCTTTGTCACCTGGAACAAGCAGACGTTCGAGCGCCTGATCGAGACGCAGCCCGAGACACTCAAGCCGCGCCTGCGCATCACGCACTCCATGGTGATTAGCGTGGTCGAGCAGGGTGGCGATGCCCGAGCCCGCGTACACGACCTCATCGAGACGAGCCTGCAGACCCCCGAGGAAAAGGCTAAGCTCGAGGTTCGTGCCGACGAGATCTTCGCCACGCTCATCGATTCCGGCGTCGTCGTGCGCACCGAGGTGCCGCCCGCACCCGACGCTCCGGCTGACGCCGCGCCGGACATCGACTACGCACTGACGGTCGACCTGCCCGAGGACTTTGCGCTCGACCAGCCGCTCTCGCCGTTTTTGCTTGCCGCGTTGGAGCTGCTCGATCCCGAGAGCGAGACCTATACCATGGACCTGATCTCGATGGTCGAGGCAACGCTCGAGGATCCCAAGCAGGTGCTGCGCGCTCAGGAGCGCGCAGCGCGCGACCGCGCGATGGCCGAAATGAAGGCTGACGGCGTCGAATATGAGGAACGCCTGGAGCGCATCCAGGATGTCACCTACGAAAAACCGCTCGAGGACTTGCTCGACGCCGCCTTCGACAAGTACTGCCAGGAAGTGCCCTGGGCAAACGACTACCAGCTCTCTCCCAAAAGCGTCCTGCGCGATATGCTGGAAAGCGCGAGCGATTTTAAGGGTTACATTCAAAAGCTCGGCATCGCCCGTTCCGAGGGCATTTTGCTGCGTTACCTGGCAGAGGCCTACCGTTCGCTCGACCGCACCGTGCCCATCGAGAAGCGCGACGAGCGTCTGCGCGACATTATCTCGTGGCTCGGCTTTGTGGTGCGCTCGGTGGACTCGAGCCTGGTGGACGAGTGGGAGAACGCCGGCAACCCGGCAGCCCTCGATGCTGCGCCGCCGCAGGGCATCGACGAGGTCGTGGCGGACCGCCGCGGCTGCACGCTGTTGGTGCGCAACGCGCTCTTCCGCCGCGTGACCCTTGCCGCCCGCGAGCACGTTCGCGACCTGGGCGAGCTCGACGACGACTGGGGCATGAGCGAGATCCGCTGGCAAAAAGCACTCGACGCTTACCACGAGCAGCACGAGGAAATCCTCACCGACGGAGATGCCCGCAGCGCCGCGATGTTTTCCATCGACGAGTCCGACGAGAAGACCGCGCACGTATGGCACGTGCACCAGATCTTTGCTGACGAGGATGGCGACCACGATTTTGGCATCATGGGCGATGTCGATCTGGACGCCACGCAAGACGGCGGCGAGGTAATCTTCAAGAACTACCGTGTCGGCTTTATCGAGGACCTGCTCGAGGACTAGCCGGGCGCAATGGGACGAAACAAAGCGGGGTCGCTGGCAACATCGCCAGCGGCCCCGCTTTTTGCGCGATACGCTATCCCCTACTCGGCATCCTCGACCTCATACGAATCCGCCTCGGCTGGCTCATCGTTCGTCTCTGTCGCGGCCCCGCGCGCCTCGTCAAACGCTGCTTTCATGGTCTTGTTGCCCCACGTGAGCTTGCGAATGGTAAGATCGTCGGCTTTCTTGTTGGCAAGGCGCAGATTGTTCTCGGAGGACAGCAACGCCTCCTTGGTTTTCTGCAGATGGCTAATCGTCTTGTCGATCTCATCGATTGCCGTTTGGAACTTGCGGCTCGCGATCTTGTAGTTGCGGCCGAAATCGTTCTTGAACTTCTCCATCTTGGCTTCGAAGTTCGTGACATCGATATTCTGCTGTTTGTACTCCGCTAGCTCCTGCTTATAGCGCAGCGAACCCATGGCGGCGTTGCGAAGAAGCGTAATCATGGGAATGAAAAACTGCGGGCGAATCACGTACATTTTCTCGTAGCGATAGCTCACGTCGACTATCCCTGCGTTATAGAGCTCGCTCTCGGGCTCGAGCAGCGTGCAGAGCACCGCGTACTCACAGCCTTTTTGGCGGCGATCGTGGTCGAGTTTCTTAAAGAAGTCCTCGTTTTTATGCTTGGTCGTGGTCTCGTCGTTCTCGTTTTTCATCTCGAACATAATCGAAATGACCTCGTTACCGCTCGCGTCGCACTCGCGGAAGATAAAGTCGCCCTTGGTACCCTCGGACGCATCGTTATCTTTCTCGAAGTACGCGTTGGGAAACGCCGTCATGCGCAGACGGTTGAACTCGGTCTCGCAGTGCTGCTCGAGCGACTCGCCCACCATCTTGGTGGACAGGCGGACCTTCATGTCCTTAAGGCGCTCAATCTCTTCATCCTTGTAGCGAATCAGGTCATCGCTCGCGCGCTTGGCCTGCGCGAGCTCGAGCTCGTGTGCCGCCTTGGCTTGCTCCTCGCGAGAATCGCGCACCGCCAGCTCGCTCGTCAGCTTGGCACGTGCCTCATCGCGCTCTCGCTCCGCCGCGGCGACCGCCTCTGACAGGTTCATTTTTGCCATCAGTTCCTGCTCGCGCAGCTGGGCACGCAGGCCCTCGGCCTCTTGCTCGGACTGAGCCTTTGCTGCGGAAAACTTCTCTTGCACCTTCGCGCGATAGTCAGTAAGCGCGCGCTCGGCCTCGCTGCGAGCGACATCGAGCTCACGCTGCGACTCTGCCGCGGCAGCGGCAAGCGCCATCTCCTGGGCCTTGTCCGCCGCGGCGAGCCTGGCCTGCAGCTCGGCAATCTGAGCGTCGCGCGCGGACAGGTCGTTTTGAGCAGCATTGCGTGCCGCCGCCTCGGCAAGCCTGGCTTCATCATCTTTGCGCCCAAGCTGCGCACGCAGGCTATCAATCTCACGCTGGAGTTCGGCATTCTCCTTTTGAGCGTCAGCTCGTGCCTCAACCGCCGCGCGCTGGCTTGCGCTCTCGCGCTCTGCGGCAGCTCCCTCAAGCTTGGCGCGCAGCTCGGCAAGCTCGGCATCGCGCTTGGCAACCTCTTGTGCCAGCTCCTGAGCCGCGGCGTTCTTCTGCTCGACAAGCTGAGCATCGCGTTGAGACTCCGCCTCCTGCAGGGCAGACGCCGAACGCGAGCGCTCAAGCTCCAGCGCCTGCTCGCCCTCGCGCTGGACCGCCTTCACACGCTCATCCAGGTCGTGCGAGAACTCGGCATCGCGCACCTGCTTGACGATATCCGCATAGCCGGACGCATCGACCTTAAAAACTTCGCCGCAATGCGGGCACTTGATCTCGTTCATAGCAGCTCCTCGATGGACGCAAATTTAAACCGTCTACACTCTACCGCTCCGCGCGGACAAAAAGTGCCGCCGCCATAATGGCAACGGCGCCAGAGCCACCACAAAGGTGCCTGTCCCCTTTGTGGTGGTTCGAGAATTACAGCCCAAAGAAGCCTAGGATCTGGTCTCGGCTTACGGGCTTGTAGTTGTTGGCGTCGAGCCCCACGTCATAGCGCAGAACCGGGCGCTCGCGATCGCGGTTGCGGACGTTGGCACGGTCTCCCCTGCTGTGAATATGCCCGTGCAGCATGATGGCACCGCGTGCCTTGCCATTCCAGCTGAGCATGGGATAGTGGCTCATCACCAGGCGATGGCCCTTGGCGTAACCGGGAGCAACCTCCAGATAATCGCGCACCTCATCCCAAATGCGCGGCGCGTCTGAATCTTCCCAGTCGCTGTCATGGTTACCACGGATGAGCGTCACGTTCTGGCATTCGATGCGCTCGCGCAGGCGCACCGCCTCCGCCAGGGGCAAACGATAGGTAAAGTCACCCAAAATATAGAGACGGTCGTCCGTCGCCACGCACTCATTGATAGCATCGATGACCTTACGGTTCATCTCCTCGATCGAACCAAACGGTCGATCCATGTCGTGCAAGATATTCGTATCACCCAGGTGCAGGTCGGCGGTAAACCACATCATCGTCTATGTCCTCATTTCGCAACGCGTCAAACTCGTGCTAAGTATACAGACACAGTGATGCGGCGGTTAGCCAAAGAGCTCGCCGAACAGCCCGCGGCGGCGCTTGTCTTGCTTTTTCGAAGCGTCACCCTGATTTTTCTTGCTCTGCCGTTTCCTACGGTCCTGCTCCAACTCATCGTCATCGAGTAGCATATCCCACTCAAACGAATCATCCGTCAAATCGAACAGGTCATCGTCGTCAAACATGGCAGCCTCCCTTACCGATTAGCGGGCATCCACCACATAGAGGCCAACGCGCACCTGATGCCACGGGCTGAGCTCAGGGGCAACCTGCTGCACGCGGGCCTCAAATACGTCCTCGTGGCCGTAATACATCATCAAGGACAGCGGGCCGACCTCATTTCCCGGAACATAGCCAAGCTTGGTGTTGCCGTAATAAATCGCAACCGCCTCGGGATCATGGGGGTTATCGCGCTCGGCGCACAGCGTCAGCTTATCGCTAACCTTAAGATCGCCCAGGACCAAGGCGCCATCGGCATACTGAAATCCTGCGATATGAAACGACAGAAGAACACGTGAAGGCTCGTACATAGCAGCTCCTCTAACGGCCGAATAAACCGGCGCTTAACCTTACTGAGAAGCTTACGGGCCCGTGCGGACACAAATTTATCCTGTCTGATTTAATGCACAAACATGCGCACGAACTTGTGCTTCCAGCTTGCATACGGGGCATAGCGGAATGGCACGTCCAGCCACGTTGCCTTGTTCACGACGCTCTTCTTGTGGCTAAACGTATCGAAGCTCTCGCGTCCATGGTACTGCCCCATACCGCTCGCTCCCATGCCACCAAAGCCCATATGACTCGTAGCCAAATGCATGATCGTGTCGTTGACGCAGCCGCCGCCAAAGGGCACGTAGCGCACAAAGCGTTGCTGAGCCGCGCGATCCTGGCTAAAGATATACAGGGCCAGCGGCGTCGGACGATCCGTAATAAACGTCTCGGCCTCGTCTAGGCTCTCAAACGACAGCACCGGCAAGATGGGGCCGAAAATCTCCTCTTGCATCACGGCGTCATCGGGGGACACGCCGTCCAAAATCGTCGGCTCGATCTTGAGCGAAGCCTCGCGCGCGGCGCCTCCAAGCACGACCTTATCGGGATCGATCAGCCCGCGCACGCGCGCAAAATGCTTGGCGTTGACGATATGCCCGTAATCCTCGTTATCGAGCGGATGCTCTCCAAACATACGGCGGGCCTCCTCCTTGATGAGACCCAGCAGCTCGTCGTGCACGCGCGTATCGACCAGCAGGTAGTCGGGCGCCACGCAGGTCTGCCCCACGTTGAGCCATTTACCAAAGGCGATACGGCGTGCCGCGACCTTCAAGTTAGCCGTCGCATCCACGATGCAGGGACTCTTTCCGCCCAGCTCAAGCGTCACGGGCGTAAGGTTTTTACTTGCACGCTCCATAACGAGCTTGCCGACCGGAACGCTACCGGTAAAGAAAATCTTGTCCCAGCACTCGTCGAGCAGCGCTTCGTTCTCGGCGCGCCCGCCTTCGACAACTGCCACCAGGCGCGAATCAAACGCTTCTTCGCAGATTTGCTTGAGCACTGCGCTCGATGCCGGAGCATAGGCACTCGGCTTGATGACCACGGTGTTGCCCGCGGCAAGAGCGCCAGCGAGCGGCTCGAGCGTCAGCAAAAACGGGTAGTTCCACGGAGCCATGATGAGTGTGACGCCATGGGGCACGGACTGCGTCTTGCACACACTAATAGCATTGGCGAGGTCGCACGGGCGCAAGTGGGCACGGCTCCATCGGGCCACATGCGCAATCTGATGTCGAATCTCGGAAAGCGAGGTGCCGATCTCGCACATATACGCCTCGTCATGTGACTTACCCAAATCGGTCTTGAGCGCATGGGCAATATCGGCCTCGTGGGCCCGCACCGCATCGCGTAAACTCACGAGCGCACGACGTCGAGCATCGACATCAAACGTGGCGTGCGTCTTAAAGTAGGCGCGCTGATCGGCAACGATGCGCGCGATTTCCTCGGTGTTCATGGGCCCTCCTAGTTCTCGTCTTCAAACATACCACCCGCAACGACCTCGTACATATGCTCGAGCTCCAAACGGTCCATTAAAAGCGGAACGGGGTACAGGGGATTGGCCTCGGCATCGGCATGCGCCGCCATCTCAGGAATGTCGGAGCGGCGAATGCCCGTCACATATTTGGGTATGCCCAAGGCGGCGTTCATGCGGTCGACCCAATCGATAAAGGCCTCAGCAGCCACGTTGTCCAGCGCATTAGCCGGCGCAATGCCGGCCATGCGGGCGAGATCGGCGAGCTTGGGAGCAGCAGCTTCGCCATAGGCGCGAAGCATGTGCGGCAGGATGATGGCGTTGGCCAAGCCGTGGGGAATCCCGTAACGCCCGCCCAGGCTGTGCGCGATGGCATGGACGTATCCAACATAAGAGCGCGTAAAGGCAACGCCCGCTTTATACGCCGCCGAAAGCATATTGCGGCGCGCACGCATGTTGCCACCGCACTCATAGGCCTCGAGCAAATTGTCGTGGATGAGCTGCACCGCCTGGCGCGCCATCTTGCGCGTATAGGGCGTGGTGCTGCGCCCGATAAAGGCCTCGACGGCATGCGTCAGGGCGTCCATGCCCGTTTGCCCCGTAATGGAGGCGGGCAGGCCGCGCGTAAACTCGGGGTCGTGCACCGCAAAGCGCGGGATCAGCACAAAGTCGTTAATGGGATACTTGTAGTGCGTCTCGTCGTCGGTAATTACCGCTGCAAGCGTGACCTCGCTTCCCGTGCCCGCCGTGGTGGGAACGGCGATGAGCAGCGGCAGGCGACGATGGATACGCAACAGGCCGCGCATCTTGTTGATGGGCTTCTTTGGCTGCGCGATGCGCGCGCCCACGCCCTTGGCGCAGTCCATGGCCGAACCGCCGCCAAAGCCGATAATGGCCTGGCAGGCGCTCTCTCGATACAGAGATGCCGCTTCCTCCACGTTTGAGACCGTGGGGTTCGCACGCGTTTCGGCATAGACCGCAGCGCTAATTCCCTTGGACGCGAGCGCTGTCTCGAGCGGTGCCGTGAGCCCCAGACGGGCAATGCCGGGATCTGTCACGATAAGAACATGGTGTATTGAACGCTTTTGAAGCACTGCGGGCACTTCCTCAGCGTGCTCTAAAATGCGAGGCTCGGTATAGGGCAGCACCGGCAATGCGATGCGAAAAACCGTTTGATACGTTCGGCACCAGGCGCGGCGGGCTAGATGCATAAAGGAAGCTCCTTCATTTGTTGATTGGTCAACATTTGCTCGACCGATTGTACTCATCGGAGGTCGCACGAGGTCTAGCAATCGTTAATCAATCAACATCTACACATGCTTAAATTGTTTTATTAAAAATCATTCCTAATAGGCTTCACATTCGGTCTCATTTATGGATAATAGAACTCGTCAAGACGCACGTCCGGAGAGGGCCCTTACGGGACCGGACGAGCGCACCATCGCCATCGATCGAAAGGATCGAATCATGAAGTTTGTTTGCCCCGTTTGCGGTTATGTGGAAGAGTTCGACGGCGACCAGCTGCCCGAGGATTTCAAGTGCCCCCAGTGCGGCGTTCCCGGCTCTCGCTTCCTGAAGCAGGAGGAGGGCCAGCTCGAGTGGGCTGCCGAGCACGTCGTGGGCGTCGCCAAGATGGAGGGCGTCTCCGAGGACATCGTTGCCGATCTGCGCGCCAACTTTGAGGGCGAGTGCTCCGAGGTCGGTATGTACCTGGCCATGGCTCGCGTTGCTCATCGCGAGGGTTATCCCGAGATCGGCCTGTACTGGGAGAAGGCTGCCCACGAGGAGGCCGAGCATGCCGCCAAGTTCGCCGAGCTCCTGGGCGAGGTCGTGACCGATTCCACCAAGAAGAACCTCGAGATGCGCGTTGAGGCCGAGAATGGCGCCACCGCCGGCAAGACCGATCTTGCCAAGCGCGCCAAGGCCGCTGGCCTCGATGCCATCCACGACACCGTGCACGAGATGGCTCGCGACGAGGCCCGCCACGGCAAGGCTTTCGCTGGCCTGCTCAAGCGCTACTTTGGCTAAGCCAACTGCCTGAGACATAACCTCTAGCTCGAAGAAGGCCCGGACCGTATTGGTTCGGGCCTTTTTGTGTCTCGAGGACTCGTTAACGCCCTGAAATAGAGCTATCTTCGGCATCGGTCTCTCGTCAAAAACTAAGTGAGTAGACTTTTCGAAACTTGCCGAGCAGACCATCCGTATTGCTTTATAAAGTCGCAGGTAAATGACTTGTTTCAAAACGGCCTGGTCGCCAAAGTGCCAAAAGCCTACTCACTTAGAACCGCAGCCGTCCACGATCGAGCTGTTTTGCGTCTAACGGGCATCTTTCCGTCGATTACTCCCAATTTTGTCCAGTCAACGAATAGTTCAGACCGGAGTAATGTCTCAGCCCTTTGCTCATCTGAGCTTTTATCACGATATTCAGCATCGAGCATCCTGCATATGGCCTTAACGATCGCGCGGAATCTATCCTCATCGGATATCTGTCTGTGTGTCAGGAGAAGTACATCGTAGCCCATGGCCTGAAGGGCCGTCATGCGGTCAGCGTCACGCAAGCCATCCCCTGCGCGTCCGTGCGAGGCCTTTCCCTGTCATTCAATGGCCACCTGTCGCCTGCCGTCCGGCGAAGAAAGAAGTAGGTCGATATATACACGGGACTTTCCCACAATCGCTCGAGCACTTGTGCTTAGCATCACTTCAACATTAAGCTCTATGCCGCAAAAACCTTCGCCTCCCAGGGATCGCGGCAGTGCAAGTAGCAAATACGCCTCGACCTCAAAAGGCGACGCGGCGCCCAATGGAACGAGTTGCGATACCGCTATAAATCTATTGCCGTAACGCATCCCGCAAACATCTGAACAAAAACGGTCAAGGTCTCCGCCCAAAACCAAAGCGTCTCGACGCCATAAATTTGAGGCGGTGCCGTCCTCGGACGGGCAGCGCACCCAACCGAACGTTGTCGAAATCGCGCCCGAATCAATTGCACGCGAAAGCTCCGCCTCAAGTGCCGCCGGCAGGGCACACACCGCAAACAAGCCACACATCTCCGCCAATACCAAAAGAAGCTGAAGATCCGTCAGATGCCGCAACATGATGAATGCCGTCAGTAGAGGAGACGTAATCAAAACCCCATGCTCCGTTCCCAGCACGGATTCCCTGGGAAGCTCACCAAGAAACAGCCGCTGCCTAATGCTGGCAGGACAAGTCCGTTTGTTTCTCGACCGAACCAATGTATACAACGGAAAACCGAGCGCGACCGCAGCCGTCGGGTTGCGGGCGAGATCATATCGCTGCCGGTCTTCTTCCGGTCGTGGAAGCGGCGGACACAAAGCGCGGACTTGAGGAGGCAAACGCCAGTACCTAAAAGCTGATATGTCACAAAGTAGATCCTTCATAGGCACAGGAAAACACGAATTTCAACCCAGTCAGTCACGCATTGGCGCGAACGCACCAAAAATGGCGCCGAACGGACTGCCAAGTTTTCAACAGCCCTCCCCAACTGGCCAAAAGCTTGCCGAGAGCTGGACGAAGCCCTGTTGAAAACCCCATTTTTTCTCATGCAGGAGCTTTGCGCGGCAAGTGAGTAGACTTTTTTGAACATCCCGAGCAGGCCGGTCATCCTGCTTTTCAAAACCGCAGGTAGATAGCTTGTTACAAAACTGCCTGGTCGCCAAAGTGCTAAAAGTCTACTCACTTAGGTTGCAGAGTGCCCCCCCATTAGCTGCAATTCCAAGGTAGTTAGTACTTTTGGACTCAGATCGTCATACTGAACAAGAATTTGAGTTGAGTTTTCAGGGACAGATGCGCCATCGGCACACCAAAAACAGTCACCGATATCGATAAAAGGGATGCTCGAGCGCGTGAGGGCCCGTGCAAAAGAGCTTCCGCCCGCGTCACACTCCACGGCCACGACGCAGTAAAGGCCGGCGTCCGCGTACTCGATCGAGACTTCCCCTGCCGGAAACGTTTTCCGTACAAGCGCCGCCAGGCCATCACGCGCCCCACGAGCACGAACGCGCACGCGGTTCACATGTCGCTCGTAATCACCCGATTCCAGCAAACGCGCCAAGGCAACCTGATCAACAGAACTTACCGACGAGGCGTAGAAACCAAGGTTGCGTTTAAACCTCTCCATTAGTTCATCGGGCAGCACCATGTACGCCAAACGTAACGCCGATGAAAGGCTCTTCGAAAACGTGTTGGTGTAGATAACCGACTGGGCGGCATCGATCGACGCGAGCGCGGGAATCGGCTTGCCGGCAAGGCGAAACTCACAATCAAAGTCGTCTTCGATGAGATACCGACCTGGCCGCTCGGCGGCCCAGCTCAGCAACGCATAGCGACGTGCAATGCTCGTCACAAGACCGGTCGGATACTGATGAGACGGCATCAGGTGAAGGACATCGGTCCCGGTTTTCTGCAGCGCGCTCAAGTCCACGCCCTCAGCATCCAACGGGACATGCCGCACTTCGCAACCCATGGCCTGATAGATGCGCGTCAAGCGCAAATAGCCTGGATCCTCGACGGCATACACCTTGTCCGCGCCAAGCAACTGAACCAACATGGTATCGAGCAGCTGGGCGCCCGCACCGATAACGATATTGTCGGGATTGACATTCATGCCCCTTGTCCCGCGCAGATGGCGCGCAATCGCACGTCGCAGTCGAGCGGTGCCCTGCGCCGGTGCGGGCGAAAAGATTTCACGTTCGTCTTCGGACGTCAGCGTCGCCCGTAGCGCACTTTGCCAAAGCCGCGCCGCCTCCAAAGCGGAAGGAGAAAGTGCGTCGAATCGCTCTGCCTGCCCCATGGCATCATGCGCGCTGGGACCAACAGGGACAGCATCTCGGTCGATATCCCCCGCAGCCAAAGCCAAAACCGGCGCATCCGGGAGCTCGCACGCGTAGTAGCCACGACGCGGCATTGAGCAAATATAGCCCTCGGCAAGCAACTGGCTATATGCATTCTCGATGGTAATGACACTGATACCCAGATGACTCGCAAAGGCGCGCTTAGACGGCAGATGCTCCCCCGCCGCAATACGGCCAGCAACAATATCATCGCGAATTTGCTGGTAAACATACTCATAAAGCGATGCTTCGCCGCGATTTTCCAAATTGTAGTCAAGCATGGGTCTATCACCTGACCTTATTGAATCATTCAATCTGGCATTAGTCTGACCTTGTTATTATCTCGAAAACTGAGTATTTCGCCATACCCAGCTCCCCGATAGGATGTTCCGTTAAGCAATGCACATGCCAACCAAGGGAGCAACCATGGCAGAACAGACCAGCAAGGCCGATCGCGTCAAACTCAATCGCGAGCTCGCGCAGATGCTCAAGGGCGGCGTCATCATGGACGTCACCACGCCCGAGCAAGCACGCATCGCCGAGGAGGCGGGCGCCTGCGCCGTCATGGCGCTCGAGCGCATCCCGGCCGACATCCGCGCCGCAGGCGGCGTCTCGCGCATGAGTGATCCCAAGATGATCAAGGGCATCCAAAAAGCTGTCTCCATCCCCGTTATGGCCAAGTGCCGCATCGGCCACATTGTCGAGGCGCAGATCCTGCAGGCCATCGAAATCGACTACATCGACGAATCCGAGGTCCTCTCCCCCGCCGATGATGTCTATCACATCGACAAGACCCAGTTTGACGTGCCGTTTGTCTGCGGCGCCCGCGATCTGGGCGAGGCACTGCGCCGTGTTGCCGAGGGCGCCACGATGATTCGCACCAAGGGCGAGCCGGGCACGGGCGACGTCGTTCAGGCCGTGCGCCATATGCGCAAGATCCAAAAGCAGATCCGCGACGTTGTTGCCCTGCGCGACGACGAGCTCTTTGAGGCAGCCAAGCAGCTGCAGGTTCCGGTCGAGCTGGTGCGCGAGGTCCATGCCGCGGGCAAGCTCCCCGTCGTAAACTTTGCCGCCGGCGGAGTCGCGACCCCCGCCGACGCCGCGCTGATGATGCAGCTGGGCGCCGAGGGCGTCTTTGTTGGCTCGGGCATCTTTAAGAGCGGCGACCCCGCCAAGCGCGCCGCCGCCATCGTCAAGGCCGTGGCAAACTTCACCGACGCCAAGCTCATCGCCGAGCTTTCGGAGGACCTGGGCGAGGCCATGGTGGGCATCAACGCCGACGAAATCGAGATCATCATGGAGGAGCGCGGGCGCTAGTCCAGCAGAAAGGATCGCACATGAGCGATTATGCAGACCAAACGGTCGCCGTGCTGGCGGTCCAGGGCGCTTTTGCCGAGCACGAGGCAAGACTGTCCGAGCTGGGCGCACGTTGTATCGAGATGAGGCAGGCGGCCGATTTGCAGCAGAACTTTGACCGCCTGGTCCTCCCCGGCGGCGAGTCCACCGTTCAGGGCAAGTTACTTGCCGAGCTTGGTATGCTCGATGAGCTTCGCACCCGCATTGTTGAGGGCATGCCCGTCCTGGGCACCTGCGCCGGCTTGATTCTGTTGGCGCGCGATCTTGCCGCCCACGACGATAAGGGGACGCCGCGCTTGGCAACCATGGATGTGCTCGTTGAGCGCAATGCTTACGGCAGACAGCTCGGCAGCTTTCGCACCAAGGGGCAGGTAGGCGGTATCGACTGTGAGGTGCCGCTGACGTTTATCCGCGCGCCCCGCATCGTCGAAGTGCACGGCGACACTGAGGCCCTAGCCGAAGTCGACGGTCGCATCGTCGCCGCCCGCCAAGGCAACCAGCTCGGCGTCACCTTCCACCCCGAGCTCGACGAAGACACCCGCCTCCACGAACTGTTCCTGCAAATGTAGGCAGAATTTAAACGAGCGTGGATTTTCGGACATACAACAAATGAGAGTGGATAATCTCCCACTTTGAGCTTGAATGCAGGCTCAAACCGGGAGATTATCCACTCTCATGCTATGTAGTCGTTGGGGACGTTCTTAAACGACTAGTCAAACAAGAACGTCCCCAACGACCATATTGCGATAGACGACCACGTTTGCCCAGATAAAACCGACCAAAATAAACCTGTCCCTTTTTGGTAGGTTTGGATCAAGGCAACGCCGATGCTTTGGTACCGACAGCGAAAACCCGCCAGAGCGAGCAAGGTGCCTTGAAACAAGGCGGCATTGACCTTCTGGTCATGCCGCCGAAGTTGAAAGGCAGATTGCCGCCCTGGCGGGTTTGCAGCGTCAACTAGTTACGCGATTTGGTAAAACCGCGTAACCCAACTAGAAACGGTTGCCGCGGAAGCCGCCACCGTTGCGGCCGCCACGGTCGCCACCGCGACCGCCGCGGTCGTTACCACGGTTGCCGCCGAAGCCGCCACGGTTGCCACCGCGATCGCCATAGCCACCACGGTTGCCGCCAAAGCCGCCGCGACCGCCACGGTCGCCGCCACGGCCACCGCGCTCGTCACGGCCGCCGCGAGGACCGCGGTCCTCGTCCAGGCCCATGGCGACGAGCGGAGCGATAACCTTATCGAGAGCGGCCATCAGCTCGGTGGCCTCCTCGTAAGAAAGCTCGGGCAGGAGCTTCTCCTTCTTGTTGGCAAGCTCGGTCAGGCCCTCAGCGGCATCCTCGGCAGCGAAGACAACGATCTTGCGCATATCGCCCTCGGCGTCGTCGATGCGGCCGACCAGATCGGCAGCCTCGGCCTCGGCCATCAGACCATCGAGCTCACGGAGGCGCATGCCCAGCAGGTCGGACATTTCCTTCTGCTCCATCTTGGGCTTGAGGTCAAGAAGCTTGATGGCGCGCTCGATGTTCGCCATGCGCTCGGCCTTGGCCTCCTCCTCCTTGGAAATAGCAAAGCGACGGCTACGCAGCAGGCGGGCGGCCTTCTGCATCTTGTCCATCAGCTCTTCGTCATCGTAATCAACGGCGGCCTCGACAACCTCGGCCTCCTCGGCGGAAACCTCGTCAGCAGCCTCAACCTCAGCAGCTTCGGTCTCCACGGTCTCGACTGCCTCGACCTCGGCAGCCATGGTCTCGTTCTCGGTCTCGTTCATGATCTCTTCGTTCTCAGACATGAGACTCCTTCTTGGCCCTCTCGGGCATCATCGCCCCATTCGCGGGGCCCGTCGCGCACTCTTTGCGCTTTATACATTCATGCCTCTCGGCAAAACGTCCATTAGTTTATGGTGTCGCCATCCAATCTAGCTGCAGAATCTATGTGCACACATTAATGCGACATGTGCGACTCGCGGCGAGCGTACACCAGCGACACCGCGAACCCGACAACGGCAATCACGGCCGCCACGCGCACGGCGGCTGCAAATCCTATCGCCTGGGCAACGTCCGACGCAACGCCCGCGGCGCCAGCAGCCACCGCAGAACTCGAAAGCAGGCCGATAAACAGCGACGGACCAAACGACGCGGCAATCATGTTCCACGTGTTGAGCAATGCCGTTCCGTGAGGATGTTCAGCGGCAGGCAGCGTCTCCAAGCCGGCCGTTTGCGAGGGGCTCAACACCAAACCGACTCCGGCATACACCACAACGGTCAGCGCCACGACGACGCCGATGTTCATGCTTGCCGCCGTCATCGAGATGGCAGTCTGTCCCACGGCAATCAGGGCAAAGCCGACCGGCAGCAGCGGCCATGCGCCACGGGCGTCCATCACGCGTCCGCCCACAATCGAGGTCACAGCGTTGCAGGCAATTGCCGGCAAAATGAGCAGGCCCGCAACAAGCGCGGTCATGCCGTATGCGCCCTCAAAATAGAGCGGCAACAAAACGCTCATCGAGAACGTCGTCATCATCGACACCACCACAAGCAAGCACGCAGGCCAAAAACGAACGCTCGCCATGGGACGCACGTTAAGCACCGGATGCTCGAGCTTGAGCTGACGAACCGCAAACAGGCCGAGCAGCACAACGGCGGCAAAAAGCGTCACGATGCCGGCAATCAGATTGGTCGAGAACTCGCCTACGGAATACACAAATGCCGTAATGCCGGCAGCGAGCAAAACAACCGACAGAATATCAAGCGTGGCGTTCGAGCGCTCTCCGACATTCTGAACAAGCTTTACGCCCGCCGCAGCGACCACAATGCCGCCCACCAGCGGCACTACGAACACCGCCCTCCAGCCAAACAACGTGCACATAAGACCGCTGATCACAGGTCCAAACGCCGGCCCCAGCGTAATGCAGGCACCGCCCAGGCTCAGATACAGACCGAGCTTCTCGCGCGGCGCGCAAGACAACACCACGTTCATCATGAGCGGGAACAAGATGCCCGATCCCGCAGCCTGCAAAATACGACTTGGCAGCAAGACGGTAAACGTTGGGGCGACCAGGCACAGGACTTCTCCGGCGACCAGGCATCCACATGCGAAAAACAGCAGCTTGCGCGTCGAGAAGCGACCGGAAAGAAAGGCCATGATGGCCGTAAAGATCGACGTCACGATCATGTAGCCCGAAACAAGCCACTGCGCCGTGATGGCACTCACCGAAAAGGCCGCCATGATGTCGTGCAACGCCACGTTAATGATGTTCTCGTTAAACGCGGCAACAAAGGCCGCGATATACATTACGGCGAGAAACGCCGAAGTGGCCGATGGCGCTACTTGAACTTGTTGCTGAGATTTGCTCCCCATGCATTTCCTTCCTCTTGGAACGACAGTCGTATCGCCCCAGAGGAACAGTCCAGGGCGAGGATGAGCCCTAGACTTACGCCAGACGCCGCACGCGACGAGTCTGGCAACATGGTCCAACGTCGAAAGATTGTAACGCGAACGCGCAGCTTTCCTTCCGCGCTATTATTAAAAGTCCACGAAAGCATGAGACATGAGGAGCCCGCCATGATTAAGCCCATCATGAAATCCGAGTTCTTTTTGCGCCTGCCTTCCGAAGACGCGGGCCCCGATGACGCCGTGACCGGGCAGGACCTCCTGGATACGCTCCATGAGCATGAGCACGAGTGCGTGGGCCTCGCCGCCAACATGATTGGCGTGCGCAAACGCATCATCTGCGTAAAGGACGGCAACAGGACACTCCTGATGTACAACCCTCAAATTCTTGAGCAGGTCAATGCCTATCAGACGAGCGAAGAATGTCTCTCGCTGATCGGCGAGCGCCCCTGTACTCGCTATCGCCGCATTAAGGTTGAGTATTTGGACGAGAATTTCGTCCACCGCATCAAAAACTTCTCGGGCTACACCGCCGAGATCATCCAACACGAAAT
>CAJJRZ010000013.1:0-76412 GCA_905194345.1 Coriobacteriaceae bacterium
TCCACCGCATCAAAAACTTCTCGGGCTACACCGCCGAGATCATCCAACACGAAATCGACCACTGCAACGGGATTGTTATTTAGACAGCCAGGGTAACGATGCAGGTTGAGCACACGACAGCAAGCGAGCCGCATTTGCGCCAAGGTGACGTGAAATGAGAGGGCGCTGACCTTCTGGTCGCGCCCTCGAAATTGAACGTCAGATTGGCGTGAATGCGGCTCGCGCAGCGTCAAGTGGTCCGCCGTTCGGTAGAACGGCGGAACTAATTAGCTCTGACGGTAATGGTCGAAGAAGTCGGCGAGGTCTTCGAGGGACTCTTTGAGTACTTCCATGCGCGGCAGGTACACGATACGGAAGTGGTCGGGCTCAGCCCAGTTGAAGCCGCCGCCGCGCGTGATCAGGATCTTCTTCTCGTGCAGCAGGTCAAGGGCGAACTGCTCGTCATCGGTAATGTTGAACTTCTTCACATCCATCTTGGGGAAGATGTAGAACGCCGCACGCGGCTTAACCACCGAGATGCCGTCAATCTTGTTGAGCGCCTCATACACAAAGTTGCGCTGCTCGTAGACACGACCGCCCGGGCGGATATAGTCGTTGACCGACTGATGGCCGCCGAGCGCCGTCTGGACGATCGACTGAGCCGGCACGTTGGAGCACAGACGCATGTTGGAGAGCATGTTGATGCCCATGATGAAGTCGCTCATGCAGCGCTGGTTGCCCGAAAGCACCATCCAGCCAATACGATAGCCCGCGATCATGTGCGACTTGGACAGACCGCTAAAGGTGACGCAGGGCAGATCGGGAGCGAGCGAGGCAATCGAGACGTGCTCGTAGCCGTCCATGCACAGGCGGTCGTAGATCTCATCAGCAAAGATCATCAGCTGATGCCTGCGTGCAACCTCGACGATGCCCTCGAGCACCTCGCGTGGATAGACGGAACCCGTGGGGTTGTTGGGGTTGATGATGACGAGGGCTTTGGTCGCGCTCGTGATCTTGGACTCCATATCCTCCAGGTCGGGATACCAATCCGCCTGCTCATCGCACAGATAGTGCACGGGATGACCGCCGGCAAGGGTTGCGCACGCCGTCCAGAGCGGATAGTCGGGGCTGGGGATCAGAATCTCGTCGCCATTGTCGAGCAGCGCGTTCATCGAAAGCTGAATGAGCTCGGACACGCCGTTGCCCGTGTAGATATGCTCCATCTGAACGTTGGGCAAGCCCTTGATCTGCGAATACTGCATGATCGCCTTGCGCGCGGAGAACAGGCCACGCGAGTTGGAATAGCCTTCGCAGTCGGGCAGCTGCTGGCGCATGTCCTTGATGACCTCATCGGGCGTGCGGAAACCGAAGGGCGCCGGGTTGCCGATATTGAGCTTGAGGATGCGCTCGCCCTCGTCCTCCATACGGGCGGCCTCGTCGACGACGGGACCGCGCACGTCATACAGGACGTTATCGAGCTTGGCGGATTTAGAAAAAGTACGCATGGTGGTGCTCCTTGCAATTTGAGCTGAGGGATGGGATTCGGGCCTGGAATCGTTGCGGGGAGATGATTCCTCGCCTTGGTCGGCGTCACCGGCGAGCAGCCAGGTAACATCGACCTCCAAAATACGGGCGAGCAGCTCTGCCACATCGCGCCGCGGAATCGTCTTGCCGCTCACATATTGGCTCATCTGGCTCTTGCCGAGTTTTTTGCCGAGCATCTCCGATGCGCGGATCACGTCCGACTGGCGAACGTCGCGATCGGACATAGCCTGTCGCAGACGATCGCTAAACGTCTCTTGGGCCACTAGAACCTCCTTGCTGGCAAAGTTCAATTTATACAACACGAATTGAACCTGAGTTCAATTTAGGCAGCAGTATAACGCCGTGCTATTTCGAAAAGTTCAATTTTAAAAATAAAATGAGCAAGACCTCGAAATTTATCCCAAGGCGATAACGACGTGCACGCATTTAGAGGTATTCGAGGAAACGAGCGGCGGCAAGCGAAACATCGGCCGTTCGATATATGGCGTTGATCTGCCGATGGGGATGCCCTTCGAGCGGACGCACAGCAACATCAAACTGGCAGCGACGCAAGATGAGCGCGGGAAGAATGCTCACGCCCAAGCCATCCTCGACCATAGCCATAATCGCATAGTCATCCCAAGTCGACAGTTTTGAGCGCACTGACAGCCCCGCCCGACGGAATAGCGGCGTAATCTCATCATCGGTACCCCGTTCCAGCAGAATAAACTGCTCGTTGGCTAAATCGGCAAGAGAAACGACCTCCGCCGTGGCAAGCGAGGAGTCCGCTGGCACCACGGCCATCAACTCGTCTTGCACCAACGGTCGCGACGCCATGCCGGCGCCACGTGGCTCGCGCGGAATAAAGCCCAGGTCGCAGCGGCCTTCCACCACCCATTGCTCAATCTCGGAGTAATCACCCATCAGCAGCTCGTAATCGACATCCGGATGATCGGCGCGAAAGCGCGCAATCACCGGCGGCAGTACATGGGTCGCCACACTCGAAAACGTACCAATGCAGATCTTGCCGCGCATGAGCCCACGCATCTCGTCCACATGTCGCTGCAGGCGGCCAAACTCCTCGCAGAGCGCCTCAACCGCCGGCATGATCTGCCGCCCATCGGCAGAAAGCACCACACCCTCGCGGCTGCGGTCGAGCACCTTAAAACCCCAATCGGTCTCAAGGTCGCCCACCATGCGGCTCACGCCCGACTGCGAATAGCTCAGCCGCTCGGCGGCGCGCGTAAAACTGCCGGCCCGCACCGTCTCGAGCAGCACCTGCATCTTTTGAATATTCGTTTCCACGGCACCCCTCCACCTTTACATGAGTTTTTGTCATGTTATCCATGCATTATATTCGCTTTTCTTCTAAAGCCAGTTCACCCATAGTGAACATGCTCGGATATAGAGGGGATGTCAGCACATGAACAACGGATTGTTTACGTACTTAGCAGCATTGCTATTGTTTGGCTCCAACGGCATCATCGCCGCTGCCATCGCGCTGCCGAGCTCCGATATCGTACTGTTGCGCACGTTTTTGGGCGCTCTCACCCTTGCCGCCGTCCTCTTCATAACCAAGCGCCATAACCTGCAGGCTCCGTCTCGCCCCCGCGAGGCCGCAGCGCTCATCGTCTCGGGCGCCGCGCTGGGCGCCAGCTGGATTTTTCTGTTCCGCGCCTACCAGACGATCGGCGTCGGCGTATCCTCGCTGCTGTACTACTGCGGCCCCATCATCGTTATGGCCCTCTCCCCGCTCATTTTTGGCGAAAAGCTGACCGGCAGCAAAATCGCCGGCTTTATCGCCGTCGCCTGCGGTGCTTTTCTCATTGCAGCGCAAGGTCTAGGCGGCAATATGCCCATTGCGGGCATCGTCTGTGGAATCGCCTCGGCCTTCTGCTATGCATTGATGGTCATCGCCAGCAAGGGTGCGCCTCACATCGAGGGCCTCGAGAACTCCGCACTCCAAGTGAGCGCCGCCTTTGTGACCGCACTGGCCCTCACGCTCATCACGCAGGGCGCTCCCTCGTTCCTGTCCGCCGGCGTCGCCGCCAGCATTGATTGGCGCGCCGTCGCTATGCTCGGCGTCGTCAACACCGGCATTGGTTGCCTGCTCTACTTTAGCGCCGTCGCCAAGCTGCCCGTTCAGACCGTCGCCGTCGTCGGCTACCTCGAGCCGCTTTCGGCGGTCGTGTTCTCAGCCGCCCTTTTGGGTGAAGCCATAACACCGGTCCGCCTGATGGGCGCCGCGCTTATCATCGGCGGCGCGATTTTTTGCGAACTCGCCGGCAAACGCGCAAACGCCAAGGCTGGCATCGCCCAGATAGCACGTGCTTAAAAGCCCCTGCTTTGAAATGCTACCTGCGTAGATAAATAATCCCCAGCTGAGGATTATTGTCTAAAATAACCCGATGTGCCAAACTGCTCTTGTATGTATAAAGACGGCATAAAGTTTTTTGTCCTAGACAGATAACCGGATGTCTAAGGGAGTCCTCGTGGCACACAACAAACTGGAGGCAAACCTCCAAGACCAGCGTGGTCAAGGCGGGCATGGAGCCATTCCCCTCTCCGCTGGCATGCTGCTCGTTACGCTCGGCGTCGTATACGGCGACATCGGCACGAGCCCCATGTACACCATGAAATCAATCGTCGCCAACAACGGCGGCATCGGTACCGTCAGCGAGGACATGATCCTGGGCGCGCTTTCGCTCGTCATCTGGACCATGACGCTCGTGACCACGGTCAAGTACGTGGTAATCGCCATGAAGGCCGACAACCACAACGAAGGCGGCATCTTCGCCCTGTTCAGTCTCGTGCGCAAGGTGGCGCCATGGCTGATTCTCCCCGCCATGATCGGCGGCGCGGCACTGCTCGCCGACGGCATCCTCACCCCCGCGGTCACGGTCACCACAGCCATTGAGGGCCTGCGTACCATCGAGTGGGGCCACGCGCTATTGGGTGACGGTCAGACCAATGTGATCATCATCACCATCATCATTATCTGCGGGCTGTTTGCCATGCAGCGCGCCGGCACCTCGTCAATCGGCAAGCTCTTCGGCCCGCTCATGACACTATGGTTCCTGTTCTTGGCAAGCGCCGGCCTATTCAACATGCTCGGCAACCTGTCCATCCTACGCGCGCTCAACCCCATCCGCGGCATCATGTTCCTGTTCTCGCCCATCAACCACTCGGGCATCATGGTGCTCGGCTTCGTCTTCCTGTCGACGACCGGCGCCGAGGCGCTCTATTCAGACATGGGCCACGTGGGCAAGGCCAACATCTACGCATCCTGGCCGTTTGTTAAGGCAGCCCTCATCCTTAACTATCTGGGCCAGGGAGCTTGGCTGCTCGCCAACAATTCCAATCCCCAGATGCTCACGATGGATATCGTCAACCCGTTCTATATGATGCTCCCCGAGCCCCTACGCCCCTTTGCCATCGTGCTTTCGGCCGTGGCGGCCATCATTGCCTCGCAGGCGCTCATCACCGGCTCGTTCTCGCTGGTATCCGAGGCCACGCGTCTCAACCTTATGCCGCATCTGCGCATCCACTACCCCAGCGACACCAAGGGGCAGCTCTATATTCCGCTCGTCAACAACATCATGTGGGTCGGCTGCATCTTCATCGTGCTGCTGTTCCAAAACTCCGAGCGCATGGAGAGCGCCTACGGCCTCGCCATTACCGTGACCATGCTCATGACCACGACGCTTTTGACGAGCTACATCGCTGGCATCCTCAAGCACAAGCTGGGTGCCTGCGTCTTCGCCCTGCTCTTTGGTGCCATTGAGCTGTGCTTCTTCGCCTCGTGCCTCACCATGTTCTTTGACGGCGGCTATGTGATGATCTTCCTGGCCGCACTGCTGTTCGGCCTTATGTACGTGTGGCGCCGCGGCACCGCCATCGAGCGCACGCAGACGATCCTGTTGCCCGTCTCCAAGTACATCGATCAGCTCGACCGCCTGCGCAACGACGAGACCTACCCCGTGCTCGCCGACAACCTGGTGTTCCTCACCAACAGCCCCGACCCGCTCACGCTCGACCGCGACGTGCTCTACTCCATCTTGGATAAGCATCCCAAGCGCGCCAAGGCATACTGGTTCATCAACGTACACGTTACCGATGAGCCCTATACGCACGAGTATTCCGTCGAGACCTTTGGCACGGACTTTTTGTTCCGCGTACGCCTGGACCTGGGCTTTAAGGTCAACCAGCGTATCAACGCCTATCTGCGTCAGATTGTTGGCGACCTGATGGCCTCGGGTGAGCTGCCGCCGCAGCATCACACCTACTCCATCTACGAGACACGCGGCAACGTGGGCGACTTCCGCTTTTGCATGCTGCGCAAGATGCTTGCCCCCGAAACGGACATCAACCGCAACGACCACCGCGTGATGGCCATCAAGTACGCCGTCCGCCGCGCCTGCGGAAGCCCGGCACGCTGGTACGGTCTTGAGAACTCGGCCATCATCATCGAGTACGTGCCCCTCTTTGCCCGCATGCGCCCGGCGGTCAAACTCGTACGCACCCATGTGCCGCTCGAAGTCCAGATCGAGGAAGCCGAGGAAATGGAAGTCGATATCTTCTCGGACGACCTGGTCAACGGCAACGAAGCCGGCAGGAACATGAACGTCGACCCCACTGAGCTGCTCGAGAGCGTCGCAGATACGCCCGAACAGCAACAGCTCGACGGCCTCGAGAGCGAACAACTCAACGACGCCAACTTCTAGCGACGCCACAAATCAACGGCAGCGGCCCTGCACCTCACGAGAGACGCAGGGCCGCTTTGCATTGCGGTAAAGCTAACGGCTACGAACGACGCGGCTCGGGAACCACGAGCCTATCGGGGCTCGCGCCCTCGGCATCCATCAGGCTCACGTAGCGAATCGACGGATCTCCATACATCGCGTAGTAATAATTGCCCGTTCGCGCGCTAAAGCATCCGGTATAGATAGTCTTCTCGAACTTGCCATCGCCCATCCTGGACGCTCCCTCGATCATCACCACGCCCTCGAGCGAGCGGAACATGCGAACGACGTTTTCGGTCTCGCTCTCCTTTTGCGGGTAATTGGCATTGAGGTACGCCGCCTTTACAAAACGGCTCGGCGAATAGCAGTCACCCGGAATACCGCGCATGCCGGCACCCGCGCCATAGGGCTTGAGCTCGGCACCACGCCATGTCGCCGTCTGCGGAAAATCGCTTGTGGCGGTGATATAGGTGCGGAGGTTTTCCATGTGCCACGGGAAGGTGGGCTGATTGGCAAGGGTGTCGACCGGATCGTCGTATACATGCAGGCCGTCAGCCATCATCTCGACCACGATGCTGCGCTGGCTGTCGCCGATAATCCAATGGAGCAGCGACACGCCCAGCCCCTCTCCGGCAGATTTAGCGACAATCACCGTGTCGCGCAGCGCGGCCTCGACCTCATCGACCGTCGAGAACGTCGCTGCCACCCACAGGGGAAACTCATAGGCCGCGATATTGTTCTTGCCGTCGACAGGGCCCTCGGCATACTCGGCATAGCCGGGAAAGTTGAGCCCCGCCACAGCCAGACCCGCATCGTTACCGCAATCGAAAAACATGGGATAGTTCTTGTAATCGATGCACATACCGATCACCGCGTGTGCCGCTGTCGCGTCGTCGATAAACGAATACGGAATGTGGAACCCGCGCGGCATCACGCGAACCTGTTGGCCGTAGTCAAAGCTCCAGTCGAGGTTGCGGCCTAGATACATGTGGCCAGAATTATCGGTAAATCGAATGCTCGTACACATAGCGCCTCCTAGCTTTACGTTCCTGCTAAGGTTATTGTCACCAAACAAAAAGGCGCTAAACACAAAAGCCCGGACATGACAACAATGTCACGCCCGGACTTTACAAGCAAGATAGACCCAACCAAGTCCACCCCGCAGGTCGTCTAAGGGGTCAAAGTGCCGCAGATTGCCACGAAAGAGGAGCGAAGCGTACTTAAGGTACGCGAGCGACGATTGAGCGGCAAGGTGCGGTGCTTTGGTCCCCTTAGACCAACTTTCCAAGACAGTGATCGATCATATGCTGGATCATCTGTGCCTCAAAGCCCGCGTAGTCGCGGCGGCACTCCTTCATCTTGCCGTCGACGATCTGATCAAAGGCGACCTTGCACTTGATGTAGCGCGTGGACTTGGTGACCTCCTCGTGCGTCAGGCAGCTCTCCTCCATCTTGCTGGCGCCCAAGCCAAACACCAGACGGGGGTTATAGAGCACGTGGGGCTCGCCGGCGTCGTCCAGATAGACGCAGACCTTCTTGGCAACGCCGATCTGGTTGGCGGCCAAGCAGCCGGCATCATCGAGCGACTTGATGGTATCAATCAGATCCTGAGCGACCGACTCGTCCTCGACAGTCGCAACCTCGCAACGCTGAGACAGGATAGCCTCGTCGCGGCAGAGCTCTTTAATCATACGTTCCTCCATAGGGGTCGTTGTAACCGCTTAAGTATACGGTACCTACACAATTTCATGCGAAAGATACCGCCCGTCCGTTACAAACCGCCGAACATCAACATGCGAGGAACACCAACTTCACAAAGGCGATATAGTGGGTGGGTTCGTGTCAATCGGCCTAAACTCGGGGCCGAACAAGGAAAGGGTATGCATGGACGAACTGTTTCACGTCAGCGAGCGCAAGTCCACAATCGGGACCGAACTTCGCGCTGGACTGACAACATTCCTGGCGATGGCCTACATCATCGCCGTCAACCCCGCGGTGCTCTCGGGCGCCGGCATCGATGCGGGAGCGCTCGCCTGCGCCACCTGTCTGGGCGCTGGCATCATGACCATCTGCATGGGCATCTTCGCTAACCGCCCGCTCGCCTGCGCGTCGGGCTTAGGCGTCAACGCGATGATCGCTGGAATCACCACCACCGTCTGCGGCGGTGACTGGCACGTGGCCATGAGCGTCATCTTCCTTGAGGGCGTCGTCATCTTGCTGCTCGTGCTCTGTGGCCTGCGCGAGGCCATCATGGACGCCATCCCGGTTGTCCTGCGTCACGCCATCTCGGTGGGTCTGGGCCTGTTCATCGCCATGATTGGCCTGTGCGATGCCGGCATTATCACCGCTGGCGCCGGTACACTCGTCGGTCTGGGCGACATCACCTCCCCCACCTTCATCGTCGGCATCATCTCCATCCTGGTGACGGTCGCCCTCGCCTGCCGCAACGTCCCCGGCTCGTTGCTCATCGGCATCGTCGTCGCCGTCATCGCCGGTATCCCCCTAGGTGTGACCCATGCTCCGACCGGTATCATCGCCCCGCTCGACTTCTCGAGCATCGGTGGCCCCATCGCCGACGCCGGCGGCGTGCCCGCCATCGTCAAGGTCCTTACCGACCCCGCGCTCCTCGTCATCTCGTTCTCGCTGCTCATGAGTGACTTCTTCGACACCATGGGCACCGCGATGGCCGTGGCCAAGCAGGGCGAGTTCCTCACCGACGACGGCAACGTCGAGAATATCAAGGAGATCCTGATCGTCGACTCCGCCGCCGCTGCTGTGGGCGGTTTCATGGGCGTCTCCTCCATCACCACCTTCGTCGAGTCCACTTCCGGCGCCGCCGACGGTGGCCGCACGGGCCTCACCTCCGTCACCACCGGCGTGCTGTTCATTCTCGCCGCGTTCTTCTCCCCCATCGTCACCATCGTTTCCAGCGCCGCCACCTGCGGTGCTCTGGTCTACGTTGGCTACCTCATGATGAGCGAGGCCTCCGAGATCGACTGGTCCGACGTGTCGCAGGGTTTCCCGGCGTTCATGATTGTCGCCGGCGTGCCCTTCACCTACTCCATCTCTGCCGGTATTGGCCTGGGCTTTATCGCCTACGTGATCGTCGCGCTCTTTAAGGGCGAGGCCTCCAAGATCAAGCCGCTCATGTGGATTGCAGCCCTTGCCTTCCTCGTCTACTTCTTCGTGGCGTAACAGCATAGCCTGCTAAAGCAAAACAACAAGGCGCGGAGTCGCATCGAACGGCTCCGCGCCTTTCTTTTAGCGTCTGCCCCCGTGCCAGCGTGCGACAATTGAGGCTGTCAATATCACAACACCGAGAGAAGCCTGCCTTGGAAGCGCATCATAAGCAGATAACCGTTTATTCAGAGTGTGTGGAAGGCGCGCCCGTCATCTACCTCCCCGTGGTTATGGGCGACGGTAGTGAAGTCTACGAGCGCTGCCAAGAGCTCGACTGCCCGCCATTCACCCTTGTCGCCATTGGAGGACTCGATTGGAATCGCGAGCTGAGCCCCTGGGAATGTGAGGGAACTATACGAGATGCCAAGCCCTTTGGTGGACAGGCTGCTGGTTTTCTTGACGAGTTGTTGAAGCAGATAATCCCCCAGGCCGAATCATCGCTCCCGCAACCGCCCGCCTGGCGCGGCGTTGCCGGCTACTCGTTGGCGGGTCTTTTTGCACTGTGGGCACTTTGGCAAACAGATGTCTTTGAGCGCGCAGCGAGTGCATCGGGGTCGCTGTGGTTCCCCGGCTTTATCGACTACGCGCGCGAGCGCACGATGACAGCTACGCCCGACGCCGCCTATCTGTCACTCGGCAAAAAGGAGACCAAGACACCCAACCGCATGATGCGGCATGTACTCGACGACACACGCGCGATGGAAGCGTTGCTCGTCGCGCGCGGCATTCCAACAACGCTGGAGCTCAACCCCGGCAATCACTTTGCCCAAACCGATCTGCGCATGGCACGTGGCATCCACTGGATATTGACGCATTAAAAATGACGCCCGCGCGTACGCATGGGCGCCATTTTTTGATTCAGCTGGACGCAGTTGTTACTCAGCAGCCTCCTCAAGCTCGGAGACATCAAACTCAAAGTCGTTACCCGGTAGGATGGCATTGAGCACAATGCCCACCAGCGAACCCACGGCAAGACCCGAAAGCGAAATGGTCACGCCGCCCAGCTCCAACACGATAGCACCGGCAGTGCTGTAAGCAATGCCGAGTGAAAGCACCAGCACCAGAGCGGCCACCAGCACGTTGCGGTTGTTCTGGAAATCGACCTGGTTCTCGATGAGGTTACGCACACCTACCGCACTGATCATGCCATAGAGCACGAGTGACACGCCGCCGATCACACACGCCGGCATGGCCGCAATGACAGCCGCGAACTTGGGGCAGAACGAGAGCACAATGGCGCAACACGCGGCAATGCGAATCACGCGCGGGTCAAACACACGCGTCAGGGCAAGCACACCGGTGTTCTCGCCATAGGTGGTGTTAGCCGGAGCGCCAAAGAGCGATGCGAGAATGGTCGCCAGGCCATCGCCAAGCAGGGTGCGATGCAGGCCGGGATCGGCAATGTAGTTGCGCTCGCAAGTCGAGCCGATAGCGGAGATATCACCAATATGCTCGATCATAGTCGCAAAGGCCAGCGGCATAATGGTGATGATGGCCGTCGTGGCAAGACCGCTATCGAACTGCGGGCCAAAGAGCGCAAACACGGTGTTGTCCCACACGATGGGAAGACCGACCCACGGCGCGGCGGCAACGCCCGAAAAATCAACCTCGCCGAGCGCGGCGGCAACGGCATAGCTCACCACAACACCCAGCAGAATCGGCACGATATTGACCATGCCGCGGCCCCAGATGTTGCAGATGACGATCACAGCCACAGCGACAACGGCAACAAGCCAATTGGTCTGGCAGTTAGCGATGGCAGAGCTTGCCAAGATTAGGCCGATCGAAATGACGATGGGGCCGGTCACCACCGGCGGAAAGAAGCGCATGACGCGCTTGGCGCCAAACGCGCGGAACAGGGCCGCCAGCACCGGATAGAGCAGGCCGGCACAAGCTACGCCCAGGCAAGCGTAGGGCAAAAGCTCGGCCTCGCCGTTGGGCGCGATTGCGGCATAACCGGCAATAAAGGCAAACGACGAGCCCAAGAAGGCCGGCACCTTACCGCGCGACAGGAAGTGGAACAGCAGCGTGCCCAAGCCGGCAAACAAAAGCGTTGCCGACACCGAGAGACCGGTGAGCACGGGCACCAACACCGTGGCGCCAAACATGGCAAATAGATGCTGCAGACCGAGTAGGAACATGCGCGGGCGGCCGAGCGATGACGCATCGTAGATGGCATCGGCGACGGCGGGCGTCGAAGACTGGGACATGGATGTCCTTTCGAATGGAAGGGCGATCGGGCATATTGGATAACCTGCCCGAACGATACGATCCGAACCATTGTACGCGATACGCAGTGCCTCGCACGCGCCGCCACCTGCAAACGCTAGCGCTATTTCCAAACGCGTTCGGCGATGCGCCTGACCAGCGCGATCTTCGCCCACTGCTCGTCCTCGGTCAGCTTGTTGCCAATCTCGCAGCTGGCAAAGCCACACTGCGGAGACAGATACAGGTTCTCGAGCGGAACATACTTTGCAGCCTCGTGAATACGCTCAACGATGGCATCCTCATCCTCAAGCTCAGCGGCCTTGGTGGTCACTAGGCCCAACACGACCTTCTTGCCGGGGGCAACATACTTCAGCGGCTCAAAGCCACCGGCGCGCGGTGTATCGAACTCAAGGTAGAACGCATCGACGTTCTCGTGTGCGAACAGATACGGCGCGATGGGGTCGTAGCCGCCCTCGAAGGCATAGGTAGAGTGGTAATTACCACGGCACACATGCGTGTTGATGACCAGGTCGTCGGGCTTGCCCGCGATGGCGGCGTTGTTGAGCGCCACGCCCAGCTCGGACACCTTTTGCAGGTCGACCGGGCTCATACCAGTCTTTGCCACAAAGTCGGTATCGCAATAGATCCCCCAGGTGCAGTCATCAAATTGGATGTTGCGACAGCCCGCGGCATACAGGTCGGCGATCACCGTGCGGTATGCCGCCGCGATGGCGTCGACGAGCTCTTCGTCGGTCTTGTAGACAGCGTGCAGACTCTCCTGCTGGCCATCACAGCGGTCGAGCGTGACTTCGGAGAACGTCTGGATCGGCGCCGGAATGGTCTGGCGCGCAACCTGGCCCTCGCCCTCAAGCACCTTGACAAACTTAAAGTGCTCGACGAAGGGGTGGTTCTCGCCGCTGATGGGGCCGGTCACCACGGCGGTGTCAGCCGTGGTCTCCTCGTCGTGGAACATATAGCCCGTACGCGAGGTGCGGCGTTCAATGCCGTTGAGCCCCCACATAAAGTCGAGGTGCCAGTAACTGCGACGAAACTCGCCATCGGTAATCACCTGCAGGCCAGCGGCCTTTTGCTTTGCCACCAAATCGCGAATGGCATCGTCCTCGACGGCCTTAAGCCCCTCGGCATCAAGCGTGCCTGCCGCATAGGCAGCGCGGGCGTCCTTTACGGCCTGCGGACGAAGAAAGCTGCCGACGATATCGGCGCGAAACGGCGCGTTCGGTTGAATCGAAGTGCTCATGGATATCTCCCTTTGCATTGGTTGCTTTACTGGGACAGAGTATGAGCGCTCATATGGCCATCGTAAAATATATGTTTATAACAGTTTGATATAGATGCTTCCTATATCAGCTAGGACTGCCATAAAGAGATTTGATCCGTGCAGAACGCAGCAGCTTAGATGTGCTGACGAATCGCGTCAATATAGGCCCGACCGTAGCGCGTGAGCGTCGTGTTCTTGCGCGTGATGATGCCAATCTCCATGTACTCGTCCACATCGAGCGGAATGGAGATAATACCCGGCCCGTTGAGCTCGTGGCTGATCACGCCCGAACACACCGTGTAGCCGTTGAGGCCCATGGCCAGGTTGAACAACGTCGCACGGTCACGTACGCGGATATTCTTGCGACGCTCAAAGGTCGAGGTCAGTTCCTCGGAATAGTAAAACGAGTTATAGCTGCCCTGCTCGTAGGACAGGAACGGGTAGTCTTCCAAGTCCTCGAGCGTCACGCTCGAGCGGCCCGCCAGCGGATGGTCTGCGCACACGAAGACATGCGGCGTGGCGCAGAAGAGTCCCTCGAATACGAGCTCGTTGGCGGCAAGCATGCGCTCGATAACCTCGCGGTTATGCTCGGATAAGTATAGGATGCCCAGTTCGCTTTTCATATGCGCGACATCCTCGATAATCTCGTGAGTCTGCTCCTCGCGCAGGGTAAAGTCGTAACGCGTGGCATCGAACTCGCGGATCACGTCGACAAACGCGTTAACGGCAAAGGAATAATGCTGGCAGCTCACACTAAAGTGCGGCACCTGCTCGGATGCGCCCTTGTACTTGCCCTCGAGCAGGTCGGCCTGGTCGAGCACCTGGCGCGCATAGCCCAAGAAGGTCTCGCCTTCCTCGGACACAACGACGCCCTTGTTAGTGCGCTCAAAGATATGCACACCCATCTCGTTTTCGAGATCGCGAATCGATGCGGTAATCGAAGGCTGCGACACAAAGAGCCGGCGCGAGGCCTCGGTAATGCTGCCGCATTCGGCAACTTTGACGACATATCTGAGCTGCTGGAGCTTCATGGCTGTCTCCTTAGCTGTTCGTGAGATTCGCGTCGGCAGTACCCGGCAGGCGCATAAACGACGGCATCTCCCCCGTCGCGGCGCAGGCGGCAATCTGATGCAGAGCCCCGGCAACCGCATCATCTGCCGCAGCGCCGATATGCCAGCGCGCGGCAGCCGTGACGGCCTCGTTGGCATTGGCGACTGCAACGGAGTTGGGAACGGCATCGATCATGGGCAGATCGTTATCGGAATCACCAAATACGGCCACCTCATCGGGCGTCAGGCCCAAAGCGCGCGCCAGCTCCAGCGCAGCGCAGCCCTTGTCCCAACCGGCCGGGAGAATATCGAATAGGCGCACGCGGTTGTTGGGAAACACAAGCGAGAGCTCCGGCACCTCGGCGGCAATGCGGTCGCGCAGCTCAGCGAGCTCTTCGCGCGAGCGGGCGCTCCAGATATTCGCCTTGTATACCGGGGCATCATCGACAACAGGACGGCACGGAGCCTCTTCGCCTTTGAGCCATGCGTTGCCGCCCGACTCCATGGCGCGACGCACGCGCTCGGGGTCGCTCGTCACGCAATAGGCATCGTTATCCCAAAAGTCGTCACCCAGGCTGTAGACCTTTAGATAGGTATCGTCGGTCTCTTGCTCGAGGTAATCGGCCAGACGCATCAGGGCATCGTTGTCGGTCGCGCGCGAGGCGACCGCCTGACCGTCGACAAACATGACCTGGCCGTTGCAGAACGCACCGGTCGAAAAGCACTCGGAACGATTTTTGAACATCCAGCCCATCGCGGACGGCTGGCGACCCGAAACCGGGCCAAAGTGCAGACCCGCCGCCTGCATGGCATGAATGCCCTCGATGGCGTAGTCGCTGGCGCCGTCATGCCCGGCTGGAATCAGCGTATCGTCCATATCGGTCAGCACAAGTTTAATCATAGAGTCCCCCAGTCATTTTCACCGTAACCATTGTAACGACCTGCCAATAAGGGACAGGTTTATTTTGGCAGGTTTTATCTGGGAACATGCAGCGCCCCTGTTAGCACCCGCCAAAATAAACCTGTCCCTTTTTGGCAGGTGCGCTAGTATAGGGAACAACAGATTCGATGCGGGAGTGCCGGCGGTGCAAACCACAAGGCTGAGAGGGCATGGGGCCCAATCCTTTGAACCTGTCAGTTAATGCTGGCGTAGGGAGCATGCCGCCTTTTTAGGGGCGCTGTCTATGCACAGCGCCCCTTTTCTATGCCAAGGAGGCATGTGCAGTGATCGATTCGGAACAGCTTAAGCAAAACGTGATCAAGGCCGTGGAGGAGATTCACGCCACCAATCCGATGGCAGGCTCCATCACCAACACGGTGACGATTGACTTTGTCGCCAACGCACAGCTCGCCGTGGGCGGATCGGCCGCCATGGTCTATCTGCCCGACGAGGGCGAGGCACTCGTTGCCGGCGGCGGCGCCATCTATCTCAATATGGGTACGCTCTTCCCCATCTACGAGCAGACGATTCCCCGCGCGGCCAAGGCGGCACACGACGCCGGCAAGCCCTGGGTGCTCGATCCGGTTGGCCTGGGCATCGGTAGCCTGCGCACCCAGTTGGTAAACGAACTCAAGCAGTACAAGCCCGCCATCGTGCGCGGCAACGCCTCCGAGATCATCGCGCTCGCCGGCCTGTGGGGTCTTGAGGGTGAGGCGGCCGATCTGAGCCGCGTGCGCGGTGTCGATACCACCGACACGGTAGACGCTGCCCGCGATGCCGCCGTGGCGCTCGCCCGCTACACCGGCGGCGCCGTTGTGGTCTCGGGCGAAGTCGACCTGATTACCGACGGCACAACCGTGGCCAAGTCCCACGGCGGCAGCCCGCTCATGTCCAAGATCACCGGTTGCGGCTGCTCGCAGGGCGGCGTGCTGGCCGTGTATGCCTGCGCCGCCGATCCGTTTACGGCAGCCGTCTGCGGTGCCGCCGTCTACAACGTTGCCGGCACGCGTGCCGCCGCCGTCGCCGATGCCCCGGCAAGCTTTAAGGTCGCCTTTATCGACGAGCTCTACCGCGCGACCGCCCAGGACATTGCCGATAACCGACTCGAGCTCGAGGAGGCATAAGCCATGTCCGAGCCCGCAACCGATGCCGGCATGAACACACTCGTCGCCGTGGCCATCGCCCCATGCGGTACCGGCGATGAGCTGTCCGCCGAGGTCGCCGAGGTCGTGCGTGTCATTCGCGAGAGCGGCCTTCCCAACCGCACCACCTCGATGTTCACCGAGATCGAGGGCGACTGGGACGAGGTCATGCAGGTCGTGCGCGACGCGACCTTTGTGTTGGCGAGCAAGGGCATCCGCACCGAAGTCGTGCTCAAAGCCGATATTCGACCCGGATTTACCGACACCATGACCGGCAAACTCGAGCGCATGGAAGCACAGATCAAAAAGCAGGAGGAAGCACGATGAGCATCCGCGACAACCTTGATATCTCGGCCTATCTGGTACTCGGCCCCGAAAACACGCTCGGGCGCCCCGTGGGCGATGTGGTGGCCCAGGCACTCGATGCCGGCTTTACCTGCATCCAGGTGCGCTCCAAGGTGGCAAGCGCCCGCGAGATCATCGCGCTGACCGGCGGCGCCGCGCAGGCAATCGCACAGGCTGGCAAGACCGGTCAGGTCGCTTTGCTGATCGACGACCGCCTGGACTGCGTACTCGCCGCGCGCGAGCAGGGCATTGCTGTCGACGGCGTGCACGTGGGCCAGAGCGATATTCCCGTCGAGGTCTGCCGCAAACTTTTGGGCCCCGATGCCATCGTGGGCCTTTCGGCCCGTTGCGAGGAGATGCTCGAGTACGTCAAGACCGCCGACATGAGTTTGGTCGACTACCTTGGCATCGGCCCGCTCCACGAGACCGAGACCAAGCGCGACTGCGGACGCGCGGCCGATGGCTCTATCATCACCAAAAGCTTTGAGGACCTGGCCGCACTCCACGCGGCAAGCCCCGTGCCCATCGTGGTGGGCGGCGGCGTAAAGATGGCCGACCTGCCGCAGCTCAAGGCCACCGGCGTCGACGGCTTCTTTGTGGTGAGCGCCGTCTGCAGTGCCGACGACCCCTACGCCGCTGCCAAGGAACTCGTCGACACCTGGCAGCAGGCATAGGCCTATGCCGAGCAGCTGCTCCGCAGCCTCATACCTTCGACAGCGGAAAGCGCATCCCAGTTTGGACGTCCATTCTGGGATGCGCTTTCCATATAGAGGGCCAGCGGAAAACGCATCCCATTCCAAGCGCAAATTTTGGGATGCGGTTTCCGCGACCGCCCCCTCGCGGAAACCGCATCCCAGTCTGAGCGCATATTCCGGGATGCGCTTTCCGTAGCAGCCCTTACCCCGCCAGATACGCTTCCAGCGCGGGCAACGTCGCCTCCGCATCGCGACGGCCGATCTGATAGATGCGTTCGAGTTCCTCGGGCTCGCGGCACAGCGACGGCACCTTCACCGATTCGCTCGGCCGCACCACAAAGATCTCGCCAGCGGCCTCGCGACGCGCCAGGTCGTCGAGCGTGGCGTTATATACCTCGTGCCGGTGCTCAAGCGCCGCAACAAACTCCGGATAGTGACGATACACGCGACGCAGCATAGGCATCACGCTATTGGGCTGCTTTACAAAGCCCGCCGGCTGCGTCAGCACCACCACGTTGCGGTCATAGCCCTGCGCAAACAGCCATGCGCTGGGAATGGAATCGGCAACGCCGCCATCCAGGTACTTGTGCCCCTCAATGGCAACGGGTCGTGTTGCCACGGGAATCGCCGACGACGCCCGGATCCACTCGATATCATGCTCATCACCGTAAGGCAGGTCATGGTAGACGGCCTGCCCCGTCTTAAGATCGGTACATACGCACGTAAACCGCATGGGGCAGGCGCGATATGCCTCCAGATCGATGGGATCGCGCTCGATGGGTACCTCATGATAGGCAAACTCGGCATTGAACATATCGCCGGTTCGCAACCAGCTCGTCACGCTCGCATAGCGCTTGTCGGCGCAATAGGCCTTGTTGTAGCGAATGGCGCGGCCGATCTGGCGCGATTTAAAGTTGTAGCCAAACGCCGCGCCCGCCGAGACACCCACCATATGGTCGCAGGTTAAGCCGTGCTCCATCCATACGTCGAGCACGCCCGCCGTATACATACCGCGGTAGCCGCCTCCCTCGAGCGCAAGCCCCACCGTGGGCGTCGTATCTGGCTGTGCCATGCGACCATCTCCGTTCCTGCGTTTTAAAACGAAACAAGTATACCCGTCAACATATATCGCCTCAGTCGCATTTTCATCGAACATCGTCGCGTTACCGTTTGGCGAATAATGGCGAATAATGGCCGCCCGCAACATGGGCACCCCTGCATAATTCCATACACTTGTTTATACTACTCAGTAGTTATCAGCAACGAACGTCAGCCGACAAATAAACCCAACGACGCAGCAAGGCGGGGGCTTGGAAACACGCGAGGCGTTGAGCAACAACGCGTGTGCACAACGAGCTCGCCCGACGCAATCCGCCCCGACCCCAGAAAGCCGCCTACAGCATGGATACCCCCAGCAATTACACTGAAACGCTCGAAAAGACCGTCCGCGACCTTCTCAAGCGTCAGGAGGATCTGGTCAGGACCGCCTTTACCGACCAGCTTACCGGGCTTGGCAACCGCGGCGGCTTTGCCCGTTCCCTCGAGGAGCTCTGGGAGCAGGACACCCCCGTTACCATGGCGTACATCGATATCGACAATCTCAAGCACTGCAACGACGTCTTTGGCCATGACGAGGGCAACCGCTATATTTTGCAGGTAAGCCTCTATCTCAAGCTGTATATGGAGGTGGACGAAGCGGCGTTTCGTCTGGGAGGCGACGAGTTTGCCATCCTGTCTACGATTGCAACCGAGGACGACTCGCCGAACGTCTGGAACGCTGCCGAACGGTCCTGCTCAAAAACAACGATGCCGAGATGCCTCACTCGTTTAGCTACGGAGTGGCACACGCCGACCCCGCCCTGGGCGAAGCCCCCAATCGCTTGACGAACGATGCCGACCATCGCATGTACGACTACAAGCTACGTCATGCCGTGCACCTTGATCGACGCAATATCGCACAAGCCCACACCGACGACTTCGAAATAAGCGATCGAATTTTCGACGCCCTTTCGATGCTCAACGAAGGCCGTTATTTCTTTATCGAGAACTTGGACAAACATCGAACCCTTTGGTCACAAGGCGCCTTGCGCGATCTTGGTCTTCCTTCGGAGCATATAGACAACTGTCACGATTATTGGAAAACGCGTGTCCATCCCGATGACCTTGAGGCCTATACCAACGACATCGACCAAATCTATGACGGCTCCAAACATCGTCACGTCATGCAGTACCGCGTGCGCAATGCCGCCGGCGATTACATCCTCGGCCGTGCTCGCGGGTTTCGTATCGACGGCGACGGAAATGTCCCCTCGCTCTATGTCGGCGAGCTCGTCAACCACTCGCTTGCCGAGACCGTCGACGCCGCCACGGGTCTCGGAACGCAGCGCACGCTGATCAACGCTATCGATGCCTGCCGTCGCGACCGTTGCGAGACGGGGCTTATAGCAGTGCGTGTTCGCGGCACGGCAAAGCTCAACGAGCTCTACGGGGCCGAGGCCGTCGACAACATGCTCGCCGAATACGCAGGCCGCATGCTGTCGATTACTCGCGGCAGGAGTCGCGTCTTCCGTCCACGCAACGCCCAGTTCGTCGTGCTTAGCAACAATTTGGATCACGAAGCATTCGAGCAACTGATCCAACATCTCAAAGAGGCCGTTTTCGCTCCCGTTCGAATCGCGGGCGACACTATTACCCCCGTCTGTCTTGTCGTTCCGGCCTTTTACGAGCACCTGACCAATCAAACGGCCGCCGTTTTAGGCGAACTCGACCGTCGCATTCGCACGGCCGGCGGGCTTGTTCCCAACGACAGCCTCCCCATACCCGAGGTGGAGCGCAAAAGCGCCATCGCCGAACGCATCGATCCGCTCACGGGTCTCTATCGACCCAGCGAGTTTATGCGCCGCGCCAACGAATTTCTCGAGACAAGGCGCAACGGCGCCTGGTGTATCGCCACCGTCGATATGGGGCACATGCGACTGTTCAACGAATGGCACGGACAGGCCGAGGGCGACCGCGTACTCGCCGATGTGGGCACGGTTCTCAAGGACATCGAGAATGCCGCCATGGGCGTCGCAGGGTACTGGGGCCAAGACGATTTTTGCGTACTCATCCCCTTTGAACACGACACCGTCCATCAGATCTATAGCCGCATTCGCCAGGCCGTGGCCAAGCATGATGACGGCGTGGGTTTCTGGCCGTCCATGGGCGTCTACCCCATCGACTCCAACGAGGAAATCACCATCGATGCGCAGGCCAAGGCCATGTTTACCAATCGGCGTGCAAAAAACGACTTTAAGGAGCGCATTGCCATTTTCCGCCCCGAGGAGTACGAGCGCGAAATCTCGTTCCACCGCACGCTGACCGAATTCCAGTATGCGCTCTCAAACGGCCGCATTACCTACTACCTGCAGCCCCAGGTCGACATGGAAACCGGCGAGATCACTGGCGCCGAAGCGCTCACGCGCTGGATTGACAAGGACGGCTCCCTCATTTCACCCGTCACCTTTATCCCCGCTCTCGAGGAAAGCGGTTTTGTGGTGACGCTCGACAAATACGTTTGGCAGGGCGTTGCCTCGTGGCTGCGCGGGCGCATCGATCGAGGGCTTCGCGTGGTTCCGATCTCGCTCAACGTGTCGCGCGTGGATATCCTTGCCTGCGACGTTGCCGAGCATATGGGGGCACTCGCCGACCAATACAATCTGCCGCCCGAGCTCATGCGCATCGAGATCACCGAGACGGCTTATACGGGAGAGTCCGAAGCTGTGGATAAGCTGACGGCCGACCTGCACAACCGCGGCTTCTCGACCTACATGGACGATTTTGGCACCGGCCAGTCCACGCTCGCGATGCTCAAGAACGTCAACGTCGACGTCATCAAGCTCGACCGCACGTTTGTGCCCGTCGACGGCGATCAAGGCCGTAGTGTGCAAATCATTTCATCAATGCTCGAGATGGCACAGTCGCTCCATCTGCCCGTTGTGATCGAAGGCATCGAGACAAATGAGCAGGCAGACATGCTACGCCAAATGGGCGCCCGCTACGCTCAGGGCTTCCTCTACTACCGTCCCATGCAGGCGGAGGATTTTGAGGCATTGCTCGATGGTGGCGACAGCAACCAATACGCTCGTGCGCAAACGCCACCGTCGAGGGAGCGCTTGTTCCCATGAGCTAACTAATACCCCAATCTAAACCGAATTGGGAGTAAGATACAAACCATTGTTCCATCCAAGGAGGCAATCCATCATGAACGAGTCGTATCGCCTGGGCGAGCAATCAATCATCGCTCATCTTCAGCGACTTGCGAACGGGGCCTCAACCGCCGAGCTCGATGTTGCCGCGCTGCCCCCGGAGCTGTGCGCCATCGGCGAGCAGCTACAGAAGACATTTGCCATCCTGCAGCAAGAACGCGAGCTGCTTGAGCGCGGCGCCTATATCGACTCGCTCACCAATCTTGGCAACCGTGGCGGACTCGACCGCCATGTCGATCAGCTCTGGCGCAAAGGCACCCCCTTCACCTGTGCCTATATCGATATCGACCGCCTTAAGCATTGCAACGATAAGTTTGGCCACACCGAGGGCAATCGCTACATCCTGAGCATCTGCCGCGCACTCACCGAGACAATGGAGCACGATGAGTTGCTGTTCCGTATCGGTGGAGACGAATTTGTACTTATATCCCCCACGACAGACGAAGCCGAACTCGAGCAGCGCCTGGAGCGGACGCGTGCCAATCTTATCGAGGCAACATCAGGCGACAAGGCGCCCATGATCGCCAGCTTTAGCTTTGGCTGCTCGCGCGTCGACCCGCTTGCAGGCGATACGCGTCGCCAGATGACAAAGGACGCCGACCGCAAAATGTATCGCTACAAGCTCATGTACCGTGTGCAACAACCGGAAGAAGGCGATGCGCCGCAACGCCCGGTCACCGAACAACCCCCCCCCTGCAACGACCGAGTGTTCCAAGCGATCTCCATGAGCTCCGAGACACGCTATCCGTTCATCATTAACCTCGACACCGGCGAATCGCAATGGTCGGTTAATGCCGTGCGCGATTTTGACCTACCCTCCCAGCATCCCTACAACTCGCTCGATATATGGCTTGCCCGTGTTCACCCCGAGGACCGCGACAACGTACGTGCCGAGCTCGATATGGTGGTAAACGGCACGTGGCACTTCCACTGCATGCAGTATCGCGTCATGAATACCGCCGGAAAATACGCGCTTTGCGACTGCACAGGTTACCGCCTGGACGGCACCGATACCGAGCCCAACATGTATGTGGGCATTGTCACCAACCGAAGCTTGGCAGATACGACCGATTCCGTGACCGGTCTGGGCGATATCCACGCCCTGGTCAACGCCATTGGCGAGATGCGTCGCGTGGCACGAAACGCGGGCTTGATCGCCATTAAAATCGACGAAATCGCCAAGGTCAATGCCCGCTTTGGCTTTGATGCAGGCGACCGCGTTTTGGCAGAAAGCGCCGCCTGCCTCATGGATTGCTCGCGCGGCAAGGGTCGTCTGTTCCGCTCGACCGGACCGATGTTCGTGGCGCTCTTTGACGAGCTTGATCCCGAAGAGACCGACGCGGTTGCAGACGAAATCGAACGGTTCTTGGGATCGCCCGTGCTCCTCGGCTCATTTGAATATCAGCCGCCCCTTCGCGTGGCGACGCTTCATCTGGACGCCGTCGACCGACAGCCCGTTTCCATTTTGAACGAACTTAATGCGCTGATTAAAGAGGCGCCACAGGTACCGGGCACCAAGCTGGACTAGCGTTATGGGGCGCATGATGGTTAATTTCCGATCTCGGGCGAACACATTGGGCAAATAGGCCGTACCCGCAGTTAGCCGAACGCCCCCCCGCAGTCCCTAGCGGGCCCGGGGGCACCGTTTCGATACTCTTGGTTTACTTTGCCTGATGCAAATAAGTGCTCAACAAGATAGAACCTATCCCCCGCCACGGATATGCCCTCGAGTAAATCTGTTAAGCCAAGCCTATCAAATTCTATTGACAATTGGCTGCATTGGTCCATTTTGTCGTCCAGCCACTTCCGCTGGCTATCGCCTCATAAACACAAACCTAACGAGCCGCACGAACGACAAAGAGGCCAAGCTGAACAGAAGTAGAACCAAAACTTCAAAAACGCTGGTATTCCAATCGCGTACCCAGCCCTCTACCGCCCACAAGAAAAACAGCAGCCCCATCCATAACGTCACAGAAGAAATCAGCTTTGCGTAGGGGCGTATATCAATCTCGCTCTCCCTTTTTGTGACATCATATCCAGCAATTGAGCAGAGCCATCTTCCTCTTCGGTATTGGATTGAAAGGACAATCAAGGCAATCGAAGTCATCAAGCAAACAGCATCCTCTGTTTCCATAGAGTTTCCTTTGCTTTCCATCCTAGTTACGCATTCACAATCGAATCAAACCAAGTATGAATTACTCGATAGCAACCGCCTTAGTATAAACCATAGCCGCCGCAGCAGCCCGCCTTCTAAGACCTCAGAGTTCGCCATCGAAGGCGACCTGCCCAGACTCCTCACAATCGGCTTGCATGAGGCCCCGAGCTCCAACATACTCTGGACCGTGTCCCTCTCGTACCTGGTGAGCGAGCCCGCCGTTGGCCCTCGGGGCCGGCTTCCCGGCCCCGAGAAACACTCGGATGAAGCTACCGATCGAGACGGGGCGCATGATGGGCGGTCGCTGGAATCGCGCCCCACGCCATCTGCCCGCTCGTGCGATAATCCTCCGCAGAAGTCACCGACAGCAGAGGGAGTTTGTGATGAAGGTTCTTTTGGTCAATGGCAGCCCCAAGGCAAACGGCAACACCGACCGCGCACTCGCCGAGATTGCCGAGCAGCTCAACGCAGAGGGCATTGAGACGCAGGTGTTTCAGCTGGGCGCCAAGCCTATTCGCGATTGCATCGGGTGCGGCCAGTGCGGCAAGCTCGATTGCCGCTGCACCTTTGACGACGATATGGTCAACGAGCTGATTGCCGCTGCCGAGCAGGCAGACGGCTTTGTCTTTGGTTCGCCCGTCTACTACGCGCATCCCAGCGGACGCATCCTCTCTGCCCTCGACCGTGCATTCTATGCTGGCAGCAAGGCCTTTGCGCACAAGCCGGGCGCCGCTGTCGCCGTTGCCCGTCGCGCTGGCACGTCGACCACCTTCGATGTGCTCAACAAATACTTCACCATCAACCAGATGCCCGTGGTGGCATCCACCTACTGGAACAACGTCTTTGGCGCCATGCCGGGCGAGGCCGCCCAGGACGCCGAAGGCCTTGCCACCATGCGAAACATCGGCAAAAACATGGCCTGGCTCCTACGTTGCATCGAGGCGGGAAAGGCCGCCGGCATCGAAGCCCCCCAGGCCGATCGCGCTAGGACCAACTTCATCAGGTAGAACGGCGGAACATAGATATGAATATTCAAATTTTCGGGACTAAGAAGTCCTTCGATACCAAGAAGGCCCAGCGCTATTTTAAGGAGCGACGCATTAAGGTGCAGTTTATCGACCTTAAGGAAAGGGAGATGAGCAAGGGCGAGCTCACGAGCGTGATGCAGGCGGTCGGCGGCATCGACAAGCTGCTCAACCCCAAAGCCAAGGACGAGGAGACGCTCGCACTCATCCAGCACCTCACCCCCAGCCAGCGCTTTGATAAGCTGCTCGAGAACCAGCAGGTTCTGGCCGAGCCCATCGTGCGCAACGGCAAGAAGGCCACCGTCGGTTATTGCCCCGATGTGTGGGGAGCCTGGGAGTAGCCTGTGTTATTTGCCGGCGCGTGGGTATAAGAGCAGGCGTTTGGCATAAGATTTAACTGTAAGCCATGTCTAACAAAGGAGGGCACATGCCCAACAGACCCGTGAAGATCATCATGCTTACCGGATACCTCGGTGCCGGCAAGACCACGCTGCTCAACCACATCCTCGCTAACGACGGCGGCATCCGCGCCGCCGTGATCGTCAACGATATCGGCGAGATCAACGTCGACGCCAGCCTTATCGCCGACGGCGGCCTTTCCGAGACCGACGACCTCATCCCGCTCACCAACGGCTGCATCTGCTGCACGCTTTCGGACGATCTGGCCAACCAGCTGCAGGGCATCGCCGATTCGGGCAAGTTCGACTACATCATCATCGAGGCCTCGGGTATTTGCGAGCCCATCCCCATCGCCTACACCATCTCGAGCTTCTGCGACGAGGCCAAGGTGGGCGGCGAGCCCAAGCTCGCGCTCGACAACATCGTGGCCGTGGTCGACTGCGCCCGCATGTACGACGAGTTCAACGGCGGTCGCGACCTGCTAGCCGAGGATATCGACGAGGACGACATCGAGAGCCTGCTCATCCAGCAGATCGAGTTTTGCTCCACGCTGATTCTTAATAAGACTGACACCGTCACCCCCGAGCAGATCGCAGAGCTTAAGGCCATCGTGCGCAGCCTGCAGAAGGACGCCGTGATTGTCGAGGCTCAAAACGGCGAGGTCCCCATGGAGGAGCTGCTCGACACCGGCCGCTTCGACTTTATGCGCGCCTACAACTCCGCCGCCTGGATCGAGGCCATGGAGCATCCCGAGGAGCACGACGACCCCGAGGTGCTCGAGTACGACATCGAGACCTTTGTGTACTCGCGCCGCAAGCCGTTTGACCTGCAGAAGTTCACCGATTTCGTTGAGCAAGAGTGGCCCGACGAGGTCATCCGCGTCAAGGGTCCGCTGTGGCAGACCGGCGATCCGGACATGTGCTACATGTTCGAGCAGGCCGGCCACCAGATGCGCCTGATGGAGAACGGTCTGTTTGTCGATTCGGCGCCCGAGGGCGAGAAGCAGAAGATCATCGACGAGAACCCCGAGATCATGCAGATTTGGGACGACGAGACGGGCGACCGCATGACGAGCCTGTGCATCATCGGCCGTCACATGGACAAGGACGCGCTCATCGCCTCCCTCGATGCCTGTCTGACCGACTGGCACCGCGCCTAGGCTATCGAAGCGAGCATTTTCTGCCACGTAACCGCCAAACCACCACGAAGGTGCCTGTCCCCTTCGTGGTGGTTTTTCGTTCTGAGCCAAGGAGATTCATGTTCAATATCGTGCTGTATGCGCCCGAGATTCCGGCCAATACGGGCAATATCGGCCGTACCTGCGTGGTCACCGGTACCCGCCTGCACCTGGTGGAGCCGCTGGGCTTTTCGCTCGACGACAAGACGGTGCGTCGCGCCGGCCTGGGCTACTGGCAAAACTTGGACGTGACGACCTATGCCGGCTGGGAGGATTTCCTTACGTGCAACGGCCTCTCCCCCGCCGATGAACGCCTGCATCTGCTGACCAAAAAGGCGCGCCGCACCTATGCGCAAAGCACCTACCGCGACGGTGACTATCTGGTCTTTGGCAGCGAGAGCTCGGGGATTCCCGAAGAGCTGCTCGCCGCAGAGCCTGCGCGCTGCGAGCGCATCCCCATGCTGCGCGACTGCGACTCGCTCGATAACGCCGAGGCCTGGGAAGCCCACGAGGAGGCGCTCGGGCATAGCGAGAGCGGCCACGAGGCCATCCTTCAGCAGGATATCTGCGGCAACTTTGTAGACCCGGACGACTACCGCATCAGCGCCCTCAACCTCTCCAACAGCGCCGCCATCGTCCTCTACGAGGCCCTCCGCCAGACAGGCTTCCCCGGCATGTGACAAAGGGACTGTCCCTTTGTCACATATTGCACCTACTGATTTAAATGGAATTAACCGGTTTTAAACGCTTTTAACTAGAAAAGATGCCAGTATATTACTAACTTTTACTGAGTTGCACCGTATGGGTTTCTATGCTTCTACCCCGTAAAGGACAGGAACCCCGCAGCAAATGGTCCCCACACATCAGAATTCAACTTCAAATACAAACGATTGCCGGAGTTCTCGCTTAGCTTGGCTTGTCAGGCTCGAATTCGCCCTTATGTTCAGTTTGCTGCATGCCTCGTCGATAGCCATAGCAAGTGATACAGACATGGTCATGGCCGTTTCACTTTTCAATTCGACCCGATAGCTCTTCGCCTTGTTTTTATCCTCTCCACCACATCTCGTCTCAATTAACAAGAGAACATCTGAGTCATGGGCATACCAATGGAGCTCAGGGCGCTGTGGAACCATGTCGCCCTCAAATTCCTGTGTAAACAGAATTTTCTTCTCGCTTCTCGTTGAATCGCTCAAGGAACCGTCGATTCGAACCGAGCCCTTCTTTCCCGCCTTGGCATTTCCCTTAACCTGGCGGCCTCGCCGAGTTTCCTCGTACTCCGTCACCTCCAGCTTGCAGCGCTTCGCGCCAAGCATGAACGCAATCCGTCTCAACTCGGCCATCTTGTCTTGTTGCATGGTTGCAAAATAAGAGTCAAGGTCAACAAAGCGAGACCGATCAAAAGCATCTATGTAATATGTGGAGTAAAGAGATGGTTTAGGATAGAAAGACAATTCGCTATCCCCGATTGCCTCGCGGTACAGATTGAAAATCTGCGTGCCCTTAACAGTATCCAGCCAACCAATAGCATCTCTACAGGCGTCGATGCCCCGGCGCTCATTTCCGTCAACAATTCGAATCATGTTCAGCAAATGGAATGAAGGACTCTGATAGGTCTCCTTGGTTACCGGCCTGTATCTATTAAGCTGCTGCTGGTATGCCCAATCGTTGACCGCGTCACCGATATCCGCAGCAGTACCTGCCGCACCATCGGCCGCATCAGCAATAGCTGCCAAGGCGTCATCGACCAGCGGAGTTGCAGCACGCATTGCACCATCGGCAACTTTCTGTACGGTTGCAACCGCGCCCGCCATCGCGCTTCCGGCGCCATCAACCAACCCGGCAGCGGCCTTACGGATATCAAAACTCTGCTTATGTCGCGGCGGCTCCTCCCTTTCGACAACAGCCAGATCGTCTTTATCCTCCATTGTGACCTCCTATTTCCGATAGTCGAAATCAACCGTATATTCATCGCCAAATGCCGAGTTGAAGGTAGTGTCGAGAAAGGTGGTGTAGTGCCCGATCAGAAGCGAGCCGGCCCCAGCGATCTGTTGCCGTTTATCCAACATGCTATTCACCCCTACTCAAACGCAACGTCAACATTGACGTCATCGCCGCATAAGGCTTTGACCTGTTTTTCGATAAGGGCGCAGGCTCTATCATCAGATTCTTGGAGCATATTGCTTTCCTTGACCTTCTTGGTCTGCTCTTTCTTTGCCTGTTTCAATAACGTGTTTAGATCATCCGTGCTTACTTGATTCCAGTTAAGAAAGCCATTGTCCTCAACATATTTCTTAAGCGTATTGGGGTCTGTCGAGAACGAGGTGATCTCCGAGTGAGGCAGTATAACCTTTACGCTCTTGACCTCTGAATTCTTATCGGCCATATTAGCCCGTACGATTGTAACCTTCATCTTATCGGCATCGATCCCGATGTCAGCTTTGCCGTCAATCGTTGCGACATATCGCTTAGACGTAAAGGGGTTTTCCCACCCAAGCGGATTGCCCGCCTCATCAATTGAAAGCAGCTGGGTGAAGTTGTACTCGTACGTCACGAGCTTAACGACTGGCGTGATCTCCTCGCGAATCGAATCATCGCTGATCGTTGTAGGATTACGCGTCAATGACATCCAGATACCCCAGGCAACCGCTAGAACCGTAACAACGACTAACCCGCCAAAGGCAACCTTTTGCGGTATCGTTGTAAGAAATTTTGTTTTTGCCATCCTGTTTCACCTTTCCTTTATTGCCCCGACGTTCCCATCATCTTCCAGCGCGAGCATGATGGCACGAATCATTCCGTCAACGGCTCAATGCAAAGCGCGACCGTTCAAAGAAAACGGCCGCGCTTTCTTTTCAATTCCCGCGAACTATTCCTTGACGCTGTAACCCGACACCGTCGGCGCAAGCCTCGAGGCGTCAACCTCGCTCATTACCTCAAACTTCACCTTCTCGCCAGGCGCCCAGGCAGATGTATCTGCGTAGCATTCTTCCGCCCTCACACCATCGGCATCGTAAAGGGCAACGTTTAGATAAACGTTTTCGAACGATATGTCAGAGGTATTTTCGACGATTGCGGTGTACGTATAGAGACCGTAGCCATCATCACTTTTCTCAAAATTCGCCGATGAGAGCAAACCGTTGATAACCTCATCGTTATGCGTCTTCTCCTCTACGGTCCTACCGTTCTTAATTAGCTCGTCAAACTCATCTTGATACTCGTCATCGACTGTTAAGTCATATCGATCGACCAGTTTCTTAAGCTGTGCGGATCGTGCGTCGTAGGCCTTTTCCCATTCCTCGTAGTACTTAGGATCAGATTCCGCATACTTCTTGGTAACATCAAGCTGATTGTCAAGCAGGTTGAGATAGGCGATGACATCTTCCTGCATCTTAGCGTCTTTAAAAGGCGCCTTTTTGAGTTCTTTGTCGTTATCGATCTCGGTTTTAATTATCTCTTTTCGCACTTTATTCGAGCTTAGATCAGCATCTTCTCCAAGCGATTCGATATAATCCGACCGCTTTTGATAACCTTGAGCAATCACAGCCATTGCACGGTCATCGGCATAATCAGGTTCATCATTTTTCTTCTCAGACTGCGAACAGCCGCTCAGCAGAAGCGCCCCACAAAACACCATCGCAAATAGCGCGGTCACCAGAGCCATTCCATAACGCCTTTTCATTTCGTCCTCCTTTAAATACAAAACAAAACACGATATATAGCCCTCGTCAAAAAGCAGACGAATTGGCAACGCGGTGGCACTATTTGGTTCAAGGGCGTGAACTGGATAAACATCGAGGGAAGGAGTGGGCTCTGTGTAATTAACTCCCCTCGTCAAAATGTCTAGCTAAAGAGGACGAGCAGACGACAAACGGTCAAAACTGGTCGCGTCCGCCCGTCTCCAACGATCGAACGTCGAGACGCTGACGTTCAAAAGCGCAGCAGCCTCTCGCCTCGTAACCTCTCCCCCTTCGAATAATTTGATGACATCGCGATAGCTATCTGGGCGTTCGAATGCCGGCCTTCCAAATTTCACGCCACGCAAACGCGCCGACGCGATGCCCTCCGCCTGGCGTTGCTTGATGTTTTCGCGCTCTAGCTGCGCCACATAGCTCAAGATTTGAAGAACCAGATCCGCCATGAACGTTCCCGTAATGCCATCAGGCTGCTCGCGCGTATCGAGCAATGGCATATCAAGCACCACGATGGCAGCATTCCTATCCACCGTGATGCGTCGCCACTCATCGAGGACTTCACGATAATTGCGGCCCAAACGATCGATACTTTTGATCACGAGAACGTCGCCTTCGCGCAGCCTGCGAAGAAGACGCTGGTACTGGGGACGCTTAAAGTCCTTACCGCTTGCCTTGTCAGCATAAATCTGGCTCCGTTGCACGGGAAACCTTGCCAGCGCGTCTAATTGGCGGCCCAGGTTCTGGTCTGCGGAAGAGACACGCGCATACCCAAAGATTCGATTGTCCATAATTGCCCCTATCGGCTGCCTCTTGGCAGCATCAGCTCAAGCGAGAGCCCACTCACTATAGGGCGTGCAAATTTCGCGAATGGGTTGAGGCCATTTTGACCCTCACGCGAAAACTGTTCAAGCGCCATGCCGACAGATGCTGGCTTTAACGGGAATGTGACAAAGGGACAGTCCCTTTGTCACATTCGGTTAGAGGTAGCGGCCGGTGATGCTTGCGGAGCAGGCAGCGATGTCGCCCGGCGTGCCGACACAGACGATTTGTCCGCCTGCGTCGCCGCCGCCCGGGCCCATGTCGATCACGTAATCGGCATTACGGATAAGATCGAGGTCGTGTTCGATCACGATAACCGTGGCGCCCTTGGCAACGAGACCGTCGAACACGCTCAGCAGCACCTGAACATCGAGCGGGTGCAGGCCGATCGTGGGCTCGTCGAACACAAACACGGCATCATCCTGCACGCGGCCCATCTCGCTCGCGAGCTTAAGACGCTGCGCCTCGCCGCCCGAAAGCGCCGGTGTGGGCTCGCCAAGTGTGAGATAACCCAAGCCCAGGTCGTGCAAGGTCTGCAAGCGCGCCTGAACCTTCTTGAGTCCCACCGTGGCGTCGAGGGCCTCGTCCACACTCATGTCCATAAGCTGCGGCAACGTCAGCAAGCTCCCGTCCTTGCCCTCGCGATGGATATGCGAAGCCGCATCTGCATAACGTGAGCCGCGACATGCCGGGCAGACGATCTCGACGTCGGGCAAAAACTGCACGTCGAGCGATATCGAACCCGTGCCATCGCACGTAGGGCAGCGCAAAGCGCCAGTGTTGTAGCTAAATGCGCCTGCCTTGTAGCCGGCTGCCTTGGCCTCGGGCGTGCGGGCGAAGGCGCGACGCAGTTCATCATGGATGTCGGCATAAGTCGCTACCGTCGAACGCACGTTGGCACCGATGGGCGTGGCGTCTATCAGGTTGGCACGTGCAATGCCCTCGGCATCGACCCAACGCACGTGTTTTGGCAGGCGCTCGCCGGCTGCCTGCGCCTTAAGTGCCGGGATGAGTGTCTCGAGCACCAACGTCGTCTTACCCGAACCCGAAACGCCCGTCACCGCGACAAGGCGACCGCGCGGGATATCGACTTCGAGCGGTTTGACGGTATGGATGGCATCGGTCGCCATGCGGATATGGCCCCGGTCAAACATTTCGTCGTCAGGCACCTGCGGACGCAAGCGCTCAGGCTCCGAGCGCAAAAATGGGGCGATGCGGCTGCCCTGCGATTCTTCGACCTCGCCTACCGCGCCCGCGGCGATCACATTGCCGCCGCCTGCTCCGGCAACGGGGCCCATCTCGACCAGATAGTCGGCTTCCGCCAGTACGCGCGTGTCGTGGTCGACAACGACCACGGTGTTGCCGTCATCCACCAAATCGCGCATCACGCCTACCAGGCCGTCGACATTGGCAGGATGCAAGCCAATCGAGGGCTCGTCCAGCACATAGAGCACGCCCGTCGATCGGTTACGCACCACGCGGGCGAGCTGCACGCGCTGACGCTCGCCCGTGGAGAGCGTGGCACCGGCGCGGTCGAGCGAAAGGTAATCGAGGCCCAGATCGACCAGTCGACGGGCCGTGCTCAAAAACGAATCGCAGATATCCGTCGCCATGGGCTGCATCTCGGCCGGCAAGGATGCGGGCACCCCGCGCACCCACTCAATCGCCTCACCCAGCGTCATAGCCGCGGCCTGCGCCAGATTGATACCGCGCACCTGGGGATGGCGTGCGGCCTCGGAGAGACGCGTGCCGCCACAGTCACGGCATGGCCCCTCGCGCAAAAAGCGCGCCACGCGCTTGAGGCCCTTGTCGTCCTTAACCTTGGCGAGCGCATTCTCGACGGTATAGACAGCGTTGTAATAGGTAAAATCGAGCGGCGTGGCGCCCTCGCCGTTTTTGGGAACGTAGAGAATGTGCTTTTTAACCGCCGGACCGTGGAACACGATGTCGCGCTCTTGAGGCGTGAGCTGGTTAAACGGCACGTCGGTGCGCACGCCCATCTCGCCAGCCACCTGCTTCATCAGATCCCACATGAGTGTGCCCCAAGGAAGCACCGCGCCCTCGTTGATAGTCTTGGACTCGTCGGGCACCAGGCTCGCCTCGTCCACCTCGCGCATGACGCCGGTACCGCCACAGGTGGGACATGCACCGCCGCTATTGAAAGCCAAATCCTCGGCACTCGGCGCGTAGAACTCGCGGCCACATGTCGGACACGTGAGCGACAGGCCTGCAGCCACGTTAAGGCTCGGCTCCACGCGCGCCCCGCAATGTGGGCACACGTGATGGGCGCAACGGCTAAAGAGCAGACGCAGACTATTGTTGAGCTCGGTCATGGTACCAAAGGTCGAGCGCACGCCCGGCACGCTCGGACGCTGGTGCAGCGCGAGCGCCGCCGGCACGTGCAATACCTCATCCACCTGGGCGTGCTCGGCCTGTGTCAGACGACGTCGAGTATAGGTGCTGAGTGCTTCCAAGTAGCGACGCGAGCCCTCGGCATAAAGAACCCCCAGCGCCAGCGAGCTCTTGCCCGAGCCCGACACGCCGGCAATACCCACGAGCTTTCCCAGCGGAATATCGATATCGATGTCCTTAAGGTTATGGACGCGCGCACCACGCACCTCGATAGCCTGCGGGCTCATCTTCTGTTCCGTCACCTTTATCACCCTACTCATGCCATAAAATGCGATCGCGAATGTACTCGCCCAGCATGGGCACGGTAAACCGGACAAGGCCGTATCCGGCAGCCTCGACGACGCGCTCGCGAATCAGACTTGCACGATATTTACTCGCCCAGCTCTGGGTACGGTCACAGCGTTCAATGATATCCGCCGTGCGCGTCGGCTTGTCCTCGTCAACCGCCATAGCCTCGATAAAGAGGCGCTGAGGGCTGCGCAGACCGTAATACAGAGGTGCGTCAACCGCTTCGTAGAACTCGGAGACGGCATCCGCATGGCCATTCTCGACATCGCGCCTTTCGATGACCTGCGAGCCACGCCGGACAGCAGACCGCCACATGTAATAGCCCACCAGCTGAACCATATAGGGATGCCCCATGCTCTTGCGCGCCGCAAGGTCCGCCGTCTCCGCGTCAACGTAAAGACCAGCGTCTTTGACCGTCTGGATATACGAATCGCGCACTTTGGGCAAAGATATTGCCCCCAACGTACGCTGCTGGGCACGCCGCAAAAACGTCACGCTCGGCTCTTCGAGCAGATCGTCAACCATACTGGGCAAGCCGGCGAACGCCAGCGCAAGACCGCGCTGGTCGCTATCGGGCAAGCCCGTGGCATCCTGGTCTCCGAGCACCTGCTGATAGAGGACGGCAAGAGCCGCCAGTTCCTCGATAGACGCCGATTGTGCCTCGTCAATCGCAAACAAGACGCCCTTGCCCGGACCGAGCTTCTTGAGACGCTCGTTGACCAGCCCTCGCAATGTCTCGCCTTTTGCCCGCGCCGCCTCGACCGACATCCGGCCAAACGACGGCCCAAACTCCATTGACGTCACAACGGGTTTATTCGAGCGAAGCGCGTCGACCAAGCGGTCGCACAAACCAAGCGAAGCGGAATCGGAGACAACCGCCCATCCGCGCTCGCTGGCTAGACGTTGCAGCTCCCGCAGGAGAACCGTTTTGCCATAGCCGCGGTTTCCCGTAATGAGCATGAGCCTGCCCGGCGCTCCGGCGCCGTTGTCGAGCCCTTCCTCAAAATCTTCGATGACCGACTCGCGACCGATGAGTATCGGAGGCCGCTTACCAGCTGTGGGCTTAAAGGGATTTGGATTCATATCGGCCTCCTCGGATTGGCAAACCCTGGTAACAGTTATACCAACTTATACCGAGTTATACCAATAGCATGTGACAAAGGAACTGCCCCTTTGTCACATGTGGCCGAAAAACTCGGCGTCTGCTGCTCGCCAGGGGCGGAAGGTGGCGGGATCGACCTTTACGTGCGCCGCAGCGGGTGCGTCGTACCATTTGACCGTGTAGCCGGCGCCGTGGGCGCAAAAGACCGAGTCGGGCGTGTTGGGCAGATCGGCCTCGGGCTCGTAGGCGGCAGCCTCGATTACGCGCTCGCCATCATGGCAAGCCGCATAACCGGCGAACTCCAGGTACAGATGCCCGCGACCGCTCGTGTAGGCAGCCACCTCCAGCGCATAATCTTGCACCTCGGATGCCGGAACGCGACCCACAAGCTTCGCCCGGTCTCCCGCCATCGTCGGCGGCTCGTACTCGGCACTCATGCGCGTGGCATCCGAGAGCGCCCGGCCCACGCACTCCCCCGGCACCTCGAGCTCAAAGCGATACCACGGCTCCAACAACACCGCCGCGCCGGCCTCGCGCGCCTGCATCAAACCCTGGCGAATCGCGCGGTACGTGGCCTGGCGAAAATCGCCGCCCTCGGTGTGTTTGGCATGCGCGCGGCCGCCCGTGAGCGTAATGCGCACATCGGTGATGGGCGAGCCCGTCAGCACGCCCAGGTGGTCGCGCTCCATAGCGTTGGTGAGTGCCAAACGCTGCCAGTTAAGATCGAGCTCGTCGGTCGAGGTCACGGTGCCAAACTGCACACCCGAACCCGCCGGCAACGGCTCCAGGCGCAGATGCACCTCGGCATAGTGGCGCAGCGGCTCAAAGTGGCCCACGCCCTCGACCGGCCGCGAAATAGTCTCCTTAAATAGTCTCCTTATAGAGAATGCCGCCGGGCTCAAACGCAACCGAAAGGCCAAAGCGATCAGCCAACACCCGCTGCACGACCTCGAGTTGCACGGCGCCCATCAACTGCAAATGGATCTGCTCAAGATGCGTATTCCAGCTTACGCCGAGCATGGGATCTTCGTCCGCCAACTCACTCAGCGCTTTAAACACCGCATGAACGTCGTGTTCGCCCGGCAGCACCGTATAGGTGAGGACCGGAGCGATGACGGGCGCATCGCCCGCGGGCTCCGTGCCCAGGGCGTCCCCTGGGCGAACGTGCGCAAGACCCGTCACGGCGCAAATACCGCCAGCAGCAACTTCTTGGGCAAGCTCATACTTCTCGCCGTTATAGATGCGTACCTGATCGACCTTCTGTTCCCACGCCTCGGCACTGGAATGCCCGCTGATCATCTGTTTTGCGCGCAGCGTGCCGCCGGTCACTTTAACCCAAGCCAAGCGCTCGCCACGATCCCCGCGGCTGACACGATAGACGCGCGCGGCAAACTCCGGGAGCCACGCCTGTTCACGCATCAGCGCGCATATGCCATCCAGCAACTCGTCCACGCCTTGGTCCTTGAGCGCCGAGCCGGCAAAGCAGGGAAAGAGCTTGCGCTCGGCAACCATGCGCGACAGCGTTGCGACGGAAAGCTCACCCGCTTCAAGAAACTCCTCGAGTGCCGCCTCGTCCAACGCAGCAGCGTCCTCCTGAACGGCGCCGCCCGCCAGCAGTTCGCTGGCATCCAGGCAGCCTTCGGAAAGACGTTGCCCAAGTTGTGCCAGCAAAACCTCGCGGCCGGGATGCTCCAAATCGATTTTGTTGATATAGATGAACGTCGGGATGTCATAGCGCGCAAGCAGGCGCCACAGGGTTTCGGTGTGCCCTTGTACGCCGCCGTTGGCGCCCACAACCAAAATCGCGTAGTCGAGTGCGCGCAATGTGCGCTCCGCCTCGGCAGAAAAATCGACATGCCCCGGCGCATCAACGAGCATGACGTGGGTATCGCCATGGTCGAGCACGGCCTGCGACGAGAAGATCGTAATGCCGCGCTCGCGCTCGATCGCGTTAGTGTCCAGATGCGAATCGCCATCGTCCACGCGGCCGCGCTTGCGAATACGACCTGCGTTGAACAACATGGCCTCGGCCAGCGTGGTCTTGCCGGCATCGACATGCGCCAAGATTCCAACGACCGCTTGTTTCGACATGGCTCTCCTCTTATTGCAAGCCCATCGCACGCGGCAACGGGCGCTCTCGTTCCACACTGGATGATACAATTTACGGGCCGGCGGGCGAAGCGGGCCCTATCCCCCGACCGAGCTCATCGCCCCGCGTTGCCGCGCAGCGATTTTCGTAGGTTCGCGCCTTGCGAAAGCCGGCACCTCCCCTTTTTGTCTGCCCGGGTTCATCTGGAACGGCAGCGACGCGAGCCCCACAACAACGCGTTTTGCCAAAAAATGGCCCCACCCGGGGCCATTTTCATTTAGATGGAGTGTTGGTATGCGCCTGGGCGCTTATGCCTCGCGCAGCCAGTCAAACGCAACACGCGGTGTGCCGTCCGACACATACACGACGCCGGCGCGCTCGAACCCCGCCTTAACGATCGCACCCTGCATGGGAAGGTTGTCCTGATGCGTGTCGATGCGCAGGTGGTCGGCGCGCTCCTTGGCAAAGACAAACATCGCAGCCGCGATGCCGTGCACGGTGCCGTCGGATGCCACACGGTGCAGCACGGCGTATGGAGTGTCGCTACGCCATTGGCCGCCCTCAATCACGTCATAGCACTCGTCCGGACCCGGTAAAAAGGCAAACGTCGCCACCACGCGGCCGTCGACTTCGCACACGTAACTGCCACCAGCGGCAATATCGGCAGCCAGCTGCTCGGCCGAAGGCGTGCCCTCGGGCCACTGCATGGCGTTGCCATGCGCGCGCATAAAAGCGCGGGCCGCGTCATAGATAGCCATGACGGCGGGAATGTCGGTATCGAGGGTTTTTCTGATCATCACGCGGCGACCTCACGTTTATTGGTATCACTTTGATTGAGCAATGATACCAGCGTTTGAAGAGGGGCGCGAAGCAGATGGGGAGCAAAAAGCGAGCCGCCTGGTCAAAGGCAAAGAGCGAGTTTTTGGGCGCTGCCACCGGCGGCGATATGAGCGATCTGTTTGCGCGCGAAGACGAGCGCCGCGACGCCCTGGACGCCGAGCGCGATGAAGCCTGGCGCTACAAGTCGTGCGAACGCAAAAACCGTTACGACACGCGCGCCGAGGCCGAGGCAGTTATGGCCGACTGCGAAAACCGCGGGCGGCGCGGCCTTGCCTGCTACAAATGCGAATACTGCGGCGGATGGCATCTGACGTCGCACCCCTGGAAATAGGCCCCGCATCGGCACGGCGCTGGCGAAGCGCCGGCCATCGCACGCAAGCTACGGGCGCGGCGGCACCAAAACGTCGTAGCGAACGGCCTTGCCCGCGAGCTGATAGCTCGGCTTAACGCCGGCAAGCAGCGGCCCCTTCACCGGCCGTTTGATAACGACTTTGCGCGGATACACCGCAAGCGCTGCCTGGACCAGCGTCTCCTCGTCGGCGCACGGCTGCTCCAGATGATGCAAAAGCTGAAACTTCTTTTTAACCGCCGCACTCTTGGCGCGCTCGGGAAACATAGGGTCCAGATACACCACGTCGGGAGCGGCGAGCTCACCCTGCTCGATCAGCTCGGCCGTATGGCGAAGGCCGGCAATGCTGTCCTCGCCGGCATGTAAGCGCATTCGTGCCACGGCTGTCGCAAGCGCCGGATCATCTGTCGCGCGATCCAAGGCATCCTTGAGAAGCGCCGCGATCACGCAATCCTGTTCATACAGATCGACGGTAAAGCCCGCGGCCGCCAGCAGCAGCGAGTCCTCGCCAAAGCCCGCCGTGGCATCAATCGCCCATGGTTGTTCGATGCCTTTTGTGCGCGCAGCCTTTACCAACAGCTCTTGCTGCAGACGACCCTGCTTGAGCCGTGGGCGCATGCGGGCAAAATCGGCACGCAGCTCCATCGTGCCATCGGTGAGCGTGAGGCCCTCGAACGTCCGCACGAGCTCTAGCCCTGCGGCCCGAGCAACAGAAAAGGGATCGACGACGCCCATGGACACTCCTTAGCAAACAAAACGAATACATGGGCGCCATTCATGTCGGCACCCAACCGTCCGTTATTGTCCCACATGCGACATGGTCCACAGCATCCCAATGCAAAGCACAGCCATCAATACCGTGCACACGGCAGCGATCACAGAATCACTCATGCGCCTTCCCAGCGACCGCGGCTCATCCACTTGCTTGACTCCGTACATCATGGCTCCTCCTTCGGTCCAGCTCTTACCATGGCCTCATCATCGCAGCGCCGCGCATGCGCTGCCATCGATTTGACTTACGTCCAGCTTTCCTTTTTGAAAGGTTGAACCGTGCAGGCAAGAGACGCTTTCAGGCGCATGCATCGCCGCGTTGAACTACAATGTGCTTCACCATATGTGCAGCACATAGGGTGCGCCAGGTTGGCGTACTCGTATCGAAAGGACCAGCCATGAGCTTCACTCGCAAGACTCTCAAAATCCTTGCCCTGATTTATTTTGTTCTGGGCATCGCCAGTCTCGTCATTGGAATCGCCGGCATCGCGACCGGCAAGTTCGAGTCCACCTACGGATCGAACGCCATGCTCGCCGCGGCCGTGATTATCGCCAAGGGCCTCATCGATCTTGCCGCGGGCGTTGCGGGCATCAAGGGCGCCAACAAGCCTTCGCAGGTGGATGGTGCGTTTAAGCTCGGCATCGTCGCCGCAATCGCCACGATTGCGCAGGCCGTGCTCACGCTTCCCGCGTTTGGCGGCGACGCCATCAACTTTGGCGCCTTTGTCATCGTGGTGTACGACCTGTTCTTTATTCAGCAGGCACACGACATTAAGGCCGAGAACAAGGACCGCCTGTAGACTCCCTCCTTCCACTGCCCCCTACATCCAAGCAACCAACAAGGACCGATCGCGCAGCAACGCGGTCGGCCCTTTACATTTGCCCAGATAAAACCTGCCAAAATAAACCTGTCCCTTTTTGGTAGGTTAGTGGCGGTACTCGGCGATGATGAAGTCGATGTCGGTTTGAAGGGTGTCCAGGTTTGCCAGGCGCTCTTTGTCGGCGGGGCGCGTGCGGTAGTAGTACGGCGTCATCTGGAACACCGCCTCGATGTCGGCCTGGGTCTGGAGCGTAATGTTCGCAGACACCCGCTGCGTTCCGACCAACTCGAGCTCGGTAGTCTTCGGCAGCTTCTCGTCGTTGAGATATGGCGTGTCGTAGAGCACCTCCTTGAGCCCAAACAGATGACGGGCACCCGGCACCACGGTGTAGAGCGAGCCCCCGGGCGCCAGCACGCGAGAAAACTCACGCTCGTTAAAGGGAGCAAAGAGCTCGGTCACCATATCAAAGGCGCCATCAGCCACGGGGATATCCTTCATGTTGGCCACAAAATAGGTCGCATCGCCGCGCTTGGCGGCCAGGCGCACCATCTCTTTGCCCAAGTCGAACCCGTAAGCGTCCACGCCCGGCACCGCACCCATGGCGCTGGTGTAGTAGCCCTCGCCGCAGCAAATATCGAGCAAGGTCATGGGGCCGTTCGTAGACGCGGCACGTTCAGACACCCGCTCGCGCACCAGCTCGACCATCGCATCGCGCAACAGCGCATAGTATCCACGGTTCAGAAAGTCACGACGGCTGCGCGCCTGCGACTTGGGATCGCCCATGGAGTCGCCGCTCTTGGACGAGCGCAGCAGATACAGATAGCCCTCGCGCGCACGGTCAAACCGGTGTCCACCCGCACATGCAGCACCGCGCTCGTCGTCCACCAACGGCTCATGGCAAACGGGACACAACAACATGGCAACTCCTTAGCGCGAACAACACAACGCTCACCATTGTCGCACGCCTTCCCCACCTAGTCATAGAAGAGACAAGGAGTGTCCCCAGCTGCCGACAGAAAAGGAACGTCCCTAAGTGCCGGCTGGCTGCATTAGGAGTATCATCGTCTGCGCAAATAAGCACGAAAGAGCATATTAGAGATTGAGAGCGTATGGCAGGCACCGCATCTAAGCACATTGACATGACCACCGGCTCGCTATGGCGCAATATTCCCCTGTTCGCCTTCCCCGTGGCCGCCACGAGCATCTTGGAGCAGCTGTCGAACCTCATCGCCACGGTCATCATCGGTAACTTCTCGGGCGACCAGGGAACCCTCGCCATGGCGGCGGTCGGCTCCAATGTTCCGCTTACCAGTCTTATGCTCAACCTTTTTATTGGCATGTCGCTTGGCTCCAACGTGGTCATCGCCAACGCTATCGGCCGCAACGATCAGAACATGGTCAAACGCGCCGTCCATACCTCGATTTTAATGGCGCTCGTGGGCTTTGTCGTCATCGCACTGGGCGAGATCTTTGCCGAGCCCATGCTCGCTGCGCTCAACGTGCCTGCCGAGACCATGCCGCTCGCCTCGCTCTACCTGCGCGTCTTTTTGCTCAGCATGCCCTCGATCTTGCTCTACAACTTTGAGGCCGCGATCTTCCGCTCCGTCGGCATCACCCGCATGCCGCTGCAGGCGCTCGCCGTGTCCACCGTCCTCAACATTGGCCTGGACCTCATCTTTGTCCCCGTGCTCCACTGGGGCGTCACGGGCGTCGCCATCGCCACCGCCATCGCCTACACCGTCAGCGCCGCCACACTCTTTGTCCACCTGCTCAAGACCGACTCCGTCGTCCGCGTCACCCCACGCGACTTAGGCTTAGACCCCGTCGCCCTCAAGCGCATCGTCAAGATCGGCCTGCCCGCCGGCATCCAAAGCGCTGTCTTTGCCGTCGCCAACATCATCATCCAGTCCGCCATCAACAGCTTGGGCACCGAGGTCATGGCGGCATCAAGCGCCGCCATGAGCTTGGAGTACGTGTGCTACAACCTGCTCAACAGCTTTAGCCAGGCTTGCACCACCTTTGTGGGACAAAACCACGGCGCTCGCCAGATCGACCGCTGCACCAAGACGCTCAAGGTCTGCCTGATCGAAGGCGGTATCGTTGCACTCACCACGATTATCGTTATCGTCGGTCTGGGGCGCGAGATCCTATCGCTCTTTAACAGCGACCCCAACATCGTCTCGATCGGCTACATCCGCGTGTGTTCGATCTTCCCGGCATACGCCTTTAGCATGTTTTACGAAAACATGTCCGGCTACCTGCGCGGCTTTGGCATCTCGCTCATGCCCGCCCTCATCACCATGATCTGCGTCTGCGGCATTCGCTTCTATTGGGTATTCTGCGTGTTCCCGCACTTCCGTACCTTTGCGAACATCATGATGGTCTACCCCATCAGCCTGGGCACCACGGCATTCTTTATGGTCGTGGCGGTATTGCTCTGCCACCCGGCACGCACCTATCACACCGCCCAAGCCAAAGCGACAGCCCGCTAAACACCGCACTCAACGTCACGCCAGTCATTAATTGACAATATGCGAGCTCATATAGTCGATAAAACGCCTCGTGGCGATAGGCATGGTGTCCCAGCTGCGCCAAGCTGCCACCACGTCGCGCGAGGGAGCATGCACGATGGGACGTACGCGGATATCGGCCCGCATGCCCTCGACGGTACGGCGATACAGCATACTTACGCCTAGGCCCTCCTCCACCATCGCCATGATGGTGTAGTCGTCGGTGACCTCACTCGTCACGTGCGGCGACAGCCCGTGCGCCGCGAATGCATCGAGCACCAGGCTCTGCTCGCCCTCATCCAGTAACACAAACGGTTCGGACGCCAGGTCGGCGAGTGTCACCTTTTCCTTTGCCGTCAGCGGATGCGCGGCCGGCAACAATGCTACCAACTCGTCGTGATAGACCACGCGCTTCTCGAGCCCCGTAGTAAATCCGCGCGCCGTAAAACAAAAATCAACCACGCCATCGTGTACCCATTGAGCGTTGCGCGTGTAATCGCCCTGCTTGAGGGTAAAGCGTACGCCCGGGTGCAGCGCACCAAAGTCGCGGATCACGCGTGGCAACACGGTACGACTCACGTTGGTAAATGTCGCAATGCGAATATCAGTCGAGGAGAACCCCAGCAGCTCCTGGCGCTTGCCCTCGAGCTCGGCCTCAGCGGTCACAATCTGGCGCAGGAACGGCAGATATTGTTTACCGTCGCGCGTAAGCGAAACGCCCTGCTTACCGCGCTCGATAAGCGTGGTACCCAGCTCGCGCTCGAGCGCTTTGACGGCCTGGCTCACCGCACTTTGCGTATAGCCCAGTTCGTCGGCCGCGCCCTTAAGACTGCCGCAATCGACCACCATACAAACAATCTGATACCGCGATGCCATCGTGCCTCCACATCGATGTAGCCGTAAAACGTTTTGCCAGGGCTTTTTCTACTAGCATTAGTATTTCTTAATCATACTGAAGATACATTCGCTTTACTACATCCATATCTGGGAGCAGAATCCTTTTTGCGAAACCGTTCTGTAACAAAAGGAGTCCCATGGATCGCAAAAAAGCAATCGCGCTCTCATTTTCCGTTCCCGTCGCATGGGGCTTTTCGTACCCCCTCATGAAGATCGGCATGGACAGCATGAACGCCACGAGCATCGTTGCGCTGCGCTGCATCATCGCCTTTGCAGCTTGCCTTGTGCTCTTTCACAAGCACGCGCTGCGCATCAACCGTGACCTGATGGTTCGCGCCGCCATCATCGGCGCCATCATGGCAACCGAGCTCACCTGCATGTGCCTGGGCTCCAGCCTCACCTCCGCCTCCACCGCTGGCTTTTTGCAGAGCCTGACGGTCGTGATCGTGCCGTTTGCCAACGCCGCCCTGCTGCGTCGCGCCCCCGAGCGCAAGGTACTCATCGGCACCGCCATCGTCACCTGCGGTATGCTGCTGCTCTCGGGTGCCGACTTTACCAGCCTGAATCCCGGCGCGATCATCATGTTGCTCTCAGCCTTTATCTATGCCAGCCACATTATCGTAGCCAAGCGCTTTGTCGAAGAAGTCGACCCACTGGCCTTGGGTGTTTGGCAGCTGGGCTTTGGCGGCCTGTTCTCGGGCATCGCCGCGTGCACCTTTGGCGGCTTCACGCTTCCCAGCACGCCCAACGAAATCGTCGTGGTCGTCGCGCTCGCACTCATCTGCTCTGCCTACGGCTTTATCACCCAGACGCTCGTGCAGCCCCACGTGCCCGCCGAGACCACCGGCTTTGCCTTCTCGCTGGAGCCGGTCTGCTCCGCCGTCTTCTCGTTCTTCCTGGTCGGCGAGGTCCTGAGCCCCATCGCCTTCTTTGGCGCCGCCCTCATCCTCACCGGTGTGATGGTGGCAACCGTCGAGCTCCCGCGCCTTCGCTCGCAAGGACACGCTCACATGGCAGGAGCGCCCGAGCGCGTCTCGTAGACCCCACTCTTCATGCAGCCGCGGCATAAAGGCAACCGGTGCGCCTTTACAATAGATGCCAACAGAGCATCTGCCGTAAAGGAGCCCCATGGACACCGCAACTCGCGACCGCAACATAGCAACTTGGTTGGGCGATGCGCCGCAGCCGGTACGTGACACAACGAACCAGCTGCTCGAGCGCATCGCCCTTTTACGTGCCGAGCAGACTATCTACCCGGCACAAGACGACATCCTCAATGCCCTCGCCTATACGCCGGCCAACCAGGTCAAGGTTGTCATTTTGGGTCAAGATCCCTATCACGGACCCAACCAGGCCATGGGGTTATCGTTCTCGGTCCCCGCGTCGCAAACCAAGTTGCCGCCGAGCCTGCGCAACATCTATAAGGAACTCAACGCCGATCTGGGTTGTCCCATTCCCGCCACGGGAGACCTAACCCCATGGGCACAACAGGGCGTCCTGCTCCTCAACACGACGCTCACCGTGCGCGAGCATGCCGCCAACTCGCACGCCAAGCTGGGCTGGAGCACCCTGACCGATTACGTCATCGAACGCTGCTGTCAGCTGCCCCAGCCGGTCGTCTTTTTGGCATGGGGTCGCTTTGCCCAGCAGATGGTCGAAGGCAAGCTCGCCGCGACCGGCGCGGGAAAGGCAACCGGCAAGTTCTGTCTGGCCTCTACGCACCCCTCGCCGCTTTCGGCAAACCGTGCCACGGCAGAACTCCCCGCTTTTATGGGGTCGTGCCCCTTCTCCGCTGCCAATCGGCTACTCGAACAGCACGGCTCGACCCCCGTCAACTGGACTTGCCTCGGCTAAAAATCGATACATCAAAAAACGCGCCCGACGGCTTCCCATCGGGCGCGTTTCCTATTCGGGCCAAATAAATTGTGTGCGGCCGGCCTCGCCGCCATCGATCAGCAGGCTCTGCCCGGTCATAAACCGGTTGGTCACGCCCACAAAGTAGATCCACTCGGCGATCTCTTGGGCGGTGGCCCAGCGTTTAAGCGGCGTGAGCTCCATAATCTGGTTCCACAGGTGTTCGTCTTCCATCACGCAACGGTTGAGCGGCGTGATAACGCCGCCCGGGTCCACACTGTTGGCGATAGCCTGCGGCGCCAGACGGTTTGCAAGGTTCTTGGTGTAGGCGATAACGCCGCCCTTGCTGGCGGCATAGGCGGGAAACTCCGATCCCGTATGCCCGCTCGCCGACCCCACATTGACCACGGATGTAATGGCCGGCGCCGGCTTGGCGGCAAGCCCCTCCCCCACAAAGGCATAGCGCTCGGTCACGTTGATGGTGCCGCACAGGTTGGCGGCAATATCGTCGGCCGAATCCTGCGTGCCGGCAACGTTCACGATCACCTGGGGTTCAAGCTCGTCTGGAAACGAATCCGGCTCGCGGACATCGACGATCAGATGGCGATAGCGCTCGTGCTCGACTGCCGCCGGCAGCAGATCAAAGCCCACGACCTCGTGACCCTCGTCCAAAAAGCGCTGCACGCACGCGGCTCCAATACCACCCGAAGCACCCGTGATCAAAACCCGCATACTTGCTCCTTAGGCGATTGCGTGGCGCTCGAGGTACTCGGCGCCCACATTCTCACGCTCCCAGCCACGCACGACCTTGTAGCCCACGGGGCTCAGGAAGACCTCGCACAGCAGCTCGGCAACAGCGCCGGTCAGCGAGCACATAAGGACCTGTACCCAGGTCCAACCAAAGAACGTGTGGCTCACCACAATGGCAAAGACCAGGTTGTCGATAAACTGGCCAACACCCGTGGACACATAGGAACGGAAGGCAAAGCTCGCAAAGTTATTCTTTTTGAGCATACGGCCGAGCGACTGGTTGAGCGTGGAGTTCACCACGGCAGAAACGAGCATTGCCAGCGAAGAGCCCAACACCACGTACCAGGTGCCGCCGATGGTGGCGTTAAGGGCGGTGTTGACCTCGATCATGCCCGTGTCATAGTAGGCGCCCCACATGCCGGGCGTGAGCGAGCACAGCCAAAAGCACAGGCTTACGGCCAGGTTGACCGCCAGCGCGAGGATAGAGATTTTGATGGATGCCTTGGCGCCAAAACGCTTGCAGATCATGTCCTGGCACAAAAACGAGACCCAGCTCACCACAAAGCCGCAGTCGAGCGCCAGATATGGCAGGCTGATAAGCTCTTTGTTGGCCAGCAGGTTCATCATGATGACACTCACGAAAAACAGCGAAACCGTTGCCGCGGGAATGCTCCGCAACAGGACCTTGTAGTCCTCCATGACCTTCTTGATCATTATGTACTCCTTTGGTTTTAGGTTTAACGAGCAGGATATCGGACCCGAACTGCTCGGACGTCACGGGCTTGAGACGACGATGGGTATAATAGCCGCTCACACGGCATCAGGCAAGCAAACGACGCGGCAGCCCCGCAGGGCCACCGCGCCGGTGCGCTAAAACGTTACGTTGCCGAACTCCGACAGGACAAGGTCGGGGTTGTGGTCGGTAGCCCAGTCCACGTTCCACGGGCTCGTGAACAGCAGCAGTTTGCCGCCGCGCATGTCCTCGACGCGCAGGGTATCGCGCGTGAGCGAAAGGCCCGGGATATCGATGGTGTCGGGGTCGTTTTGGATCCAGCGGATGTCCGTATAGGGCAGCGGCTGGCGACGAACCTCAACACGGTACTCGGCCTTGAGGCGGCGCTCGAGTACCTCAAACTGCAGCACGCCGACCACGCCCACGATGACGCTCTCCATGCCGGCACCCAGCTCGCGGAAGATCTGGATGGCGCCCTCCTGGGCAAGCTCCTCCATGCCCTTCACAAACTGCTTGCGCTTGAGCGTGTCGACCTGCGTAATGCGGGCAAACATCTCGGGGGCAAACGTCGGGATCTGCGGATACTGCACGTGGCGCTTGCCGGAGCACACGGTGTCGCCGATGCTAAAGATACCGGGATCGAACAGGCCCACGATGTCGCCGGCGTACGCCTCGTCCACGATGGCGCGATCGTCGGCCATCATCGAGGTGCCCGTAGCCAGCTTGAGCTTGCGGTTGCCCTGCATATGGAAGGCATCCATGCCACGCTCGAACTTGCCCGAGCAAATGCGCACGAAGGCAATGCGGTCGCGGTGGTTCTTGTCCATGTTGGCCTGGATCTTAAACACAAAGCCGCTAAAGTCGTTCTCGGCGGGCGCGACCGGCTCGCTGGTGAGCGTATCGGTGTAGGCGCGCGGCGTCGGGGCAAGGCGCAGGAATTCCTTAAGGAAGGGCTCCACACCAAAGTTGGTGAGCGCCGAGCCAAAGAACGCCGGGCTCAGCTTGCCGCAGGCTACAGCATCCAAGTCGAGCTCATCGCCGGCGCCATCGAGCAGCTCGATGTCGTCCATCAGGTTCTTATGGTTCTCCTCGCCAATAAGCTCATCCATGGAAGGATCGCCCAACTCGGCCTCGACCTCGGCAACCTTCTTGGTGGCGTTGGCGTGACCGTCGCCCTCAAAGGCGATAACGCGACGAGTCTGACGATCGAACACGCCACGGAAATTGCGCCCGCTGCCGATCGGCCAGTTCATGGGATACGTATTGATGCCCAGGACGTTCTCGATCTCTTCCATGAGCTCAAACGGATCGCGAGCCTCGTGGTCGAGCTTGTTCACAAAGGTGAAGATGGGAATATGGCGCAGCGTACAGACCTTAAAGAGCTTTTTGGTCTGGGCTTCGACGCCCTTAGCGCCGTCGATAACCATGACTGCGGCGTCGGCGGCCATAAGGGTACGGTAGGTATCCTCCGAGAAGTCCTGGTGGCCGGGGGTATCGAGGATGTTGACGCAAGCGCCGTTGTAGGTGAACTGCAGCACCGAGGAGGTAACGGAAATACCGCGCTCCTTCTCGATGTCCATCCAGTCCGAGACGGCATGCTTGGCCGAGCTCTTACCCTTGACCGAACCGGCGGTCTGGATGCTGCCGGTATAGAGCAGCAGCTTCTCGGTAAGCGTGGTCTTACCGGCGTCCGGGTGGCTGATGATCGCGAATGTGCGGCGCGACGAGATTTCATCCGACAGGCTTGCCATGCGGATCCTTTCTTGCATTGAGTGCATTACGTCGTTGTAACCGTACTATTGTAGCCGCGAAATCCCGCCATAGGGCACCTATCAGGACAAATTCATCAGTTGGGGCCTGGGTAGCCGGCCCAATCCGAATTTGTCTCTTGCGTAACTGTACATAGTGTATATATACTGTGCTTACCGGTTATATACACGTGTAGCCCATCAGCTAAGGAGCCGCTGTGGACATCATCCTATCCAATTCGAGCGACAAGCCCATCTACGAGCAAATAGCCTCGCAAGTCAAAGCTCAGATCCTTTCGGGCGCGCTCGCTGCGGGAGCCAAACTCCCCAGCATCCGTGCACTCGCGAGCGATCTTGGCGTGAGTGTCATCACCACCAAGCGCGCCTACGCCGACCTGGAGCAACTCGGCTTTATCTGCACCGTGCAGGGCAAGGGCTGTTTTGTCGCCGAGGGCAACCAAGAACTCTTGCGCGAAAACCAGCTCTGCCATATCGAAGAGCTGCTTGCGAAAGCGGCGAGCCAAGCCGAAGCCTTGGGCGTCACGCGCGACAAGCTGCACGAGATGCTCGACCTCGTAGCCCCCGAAACCATGCAGTAGCCATCTGCAAGAAAGGCTATACCATGCAAAAGTTGCTAGAACTCAAAGGTGTATCGCGCCGCGTGAGCGACCGCTTTTCACTGCGCGACGTCACGCTTGCCGTGGAGCCCGGCCAGATCGTTGGCTTTGTGGGCGCAAATGGCGCCGGCAAGACGACGACCATTCGCGCCGCGCTTGGGCTTATAAAGCCCGATGCCGGCGAGGTGCATCTGCTTGGACAGCGCTGCGACGCCAACGCGCCCGACGAGACGCAGCGCCACCTGCGCTCCCGCATCGGGCTTGTCCTGGACACGTGTCCCTTCCCCTCCACGCTCAAGGTGGGCCAGGTCGAGAAGCTCGTAGGCCCGGCATACCCCACGTGGAGCTGCGAAACGTTCGCCGGATTCATCGACCGATTTGGCCTCGATCCCAAGACGAAGGTCAAGGACCTCTCCCGCGGCATGGGCATGAAGCTGCAGCTCGCCTGTGCGCTCAGCCACAATGCCAAGCTGCTCGTTTTGGACGAAGCCACCGCGGGCCTCGATCCCATGGCGCGCGAGGAACTGCTCGACGAGTTGCTTGCCTTTGTCGCCGACGGCCAGCACAGCGTGCTGCTCTCGAGCCACATTACATCCGACCTCGATCGCACTGCCGACCGCGTCATCTGCATCGATAACGGCTCGATTGTGTTTGACCTGCCGCGCGAGGACATTACCGACCGAGCCGGCATCGCCCACTGCACCCAAGCACAGGCCGCAGAGCTTATGGCTTGCGTCGAAGGTGCCCGTGCCGCCCACCACGCCTATAGCGTGGACGTGCTCGTACCCAACCGTCGCGAGGCGCTCGAGGCCTTCCCCGAGATTCCCTGCGACCGGGCAACCATTGATGACTATCTTCGCCTCATACTGAAAGGGGCTTCGAAATGAAACGCGCCTTTATGTCTGAGCTCGCCATCGTCCGCACGCTTGTCCCGAGCATCGCGGGCGTCGGCCTGTTCATCTTCGTCGTACTAACCCTCGCCAACGCATCGGATGGCGATGCCAGTATGAGCGCCGGCGCCTGCGCGGTCAGTGCCATGTCGCCCATCGTGGTCATGAGCTCGCTGGCCGGCTACGACAATCAAAACGGATGGGAGCGCTATCGGGCAACGCTGCCCCTCTCGCGCAAAGACATCATCTGCGCACGTTACCTCTGCATTGTTGCCTTCTCGGCCATCATGGCGTGCGCGACCGTGCTTTTGAGCACCATCACTCTTCCGTTCTTCGATCACACGGGCATGCCCTCGACGGGACAGATCGTCTTTGAGACCACAATAGCCTCCGCCGCATCGATGCTCATCTCCCTCATGATGGTGTTTCTGGCACAGCCGCTGTTCTTTCGATTTGGACACATGGAGGCGCTGCGCCTTTCCGTCGGCCTGTTTGCCCTGCTCGGATGCCTTGCCATGGCCACGCTGAGCTCCTCCAACCCCATCAGCAACTGGCTCATGTCGATTGCTGGGGCGAATCCCGATCCCGCCGTCCTCGGCTGCCTGTGCGCAGGAATTGCCGTACTGGCCCTCACGCTATGTGCAATCAGCTGCACCGTCAGCACCAAGGTCTATCGGGCACGCGACCTGTAGGCAAGCAAATCTCGACCCACGCGGGCCGCAATCGGTCGCAATCGCCCATCCGCAAATCCATGGCAAACGGCATGTCCCCGGCGTGCGCCACCGTACTACTTGCGCAGCGGCTTGGGAAGCGGAATGCCGGCGGCGATAACAGCGGCGATGATCATGCAGACGATGCCCTTGAGCGGGAAGCACATGAGCAGCAGGCCCACGACCATGACGGGCTGACGCATGACGGCGCCCATCGTCGAGGCGGTGCAGACGGCGACGCAAAAGACCGGATCTGCGCCGGTGAGGATGGCAAGGCCATAGCCCAGGCTCACACCCGAGAAGATAACCGGGAAGAAGTGGCCGCCGCGCCAACCAAGGTTGATGAGGGCGGGCGTCAGCATGGCCTTAACAAGACCGGTCGCGATAAGCACGCCAGCGGGAATGGTCAGATAGGTTTCCATGAGCACATCGGCCTGGGTCTCGCCGGCAAACATGGTGTAGGGCAGGACCGTGCCACAGATGGCGAGCGCCAGGCCGGCCAGCATGGCCTTGACGACCGGGCGCTCCCCTATTGCATGGGACAGTGCCTCGCTTGCATGCTCAGAGACAAAGTACAGCCAACCGCATACGGTGCCGACCAACGCCAGCGGAATGAACCAGACAAGTTCCAGGTTACCCACCTGGGCGGCCTCGAACCTGGGCATGCCCATGCCGCCGCCCATAAGCTGGCCGAGCAGCAGATAGGTGCCCAGACCGCCGGCAATCGCGATGCCGTAGACCACGGTCTTTTGCGCCTTGGGCAGCTTGATGGTGATCTCATCGGACGCGGAGTCCTCGCCAGCGCCCTGGCCGTCGGCGCTACCGGCGAGCGGCGCCACAAAGCCAAACACGGGCGCGGTAAAGAGCGCCGTCAGGGCAGCCTGGGTGCCCAGCAGCGTGAGCTCCCTAAACTCGGCGCCAAAGCGACGCATGCGGTCGCCGACCCAGCTGCACAGACCCGCGATAACTCCGGTCAGGCCGGCCTCCGGTCCAATACTTCCGCCAAACAGCAGCGGCAGCAATGCCGCAAGCGAAAGCTTGCCGAGGTTGTCGTACGGGTAGCGACCGTCTTGTTTAACCTTGGCCATCACCTGGTTGAGGTCATCGGTCTTGGTGCCCGTAATCTTTTCGTACAGACCGATCAGCAGGCCGCCCAGCAAGCAGACAAAAAACGGGTACGGCAGAAAACCGAACGGGCCGCTCGCGAGCTCAGGCGAAGCGACGCCCAGCGCGTGCGGAATCTCGGTCCATAGATAGTCGACACCGTGCTCCATCGCAAAAAAGAACAGCCAGACCGCGGCGCCTGCGAACGCACCGGTCACGGCAACGCTAACTAAAAACAGCGCACGGTTTTTGGGTTTTGCAAGACTATCCATCGGGACCTCCCGTGGTCAAATTCGGCAAAGATACGTTTTATTGTAGAGCGAGCGTTACCCGAACGAGCCAACCGTCTGCGCCGCAAACGGCACCATTGGGAGTCATAGTGGGGCAGGCTCAAGACTTATCCGTTGATAATCGAGGCAATCTCGCGCAAATCGTCGGCAAAGTAGATGCCGTGCTGGCGCCTCGGGCTCGAAAGCCCTTTATCAATCATGTGCTCGAGCAACGCCTTAAGATCGTTGTAGTAGCCCCCAAGGTTGTACAGAATGCACGGCGCATCGAGATGCCCCAACGACACGGCGGACATGACCTCGGCAATCTCCTCGAGCGTACCCGTCCCACCGGGAAAGGCGATGAACGCGTCACCGAGCTCAATCATCTTGGCCTTGCGTTCGGCCATGTCACTCGTCACGATGAGGTCGTCGATACCGTCATGTTGAAACTCGGCCTCGATAAAAAAGCTCGGTTCAACACCCGTCACGTGTCCACCTGCCTCGAGTACGCTATCGGCGAGCGCACCCATCAGACCCGACTTGGACCCGCCGTATACCAACGCGTGTCCGTTAGCGCCAATCCAGTCGCCCAGCTCCTGCACCGCGGGCAGAAACGCCGGGTCATTGCCGACGCTGGCACCCAGGTATACCGTGATATTCATATTCAGTCCCCCTCGTCGTGACGCGCGGCGCCCGTTCTAGCGTTGGCGTCGGCGATATTCGCGCACACGGCGCGATAGGTCGGCAAGCTCGTCACGATCGAGCTCTTCCAAATGCTCCAGATCATCCATAAAGCGCGCCATGGTGTCCTTTTGGCGCATCTTGATGAGCGTGTTGCAGTAGTTCACCGCCACGCCCGTGAGCATGGCGATGTAGAAGATGCTGATGACGCTCAAAACGACGGTGATAGCGCGGGCAACCGGCGTCTCGGCCGGGATATCACCGAAGCCGATCGTCGATACGGTCTCAAAGCTAAACCAGAGGCCGTCGCCAAACGTAAGGGTCGTGGGCTCGGACAGCCAGACGGCCGTCGAGCACAGCAGATAGAAGACGAGAAACAGGCCCGTGATGCGCGCAAAGCCAGCCTGGCGCAACACGTCGGCAAGCGTCCTCAACTTGTTCATCGCGACCCCTTTTCCCAGACGCCCAATCACATTCGCTCGGTATTGTCCCACGCCTCCCCCGCAAACGGAACTAGTCATTGGGGACGTTCTTAAACGACTAGTCAGTTAAGAACGTCCCCAATGACTACCTAACCGTTTAGCGGTGCGGCGGCTGAATGGGCAGGCTGAGCTGGTATCCTTATGCGAAACTGTCTCAACTCGATAGGATTGTCTGTGAAACCTTCCGCCGTCCTTCGCTTAGCTCTATATCGCACCCTAGCCGTCGCGCTTGCTGCGCTCACACTACTGAGCGCCGTCATGCCCACCCCGGCCTTTGCCGCCGACTCCGACCAGCAGGTCAAGACGGTCCGCGTCGGCTGGCTTGTCAACAACGAGGGGTTCCAGGAAGGCACACCGGGCGAGCGCCTCTCGGGATGGGGCTACGAGTACCTCCAGACCCTCTCGTACTACACCCCTGGCTGGCAGTACGAATACGTGTCCGGCACCTTCACCGAGCTCATGGACATGCTCGAGAAGGGCGAAATCGACCTCATGCCCAACATCTCGCATTCAGTAGAACGCGAGCAAAAGTTACTCTTTTCCTCAAACCCCGAGGGCACCGAGCGCTACTACATCTACGCCAAGCCCGATCGCGACGATCTGGCCAAGGGTGACCCCCAGGCACTCCAAGGCCTCACCATCGGCTGCAACTCTGGCGTTATGCAAACCTTCGTCGGCCAGCAGTGGCTCGCCAACGAAGGTGTCACCTGTACCTATAAAGAAATCGACACCGGCGGCGCCCTCTTTGAGGCACTTTCAGACGGCGAGGTCGACGCCGTCATCATGAACGACACCATTTCGTCGCCCGATGCGTCGCCCATGTTCTACGTAGGCTCGAGCGACTACTATTTTGCCGTTCCCAAAAGCCGCCCCGATCTGATGAACGACATCAACGCCGCCATGACGACCATCGCCCGCGATAACCCGCGCTATAACGAGGAAGTCAAATCGAGTTACTCGACCCAAAACAGTGGCTCGTCATCGCTCACCGGCACCGAGACCACCTGGCTCAAAGAAAACGGCAATACCATCACGCTCGGCTATCTTAAAAACCAACTTCCCTACTGTACGCAAAATGACGACGGCGAGATGGAAGGGTCGCTCGCCTCGCTTGCAACGACGTTGCACGACAAGTTTGACATTACGGTCAAAACAATCGCACTCTCGAACAACAAGCAAATGATCAAAGCCCTTTCCAACGGAACCATCGATGTCGCCCTACCGTTGTTTCGCGACTACTGGCTCGCCGAGCAGACAGGGGTCATCCAGTCAAACTCGATGGGAACGGTTTCGCTGACCGCCATTCACAGTGGCAAAAACCTGAACAGCGACCTTAAGAACATCGCTTGTACAAAGAGCACAATCGTTAACCGTTTTGAGCTCGAAAGTCTCTTTCCGAACGCAACGGTAACCGAGTATTCGAATGACGGCGAGGTGCTCAAAGCCCTCAATGAGGGGAAGGCACGTTGCATCATTGTCCCCAGCACGCGCCTGGAAACTCTCCGCGACATCTACGACATCGAGGATTTCGAAACACAGGAACTCACCAACACGGCGCAACTATCGTGTTTAATTTCGCGCGGCAAGCCCGAGCTGCTGGGAATCATCAATAAGGGCATCGTCAATGCAGGTGAATCGCTCTCTGCAAACAGCTATTTCCCCACATCGTACTCGGCGCAAGAATCGGATGCGTTCCGACTTCTCTACCGCAACCGCATCGTCATTGCGGCAGTCGTCATCTGCATTTTGCTCACCGGCATCGTCATCCTTGTCTGGTCGCTTTACCGCGCACAGGAGGAACGGCAGAAAGCCGATGCCGCCAATGCCGCCAAAACCGCTTTCCTCACGCGCATGAGCCACGACATCCGCACGCCGCTCAACGGCATCCTGGGCCTTATCGAAATTGAGGAATTGAGAGAAGGCGACATGCAGGTCGCCCGCGAAAGCCGCGCCAAGGCGCGCGTTGCCGCCAATCACCTGCTGTCACTGATTAACGACATCCTCGAGATGGGCAGGATCGAGGAGCGCAAAGTGACGCTCGAGCACGAATCATTCAACCTTAAAGAGCTGTGCGACAATGCGCTCGTACTGTGCAAGCTCCGCGCATCGGACCGCGGCATAACCATGCTCGACACCAGCGAGCCCTACGCTGTCGACCAATATATGATCGGCAGCCCCACCCATATTCGGCAGATCCTTGTCAACCTGCTCGACAACAGCATCAAGTACAACAAGCACGGAGGCACCGTCACGTTCTCATCGACCATCAAACCGGTCGACGACGAGCACGCCGTGTTTTGCTTTAGCGTCTCGGATACCGGCATTGGTATGACGCCCGAGTTTTTGACGCACATTTACGAGCCGTTTGCCCAGGAAGGCGACGATGCGCGCAGCAAGTTCCAAGGAACCGGCATTGGCATGTCTATCGTCAAATCGCTCATCGATATGATGGGCGGCACGATTGAGATTTCGAGTGAGGTTGGCGTGGGGAGTACGTTTGACGTCCGGATTCCGCTCGATATCGACAAGAACCCTCAGATAAAAGAATGTGCAGACACGCAGGTAAGCAGCTGCTCGCTCGCCGGCATGAACGTCCTTTTGGCAGAAGATAACGAACTCAATGCCGAGATTGCCCAAGCTCTGCTCGAAAGCGAAGGCATCGTCGTGACTCGCGCCGCCGACGGCAACGAAACGGTCGATCTATATGTTGGTCGTCCCGCCGGCAGCTTCGATGCAATCCTGATGGACATCATGATGCCGGGCATGGACGGCTACGAGGCAACCCGGGCGATCCGCCTGAGCGAAAAGGCCGATGCGGCCGACATCCCCATCATCGCGCTCACCGCCAACGCTTTTGCCGAAGACGCCAAGGCGGCACACGACGCCGGCATGAACGCCCATCTGCCCAAACCGCTCGACTTTAGCAAGCTCAAAAACATACTCGCCTGTATCAAGAAAAACGGGGCTGTTTCGCTATAATTTGTGCTCAACCACCATGCGCAGTAGAAAGGAAGCCAACGATGTTTAGGCCCTTACGTCGAAAGAAACGCGCCATCACCGACGAGAAAGCGCGCGAACTGCTCGCTACCTGCAAGCGCGGCGTCTTTGCCGTCAACGGCGATGATGGCTACCCCTATGCCATTCCCGTCAACTACTTCTTTGACGCCGAGCACGACAAGATTTATTTCCATGGCGCCAAGGCTGGCCACAAGGTCGATTCACTCAGGCATGATGATAAAGTCTGCTTTACCGTTTACGGCAACGTGTGGTACAAGGACGGCGACTGGGCTCCCTACGTTATGAGTACCGTTGTCTTTGGTCGTTGTCGCCTGGTAGATGAAGCGCCCGCGTTTATCGAGGACAAAGTCCGTCAGCTCGCGCTTAAGTACTACCCTTCTGCCGAAGAAGTCGAGGAGGAGATCGCCAAAGACATAAAGGGCGTCCAGCTCTACGAGATTTCGATTGAACATCTTTGCGGCAAGCAGATTCATGAAAAGTAGCGAATGCGGAAAACGCGCTCGCTACCCTCTGCGCCCCATGTGCCCACACATTTTGACGGCGTGGGCACATGGGGCAGCACTCGAATCGAGCGCCCCCTATACCCCAAAAACGTAGCGGTCCAGGCGGTCGCACGCCTCCCTTACGCGCGAAAGCGGCAGCGCCAGATTCACGCGAATGTGGCAGGGCCCGTGGAACGGGCGGCCGTCCTGATACCCCACGCCCACGCGCGCCCCCTCGTCGAGCAGCCACTGAATATCGCGGCCATGCTCGCGGCACCATTCGGTGCAGTCCAGAAACACCATGTACGTGCCTTGCGGACGCGAATAGGACACGCCCGCAAAATGCTCGTCAACGTAATCGCAGAAGCACTCGATATTACCGGCAAGCACCTGGTTGAGCTCGTCCACCCACTCATAGCCCTGAGGCTGATAGGCACCGATAAGCGCATGCATGGAGAGGACGTTCATCTCGTTGTAGTGAGTCTTGTCGGACACGGCGCACACGCGGTCGCGCAGCGTCTCGTTATAGACGATGTGGTAGCTGCCGACCAGGCCCGCCAGGTTAAACGTCTTGCTGGGCGCATAAAGGGCAACCGTGCGCATGCGGGCATCCTCGCTCACCGACTGCGTCGGGATATGCTTGTGACCCGGCAGGATGATATCGGACCAAATCTCATCCGAGATCACCACGCAATCATGCTGGCGATAGATGTCCATGGCGCGCTCGATCTCGTCGCGCTCCCATACGCGCCCGCAGGGATTGTGCGGCGAGCAGAACACCGCGGCATGGATGTGGTTTTGGGCGAGCTTGCGCTCCATGTCCTCATAGTCCATACGCCACACGCCTTGGTCGTCGAGCTTAAGCGGGCTGTGGACAATGCGATAGCCCGCGGCTTCGATAGACTTGGTAAAGCCGATGTAGGTGGGGCTGTGGACCAGCACCGCATCGCCCGGCTGGACATACGCGCGCAGCGTCGACACAACACCGCCCAGCACGCCGTTTTCGTAACCGATATGTTCAGGGCGCAGACCCTCGACGCCATTGCGGCGGCTCTGCCATTCGATGATGCGGTCAGAGTACTCGGCACGCGGATCAAAGTAGCCAAACATGGGGTGCTGGGCACGCTGAATGATGTGTTCCTGGACCGTGGGCACCGTGGCGAAGTTCATGTCCGCCACCCACATGGGAATGCGATCGAAGCCCTCGTCGGGTGCGTTTGGAGCCATGCCGGGGATCTCACCCCAAGAATCAACGGCGATGGAGTCCATGCCGTGGCGGTCGATAAGCGAAGTAAAGTCGTATTTCATCCTGGGCTCCCATGCAAAGCGGATTGTTTTGGTAGGCGTTATTGTCCACCAGCATGGGCGGTTTTGGCATGGGGTTTGGCTCTTAATTTGACGGGTGCGGACGAATGGCTGATTAGTCTTGCGCGTCGTTGACGGCGACTACGGTTAGCCGGGTTTCATCGACCGTAAAAGATATGTCGAGCCCGGCGAAGGCCAAGTGATAAACACGGTTTGGCTCGTGCTTGCTGCCCGCGCGGCGCGGATCCTGGCGAAGAACCTCAACCAAGCCAGGAAGCTTTGTAGGCGGGACCATATCCTGCAGCGCTTGCGGAAACTCGACGTCGAGCTCTTGCCACGGCGCATCCTCAATCCAGCCGCCGGTCGCATCCGGATGGCAATCCGCAAACGGAATGTAGGGCTTAATGTCGTAGATGGGCGTGCCGTCGCGCAGGTCGGCCCCCAACACATGGATGATGGGACCATCGTCGGTGAGCTCGACACGATCAAGCTTGACGCAGGTGAGACCGATGGGATTAGGGCGAAACGGACTGCGCGTGGCAAAGACGCCCACACGCTCGGCTCCGCCCAGACGCGGCGGACGCACGGTTTTCGACCACTTGGCATTAGTTCCGGACCTGTCCTGCTTTTTGGCATCGGCGGCTATGTCCTTAGCCGTGCCGCCGGGCGTGCCGTTTTCGAAGCGCCAGAGCAACCATAGGTGAGAGAAGGAATCCAGACCCTCAACTGCTGCGTTGGAGGCAAATTCCGGTTCAAAGACGATGCGTCCCTGCAAATGGGGCGCCAAAAAGCTGTTGCGCGGAATGCCGAACTTCTGCGGCAGATCGGTATGTATGTGTGCAATAGGTTCCATGCCGGTCATTGTACGGCATGGAGGCGTGGGACGTTGTACGCAATTCTTCGCCGCAGCCCCCGTCGCGCAACCAACGGTTGCTTGGAAGGGCACCTGCCGCCGCGTATGCTTAAAGCCAACAACCAGCAGAAAGGAGCCGTTATGGCCTTCGCAGAAAAGCTCATTGCTGTCCGTCGCGCCCATCATCTTACCCAAGAGCAACTCGCCGCCAAGCTCTTCGTCACACGCCAAGCCGTCAGCCGTTGGGAACGCGGCGAAGTCACACCGGGCATCGACATGATGAAGCTCATTGCCGCCATAACCGGAGAACCGCTGTCCCACCTGCTCGAAATGCCCGAGCACTATTGTCAGAGCTGCGGCATGATACTCACGCCCAACGACTGCGGCACCGACGCCACGGGCGCCACGACCGACCATTACTGCAAGTGGTGCTACGAGCACGGCAAGTACACCTACGACACCACGATGGAGGCAATGATCGAGGATTGTGCCCCGCGCCTGGCACAAAACACCGGCATGTCGCTCGACGAGGCCGTCTCACTCATGGGTGCCGTCTTGCCGCAGCTGGAGCGCTGGCGCGCCGTGCAGGAAAACGAGGAGCGCTTCGGCGCCGAGGCGCGGGCGCGCTATGGCGACGAGGCTGTCGATGCAGCAAACGAGGCACTGCTGGGCATGGACCCCGAGACATGGAACGACATGAAGGAACTTGAACGCGCTGTTCTGGGCCAGCTCTCGATTGCCATGGGCGATGGCGAACCGGAAGGCAGCGAGGCCCGCAAGCTTGTAGCAATGCACCGTCGATGGATTGGCCTTAACTGGGGACACGAGCCCCAAGACGAAGCATACCTGGGCCTCGCCCACGGCTATCTTGCCGATCAGCGCTTTATCGACTACTACGACAAGCCCTGCGGCACCGGAGCCACGGCGTTTCTGGTCCATGCCATCGAGTCATCAATGGATCGCGCATAGACTGCGGCGGCTTTGGGTATCTCAACCGAAACCTCAACCGATTGGAGACACCATGGCTACTGATCACGAACTCGTGCTCTACGTTATGACCGGCTGCCCGTATTGCATAAAGGTCAAGCGCTTTTTGGCCGATAACGGCGTGACCATCCCCGAGCGCAATATCTCGACCGACCCCGATGCCGAGCAGACACTCATCGCCGTCGGCGGAAAGCGCCAGGTTCCCTGCCTGTTCATCGACGGTAAACCGCTCTACGAGTCGAGCGACATCATCGCGTGGGTGCAGAAGAACCTGCTCTAGCACGCGCACTGCGGCCAGTTCGCGCCAACCGAGCCGAACCCATACGAACCAAACATGTACGCCAGCATCCAAAGTCGACATTTTCCGACATCTTTGGATGCTGACGTACAGCTTTTCAATCTAGTCATTGGGGACGTTCTTGAATGACTAGTCGTTAAAGAACGTCCCCAACGACTAGTAGCCACAAAAGCGGGCAACAGGCGCAAGCGGCTGCTCGCGAAAGACGCGCTCGACAGCAGCGCGGTATTCATCGACCTTTTTGGTCTTGCGAACGAGCTTGTGAACGGTCGCGGGATCGGCGAAGGCGCATTTGGCGTAGAACCACCACTCCTTCATGCGAAAGACCGCGTTGTCCCCAATCTCGTCCGCATAGGCCGCAAACAGCATGTCGTGGAAGCGCTGCAGCTCAGCGGCCGTGGCAGCAGGGCCGCCCTTAACCATGCGAGCCAGCGCGGGGTTCGCGAGCAAGCCGCGCCCCAACATTACGTGGCGTGTTCCGGGATAGGCCCCCACCAGCGCATCCATGTCCTCAAGATCAAAGATGTCGCCGTTATAGGCCACGGGAAACGGCGCCCGCTCCAACGTCTCGCCGTAAAACTCTTTACGCGGCGAGCCCGTATAACGGTCCTTTTGCACGCGCGGATGCACGATCAGCTCTGCCAGCGGCATGCGGCAATAGAGGTCGAGCACGCGTTCGTACTCGTCATCGCTTTCCAACCCCAGCCTGGTCTTGACCGACACCGGCAAGGGTGAGCGTTCGCACACGTCGCTCAAGAACACCTCGAGCTCATCCAGGTTGCGCAGAAAGCCCGAACCCTTGCCTTTGGCAACAACCGTACCCGAGGGGCAGCCAAGGTTGAGATTGACCTCGCGGTACCCCATCTCGGCGAGCACCTGCGCCGCCCACACAAACTCGTCCGCATTCTTGGACATCAGCTGAGGTACTACGTTAAGCCCCTGGTTATTGGCAGGATCGACCTCTTTAAACGCCTTGCCACCAAAGCGGTTGCCCACCCGCGGCGGCGGCAAAAACGGCGTGTAATAACAATCGAGTGCGCCAAAGCACTCCGCATGCACGCGACGGAACACATGCCCGGTAATCCCCTCCATAGGGGCCAGCGATAAATTCATCAACATCCACTCTCAAATCAATGTGACAAAGGGACAGTCCCTTTGTCACATCCCATTCAAGCGGTTCAGGAACTCTTCGCAGGCGCGAGAACGCAGGCGATATTTTTTCCACACCAGATACGATGCAATGGTGAAGGGGCAAAAGGGCAGTCCCTTTGCCCCAAGTGCCGGCTACCGGACGCAAGCTAGTTGCCGTTCGCGAACGCCGCCCATATTTCGAGGTCTAATACTTTTCCCGAGAAGTGAACGGCTGTATTTGGACCCCCGAAGCATTGACATTTTTAGGCGTCAAAACCGCAGGATTTGACTGGCAAAACCGCAGGAAATTGCACGCCAAAAGTGTCGATGCTTCGGGAGTCCGTTTTCACTCGTTCACTTCTCGGGAAAAGTATTAGACCTCGATTCCGCAGTCCCCGATGTGACAAAGGAACAGTCCATTTGTCACATTCAGAATTGCCCCCCCCGCAATAGCTCATCGATGGCGGGATTCTCTATACTGGGTCACATATGACGGTATCGCGCCAAAGGAGAACGCCGTGACCACGTCGCAGATATCCCTGCTCGCGCTCATCTTGGTTGGGGGCATCGGCATCCTGCTTATCGGAGTGAGCGCGCTCATGAAGGCCGCCGCCCGCAAGAAAGCCAAGGCCTGTACCGCCGTGACCATGGGAACGGTCATCGACCATCGCTTTATGGGTGAAGGCAGAATGAATCCCGTTTTGGAATACACCGTCGACGGCACGCAATACCGCGCGAAAAAACAATTCCGTGGCATAAAGACCAAAAGCTTGTCGGGACTCCCCATCCGCACGCAAGCCACCGCCTACGAAGACGCCAAGGGCTGGCTGCACGTGCAGACAGGCCCCATCGCCCGCCTAGGCACCCTCGCGGAGCAGCTTTGGCCCCTCGGTAGCCAAATGACCGTGTACTACAACCCCAGCAACCCAGACAAAAGCTATGTCGAACGCCCCATCGTGGGCAACTTTGCCACACTGATGTTTAACATCGCAGGCTTCTTGCTCATCGCGATGAGCATCTTGCTCTATGTTCTTATCCAGCGCTAGCTCAAACTGATGCGCCCCGCGCCCCATGCGCCGCAACGACCGTTACGACACCAAGGATCAGCCATGGCAACACTTTCCGAACAAGAACGTAAGCGCATCCAGCGATACTGCATCTGTCCCAAGGTTGCCGGCGCGGCGCTTGCCATGGCATTCGTGCTGCCCTTATTGATTATTCCTTTCGAAATGATCGACGACATCGTCTTCCATCACGAAGGCTTCCAAGAGACGGGCATGATGACCGCCTTGGTGCTCACCGCCATCGAGCTCGTCATATTCTGCTACTGTGCCCTCGCGCCGCGTTTTGGCATGCGCGGCAAGCAGTGGAAGGAAATGCAGAACCGGCTCGCCATCGAGCAGAGCGAGAAAGACCGCTCGGCACAAATCGCAGGCGTTGTTGGCACGCAGGCCGCCGCACGCCTGCTCAAGAACAGCGACAACGAGACCGCACGCAACCTGGGCGGCGCGGCAGAAGTCGCCGCTGCCGTAGGCGCCGTCGCCACCGCGGCAGACGTGCTTGCCGAAAGCTTCGCCAACGCAAGGGCCATGGCAGAGGCCTGTGGCGTGCCTGTCCCCCGTGCAAAGAAGTGGGTCGTCGCGCTTGTGGCGCTGCCCCTCGCGATCGTGTGCGGCGCCTATATCCCGCAGCTGGCGCAGGGAAACATCGAGATGCAGGAGAACGCCGCGGCCGCGGCCGAGCAGATCGCCATCGCACGCAAGGCATTAGAGCCCTCATGCGAGTACGTGTCCGCCGATGACCCCTACGAGCGATATCAAGATTACGGCTATCACGTCCGCGGCTATCTGCACGACGGCGACTCCGATGCCCAGAAGACCTATACGTACCTGGATTTTGACAACAAGGGAACGCTCACGGAAGTGAGCTACGCGGCAGAGATCGACCCCGACGCGAGCCTTGAGGACAACCTCGCCCGCATCGAGCTCGACTTGGACGAACTTTCCTCTGTCGTCCAAACCGTAGACGTCAAGACCGTGAGTCCCGAGCTCCTAGCACCGCAAAAGCTCCCCGAAGAGTTTAGGCAGGCTTTTTTGAACGGTTCGCTCTACGAGAGAATCTCCATCAGGACGAGTGACAACCCCATCAAAACGTACTATTCGTTTGACACGGATCCCGAGGATGAATTTGACGAGTACACCCATCCAAGCATCCGTATCACATTGATGGGCAAAACGAGCTAGCCACCCAATGTGACAAAGGGACTGTCCCTTTGTCACATTATTCGGAGCGTAGGGCTTCCACAGGGTCTTTCTTGGATGCGCTGCGAGCCGGCAGCAGGCCGGCAACGACCGTCAGCAGCACCGAAATTACAATGAGCATCAGCGCGTCTTGAACGGGCAGGCTCATCAGGTTGGGCACCTGCTTGGCCGCAAGCGCCCAGGCATTAACCGGAAAGCTCACGGCCACCACGACGACAATGGCAAAGACGCCGGCAATGAGGCCTTCGATAAAGGTCTCGGCATTAAATACGTTGGCCACGTTGCGCTTTGACGCGCCGATCGCGCGCAGGATGCCAATCTCCTTTTTGCGCTCCAGCACGCTGATGTAGGTGATGATGCCGATCATGATGGAGCTCACCACCAAACTGATACTCACGAATGCGATGAGCACCAAGCTGATAGTATTCACGATGTCGGTCACCGAGCCCATGATGATGCCCATGTAGTCGGTATACGAGATTGCCTGCTCATCGTGGCCAGCAGCTTTGACCTGCTTGTTGTACGCATCGATGTAATCGAGCACGCGCTCCTTGGCCTCAAAGTCGCGCGGGAAAATCTTGACCGAAATGGGGTCCGCCTCGTCCGCATAGCCCAACGTGGTCAGATTGTTGTCGTAGGTGAGCTTCGACGCCTTGGCATAGCTCATCATGAGCGAGCTCAGATCCTCGGCGTCCATGTTGAAGTGGATGGCACGAGCAAAGGCGCCCGCATCCACGCGCATGGCGCTCGCCAGGTTGGCAAAACTCGAAGACATCTGCGTCGCCATTTGGTCCATGAACCCTGCCGCACCCGCCTTGAGCTGGGTTGATACCGTCGTCGCAATCTGCTCGCTGACCGCCTTCATCACCTGATCCATAGACTGCTGCAAATACGGAGCCAGCTGCTTTTGCACATAGTCGCCCATCACCTGCTGCAGACGCTCGGCCAAGGCATCGCCGCCCAACGCCTTGAGCTGAGCCAGGCATTGCTGGGCTGCGGCATCATTCTCAAGATACGCCGAGAATGCGGCAGCAAGCTTTGACGCGTCCTTAAGATCTTCGGGCGACAGCGCCTTAAACTGATCAGACTGCAGAAAGCCCTCAAACAGCTGGTTGGCAAGCGTTCCTACCTGCTGCATCTGCTCGGGCGTGAGTTCCAGACCGTCAAAGATGCCCGAGAAATCTGGGGCCGGCGCTTTGGCCATGATGTCGCTGAAGTCGATGTCCTTCCCAACGCCCGAAAGGTCAAGGTCCAGCCCGGACAAGTCGATACCAGAAAGGTCTATACCGCCGGCCGCACCCGAGAGCGCCGACGTATCGAACGAGAACGCACTCTTCAGCGCCGCTTCGTCCACACCGAACATGCTGCCCAAATCCACGCCCTGTTTGGCCTCGCCTTGCAGTTCATCGAAAGACTTGCCCGTAAAGACATCCGTCTCGGGGTGGGCAAGCTGCTCCTGCACGATTTGCGAATCGGCAGCACGCTCCATAAGCTGGCGAGTCAGCGCATGCGTATAGGCAATGCCCGGGGACAATGCGCTCGCGTTTGCCGCCTCGTTGGGTCGCACCACGCCCACAATGCGCACGTCAATACCGTCGGCAACCTTGGCTTTCATAAAGTCGGCGTCGCCAGACATGTCAGTCCACATGCCGGTCTCTTCGTTTTTGCGATAGGCATCGGCCGGCGACAACACCTTAAACGTCGTGGACAGTGCATCGTCGTAGGTAAAGTCGCTGCCGGTCTTGGGCGTCTTGACCTTGCCGTCGGCCGTCATGGCACTGTTAACCAGGTCGTTGAGCTCATCGATATCCAGCGCGCCGATGCTGTAGAGCGTGTAGTCGCCCACCGTTCCGCGGCTCGAAAGCACCATCACGGCCTCGTTGGCGGACGTAGGCCAATGGCCGGCAACGACATCGTACTGGCTGTCGAGCAGGCTCTGGTCGTCAATCATCTCGTTAAAGACCGACGTTCCCATGGAATCCATGCTCACCGTTGCCGCCGAGCTCGCGCCTCCGCTCATGGCCTCGGTCATAGCGTTGGGAACAAGGCGAACGGGCTTCTCGTCGCCCTTACTCGAACGATAGACAACCGGCGTCACGCCGTAACCATACTGAATAGCGTTGACCTCTTTGTCGATACCGTTGCCGCCGTCGTCAAGCCATGCCTTAAAGCTCGTCATATCGTTAGATTTAACACTTGCGAACATGTCCTTTACGGCCGTGACCACAGGGATCTTATCGGTCCCCTGAGCCTTGCCGCCGGTAGCGCCATCGGACGAGTCCTCGCCCTTGGACGCCTCCTCATCCGTGCCCCCCTGTCCGCCCATCATAGACGACAGGTCGTAATCTTGTTTGGAAATCGTAAGCGGGTAGCTTGAGAGCGTGTCCTCCTCGACCTTTTTGATGTAGCCGTTTACGCCGTTGGAGAGCGCCAGAATCGCCGCGATGCCAATAATGCCAATCGAACCTGCAAAGGCAGTCATGGCCGTACGGCCCTTCTTGGTCATGAGGTTTCGGGCAGAAAGCCCCAGCGCCGTCATAAAGCTCATCGAGGTTTTGCGCGTGGGTTTTGCCTCGCGATGTGCGACCGTGGCCACATCAAAGGGGTCGGAATCGTCGGTGACCTTGCCGTCCGCCAGGCTGACGATGCGCGTGGCGTACTGGTACGCCAGCTCGGGATTGTGCGTGACCATGATGACCAGACGATCGCGCGCAACGTCCTTGAGCAAATCCATAACCTGCACGGACGTCGTTGAATCCAAGGCGCCGGTCGGCTCGTCAGCCAGCACAATCTCGGGGTCGTTGATCAAGGCGCGGGCAATGGCCACGCGCTGCATCTGCCCGCCCGAAAGCTGGTTCGGGCGTTTGTCAACGTGCTCGCCCAGACCAACCGTCTCGAGCGCCTTACGCGCACGCTGGCGGCGCTCGGCATGTCCCACGCCCGTGAGCGTAAGCGCCAGCTCCACGTTTTCCAAAATGCTCTGGTGCGGAATGAGGTTGTAGCTCTGAAACACAAAGCCAATGCGATTGTTTCTGTAGGCATCCCAATCGCGGTCGCTGAAATCCTTGGTCGAGATGCCATCGATCAGCAGGTCGCCGGAATCGAAATGGTCGAGTCCACCAATGACGTTGAGCATCGTAGTTTTACCCGAACCCGAGGGACCCAGGATGGCTACAAACTCGTTATCGCGAAAAGACAGGCTTACGCTGTCGAGCGCTACCTGCGTAAACGACTGCGTAACGTACCTTTTGCAAATAACTCTGAGATCCAGCATGGACGGCAACCTCTCTCGCGCGGGCGCGCTCGCCCGCTCCCCCGCCGTTCACGTTCGGCGCGTTTGTCCTACTCTATCCTCATTTTTGGCCGATACCAGTGAGGAATGTAACGAACCGCGCCAAAAAACGAACGGGACAGCACGCCGCATGGCGCACCATCCCGCATATAACATCCCCGATGCGACAAAGAGGCTGTCACTTTGTCACATTCCAATGCGCGCTACTTTTCGAGCCCGCACGGCATAACGTTAGCGCTGCCGCGGCGAGCCTCAGTCACGGCTGCAAAGAAGCGATAGCCGCCCGAGAAGTTAAAGCACTCAAAGCCATGCTGCGCCAAAATGCGGCAAGCAATGTAGCTGCGAATGCCGCTCTGGCAAATCACGTAGACCGGCTTGGCCCGGTCGAGCTCGCTCAGGCGATTGCGCAGATCATCGACGGGAATGTTTACGAAACCATCGATATGCCCGCGCTCATACTCCCCTTCCGTACGAACATCGAGCAGCTGCACGCTGCCATCGCGTGGCAAGTTGGGCTCATCCTCCCAATGCCACTGCGCCAGTATGCCGCGATTGAGGTTCTCGATCATAAAGCCCGCCATATTGACGGGATCCTTCGCCGATGAATACGGCGGCGCGTATGCTAGGTCCAAATCCTTAAGCCTATCGCCGCGCATGCCTGCCTGGATGGCAGTCGCCAGAACGTCGATACGCTTGTCCACACCATCGATGCCCACGATTTGCGCACCCAGCAGGCGCAATCCCTGCTTCTCGAAGACAACCTTCATGGTCATGGGCGTTGCACCCGGATAATGACCCGCATGCGAACCGGGCGACAGGACCACGCTGTCGCAGTCAATTCCCGCCGCGTGTGCCGCCTTTTCGGATAGTCCCGTGCTTGCCGCCGTCAAGTCGAATACCTTGATAACCGATGAGCCCAACGATCCGAGGTAGCAGCTGTCCATGCCGGCTATGACATCGGCGACGACACGCCCCTGCTTGTTGGCGGGGCCGGCAAGCGAAATGACCGCGTCCTCGCCGGTCACCTGATGCGTGACCTGCACGGCATCGCCCACGGCATACACGTCGGCAGCAGAGGTCTCCATGCGGTCGTTGACCACAATAGCCCCCTTGATGCCCAGTTCGAGCCCCGCCTCTTGCGCCAGATGGCTCTCAGGTGCCACGCCAATGGCAAGCAGCACCATATCGGCTCCGATAGGGTCATCGCCCGCAACATGGGTGACAACGCGGCCATCAACTTCCTCAAAACCTGTCACATCGGCCTTGAGGCGCAGATCGATACCGTGCTCACGCACCTCGGTATGCAAAAGGGTCGCCATGTCGTAATCCAGGTTGTTCATAAGCTGGACGGGACGCTGCAGAAGGGTCACCTGGAGCCCCAGCTCGCACAGATTCTCCGCCGTCTCGACGCCAATGAAGCCGCCGCCGATCACGACGGCACTGCTCGGTCGCCGCTCTCGAACATAGCTGTGAATACGCAGCGTGTCCTCAACGGTGCGTAGGCTAAAGATTTTATCCGAGTCGATGCCCGGCAACGCAGGGCGGATCGGCTTTGCACCCGGCGACAGGATGAGCTTGTCATACGTCTCGACAAATTCCTCGCCCGTCAGCATATTGCGAACCTCGACCGTATGCGAATCGGGATGGATGGCAAACACCTCGTGACTCGTCTTGACCGCAATGCGAAAGCGATCCCAAAAGCCCTTGGGAGACTGCAGCGTCAATGCGCTCTCTTCTTCTATCACGCCGCCAATGTAGTACGGAAGCCCACAATTGGCATACGATACAAAACCCGTGCGCTCAAAGATGACAATTTGGGCCTGCTCGTCGAGTCTGCGCAAACGTGCCGCCGCCGATGCGCCGCCCGCGACGCCTCCAACGATAACCACCTTCATAGCTAACGCACCACCTTTCCCGTGTAGCCGCTTATGCCGCCGATATTCTTGACACTGCCATACCCAGAACGCTTAAGAAAACTCACAGCTTGGTTGCTTCGCGCACCGCTCGGGCAATGCACGAAAAGCTGCGTGCCCTTTCGACGTATACCCATGATGCTACCCCGAAGCAGAAAAAAGAGTCGCTGTTTCCAGCGACTCCCCTTCAGTTGTCTGTCCCACGGACTTACTGTTCGCTCTTCGCGAGTGCCTGATCGATCAGTTTGTTGAGCGCCTCGCGCTGCTCAGCGGAGTTGATGCCGCCCATGATCGGCTCTCCCACAATGTTACCGTTCTGGTCGATCACGTAGGTGGTCGGGAACGAGTACAGGTTGGAGGTGAACTTTCCGGCCTCGCTGTCCGACTTAAACCAGATGTTCTTATACGTCACGCCCTTCTTGGAAAGCACGTCCTTGGCATCGGCCACCTCGTCTTTGTTGCCATCGAGCGTAAAGGAATTAACGCCCACGACCTGGCCGCCCTTCTCGGCAAGCTCCTTGTTGAGCTTCTCCAGATCGCCCAGCTCTCCCACGCACGGCTTGCAGGTGGTAAACCAGAAGTTCATGACGGTGACCTTGTTCTTGGAGAACAGCTCGTCGCTGTTTACATCGTTGCCGTCCAAGTCCTTGCCCTTAAAGCTGGGGAACTTCGTCTCCCCGCTCTCGCCGTTAGTCATGCCTGCGGTCGAGGCATCGACGCTCTCCCCCTCGCCGGGCGTGCTGCCGCATCCGGGGAACTCCTTCTCCAGCGCCATGAGCTTGTCCTCGATCTCCTTGACCTGCTGCGCGCCGGCCTTAAGCGTCTTAAGCTCGTCAGCCGCAAACTGATCCTTGGCGCCCTCGATGGTATCGAGCAAGAAGTCACCGTAGTTCTTGCCGTCCTCAATCATGGGAGTGTCTTTGTTGGCCGCAAGGAACACCTTTTCCCATAGGGCGTTATCGCTCGCAAAGATCTCGTTTTCCTTTTGCAGCAGCTGCTGGTACAGCTCGGCCGCCTCCTCGGCACTCGACGGCTTTTGCGCTATGAGCTCGGCAATCTGCGCATCGCCGCTCGTAGCACCCTTCGCGTCGCCCTTGGGGGCAGAGCACGCCGCGAGAGTCAGCGCCAGCACGGGCAGCATCAACAGAGCTGCAATTTTTGACAGTTTCATGGTTCCTCCGTTTATATCGAAACTTATATAGGTACCTATTTGTTTTCGCAGGCTTGCGTGGACTGCGCGGGTTTGTCGCCCGTCACACCCAGCCCATAGCGAAAGCTAATAGCATCGACGGGGCACGCGCCCACGCATTTGCCGCAACGAATGCACTCGGCATGGTCGGGCGTACGCGTAACGTCCACGTCCATTTGACACACCTTGGCGCACTTGCCGCACGAGACGCATTTGCACTGGTCAACCTGGATCCCCAGCAAAGACACCTTGTTCATGAGCGCATAAAATGCGCCGAGGGGGCAAATCCATTTGCAGAAGGGGCGATAGAACAGCACGCTCAGCACCGCAACCACAATGAGGATCGCGAGCTTCCAGGAAAAGAGCTTTCCCAGCGCGGAGCGGATTCCCACGTTCATGATGGACAGCGGAATCGCGCCCTCGAGCACACCTTGCGGGCAGATGTACTTGCAAAAGAACGGGTCGCCCATACCCACATCGTTAACCACCAAGACGGGCAGCAGCACCACGGCAAACAGCAGCACGGCATACTTGATGTACGTGAGCGGCTTGAGCTTTTTCGTGGAGAGCTTTTTGCTGGGAATCTTATGCAAAAGCTCTTGTAGCCATCCAAACGGGCACAAAAAGCCGCATACAAAACGTCCCAGCAGCACGCCGATCAGAATGAGCGTTCCGGTGACGTAATACGAGAAGCTAAACTTAGACGAGCCCACCACCGACTGAAACGACCCGATGGGGCACGCACCCGAGGCCGCTGGACACGAGTAGCAGTTGAGGCCCGGCACGCAGACGGCTTTGCCCGCTCCCTGGTAGATGCCGCCCTTGGCAAAGTTAGGCAGGTGAATATTGGTCGCAAGCGTCGCCGCCGCCTGAATCAATCCACGAAATCGCGCTAAAAGATGCGATGCAGTGTTTTTTCTTTTATCCAATTCCGATACACTCCAAGCACAGCCTGATTGCCTTGGCCAGCACGGCATCTGCCTCGCCGCGCATAATTCCAAAGCCAACCATGGCTACCCCAACGATCAGCAAAGCCACCTGCGCCACAGGCTTAATCGCTTTGAACAATCTGACCACTCCTTTCGTTTCGCGACCCATTGGACCATACCGACTATAAAATCCGTGTTAAGCGTGAATGATTATGCAAGGAGAACGTTATGCGCATCTTGGTCATCGAGGACGAGCGGGCGCTGTGCGATGCGATCGCACGCAGCCTGCGCAACTTGGCCTATAGCGTCGACTGCTGCTACGACGGGCAGCAGGCCCTCGATCTGCTCGATGTCGAGACCTTTGATCTTGTCGTGCTCGACCTCAATCTCCCCCATGTCGACGGCATGACCGTGCTCAGGCAACTCAGGACAGCTGATTGTGAGACCAAGGTGCTTGTGCTCTCGGCACGTGGCGAGGTCTCCGACAAGGTAGCGGGGCTCGATGCGGGCGCCAACGACTACCTCACCAAGCCGTTTCATCTTGACGAGCTTGCGGCAAGGATTCGCAGCCTTACCCTCAGACGCTTTACACAAAGCGACGTTGTTCTAACCTGTGGATCGCTGAGCTTTGACACCAAGGCGCGCCTCGCCACAGTGGGCGACGAGATCCTGTCCCTCACGCGCAAGGAGACCGGCATCTTGGAATACCTGATGCTTAACCAGGGGCGGCCGGTGAGCCAGGAGGAGCTCATCGACCACGTATGGGACAGCAGCGTCAACAGCTTTAGCAACGCGACCCGCGTGCACATCTCGTCGCTGCGCAAAAAGCTGCGCGGCGCGTTGGGGCACGACCCCATCCGCAACCGAATCGGCGAAGGCTACGTTATGGAGGATGGCAAATGAAGCGGTTGTCGCTGCAGTGGCGCATCACGTTGATGACGGCACTGCTGATATGTTCGACCTGCGTACTTATGAATTGCCTGGTTGGCTACTCCGGCATGCGCTACATGGACTCGATTGGTGCAGAAGCGTCGGCGCACAGCAAGGTGGAGGCGGCCTCGCCCAGCTCATTTGACCCGACAAACAAAGAGCTCGACGACGCGCTGACCATCGTCGTGAACGACGCCCAAGAATCGTTTGGCGCGACGAGCTGGTATATAACTGCGGCGGTGACGCTGCTCGGCGGCGTGCTGGCCTACTTTGTAAGCGGACATGCGCTGCGGCCGTTGCGCTTCTTTGCGACGCAAGTCGAGAGCGTGCGGCCCGACAACCTCGCCGACACAAAAATCAGCGAGGACGTGCCCTCTGAACTCAGGCGCTGCAGCGCGTCGTTTAACGACATGATTGCCCGCCTTGACGAGGGATTTTCCGCACAAAGACAGTTTACGGGCAATGCGGCGCACGAGCTGCGCACGCCACTTGCGCTCATGCAGGCCCAGGTCGAGCTGTTTTGCGCCGAGCACCCCGACGTCGACGCCGATACAGCGAGCCTGCTCGGGCTGCTGCAGGAGCAGACCGAGCGAATGACGCACATGACAAAGACCCTGCTCGAGATGAGCGAGCTGCGCAGTGTCCCTTGCAACGATGTGATTGACCTAGCGCCGATGATCGAAGAAGTGCTCACGGACCTGGCACCCCTTGCCGAGCAAAAAGACATCACGCTTACAAGTGAGGGCGACGCGCAAACGATCGGCAGCGACACGCTGATCTATCGGTTGCTGTTCAACTTGACCGAAAACGCCATACGCTATAGCGCGCCCAACTCGACCGTGCAAATCAACGCCTGCGCCGAAGGCGACCGCGTGCTGCTACGCGTGCGCGACCAGGGGCCGGGCATTCCCGAGCAATACCAGACGAGCATCTTTCAGCCCTTCTATCGCGTCGACAAATCGCGCAGCAGGGCATACGGCGGCGTGGGGCTGGGGCTTGCGCTGGTCTGGGAGATCGCCGCACTTCACGGCGGCTCCATCGAGGTCGAAAAGAGCTCGGAGCGCGGAACGACCATGCTCGTGACTCTTCCCACTCGCGCACTCGGCTCATTAAAATAACGAACGGGATGGCACGCCGCGTGGCGTACCATCCCGCACATAATATCGAGGATGTGACAAAGGGACTGTCCCTTTGTCACATCTGCTAGTTCTCGTCGCCTACCAGCTGAGTTAGCTTACTCCCACTCGACCGTGCCGACGGGCTTCGGCGTGAGGTCGTAGCACACTCGGCAGATGCCGGGAACCTCGGCGGTGACGCGAGCGGTAATACGCTTGAGCAGCGCCCAGTCGAGCTCGGGCACCTCGGCGGTCATGACGTCAACGGTGTTGATGCAGCGGATGATGCAGGGCCAGTCGTAGGCGCGCTTACCCTCGCGCACGCCGGTGGCGCGGAAGTCGGGCACGACGGCAAAATACTGCCAGATGGTCAGACCTGCCTTGTCGATCTCCTCGCGCACGATGGCGTCGGCTTCGCGCAGCGCCTCAAGACGGTCGCGGGTGATGGCGCCAAGGCAGCGGACGCCCAGGCCAGGACCGGGGAACGGCTGACGCTCAACCATGTTCTCGGGCAGGCCGAGCTCGCGGCCCACGACGCGCACCTCGTCCTTGTACAGCAGCTTGACGGGCTCGCAGAGCTCAAACTGCAGGTCATCGGGCAGGCCGCCCACGTTGTGGTGAGCCTTCACGCCATCCTGGGACTCCAGGATGTCGGGATAGATGGTGCCCTGGGCGAGGAAGCTAACCTCGTCGCCAACCTTGCGGGCCTCCTCCTCGAACACGCGAATGAACTCGGCGCCGATAATCTTACGCTTGGCCTCGGGCTCCTCGACGTCCACGAGCTTATCCAGGAAGCGATCAGTCGCGTCAACATAGACCAGGTTGGCGTCCATCTGGTTCTTGAAGACGTCGACGACCTGCTCGCTCTCGCCCTTGCGCATCAGGCCGTGGTTCACGTGCACGCAGATGAGTTGCTTGCCGATGGCCTTGATGAGCAAGGCCGCGACAACCGAGCTGTCAACGCCGCCCGAAAGGGCCAGCAGGACCTTCTTGTCGCCGATCTGCTCGCGGATTGCAGCGACCTGCTCTTCGATGAACGCCTGGGCAAGTTCGGGAGTGGTGATACGCACCATGTCGTCGGGACGCTTGTTGGGATCCATGCAGAGCTCCTTTTCGGTTCGATGGGAATGCGTTACACGTATGCAAACGCACCGTCACATGACCTCATTATATGCAGAACGAGATGCGTTTCCCATCGCTGCGACAGAGCTTTTTACAGGGGTGGTATTTTTTCCTAATGTCGAGGTCAGCTAGGCTTCGGTAGCCACCTTGGGAGCATCGCCAATAGACTCTTCCTTTATACGTTCGGCACAATCGTAGGCGATACCCACAAATTCAAGTCCCGAGCAACAGGAGTACAATTGCTGCTATTGTTGCCAGCTGTTGGGAGATGGAAGATGGACTGCGATGGCTACCCATGCGTTCCCATGCCGTTGATGTGCACTGCCTTTGTGCCGGGGCAGATGGACGCTGCGGTTGCAGGCATTTCCGACCCCGATTCGCGCGCCATTGCCACGGCAGAAGCGCTGTACTTTCGCGGACAGGCCACCCTTGCTGCCAAGACGGCGCGCCCCTATCTTGACGCCACCGATCCCGCACTGCGCTATTCCGCATGCTTTATCTGCGGATACGCCAGTCTGTCGCTCAACCGTATCGCCGACGCCCGCCGGTGCCTTGCGGGCATCCTCGATACGCCAACTGACGAGGAATCGCCCGCCGTCCACGCCACGCATATCCTGTTCGCCTCGGCCGCGAGCGTCCTGCTGCACTTGCCTTCCCCGTATTCTGCCGAAGAGTTTTATCCGCTTGCGGCACATCTGCCCGAAGGCCTGCGCTTGTTCGCCAGCTACGTGATGGCGCATGCCCTGTACCTGCGCGGCGAATATGGCCGCAGTCTGGGCATGGCGGAAAACGCCCTAATTATGAAACAGGGAAGCTATCCCATCTCGGAACTGTTCCTGCACCTGGCAGCTTCCATGGCATACATGAGTCTCAAAGACGTCGACGCCGCAAAAGCGCATTTTGGCGCCGCTTGGGACATTGCGCGCCCCGACGGCCTCATCGAGCTCATCGGCGAGCACCACGGCCTTTTACAGGGGCTCATCGAGGCGTGCCTAAAAACGCAATACCCTGACGATTTCGCGCGCATCATCGAGATCACGTACCGCTTCAGCTACGGCTGGCGGCGCATCCACAACCCCGATTCGGGCGAGGACGTGGCCGACGATCTAACGACCACGGAATTCACCATGGCCATGCTCGCCTGTCGTGGGTGGACCAACGCCGAAATCGCACGCCATATGGGAGTATCGCCGGGCACCGTCAAAAACCGCCTATCCGGCGTATACGCAAAGCTTGGCATCGGCACACGCGCCGAGCTGGTCGCGCATATGTTGCGTTAGCGACCGGGCTGCCAAGCGCATCGAACGCGTTCCGGAACCCGGCGCTTCGCTCGATCAATTTGGACATTTTGGCCATCGAACGGCACTACCGCCACGAAGCGTCTTCTCGCAAAATTGGATTATTTCCACCGATATTTGCGGGATGGGAGCCCAAGATGCTTGATCGCCGTTCGTTACTTGTTGCTGGAGCGTCCTCGCTGGCGAGCATCATGTTGCCTCGCGTGCCGGGAAGCGAAAATGCCTTCCTGCTGCCGTTCGCGCCCACCGCGGCCTATGCCGACGAAGAAGATCCCTTCAAGGTGCTCGTTCTCTCGCGCACCATGTTTGGTGTAGTCGTGGTCGACGTCGCCAACAAGAATACGCCCATCGCAGGTGCCCAGGTCACGCTCACATCGCGCTATGCCGTAGGCAAGCAGCTCACCGCCACGACCGATGACGAAGGCACGGCCATCTTTGAGGTCGCCCCTCTTTCGGAAGACTACGTGGACGAGGCAACGCTTCTCGACGCGTACGACTTTAACGGCGGCATCTCCATTAGCATGGCGGGCTACCGCGATGTCGAGATTCCCCTTGCGCGTATCCAGGGCGGCACCGCCATAACCGCACCCACACGTCCGCTGTCCGACGGCGAGCCGTACTTCCGCCAGCTCACATTCGACGAATGGGACATCCAGTACGCTGATGCCACGTTCATGGCATTGCCGAAGGACGACGCGGCAAACGACCAACCCGACACGCATGCCTTTATTGTACAGGCACATCTGCCACAGGGTGGACAGGCAACGCTGCACATCAACAAGGTAATGCCCGCCACGGGTAGCTCGCCCGAAACCGTCACGCAGATCGGCCAGATCAAGGCCAGCGCATCAGGCGCGGATAATCTGGCGACGTTCACACTCGAAGACAAGTTTCTCGACGCGGCATCGGGCCTTCTGGAGGAAGGGTGCAAGCTGCGCTTTGTCCTCGACTATCAGGGCAAAACCTACACGCTCTCATCCCCCATGGCCGTTGTCACCGCGCCGGCCGCAAAGGCGGAATCGGGCTCGACCACTATCGTCCCCACTACCATGGACCAAGAGGTCACTCCGTTTGATTTCCCCGCGGCGTTTCCCGGCATCGGCGGCAATAAGTTCACGTGCTGGATACCCACATTTCCGATCCTCTTCGATTTCTCGTTTGCTGGATACGTGCTGTTTGGCGGAGGATACAAACCAGCCAGCTATATGAACGATTCGGGCAATCCGGATCCGGAGTACTGGAAGAAGTCACCGCGCGAGTCGGGCGCCAAGCAGGCAAACCGCTACCTCGACGAAATGGAGGGGAAGTGGAATCAGTACAAAAGTATGAGTGCCGGTTCGGGCACCGATCCAAGAAACACCAAGCTCCTTCGCCACCATTGCACGCCGCTGTTCACGATGGATATCGCCACACAGCTGTACGGCTCGCTCGCCTACGATTGGGTGGGCAAAACCTGGGGTGACAACAACGACCCCGCATACGGCAATATTAAGGCCCTCTTCCAGGTAAGAACCGACCTCAATTGGACCGAGCAGTTTACCCTAGGACCGGTGCCGTTTTTCCTAAACGTCAACCCCTGGGTGCTGGCAAAACTGGCGCTCGCCGTGGGCGCCCACACGCACGGCAACGGCGCGGCGTTTTTCAAGAACATTTCGCTCGACTATTCCAACACGTCGGGCTCGTTCACCATCCAGATCGGACTTGCCGTCACCTTTGGAGCCGGCATTGCAGGCGTCGCTTCGTCCGCTGTGCGTGGCGCCGCATCCCTCACACTG
>CAJJRZ010000014.1:0-73430 GCA_905194345.1 Coriobacteriaceae bacterium
GACCGCGCCACGCTCTACACCCCCCTTCAGGCTGCCAAGCTCATCAAGGAGCTCGACACCGCCAAGTTCGACGAGACCGTCGAGGCCCACTTCCGTCTGGGCATCGATACTCGTAAGGCTGACCAGAACATCCGTGGTTCCATCTCCCTGCCCCACGGCACCGGCAAGACCGTTCGTGTTGCCGTCTTCGCCGAGGGCGAGAAGGCCCGTGAGGCCGAGGCTGCCGGTGCCGACATCATCGGTTCCGACGAGCTCGTCGCCCAGATCCAGAAGGGCGAGATCAACTTCGACGCTGCTATCGCTACGCCGAACATGATGGCCAAGGTTGGCCGCATCGGTAAGATCCTTGGTCCCCGTGGCCTCATGCCGAACCCCAAGCTCGGCACCGTGACCATGGACGTTGCCAAGATGGTCTCCGAGCTCAAGGCCGGCCGCGTTGAGTATCGCGCCGACCGTTACGGCATCTGCCACGTGCCCCTGGGCAAGAAGTCCTTCTCTGAGCAGCAGCTCGTCGAGAACTACGCTGCCCTGTACACCGAGATCCTGCGCGTCAAGCCCTCTTCTGCTAAGGGCAAGTACGTCAAGTCCATCTACGTGTCTTCCACCATGGGCCCTGGCGTCAAGGTCGATCCCGCTGTCCAGCGCGACTTCCTGGCTGAGTAACTCACAGTTACTGCCTGAGCAAAGCAAGCATTGCTAAAGAAACCCGGTTCTGTCTCGTGCAGGACCGGGTTTCTTGCTATCTAGGGCCAAAACCACCACAAAGGTGCCTGTCCCCTTTGTGGCGGTTACCAGGGGGTTCTGGCGGTTGAGGACTCAATGGCCTCGTGGCGCTTGAGCTCGCGGCGCATGGTTTGCGAGTTGAGCCAGGCTGCCTGCCAGCCACGGATGGGGTAGCGCGTCTCGTCGAGTTCAAACTGCGTATAGCCGCAGGCGTTGATGATCGTTGTCCCGCATGCGAGCCGACGTTCGCGTTGAAAGTTGGGACCGTAGCTTTGGTGCACATGCCCGTGCACCATGTAGTCAGGGTTCCAGGACTCGAGCGCCGTGTTAAAGCATTCGAATCCTCGATGCGGTAGATCATCCAGATCGCCCACGCCGGCGGCGGGTGCATGGGTGAGCAAGATGTCGCAGCCGCCGACCATCCTCACTTTGCGGGACAGCTTGCGCACACGCTTGGCCATCTCGCGCTCGGTATACATGTTGGCACCGTCTCGGTAGCGCATGGAGCCGCCAAGCCCCGCAATGCGGACGCCGCGATACACGTACACGGTGTCTTCGACACAAATGCAGCCGCCCGGTGCATGACGCGCATAGCGATCATCGTGATTGCCACGCACGTAGATGAGCGGTTTGTTGATGACGGTGACCAAAAACTCAAGATAGTCCGGGTCCAGATCGCCAGCGGACAAAATCAGGTCGACACCCTCAAAGCGCTCCTTGCGAAAACACTCCCATAGGCATCGCTCTTCGGTATCGGCTATGGCAAGGATTTTCATAGGGCGCGGACCTTCGGCTCATCGTCGAGTTGCGGAATGGTGCCCACCACGTTGTCGGCCAGCCAGTCCATCTCGACGATTTGCGTGCTCGGCAGCGGGGGAAAGCCCTCGATCTGCACCACGCCGTCTTGGCTATGGAGCTCGCCGCCAAATGGATTGATGGAGCCCTCGACGATGCCATTGCGGAGCAGCTGAACAAGCTTACGCGTCTGATAGGGCAGGCCCGGAGCGTAGCGAATGTCGATGACGCCCGAGCTCATACCATACCAGTAGTTGACGGCACGAACCTGGCTGTCGTCACTGGTCTCATCCCAGGTGCCGTGCAGCAGACTTCGCACGATAAGCTCGTAGTATCGGCCCCAGTTCCATACCGGCATGGCGATGCCGGTGACCTTGCCATCGACCAGGCGGTGGAGTCCGTAGGCCGTGGGGTCTTCGAGCGACTTTGACATGTCAGCGCCGGTCATGACGCTCACGCCCTCGCGGCACATGGCCTCGGCAAGGCCTCCGGCGGGCACATCGCCCCAGGTCAGGATAATTTGCGCGCGGGGGTCGAGCAGCGAGGCGCCGATGGCAAAGGCGTTGATCTCGCTAAGCGCGCCCGACGCAAAGACCGACGCGTGGTAGCCAATGCGATGGTTGTCCGCCATGCTAGCCGCAAGGGCGCCCAGCAGAAACTTTGCCTCGTACATCTTTCCAAAATACGAGCGCACGCTTTGGTGGGGAAGGCCGATGGAGCAGTTGAGGAACCGAACCTGGGGATACTCAACGGCTGCCCTGAGCGTGTATTCCATCAGGCGATGCGAGGTCGAGAAGATGACGTTGTCTCCATGTTTGACAGCCGTTTCCACGGCGGCGTAGAACACGTCCGGATCGTGGCAGTCCTCAAACGCCTCGGTGCGCACGATGCCGCCAAAGTGCTCGTCAAGATATTGGCGCCCTTGATCATGCAGGCTGTCCCAGCTCGATGTCGCACAGGGGAATTCGTGGATAAAGGCGATGCGCAGGGGGTTGGCCGCCGAGTAGACGGTCTTGCCCATAAAGAAGTTGAGCACGCCGGAGGTGGACTTGGTGGGCGCCTCTTCCTCATCGACGCTCGGCGCTTCGACAAGATCGACCTTGTCCTCGTCATTTTTGCCGGCAATGACCAGCTCGCGCCAAATCTTGCACAGGCGGTTTACGACGATGTCCGTCGGCGTATCCAGTAGACGGTCTTGGTTGTACACATTGAGGTAGACGAGCATGGCGTCGGCGGGCGTAATGTCCAGATGGTCGCCGCCGGCGCGCAGGTAGGCGCGTTTAAAGAGTAGGAAGGTGTGGCGCAGGTAATCGACCTTTTTCTGTGGCCACTTTTCGACAAGGTCTTGGCCGAGTATCTTGGCGAGCGTCTCGTAGCTTCCCTCGCGCGAGAACTCGATCTCGTATAGGGGGCAGACGCGCCAAAACGCGCAGAACTCGCCGTACAGGCGACTTTCGACGGAATCCCATGTGCCGGGGTAGAGACGGGTGACCTTGGCCGAAACCGTCGGGGCGTCCAGGAATTTGAGGACGCTGACGCGCTTGTTGCCCTCCTGGACGTAGAACCGATGCATGAACTCGGTGACGATGATGGGGTCGCGATAGCCCTCGGTCACCTGGATGTCATAGAGGTTGGACCACTTGCGGGCGAACTCGGTGCTAAATGGCAACAGGGGCATAAAGTTGCACGAAAAGGCAGACTGACGGCCCTTGGTAACCGTGCCGACGACCATTTCGAGCGGAATGTCCCTTAGGCCGACGCTCTCTCGCTGACCTAAGGGGAGCTGGGCAACGAGGCTATCGAGGTCCGTAAGGTACGGGTGCTCGCTTTGGCTGATGGCGCGACGGCGTCCCTGCTCGCCGCGCTTGCGTGCTTGACGATAGGCCTCTTCCATAGTTTTGCTCCCTTAGTCGTTTAAACAACTATATGAACCATGGTACCATCGTCTCGGTCGCTCGAAAAGGGGCAGCTCGTAAAGGGCGGCTGGGCCATTGAGAAATAAACCGCTCATTTGCCCAGATAAAACCAGCCTAAATAAACCTGTCCTTATTTGGTGGGTTGGGCAATGATGGGGGCGATGGCGCGGATGCAGGCGTCGGCAGCGGTGAAAGTGGTGCTGTCGTCACTGACGATAAAGATGATCTTACCCTTAATGCCAAAGTCGCCGATCTCGCTAAAGAGCACGTAGGGCTCCTTGTCAAAGCCTGAGATGGGCGAGACCGCCGTTTTGGTGGCGCTGGCGAGCTCGCCTGCTAGCGCATCGAGCGACGCCCATTTGGAGGGGTCTTTGACCGCGACGGGGACGGCCACGCGCCCAAAGGGCATCAAATGCACGAGTGTGTTCTTGGAGATGCTGGAGTTGGGGACGATGATGGTTTGCCCGCAGGCATCTTCGATGGTCGTGTGGCGCCAGGTGATGTCCTGGACCACGCCCGATACGCCACCGACCTCGATGTTGTCGCCGGGCTTGATGATGCCCATAAAGGTCACCTGCATGCCGCCGATAAGGTTTGACAGCGTGTCCTGAAAGCCGAGCGAGATGGCGATGCCGCCGACGCCAAGAGCGGCGACGAGTGCGTTTGCGTTAATGCCAAAGCAGTTGTCGAGGATAAAGCTGCCGCCGATCATCCAGATGACGGCGCGCGCGATGTTGATGAAGATACTTGATGCCGGAAGCGGGTTGTCGTCTCGGTTGAGTAGGTGGCGCAGGGTCTTGGATACGACCTTGACGGCGATGGCGGTGCCTATCGCCAAGATGCCGGCCCAGATGATGTTGTGGACCCATCGCTGCTCAAAGAAATGAAGAATCGGCTCAAACAATTCCATGTAGGGAAAACCTCCTAATGATCGTTCAACCATGATACCCATCAAAAAGCCCGTCCGATCACATCGGACGGGCTTCTGTGCTCGATATAAGGGTTAACGAAAGCCACCACAAAGGTGCCTGTCTCCTTTGTGGTGGCTTTCCAAGGCGTTAGCTCAGCAGCATGCGGTCGTTGGCGAGCTCGCCGCCCGAGACCTCCTCAAACTTCTGAAGCAGGTCGGCCACGGTGAGCGACTTTTTCTCGTCGCCCGCCACGTCGTAGATCACGTGGCCCTCGTGCATCATGATCAGGCGATTGCCCAGACGGATGGCGTCGTTCATGTTGTGCGTGACCATGAGCGTGGTCAGGTGGTTCTCGTCGACAATCTCCTCGGTCAGATTGAGCACCTTAGAGGCCGTCTTGGGGTCGAGGGCCGCCGTGTGTTCGTCGAGCAGCAGCAGGCGCGGCTTGGTGAGCGTGGCCATCAGCAGGGTGAGTGCCTGGCGCTGGCCGCCCGAGAGCAGACCGACCTTGGCATTGAGGCGTGTGTCCAGGCCAAGGTCCAGGCGTTTGAGCAGCTCAACGTACTCGTCCTTCTCGGCCTTGGTGACGCCCCACGAAAGACCGCGACGCTGGCCGCGGCGCTTGGCGAGGGCTAGATTCTCGGCAATCTGCATGTCGGCTGCGGTGCCGCGCATGGGATCCTGGAACACACGGCCCAGGTACTTGGCGCGCTGTGACTCGCTCAGACGCGAGATATCGGTGCCATCGAGCTCGATAACGCCCGAATCGAGCGGATACACGCCGGCGATCATGTTGAGCAGCGTGGACTTGCCGGCGCCGTTGCCGCCAATCACGGTTACAAAGTCGCCATCGTTCAGGGTAAGGTCGACGCCGGTGAGCGCGCGCTTCTCGGTGACGGTGCCCTTGTTAAAGGTCTTCTTGACGTGCGAGAGCTTAAGCATCTGCCTCATCTCCCTTCGTGTAGGAGCTGCGGAGCTTATAGCGCTCCCAAACCACGGGCACGCACAGGGCCACGGCAACGATCACGGCGGAGAGCAGCTTCATGTCGTTGGCGTCCATGCCCAGCTGCAGCACGATGGCGCGGATAAGGAAGTACACCACGGAGCCAAAGACGGCGGAGGCAAGACGGACGCTAAACTGCGTGAGGCCGCCGGGCAGCAGGCGACCGAGCACCTCGCCGATGACGATGGCGGCAAGACCGATAACGATGGCGCCGGTGCCCATGCCAATGTCGGCATACTTCTGGCTCTGGCAGATGAGCGCACCCGAAAGGCCAATGAGGGCGTTGGAGAGCACGAGGGCGATCATTTTGGTGGTGTTGGTGTTAACGCCCAGGGCGCGGATCATGTACTCGTTGTTGCCGGTGGCACGCAGCGCCGAGCCGATCTCGGTGCCAAAGAACCAGTACAGGATGGCGACGATGGCCACGGCCAGCACAATGCCTAGGATAATGGCAACAGTGGACTGCGGCAGGCCCGTCATGTTGCTGACGGATGAGAAGATAGTGCCCTTGGCAAGGATGGGCGTGTTGGACTTGCCCATGATGCGCAGGTTGATGGACCACAGACTGATCTGCGTAAGGATTCCGGCGAGGATTGCGGGAATCTCAAAGACGGTGGTCAAGATGCCCGTGACGGCGCCCGCGATGGCGCCGGCGCACATGCCGGCCAGCACGGCGAGCAAGGGGTCGACGTTATTGTTGACGATGAGCACGGCGCAGACACAGCCGCCGAGGGCAAAACTGCCGTCGCAGGTCATATCGGGGATGTCGAGCAGGCGGAACGTGATAAACACGCCAAGCACCATAATGCCCCAGAGGACGCCCTGCGAAACGGCGCCCTGCAATGCAATGAGCATGCTTCATACCTCCTAGGATAGGGTGGACACGTGATTTTCCATAATAGCGGTAACAATGAATATAAGAACGGCAGGCAAACGTTTTGTTATATCTGAAACAAGCAGGGCGAACGCCGGTCTATGACGTTCGCCCCAATGGCTCAGATATTGAATAGCGCAGCTATGGGCGAGAACGAACCCTAGATGCGTTACGGCGCATGGTGCTACTCGTCCAGGGCGGAAAGGTCGATGCCCAACGCCTCGGCCATCTCGTCGTTTTTGACGACGACCAGGTCCTTGCTCGAGAGGTGCTCGATAGCCATATCCTCGGGCTTAGCCTCGCCCTTCAGAATCTTAACGGCCATCTCGCCTGCGGCATAGCCCAGGTCCTCATAGTTGATGGAGAGGGTGAACAGACCGCCGGCCTTGCACATGCCCTCCTCGCCGGTAACGAAGGGGAGCTTGTTCTCCTTGCAGATCTGACCGACCTGCGAAGCGCCCGCGGCGATGGTGTTGTCGGTGGGGGAGTAGAGCGCGTCGACCTTGCCCACGGCGGACTCGACGACGGACTGGATCTCGTTGGAGCTCGAGACGGTGAAGTCGGTGTACTCGAGGCCCAGCTTGTCGAGTTCCTTCTTGGCGGCCTTGATTTGGACGTCGGAGTTGGACTCGGCGGTGCAGTAGAGCAGGCCGACCTTCTTTACGTTGGGCAGGACCTTCTGCATCATCTCGAGCTGCTCGGCGACCGGGGTGAGGTCGGAGGCGCCGGTGACGTTGGTGCCGGGCTTGTCGTTGTCCTGGACCAGGCCGGAGGCGGCGTAGTCGGTGATGGCGCAGCCCACGATGGGGATATCCGCCGTGGCACCGGCAGCAGCCTGTGCGGCGGGCGTAGCGATGGCATAGATCAGGTCGACGCCATCGCCCACGAACTTGTCGGCGATGGACTTACACGTGGACTGGTCGTTCTGGGCGTTCTTCTGGTCGATCTTGACTTTAAGGCCGCTTTTCTTGATGGCCTTGACAAAGCCGTCGTTGGCGGCATCGAGTGCGGAGTGCTCGGTGAGCTGCAGAACGCCGATGGTGTAGTCGGAACCGGCGGCAGCAGAGCCGGAACCAGAGTTGCCGCCGCATCCGGCGAGCGGGGCGAGCGCGAGCAGGCCGGCGGAGACCAGAAGGCTCCTGCGGCTGATGGTGATGTCCTTCATATCATTACCCCCAGTATAAAAATGGCTGGAAACACTGCACTGGGACAAAGTGCAAGTGGAACTATAGTAGCGCTGATGTCCTTTTTTACAACAGCCTGGCGGGTTTTTTAATACAGAATCGGATGGGCGGTACGGGTAGTCGAATGGGCGGCGGAGGGTCTTATGCGGCGGAGGAGGCGTCGTCCTCGTCCAGGGCGGCGAAGAGCTTCTTGCCGTCGAGGAGACGTGTGGTGACGTTTCTCATGCGGCCGATCTCAACGGTACGCAGCGTGTCGTCGGCGCCTCGCGCGTCATAGACCGTTCCCAGCAAATACGAGATGCCGTCTCGTTGCTTGATGGCAAAGGGCCGGAGTGTCATCCGTGCCACTTCGACCTCTCCGCGTGCCGTGACACTCGAAATATCAAAACTCACCGTGGTTCCGTGGTCGATGGCCTGCTCGATGAGCTCGCAGGCATCGATGCGCTTGACGGGCGTGCGTGTGGCCTTGGTGGATTTGTCGCCTGCGCTTGGAGCAGGCTCGGGTGCATCGAGGTAGCCGCGAACGTCGGCACTCGCCATGGCGACCAGGTGCTGCGCCATGCTCTTTCGAATGGCGATGGGCGTGGAGCGGTTGCGCATGACCATGCCGTGGAGCCGGATGATCTCTTCGTCGGTGAGCGGACGGGTCAAGAGTCGATAGCCCACGCCGCGCTTGTACTCAATTTCGTATCCGGCATGGCGAAGTGCGGAGATGGCGGTGTAGATGCTGCGCCGCGCCGCCGAGATGGGCATGCGGGCGGGGTCGTCGGGATGGGCGAGGCGCCGGATCAACTCATCGGAAAGCATGGCCTTGTCCTCGCCGGTGTTTTCGCTTAATAGTTGCAGGATGCGAACGGCGCGATAGGCTGCCATCGAGGCGGCGCCCCTCGTCGTGGTCTCGTAAGTTTCAACAGCGGTTTCGGTCATGGCGCCCACGTCCTTTCCGTTTTGGGTGGCGACGGTATGGAGCCTAGGACGCGGGGCTTTCCCAGGGGCGCAGAGCACTCTGGGCGGTCGGTGGCCGTCGGCAAGCGGCGGGTCGAGTTTTCAACAGCCCTGCCCAACTGACCAAAAACTTGCCAAAAGCTTGACGGATGCTGTTGAAAAAAGCGCCCCTCGGCTTGCCGAGAGGCGCTGGCGTGATGCGCTGGAACGCGTTTGGTGGCGCTGTGGCGATTAGAAGTCGGCGTTGCCCACGGTGCGCGGGTGCGGCAGGACGTCGCGGATGTTGCCCACGCCGGTGAGGTACATCACCAAGCGCTCGAAGCCCAGACCGTAGCCGGCGTGCTTGCAGGAACCGTAGCGGCGCAGGTCAAGGTAGTACTTGTACTGCTCGGGATTCATGCCCAGGTCCTTGATGCGGGCCTCGAGCAGATCCAGGCGCTCCTCGCGCTGGGAGCCGCCGATAATCTCGCCGATACCGGGAACCAGACAGTCGGCGGCGGCGACGGTCTTGCCGTCCTCGTTCATGCGCATGTAGAACGCCTTGATCTCGGCCGGGTAGTCGGTTACGAAGGTCGGGCGCTTAAAGTGCTCCTCGGTTAGGAAGCGCTCGTGCTCGGTTTGCAGGTCGATGCCCCAGCTCACGGGATAGTCAAACTTGTGACCGGCGGCGACGGCCTGCTCCAGGATCTCGACGGCCTCGGTATAGGTGACGCGGGCAAAGTCGGAGTTGGCGACATGGTCCAGGCGCTCGAGCAGACCCTTGTCCACAAACTTGTTGAGCATATTGAGCTCGTCGGGGCAGGTTGCCATGACGTCCTTGAGGACATACTTGAGCATGGCCTCGGCGTTATCCATGTAGTCGTTCAGATCGGCAAATGCCATCTCGGGCTCGATCATCCAAAACTCGGCGGCGTGGCGCGTGGTGTTGGAGTTCTCGGCGCGGAAGGTGGGGCCAAAGGTGTACACGTCGCCAAAGGCCATGGCAAAGTTCTCGGCATTGAGCTGGCCGGACACGGTGAGGCTCGCATGCTTGCCAAAGAAGTCCTGGCTCCAGTCGACCTCGCCGGACTCGGTGAGGGGCGGGTTTTTGGGGTCGAGCGTGGTCACGCGGAACATCTCGCCGGCGCCCTCGCAGTCACTCGTGGTGATGATGGGAGTGTTGACGTAGACAAAGCCCTGCTCCTGGAAGAAGCGGTGGATAGCGGCAGCCGCGACAGAGCGGATGCGGAACACGGCGCGGAACAGGTTGGTGCGCGGGCGCAGGTGCTGCTGGGTGCGCAGGAACTCGACGGTTGCGCGCTTCTTCTGCAGCGGGTAATCCGGAGCGCTGACGCCCTCGACCTCGATGGAGGTGGCAGAAAGCTCGAAGGGCTGGGGCGCATCGGGGGTCAGCTTGACGGCGCCGGTGCAAATGAGTGCGGCCGAGACGTTTTGGTGGGCGATCTCGTCGTAGTTGTCGAGTGCCTCGCGGTTCATGACGACCTGCAGGTCGCGGAAGCAGCTGCCGTCGTTGAGTGTAACGAAGCCAAAGTTCTTCATGTCGCGGACGGACTTGACCCAGCCGGCGACGGTGACGGTCTGGCCGCCAAGCGACTCGGCATCGGCGTAAAGCTGCGCGATTTTGGTGCGGTTCACGTATCCTCCCATAACGGTTGAATGATAGTTATCCATACAGTTCGATATTCTAGCAGCTCGGCTCATTTGGGCTATACAGATAAGGCATTGGCGGGATGGTTTTTCAAACGAAAAGCGCCCACGGCAAATGCTCGTGGGCGCTTTTCGTGTTGCCTTTTGGCTGTGTGGCGCGGGGCCTGGCTACTTGGTCTTGGCTACCAGCAGCGGGTCGCCCAGCTTGACGAGCGGGTTGCCGCCGATAAGCGTTCCGGACTCGCCGACATGGTCGATGCTCTTAAGACGATCGAGCTCGGAGATGATGACGGTCACGATGTCCTCGTGGCCGGCGGCCTTGATGGCCTCGCGATCGAAGCTGATGAGCGGCTGGCCTGCCTTGACCGTGTCACCCATCTCGACAAAGCGGGCAAAACCCTTGCCGTTCATTTCCACGGTGCCCAGGCCGACATGGATGAACACGCGAAGACCGTCCTCGGTAATCATGCCGATGGAGTGGTTGGTGACGGTGGTGGCACCGATGCGGCCGTTGGCGGGCGCATAGATGGTGCCGGTAATGGGCTCGATGCCATAGCCCTGGCCAAGCATGCCCGAGGCGATCGTCTCGTCGGGAACTTCGTCCAGGTTGACGAGCACGCCGTTGACGGGGGCATAGATGACGCCTTCGCGGGTGGCGAAGCTCGCTGCGGGCGGAACGGACGCCTCGCCGGTCGAGGTGAAGGTGGACTTAAGCGAATCGAGCAGACCCATAGTTGCCTCCAACTTAAATAGGCGCATATCGCGCGTTTGGTTTGCCGGAAACGTTTCATATCTGTTTCGCGGCTTGGTCAACACCCCCTATTCTACGCTGCTCAGCGATACCTCTGAGCTGGGATTATGTGATATATCAGTTGAAGGGAAACTTATTGCTGGCGTGTTTCTGCGTCACGGGTTCAAGTGGGGTACGCTTGAAGGCGAAAAACAAGGGCGCATAATTTGCGCGAAGGGAGCACATATGATTGTCGAGAACCATGCGCTGTGGGGCGAGGAGCCGACCGAGGAATATCCGGCGACGTTTACGTATTTGGGTGCCGAGCCGCTGCCCGATAAACCGAATGGTCGCCGCCCTGCCGTGATTATCTGCGGCGGAGGTGCGTTTACGCATATCGCTCCGCATGAGCAGGATCCCGTGGCGTTTGCGTTTTTGGATCACGGTTACCAGGCCTTTGTGCTCAACTATGTCACGAGTTCTACGGGTGACGTGAGCTTTCCGCGCCCCCAGGCGGATCTTGCCAAGATGGTCGCCACGGTGCGCGCCAACGCCGACGAGTGGCATGTCGATCCTAAGCGCGTGTGCGTCGTGGGATTCTCGGCGGGCGGTATGATCTGCGCTTCGCTGGCAACGCAATGGAAGACTGGTCCCTTCGCGGGCTTGGCAGGGGCGCGCGCGGACGACATTCGTCCCGATGCCGTGGTGCTAGGTTATCCATTGCTCGACTTTGCCTATGTGCGCGACATGCAGACGCGCGATCCGCGCATTGACTTGCGTGTGCCCAAGACGGGCGGCAAGACGGGGCGCGATCTTCTCAACGACTACCTGTCGATGGTGACGGGTGGCGAGGCAACTGACGAGCATTTGGCTGATATCTGCCCCACCACGCATGTTTCGCGTCAGATGCCGCCGACCTTTGTGTGGGGCGTGTCCGACGACAAGACGGCGCCGATCGCGCAGGTCTATCCGTTTGCGCAGCGCATGGCCGAGGAGGGCGTCGCTTGCGAGATGCACGTCTTTGACCAGGGCGGTCACGGCCTTTCGCTCGGCAACGCCAACACCGCGGTCGACAACGAGGACAAGCAGGTGGCAGTCCGTCCTTGGATCCGCCTGGCCTTCCGTTTCCTGGAGCGCCACGGGTTTTAGTTACGGCGTTTTGCCAAACGCCGTAACCGCATGACGCTGCAAGCCCGCCAGAGCGGCAATCTGCCTTTCAACTTCGGCGGCATGACCAGAAGGTCAATGCCGCCTCGTTTCAAGGCACCTTGCTCGCCCTGGCGGGCTTTCGCTGTCTGCGCCAAAACATCGGCGTTGTCTTGGCTGCCAAAAGAATGATCCCTCGGGGACGGAGGAAAATGGATCAGTTTGGGCGGTGCTGGCGTCAAGGTTTAAGACCGATGTCGTCCCTTGTTGCTTTCCTACCAAACGGTGAACTGGGCGTTCTCCGTGTTCCAATGGACATCGCGAACGTAGTCTCGCACGGCCGTCGCATCTCGTGCTTCGAACAACTCAAGAATATGAGCATGTTCGCTGTTGGCTTTATTGAGCAGTTTGCAAGCCGTCTCTTGGTCGACAGTCTCGTAATCGCGCTTGATAAAGCAGCGCTCGAGTTGCGAGATCATGTCGCGCAGACGGTCGTTGCCGCAGCGGTTGAAGTACGTAAGGTGAAAGTCTCGCTGAATATCGTCGTACTTACGGATGAGGCCGCCTTGGATCGCAAGGTCCATGGACCCAACCAAAAACTTCAGCTGCATGATGTCCTCGTCGGTTAGGAGAGGGCAGGCGAGGTATGCCGCCTGCCCGTCGAGAGGCCCCATAATCTCAAAGACTTCAACGGCGTTTTGCTGATCGAACCCTCGGACGCGGAATCCGCGGCGGGGGAGATTGTCCAGATAGCCGTCGCTTGCCAGCTGGATGAGCGCCTCGCGAACCGGCGTGCGCGACACGCCCATGGCATCGCAGATCGCCTGCTCGCTCACGCGGTCGCCGGCCGAAAGCTCGCCGGCGTCTATGCGACTCGAAATATAGTCGTATACATGATCCTTCAAGGGTCTTCGGAGCGTTTCCATGAGCTTATATTCCTCAACTGTATATTTTCAAAAATAAATACGTTTCGCCTGAATAGGCTAATTGAATTATAGAACGACCAGTTAAATCGCGCTACCAAACCAGAAGAAGCAATAATACGCTTACCGAGAAATATCTACCGTTCATGATTGTATACAATATACAAAACAGTAAAGACACCCTAAGATAAAGCCATCGGAAGGAAGGCGGGCGCAAGGAAGTCCGCTCTCTGCTAAGAGGTCCAAGGAGGATCATCATGACTAAGTTCAGCCACGTCATCATCCGTCGTCCCGGCAAGTCCCTGAGCAATGGCATCACGAGCGCTCCCGAGCTTGGCCAGCCCATCTACGAGCGCGCCATCGAGGAGCACTACGATTACGAGCATGCGCTCGAGCAGTGTGGCGTTGACGTGTCGGTGCTGCCGGCGCTTGAGCAGTATCCCGACAGCTGCTTTGTCGAGGATCCGGCCGTTATCACTCGCTGCGGCGCCATCATTACCAACCCCGGCGCCGACAGTCGTAATGGCGAGAAGGACGAAATCGAGCCGGTCGTCCGTCGCTTCTTTGACGACGAACATGTCAAGCACATCGTTTCCCCCGGCACGCTCGACGGCGGCGACGTCATGATGGTCGGCGACCACTTCTACGTCGGTCGCTCTGCTCGCACCAACGAAGAGGGTATCCGCCAGTTCTGCGAGATTCTCGAGGGCTGGGGCCTCGAGGGCTCCGAGGTGCCTCTGGAGGAGGTCCTGCACCTCAAGACGGGCGTCAACTACATCGAGGACAACAACATGCTCGTCTCCGGTGAGTTCATCGATAAGCCCGACTTTGCCCAGTACAACAAGATCGTCGTGCCCGAGGACGAGGCTTACGGCGCCAATTGCATCTGGGTCAACGGTACAGTCATCGTTGCCGAGGGCTATCCGACCGTGCTCAAGGCCGTGCAGGATCTGGGCTACAAGACGCTCGTTGTCGATACCTCCGAGTACCGCAAGGTCGACGGCGGCCTCTCCTGCCTGTCGCTGCGCTTCTAATACGGTCGCTGTACTAGCTTAATGATCGCTTGACCGATGGCCCGGCACCCGATTCGGGCGTCTGGGCCATCTTTGTGCGGTCGCTTGATGGAGGGGGTGCACATAGAATGGCCTCTAAAACTTGTAACGACGAGATGATCGACCCCAATGGTCTGGATCTCTTCCGTCTGACTATGATGGTCATCACCGCGAGCATTTGCGGCGGTATCTTTTCGCTTGCCGGTGATATGGCAGCAGGCGGAGCCAATACCGGCGCGGTTATTGTCTCGTGGGGAATTTGCTTTATCGGCGTCTTTGCGCTGATGATGGTGTTCAACGGTCTGTCTCAGGCTCGCCCCGACCTGACCGGCGGCATCTATGCATATGCTGCGGCTGGCTTTGGCGATTACATTGGATTCAGCTCCGCTTGGGGCTACTGGATCAGCGCGTGCCTTTCCAACGTGAGCTTTGCGCTCTTGCTGTTTAGCGCGCTGGGCTATTTCTTCCCTGCGTTTGGCACGGGCAATAATCTACTTTCCATCATCTGTGCCAGCGTGTTTTTGTGGTTCCTCACCGCCCTTGTGCTTCGCGGCGTCAAGGAGGCTGCGGGCATTAACACGATTGTTACGTTGGCGAAGTTGGTGCCACTGGGACTTTTCGTGCTGAGCATCGTGCTCCTGGGTAAGTTCAACGTCGATATCTTTATGGACAACTTCTGGGGCGAGCCGGCTGGTCCTGGGTTTGGCGAGCAAGTTGTCTCGACCATGATCGCCCTTGTCTGGGTCTTTACGGGCATTGAGGGTGCTGTTGTCATTTCGGGCCGCGCAAAGTATGTGCGCGACGTCGGTCGCTCGACGGCACTTGGATTTGCAGCTGTGTTCACGCTGTATCTGATTATCTCGATGCTATCGCTCGGCATTATGCCGCGCACGGAGATGGCGCAGCTCGCAACGCCCTCCATGGCGGGAATTCTCGAGTGCGCAATCGGCCCGGTTGGCGCTGCCATCGTAAACCTTGGCGTTATTCTCTCGTTGGTCGGCGCGCTGCTGGGCTATGTCATCATTGCGTCCGAGACGCCGTTCGAGGCGGCGCGCCAGGGATCCTTCCCTCTGGCGTTTGCCAAGACGAACAAGCACGACGCCCCGGTGGTAACGGTTCTCGTGAGCTCCGGCATTACGCAGCTCTTCTTGATCGTGTCGTATGTGGCGGCGAGCACCTACCAGTTCTTCTATAGCTGCGCAGTCAACACGATTCTGGTTCCGTATGTCTGCTCGGCTGCCTATTACATGGTGATTGGTTGGAAGAAGGAGCATCTGGACGGACCGCATGCGCCAAGCGTCGGCAAGGCGCGATTCTTCGGCACGCTCGGCTTCATTTACACATTGTTCCTTGTGTGGTCGACGGGCCTCCAGGGCGTCATGATCACGACGATCCTTTTTGCTCCGGCCATTCCCGTTTATATGCTGGGCGAGCGAGGTCGCGGTAAGCCGGTACTTCCGCACCTGCACGACAAGCTGATCGCAGCGGTGGTCATTGTCGTGGCGGTCATCTCGCTGTATCTGCACTTTGCCGGCATTGCGCCGATAGTCTAAGACTGCGGCAAGCTTCATCGCTTGGTAAGCCGACGGAGGCGTCGCGTGCCGGTGCCGTTCGGTAATCCATAACTGACGTGGGCCTCTGTAACGTGCCTTTGTGAGCGCCCACCAAGCCCGCGCAGGTGACATTTGTTGCCAGCGCGGGCTTTTGCTGTTGCGGCGAAATAGTTCCTGTTTTTGCTGGTTAAAGCATCAAACAGGAACTATTCCACCGCAACTTGTTTTGATTCGCTGGGGGACGGAGGAAGCGGCGATCCGGAATCCACCTGCACAGTCGCTCCGCATCCCGTCCGTTGGCGCAAGTGGTGCCAAATGTAATCTGCCCCCCTTGCACGCTTGTCCTCCTTGCAGCAATCTGTTGGTTGAACGTCGTTATGTGCTTGCAGTTTCTGGGCAAGCCGTCTCGCAGCAAAGTAGACTAGATGGCCATTTCAAAAAGCCTACTCAGAGGAGGAACCATGCTTGAGGGTACGTATGTGGTTTCGGCCCAGACGCCGGTGGGGAGTAGACGCGGCGAGGTGACGTTTTCACATGGGGTGAACGGCGCGCTCAGGGCAGTACTAAACGTCAGGGGTCTCAATATCGCTCTCTCGAGTGCCCGTGCTGAGGGCGATTTCTTTGAGCTCTTGGGTACTATCTCCCACGTCTTGATGGGCAAGGCGCCCTTTACATGCACGGGGTCGGTCGAGGGTGATCGACTCACTGCTACCGCGCGGTCGGGTTCCGTTTCGATCTCGCTGAGCGGTATGCGTAAAGAGCCTTCGGGGCGCACCGCATAAAGTTTGCGCAGGTAAACATCGGTATTTGACTTTATAAAATAGTTCAGAGCGCTATCATTTGTCGTTACGAGTTGGTTAACCCCGGTAAACGGTTAACCGCGTCTAACGAAAGGATGAGCGCGTGAAGCTCGATACACTCGAGATTGGAAAGGACGCCGTTGTCGCATCGGTGACATCCGACGACCAGGCGCTCCGTCAGCATATTTTGGACATGGGCCTGACGCCGGGCACCGAAGTCACCATGATGAAGTACGCCCCCATGGGCGACCCGCTCGAGATTCGCCTGCGTGGCTACGAGTTGACGCTGCGCAAGGACGATGCCGCTCGCATCGAGCTCGTGGGTATTCACGACACCGATACGGGTCCGCGCGCTAACGCCGCAATCGGCACGACGGAGCATCCGGCCCTGGGCGAGGGGACGTATTCGCCCCGTGCGGCAAAGACGGCCGTGCCCGAGGGCGCGCCGCTGCACTTTGCCCTCGCTGGCAACCAAAACTGCGGCAAGACCACGTTGTTCAACCAACTGACAGGTTCCAACCAGCACGTCGGTAACTTTCCCGGCGTGACGGTCGACCGCAAGGACGGCACTATCCGTAACCATCCCGAGGCAAGCGTTACCGACCTGCCCGGCATCTATTCGCTGTCGCCGTACACGGGCGAAGAGATCGTCAGCCGCCAATTCATCTTGGACGAAAACCCCGACGCCATCATCGACATCATTGACGCCACCAACATCGAGCGTAACCTGTACCTGACGCTGCAGCTTATGGAGCTCGATCGTCCCATGGTCATCGCGCTCAACATGATGGACGAGGTGACGGCCAACGGCGGCGCCGTGGACGTCAACCTGCTCGAGAGCCTGTTGGGCGTGCCCGTTGTCCCCATTAGCGCTGCCCGCAACGAGGGTATCGGCGAGCTGGTGGATCATGCCTTGCACGTGGCGCGGTTCCGTGAGCGCCCCGGTCGCCTGGACTTCTGTGCGCCCGATGGTCCAGACGGCGGTGCACTGCATCGCTGCATCCACGGCATTGCCAACCTGATCGAGGACCATGCCGCGACGGCGCACATTCCCGTGCGTTTTGCGGCGACCAAGCTGGTTGAGGGCGACGAGCTGGTGACCGAGGCACTTCATCTGGATCGCAACGAGCTTGACGCCATCGAGCACATCATTACCCAGATGGAGGGCGAGGCCGGCACCGACCGTCTATCTGCGCTGGCCGACATGCGCTTCGGCTTTATCGGCGACGTGTGCGGGCGCTGCGTCGTAAAGCCGCACGAGAGCCGCGAGCACGTGCGCTCCGTCAAGATTGACCGCATCCTGACAGGTCGTTACACAGCCATTCCGGCGTTCCTGGTGATCATGGGCCTCGTCTTTTGGCTGACGTTTGGCGTGATCGGCGCGGCGTTGCAGGGACTTATGGAGGACGGCATCGCTGCCATCATCGCCTCGGCCGATGCGGGTCTCAAGGCGTTCGGCACCAACGACGTGGTGCGCTCGCTGGCCGTCGACGGTGTTCTCACGGGCGTGGGCAGCGTGCTGACCTTCCTGCCGATCATCGTCGTGCTCTTCTTGTTCCTCTCCATTCTGGAAGACTCGGGCTACATGGCGCGCGTGGCCTTTGTCATGGATAAGGTATTGCGTCGCTTTGGCCTGTCGGGCCGCAGCTTTGTGCCCATGCTCGTCGGTTTTGGCTGCACCGTGCCGGCTATCATGTCGACCCGTACGCTCCCATCCGAGCACGACCGCAAGATGACGGTCATGCTCACGCCGTTCATGAGCTGTTCGGCCAAGTTGCCGGTCTACGGTCTGCTGTGCGGGGCGTTTTTCCCGCAGGCGACAGTTCCCGCCATGGTCTCGCTCTATCTGATTGGCATTGCGGTCGGATGCATAGCGGCTTTGGTGCTCAACCGCACGGCATTTAAGGGCGACCCGGTGCCGTTTATCATGGAGCTCCCCAATTACCGCCTGCCGAGCGTTAAGACGACGGTGATGCTGGCATGGGATAAGGCCAAGGACTTCATCACCAAGGCCTTCACCATTATCTTTGCCGCTACGGTGGTCATTTGGTTCCTTCAGACGTTCGACATCCGCTTTAATGTGGTCGCCGATCAGTCGCAAAGCCTGCTTGCGGGTCTCGGCAGCATCATCGCGCCGGCGCTGGCGCCGCTTGGGTTTGGCGATTGGCGAGCATCCACGGCGCTCGTCACCGGCCTTATCGCCAAGGAGAGTGTCATCTCGACCCTCACGGTGCTTTTGGGCGCGACCTCGCCCGCGGCACTGTCGACCATGTTTTCGCCGTTTACCGCTTACGTGTTCCTGGTCTTTACGCTGCTGTACCCGCCCTGCGTGGCGGCCATCGGTGCCGTCAAGAGCGAGCTGGGTGCGCGCTATGCCGTTGCCGTGTTCGCGTTTCAGGTGACGGTCGCCTGGATCGTGGCGTTTGTCGTGCATTCGGCGGGCATATTGTTGGGGTTGGCTTAGCTATTTATTGACGGCGCAACCCCTGTGTATTGAGTTGATTGCGGTCCCGCATCTGTACTGACGGATGCGGGGCCGTTGCTATATAATCGCCCACCGCCCATGACAATCGGAGAGGTTTCCTACATGACCCAGGCAAGACAAGATGGCATCTCGCTCAAGCAGTGGCTCCCGCTTATCGGGCTCGCCTGCTGTTCGTTCGTGTTCAACACATCAGAGTTCATGCCCATCGGCCTTCTGACTGATATCGCCGCGTCGTTCTCGCTCACCGAGGCCCAGGCAGGCATCATGATTTCGGTCTATGCCTGGGGCGTCATGCTGCTGTCGCTGCCGCTTATGGTGTTTGCCTCGCGCTTTGAGTTCAAGCGGATGCTGTTGGGCGTTTTGGCCGTGTTTTCGCTCGGCCAGTTCCTGTCCGCTGTGGCGCCCACCTATCCTATTTTGGTTTGCGCGCGTCTGGTGGTCGCCTGCGCGCATGCCGTGTTCTGGTCAGTCGCTTCAATCATGGCCTCGCGCCTGGTCGACAGTCGCCACGGGGCGCTCGCCATCAGCATAATCGCCACGGGCTCGTCCATCGCGCAGATCTTTGGCCTGCCGATCGGCCGCGCCATCGGACTAGCTGTGGGCTGGCGCATGACGTTTGCCGTGGTCGGTGCCTTCTCTGCCGCCGCGGTGGTGTACCAGGCCGCGGTGTTCCCGGCCATGCCGGTGGGCGAGCGCTTTACCGTTAAGCAGCTGCCCGAGCTGCTCAAGAATCCATTCCTCATCGCGCTTTATGCGGTCACGGTGTTCATGGCAACCGGCTATTATGCGGGTTACAGCTATATCGAGCCGTTCCTGGCGCAGGTCGCGCACGTCGACGCAAGCGCTATTACCATGACGCTGACGGCGTTTGGCTGCTCCGGTCTGCTCGGAAGCTGGCTGTTTGGCCGCCTGTTCGATGGGCATCGCTTCCCGTTCTTGGCTATCACGCTCTCCGGCGTGCCGGTGGCTCTGCTGCTCATGGGTCCGGTCGCATCGTCGCTCGTAGCAGTGCTTGCCGTCTGCGCGCTATGGGGCTGCTGCTCCACAGCCTTTAACGTGGCGTTCCAGGCCGAGCTCATCAAGTACACACCGGCGGATTCGTCGGCCGTCGCCATGTCGATCTTCTCGGGCCTGTTTAACCTCGGCATCGGCACGGGCACCGCAATCGGCGGCGCCGTGGTTTCGGGTCCCGGTATCGCTTGGATTGGCTTTGCGGGCGGGGCGATTACCGTCGTGGGCGTCATCCTCGCCATTACGGTGCTGTTCCCGGTCATACGCCGCGCAAAGCCCGTCGCCTAATCACGTTCCCTCATCAGTTGCGGTGGAATAGAGACTGTTTGCCCGGTTTATTGGTCTCAACAGTCCCTATTTCACCGCAACTTATTTTGGGGGAGGGGATGCGCGGCGGGCATACAATGGATGGCGTTGCGTGAAAGATTGCCGGGAGGTTGCTATGTGGGCATACGAGACGACGTTCTATCAGATCTATCCGCTGGGCTTTTGCGGAGCTCCGCGCGAAAACGCCGCCCCTGTTGCCGAGGATGAACTCACCCAGGCTGCCAACGCTGCGCCCAACCCCGATGCGCCCATAATGAAGATTGCCCAATGGGCCGACTACCTGCAAGAGCTCGGCATCGGTGCTGTGCTCATTAACCCGCCGCTCGAATCCGACAGTCACGGTTACGACACGCGCAGCCTGCGCCATATCGACCGTCGCCTGGGTGGGGATGCCGACTTTGCCGCCGTGTGCGAGACACTGCATGCCCATGGCATCCGTGTGGTGCTTGATGCCGTCTTCAACCATGTCGGTCGCGGTTTTTGGGCCTTCCGCGATGTTCAGGAGCGCAAGTGGGACTCGCCCTACAAGGACTGGTTTCACATTAGCTTTGACGGCGACTCCTGCTATGGCGACGGCTTTTGGTACGAGGGCTGGGAAGGCCATTTTGAGCTTGTGAAGCTCAACTTGCAAAACCCCGCCGTGGTCGATTACCTGCTTGAGTCCGTGCGTCGCTGGGCCGAGGGCTTTGGCATCGACGGCCTGCGCTTGGACGTCGCCTATATGCTCGATCGCGATTTTATGCGCCGCCTGCATACTTTTACCCGTGAGCTCAAGCCCGATTTTGTGCTGATTGGTGAGACGCTCCACGGCGACTACAACCAGATCGTCAATGACGAGATGCTCGACTCCTGCACCAACTACGAGTGCTACAAGGGCCTGTACTCCAGCTTTAACTCGGTCAACATGTTCGAGATCGCCCACTCGCTGCATCGCCAGTTTGGCGGTGACCCGTGGTGCATTTATCGCGGCAAGCATCTGCTGTCGTTTGTCGACAACCACGATGTGCCGCGCCTGGCGAGCATCCTTACCGACAAGTCCTGTCTGCGCCCCGCTTATGGCATGCTCTTTGGCATGCCGGGCATTCCGTGCGTCTACTATGGCAGCGAGTGGGGGATTCCTGGCGAAAAGGGTGGCCCCGATGGCGACTGGGCGCTGCGACCTGCGCTCGATGAGCCTGCGCCCAACGAGCTGACGGCCTTCATCAAGCAGCTCGCGCACCTGCGCTCGGCAGACGACGCGGCGGCCCGTGCCCTCAACTATGGTGCCTATCGCAACGTGGTGATCCAGAACAAGCAGCTGCTGTTCGAGCGCGCCTGTGATGACGCGACGGTGCTCGTGGCGGTGAACGCCGTGGGCGAGCCTTACGCCTTTGGCGCCGGCGAGCTCAACGGGTCCTTTGTCGACCTGCTTGCCGACGATGCGCCCACGGTCGAGCTGACGGGTGCCCTTGAGCTTGCACCCTACGAGGTGCGCTATCTGTTGAGAGCCTAACCCATGGCCGTGTCTGACGAGGACTATCAACATATTGAGCATGGGTTTGAGCCTGTGTTCGACCAGCGCTCGCGCGTTTTGGTGCTGGGGTCGTTTCCCTCGGTGCTCTCGCGTGCAAATGCCTTTTATTACGGCAACCCTCAGAATCGCTTTTGGCGTGTGATGGCTGCGTGCCTCGGTGTGCCTGTGCCGCCCAACGAGGGCGATCCTTTGGCAAGCGGTGAGCCCGCGACGCTCGATGCCTCCATTGCCGCCAAGCGGGCCATGCTGCTGAACGGCGGCGTGGCCCTGTGGGATGCAATCGAGGGCTGCGACATTAAGGGCTCGAGCGACGCGAGCATTCGCAACGTTGTGCCGGCACATATCGAGCGCATTACCGATGCCGCGCCGATCGAGGTCGTTGTCTGTAACGGCGGTACGGCAGGGCGACTCTACAAACGCTACTTGCAAGATCGGACGGGGTTGCCCGCCGTCGTCCTGCCCTCGACAAGTCCTGCCAATGCCGCCTGGCGACTGGAGCGTCTTGTCGAGCGTTGGCACGAAGCCGTTGACTGGGCTGTTATTTAATTTAGATTTTTGTTTGAGCGTGGGCGCCCAGACGTTTCAGAACGCCTCGCCAGATCGGCGCGGGCACGGCTGGCTCGGCGCAAACCATGCCGTCGGCGTCGACGTTGGCGGCATTGCCGCCGCCAAGTCGCTGTGCATGCTCGACGGAGCAGCCCATGCGCACGGCGCCCACGAGCTTGTCCATGGCCTCCGAAAACGGTCGCCGCAAGAGTCCCATGCGCGGGGAATGGCGAAGCGCTGCGATGCCGCTGCCGGCGCAGATGGCAACGCCGCCACACCACAATTGGTCATGGCGCTCACATGCCTTGTGCAGGCGGACGGCGGTCCCACGCGCCTGCTCAGTGCCCTCTTGTGCGGCTCGAATCGCGGCATAGACGCGCGTTCCCGTACCGCCAAAGCGCTCAAGCGCCTGCTCGATAGCAGTCAACGTCTCATCGTCAGCCACATCTTCAATGGCCAGCACGATGCCATCGGCAACGCTGCCGGCGTCATTTGCCTTCAAGTCGACCGGGCGGGGGAGTGCGGTGCCGGAAAGTTGAGCATAGGCGGCGATGGCATCCTGCAGGTCCCAGAGCAAAAAATCAAGATCGGCGCTATTGGGAATACTGATATACGCAATGGTGTGCAGTGTTTTTGGTAAGTCGCCGCGCGCGGTCGTCTCCATGCCATCTCCTTTCCGGCTCGTTTCCGTTTAGGTTACACCGTCTGGTGGCGCCCCGCCGCGCTATCCTAGTGCAACCCTTATGAAAGGAACGCCATGCGTCTGCCCATGAATACCTCGCTTGCCATGCTCAAGCCCTCCGGTATCCGCCGGATTAACGCGCTCGCCGCCCGGCATCCGGGGTGTATCGCGCTCGCGCTCGGCGAGCCTGATTTTCCCACGCCCAAAGTGATTAGCGCCGAGGTGACCGCCGCGCTGGACCGCGGTGACACGCACTATCCGCCCAACAACGGTCGCCCCGCCCTGCGTGATGCACTGTCCAAATATATGGATGACGCGGGCCTGGCGTTTTCCGCCGATGAGGTCATCCTGACCGACGGCGCGACCGAGGCCCTGTCGGCAACATTCATGGCTATGCTCAACCCCGGCGACGAGGTCATTATCCCCACGCCGGCCTTTGGACTGTACGAGAGCATTGTCATGGCCAATCACGCCAAAGCGGTCTTTTTGGATACGGAGCCTGCGCAATTCCAGATTGACGAGGACGCACTTCGTGCTTGCGTGACGCCGGCGACCAAAGCCATCGTCATCTGCTCGCCCAACAATCCCACGGGCTGCATCCTCGACGCGGCATCGCTCGACGCCGTGGCACACGTGGCGGAGCAGGCAGGCATCTACGTGGTCTGCGACGACGTGTACAACCGTCTGGTCTACGTGGACGGCTACGAGCGATTTGCCCAGCGCCACCCGGAGCTACGCGAGCAGACGGTCGTCATCGAGAGCTTCTCCAAGCCCTGGGCCATGACCGGCTGGCGCTTGGGTTGGCTCGCAGCGGCAGCTCCCGTCATCGCCGAGATCGCAAAGGCCCACCAATACCTAGTATCGAGCGCCGTCTCCTTCGAGATGGACGCCGCCCGTGTGGCACTCACCGTCGACCCAGCCCCCATGCTCAAAGTCTACCGAGCCCGCCGCGAACGCGTACTCGCAGCACTCGGCGCCATGGGCCTGGACGTCGTGGAGCCCGCAGGAGCCTTCTACGCCTTCCCGAGCATCAAAAAGTTTGGCCTAACCAGCGAAGCCTTCTGCATCAAAGCCATCAAAGAGGCAAACGTAGCCCTAGTCCCGGGCGACTGTTTCGGCACCGAAGGCCACATCCGCCTCAGCTATTGCGTCTCCGACAAAGACCTTGACGAAGGCCTAAATCGCCTGTCCACCTTCATTTCAACCTTATAGCCCAACGGGACGCAACACATCAGCCCACCGACCCAAGCATTATGAGTGGGGCACGTCGCTCAACGGACACGAGGATTCGCAGCAAAGTTACCGCAGCTCCGGTCCGAGGGGCCGGGTTGAGATTTTCGTAGATTCCGCACGAGCCGAAGAGCACTTAATGTGCTCTTCGTGCGAGCCAGGACTTGACCGAGCGAAAATCTCAACCCGGCCCCTCGGACCGGAGCGTATGCAGGGTTTGTGTACGAATCCTCGCGCCCGTTGACCGACGCCGGGGTCCCCGCCATAATACTTTCGGTTCACGCACGAATCCGCTGCCAGAGACAGCCGGTGCAAACGGGCATCGCCCGCGAGCTTAATGGGATATCCCGCCAGCCGAGGTGGTCGAGTAGATATGTCTTCTCGCCCCCGTCGCTCATGCAGCGCGGGGGCTTTCTTTTTGGACATGCCCCCGTCACGTCCTTGTGGCGGACCGTGCCCGGAAAGAATTCGAGGAGGTGTAATTCATGCCCCAGCAGTACAAAATCGACAAGGTTGCAGAGATCGAGTCCCGTATCGCCGAGAACGCCGGTCTGTTCGTCGTCAACTACAACGGTCTGACGGTTAAGCAGGCTCAGGAGCTGCGTCATCAGCTTCGCGAGTGCGGCGCCGAGATGAAGGTCTACAAGAACAACCTGGTCAAGATCGCTCTCAAGAACCAGGAGCAGCCCGAGCTCGACGAGATCCTCGCCGGCCCCGTCGCTTATGTGTTCTACGAGTCCGAGCCGGTCGAGGCCGCTAAGGCCCTTAAGGACTTCTCTGCTAAGTCCAAGGGCGTCCTTGAGATCAAGGGCGGTATCTCCGACGGCAAGGCCGTTTCCGCTGATGATGTTAAGGCTATCGCCGAGCTGCCCACCAAGGATCAGCTTCTCGGCCAGATCGCCGGTCTCATCTCCGGTTTCGCTCGCGACATCGCTGTCTGCGTCAACGGCGTTTCCTCTGGTCTCGCTCGTTCGATCCAGCAGGTCTCCGAGCAGAAGGCAGCCTAGTCGCTGTTTTCACCCGCGGCGGCAACGCCGCACCCCTGGCGCATTCGCGCCGTGTTTTAACTGATCTCCGTGCACAGACACGGAAACCGAAAGGACTTAGAAATGGCTAAGCTTACCACCGATGAGATCATCGATGCTCTTAAGGAAATGACCCTTCTCGAGGCTTCCGAGCTCGTTAAGGCTATCGAGGACACCTTCGGCGTTTCCGCCGCTGCTCCTGCCGCTGTTGTCGCCGCTCCCGCTGCTGGCGCTGCTGAGGCCGAGGAGAAGACCGAGTTTGACGTCGTGCTCGAGGGCTTCGGCGACAACAAGATCCAGGTCATCAAGGCCGTCCGTGAGCTCACCAACCTTGGCCTGAAGGAGGCCAAGGAGGTCGTCGAGGGCGCTCCCAAGGCTGTTCTCGAGGGTGCCAAGAAGGAGGACGCCGAGGCTGCCAAGGAGAAGCTCGAGGCTGCTGGCGCTGCTGTCACCCTCAAGTAATCAGGCTTTCTCGCCAGATTTCTTTGCAGACGGGGTTCGCATTGCGAGCCCCGTCTTTTTTGTTTTTCGGTCCCTCGGCATCGGTTGCTCAAACTGCCATGTTCTGTGATTTGCGTCGTATCGGGTGCCCTGCCGTTGGGCAATAAAATTGCACCATTCGAGCAATAATTTGCGTTGACCTGCTGAAGAATTGTCTCTGCCTTGTAGCGACATATAGTTCCAGCGGTAAGATGCTTGGGTATCGCAATTTGGTCTGCGGCTGTGTGCCGCACGCATGGGGCGCTTTTGCGCCTGCGAAAGGATCTTTGAATAACATGAAGGCAATCATCCCCGCCGCCGGTCTTGGCACGCGTTTTCTGCCTGGTACCAAGTGCACGCCCAAAGAGATGCTGCCGGTGCTCGACAAGCCGGTCATCCAGTATGTCGTCGAGGAGGCCCTCGACCCCGAGGAGGTCGATGATGCCATCATCGTTACTTCTCCCGGTAAGCCCGAGCTACTGAACTACTTCCAGCCTGATCGCTCGCTCGAGAACCTGCTGCGCGAGCGCGGCAAGAACGCCTATGCCGATGCTGTCGCCCACGCTGGCGGTATGCCGGTCGACTTCCGTTATCAGTACGAGCCCAAGGGCCTCGGCCATGCTATTCGCTCTGCTGCCGACGCCGTGGCAGGGGAGAACTTCCTGGTTCTTCTGGGCGACTACGTTGTACCTAACCGCGACATCTGCGACAAGATGCTCGCCGTTTCCAAGGAGCACGGTGGCGCTTCGGTTATCGCCGTCGCTGCTTGCTCGCCCGAGGAAGTCAGCCGCTACGGTGTTATCGCCGGCGAGCGCGTCGGTTCGCTCGAGGGCGCCGAGGACGTTGCCGATGCCGAGCCGGGCGCTGTCTGGCGTATCGGCGGTCTGGTTGAGAAGCCCGCTCCCGAGGCTGCTCCGTCCAACCTGTACATCGTCGGTCGCTACCTGCTGAGCCCGCTGGTCATGGACTTGCTGGCAGATCAGCAGGCCGGCAAGGGCGGCGAGATCCAGCTCACCGACGCCATGGCCCGTTCGCTCGACCGCGAGGCCATGTACGCCGTCGTCATCGACCCGCTGTCGGGCTACGACACTGGCACTCCCTCTGGTTGGATGGCCACTAACGCCCTCATGGCTGCAAACGACCCCCGCTTTGCCGATGCCTTCTGGGACGCCATCGACGAGCGCGGCGGATTGATGCGCAAGTAAGCCTTCGGGCATCGACATTTACGGGTGCGGACTTCGGTCTGCACCCGTTTTTTTATTCGAGCTACAGCTTGGCTCCGGAAAGTGCGACCCACAATTTGGTCGAATTCTGGGACGCGCTTTCCGGTTGGAACCCCTAGCGGAAACTGCGACCCGGAATTTCGGCTCAGAACGGGATATGCTTTCCCAAACAGTGCTCAACCGGAAACTGCGACCCAGTTTGAGGCCTCAAAACGGGACGCACTTTCCGCCTGACCAACCCTCGCCGTCATTTCGCCGTTCAGCGGCGCGCATCAGCAGCTCTGTTCACAGAAAATATATGAACAGATGTTCGATATACATACATCTACCTGCGTGTTTTCTTTCGAAAAACTTTGCTACTCCAAAAACTCAATCGCGTCAAGGCTTTTCTTGCCCAACGGTCGGTACCTGATAAACTATTAGGTTGCGATAACTGGCGAAGCTATGCCTCGCCAACCCACCGAGCATTTCCGTGAAGGAGGAAAAACCTGGTGACCTACGCATACACTGCCACTGAGCGCAAGCGCGTCAGCTTCGGGAAAATCCCGGAGGCCATGGAGCTCCCCAACCTTATCTCTGTTCAAAGGGAATCCTTTGAGCGTTTTAAGGACGAGGGCCTTCGTGAGGCGTTCAAGGAATCCAGCCCCATCCAGAGCCAGAACCATGTTCTCGAGGTTACCTTCGGCGAGCATCAGTTCGGCGACCCCGCGCACACCGTCGAGGAGTGCCGCGAGAAGGATATGACCTATCAGGCTCCGCTTCTGACCGACGTCCGTCTCACCAACAAGGAGACCGGCGAGATCAAGGAGCAGCTCGTCTTTATGGGCGACTTCCCCATGATGACCGATCAGGGCACCTTCATCATCAACGGTACCGAGCGTATCGTCGTCTCGCAGCTCGTCCGCTCCCCGGGCGTGTACTACAGCTCCGAGATGGATTCGGGCAAGCAGATCTACAAGGCCCAGATCATCCCGTCCCGCGGTGCCTGGCTTGAGTTTGAGGTCGACAAGCGCGACCAGCTCATGGTCTCCATCGACCGTAAGCGCAAGCAGAGCGCCACGATGTTCCTGCGCGCCCTTGGCATCGCCGTCACCAACGACGACATCATCGAGCTGCTCGGCAACTCCGATGTGATCAAGCGCACCCTGGAGCGCGACACCGCTCTCACTCGCGAGGACGCCCTCATCGAGATCTACCGTCGCCTGCGCCCGGGCGAGCCTCCCACCGTGGACGCTTCCCGCAGCCTGCTCGAGGGCCTGCTCTTTAACCCGCAGCGCTACGATCTGGCCCGCGTCGGTCGTTACAAGGTCAACAAGAAGCTCAACCTCACCACCGAGGAAGAGGTCACGGTGCTCACCGACGAGGATATCGTCGCGACGCTGCGCTACCTGCTGTCTCTCGCTGCCGGCGAGCAGGGCTTCAAGGTCGACGACATCGACCACTTTGGCAACCGCCGTATCCGCACCGTTGGCGAGCTCGTCGCCAACCAGTTCCGTATCGGCATGAGCCGTATGGAGCGCGTCGTCCGTGAGCGCATGAGCTCCCAGGACATCGACGAGATCACCCCGCAGTCGCTCATCAACATCCGCCCGATCGTGGCCTCCATCAAGGAGTTCTTCGGTTCCTCGCAGCTCTCGCAGTTCATGGACCAGGCGAACCCCCTGACCGGTCTGACCCACAAGCGCCGTCTGTCCGCACTCGGCCCTGGTGGTCTTGCCGGCCACAAGTCCGGCTCCAGCCGCCGCACCAACGTGCCGACGGCCGTCCGCGACGTTCACAACTCGCACTACAGCCGCATGTGCCCGATCGAGACCCCCGAAGGCCCCAACATCGGCCTGATCGGCTCGCTCGCCCTCTACGCCCGCGTCAACGAGTATGGCTTCATCGAGGCCCCGTTCCGTCGCGTCGAGAACGGCGTTGCCACCGACCAGATCGACTGGATGACCGCTGACGAGGAAGAGAAGCACGTCATCGCGCCGGCCAACACGCCGCTCGATCCCAAGACCAACGAGTTCATCACGACCGATGCCGAGGGCAAGCTTGTCCGTCCGCACACCGTGATCGCCCGTACCCGCGACTTCGACGGCTCCTTCGGCGCTCCCGCCGACGTGCCCGTCGAGGACGTCGACTACATGGACGTCTCGCCGCGTCAGATGCTCTCCGTCGCAGCCACGCTGATCCCGTTCCTTGAGCACGACGACGCCAAGCGTACGCTGATGGGCGCCAACATGCAGCGTCAGGCCGTGCCGCTGGTTCACCCCGCCGCTCCCTATGTCGGTACCGGCATGGAGCGTCGCGCCGCTCTGGACTCCGGCGAGGTCACCCTGGCCAAGAACGCCGGCGAGGTTATCTTTGCCGACGCCGCCAAGATTATCGTCAAGCATGCCGGCGGCATGGACGAGTATCACCTGGCCAAGTACCAGCGCTCCAACCAGTCCACCTGCATCAACCACCGTCCGCTCGTGCGCGTCGGTGACACCGTTGAGCAGGGCGAGCCTCTGGCCGACGGTCCTTCGACCGATCACGGCGAGCTCGCACTGGGCCAGAACCTCACCGTGGCCTACATGCCGTGGGAAGGCTTTAACTACGAGGACGGTATCGTCGTGTCCGAGCGCCTGGTGGCCGAGGACCTGCTGACGACCATCAACATCACCCGTCACGAGATCGACGCCCGCGACACCAAGCTCGGCCCCGAGGAGATCACCCGCGAGATCCCGAACCTCTCCGAGGACATGCTTGCCAACCTCGACGAGGACGGCATCATCCGCATCGGCGCCGAGGTCGGCCCTGGCGACATCCTGGTCGGCAAGGTCACGCCTAAGGGCGAGAGCGCTCTGACCGCCGAGGAGCGCCTGCTGCGCGCCATCTTCGGTGCCAAGGCCCACGACGTCCGCGATACCTCCCTTAAGATGCCTCACGGCGCTTACGGCCGCGTCATCGACGTCGTCCGCTTTAGCCGCGAGAACGGCGACGACCTGGCCCCCGGCGTCAACGAGCAGGTGCGCGTCTACGTCGCCCAGCGTCGTAAGATCCAGCAGGGCGATAAGATCGCCGGCCGCCACGGCAACAAGGGTGTTATCTGTAACGTTCTGCCGGTCGAGGACATGCCCTACATGGCTGACGGTACCCCGATCGACGTTATCCTCAACCCGCTGGGCGTTCCCTCGCGTATGAACGTCGGCCAGCTGCTCGAGTGCCACCTTGGCTGGGCCGCTGCCTGCGGTTGGGATACCGAGCAGGCCGACTCCGACAAGTACGTCCCCGGTCCGTTCTTCACCGCCACGCCCGTCTTCGACGGCGCCAAGGAGGACGAGATCGCCGAGGTCATTCGTCGTGCCAACAAGAACATGCTCAACAAGGCCACCGCTGCCTTTGGCGATCACATGCGCCCCGAGTTCGTCACCCAGCTTGACGAGCGCGGCAAGACCCGTCTGTTCGACGGCCGTACCGGCGAGGAGTTCCGCGAGCCCATTACCGTGGGTACGTCCTACATCCTCAAGCTCGGCCACATGGTCGACGACAAGATCCACGCCCGTTCGACTGGCCCTTACAGCCTGGTTACCCAGCAGCCTCTGGGCGGCAAGGCCCAGTTCGGCGGCCAGCGCTTCGGCGAGATGGAAGTTTGGGCACTGTACGCTTATGGTGCTTCCAACGTCCTGCAGGAGATCCTGACCGTCAAGTCCGACGATACTGTGGGCCGCGTCAAGACCTACGAGTCCATCGTCAAGGGCGAGAACGTTCCTGTCCCGGGTATCCCCGAGTCCTTCAAGGTTCTCGTCAAGGAGATCCGCTCCCTCGCACTGGACATCGAGCCCATGCACGATGCCGACGAGGACGCCTCCGCCCCTGTGACCGCCGAGGAGACCTCTGCTCTCGACGACCTGGCTGCGCTCGCCGGCGTTGACACCGACGTCGAGGCCCAGGATGCCGAGACCGCCGAGGCACCCGAGGCTGTCGCCGCCACGACCACTGATAAGGAGTAGTTGACTGTGGCAGATTTCGAAGCTACTGATTTTGACTCGGTAAAGATCTCCCTTGCCTCCGCCGACCAGATCCGTTCCTGGTCGCACGGCGAGGTCAAGAAGCCGGAGACCATCAATTACCGTACCCTCAAGCCCGAGAAGGACGGCCTGTTCTGCGAGAAGATCTTCGGTCCCGCCAAGGACTGGGAGTGCTCCTGCGGCAAGTACAAGGGCATCCGCTTTAAGGGCATCGTCTGCGAGCGCTGCGGCGTTGAGGTCACCTCAGCCAAGGTGCGTCGCGACCGCATGGGCCACATCGAGCTCGCCGCTCCCGTGTCCCACATCTGGTACTTCAAGAGCCCCACGAGCTTCCCGATGAGCCGTATGCTCGACATCAAGTCCAAGGACCTCGAGAAGGTTCTGTACTTTGCCAGCTACATCATCACCGAGGTCGACTACGAGGCTCGCGAGGCCGACGCTGACGACCTGCGCGAGGAGCTCGCCGCCGATCTGGAAGAGATCGATGCCGAGTGCGCCCGCCAGATCGAGTCCCTCAAGGAGCAGGGCGACCCCGAGAACTTTGACGAGTTCTCCGACGAGGAGCCGCTGACCCCCGAGGAGATCGCCTCTGGCATCGTTGACATCGAGGAAGAGTGCAAGGACGAGAAGCAGCTCCGCACGGACGCCTTCAACGCCTTCATGAAGCTCACCGAGCGCGACCTCATCTCCGATGAGCCGCTGTTCCGCGAGATGACCCGCTACTACTCCATGTACTTCAAGGGTGGCATGGGTGCCGAGGCCGTCCGCGACCTGCTCGCTGCCATCGACCTCCCCTCCGAGGCCGAGAAGCTCAAGGCCATCATCGCCGACGAGGATTCCCAGAAGCAGAAGCGCGAGAAGGCCGTTAAGCGCCTCGAGGTCGTTGACGCCTTCCTGAAGGGCGGCAACAGCCCCGCGAACATGATCCTGGACGTCATCCCGGTCATTCCGCCCGATCTGCGCCCGATGGTCCAGCTCGACGGCGGCCGCTTCGCCGCGTCCGACCTCAACGATCTGTACCGTCGCGTGATCAACCGTAACAACCGACTCAAGCGCCTGCTCGACCTGGACGCCCCTGCGATCATCGTGAACAACGAGAAGCGCATGCTCCAGGAGTCCGTGGACGCCCTGTTCGACAACGGCCGTCGTGGTCGCCCGGTCTCTGGCCGTGGCGGTCGCCCGCTCAAGTCGCTCGCCGAGGCCCTCAAGGGCAAGCAGGGTCGTTTCCGTCAGAACCTGCTGGGTAAGCGTGTCGACTACTCCGGCCGTTCGGTTATCGTTACCGACCCCAAGCTGCTGCTGCACCAGTGCGGTCTGCCCAAGACCATGGCGCTGGAGCTCTTCAAGCCCTTCGTCATGAAGCGCCTGGTCGAGCTTGGCAAGGTCGAGAACATCAAGGGCGCCAAGCGCGCTATCGACCGCGGTGCCACCTTTGTGTGGGATATCCTCGAAGAGGTCATCGACGGCCGCGTCGTGCTGCTCAACCGCGCACCGACCCTGCACCGTCTGTCCATCCAGGCCTTTGAGCCGGTTCTGGTCGAGGGCAAGGCTATCCACCTGCACCCGCTGGTCTGCTCGCCCTTCAACGCCGACTTCGACGGCGACCAGATGTCTGTCCACGTGCCGCTGTCCAGCCAGGCTCAGGCCGAGGCCCGCGTGCTCATGCTCTCTGCGAACAACCTGCGCTCGCCGGCATCCGGCAAGCCGGTCAACATCCCCTCGCAGGACATGATCATCGGTGTGTACTACCTCACCCAGGTCCGCGACGGTCTGCCGGGCGAGAACCACGTGTTCTCGAGCTTCGACGACGCGCTGCACGCCTATGACTGCCGCTCCGAGGTCGACATGCAGGCCAAGATTCAGGTCCGCGTGTCCGCCGAGAACGCCAACGTCATCAACGAGGACGGCACCCGTATCTTCCGCGTCAAGAATGGCAAGAACGAGTTTGTCGACTACGACGTCACCGGTAACAAGACCGCACGCTTCGAGACCTCTATCGGTCGCATCATCTTCAACCGCCAGTGCCTGCCCGAAGACTACGAGTTCATGAACTACAAGATGGTCAAGGGCGACGTGGCCAAGCTGGTTGCCGACTGCTGCGATCGTTACCCCGAGGCCAAGGTCGGTCCGATCCTCGACGCCATCAAGTACTCCGGCTTCCACTACGCTACCCGCGCCGGCCTCACCATCTCGGTGTGGGACGCTCTCATCCCTGCCGAGAAGCAGGAGCTGCTCGACCGCGCCCAGGCTAACGTCGACCAGATCAACGAGTACTTCGAGGAGGGCTTCATCAACGAGACGGAGCGCCACATCGAAGTCGTTAACGAGTGGACCGCTTGTACCGACAAGGTCGCAGCGCTCATGCTCGACTTGTTCGACGAGGAGAACCCGCTCTACATGATGGCCGACTCCGGCGCCCGTGGTTCTAAGACCCAGCTGCGTCAGCTCGGCGGCATGCGTGGCCTGATGGCAGACATGTCCGGCGAGACGATCGACCTTCCCATTAAGGCGAACTTCCGCGAGGGCCTGCTGCCGCTCGAGTACTTCATTTCGACCTACGGCGCCCGTAAGGGCCTGGTCGATACCGCATCCCACACCTCGGACTCTGGTTACCTGACCCGTCGCCTGGTCGACGTGGCCCAAGACGTCATCGTCCGTGAGGAGGACTGCGGTACGCACGAGGGCGTCACCTACAACCTCATCATCCCCGGCACCACCGACCTCAACACCGACCTCGTCGGCCGTTGCTTCATTGAGGACGTCGTGGCCCCCGATGGCACCGTGCTCTTTGAGCAGGACGGCTACATCGAGAAGGTCGCCGACATCCAGAAGATGGTCGATGCCGGCCTTAAGAAGGTCAAGCTTCGCGCGCTGCTCACCTGCCGCTCCAAGTACGGCGTGTGCCAGAAGTGCTACGGCTGGGATCTTTCCACCCGTCGTCCGGTCGCCATCGGTACCGCGGTCGGCATTATTGCCGCCCAGTCCATCGGCGAGCCCGGTACGCAGCTTACGATGCGTACCATTCACTCCGGTGGCGTCGCTGGCGTCGACGATATTACGCAGGGTCTGCCTACGGTCAGCCGTATGTTCGATATCGTCGGCAACGTCAACGAGAAGATCCTGGGTCGCGAGGCTGAGCTGGCTCCGTACTCCGGCCACCTCTCGATTAAGCCCGAGAAGTCCGAGTACGTGCTGACGCTCACCGACTCCGAGGACCACACCCGTGTCCTCGACGAGCGTCGCGTCCCCGCTTCGGTGCGCTTTATGCCCGAGATCGAGGACGGCTGCGAGGTTCGCGCCGGTGACCAGATCACCAAGGGCTTCGTCAACTTCCGCAACCTGCGCAAGCTGACCGACATCGAGTCGACGATGCACACCTTCGTCGAGAGCGTTAAGGACGTCTACACCAGCCAGGGCGTCGACCTGAACGACAAGCACATCGAGGTGCTCGCACGTCAGATGCTGCGTCGCGTTCAGATCACCAACCCCGGCGACTCCAAGTACCTGCTTGGTCAGTACGTTGACCGCTACGAGTTCGCCGACGAGGTTGAGCGCGTTGCCCGTCTGGGCGGTCAGGCTCCCGTGGCCGAGCCCGTCATCCTGGGTACGCTCAAGGTCGCGTCCAACATCGACTCCTGGCTGTCGAGCGCTTCGTTCATCCGTACCGCTGGCGTCCTTACCGAGGCTGCCATTGAGGGCAAGGTCGACCACCTGCTCGACCTTAAGTCCAACGTCATCGTCGGTAAGAAGATCCCGGCTGGTACCGGCCTCAAGCCGTACGCCAACGCCAAGCTGACGTATCGTACGGCCGACGGCTACGTGGACATCGACGGCCCGGCTTCGCCCAACGCCAAGTCGCTGCCCGAGTGGGCTCCGGTTGAGCTCAAGGACCTGGACGAGCAGCTCCCGCAGCAGCTCGACTGGGCCGGCTACGACGAGTTCGGCGGTGCTGACGGTTCGTTCACCCGCAACGGCCACACCATCTCCGCCGAGAAGGCTCGCCTGTACCTGTTCGACGACCTGGGCGTGTCACAGCGCTGGACCAACAAGTTCAGCGAGGTCGGCATCGAGACGGTCGGCGACCTGGTCGGCAAGTCCGAGGAGGATCTGCTGCGCATCGATGGTATCGGTGCCAAGGCGATCGAGGAGCTCCGTGACGGCCTGGAGGCCCACGACCTGCTCTACATCCTCGAGAACAACGACGACGTTGCCGACGAGGAAGACCTCTCGCAGCTGCTGCAGATGGTCTTTAGCCCCGACGGTCCGGACGACATCCTGCTGGGCACCTCCGCCACGCCGACGCATCACGCCGACGCCGACGAGGAGCTCCTGGGCGCCCCGATCGACGACAAGAAGGCTCCCGCCAACGGTGCCATCAACGAGGACATGGCTTCCCTCGACGAGCTACTCAACCAGCTCGTAGACACCGACGACGCCGAAGAGGCCAAGGACAACGACGAGGAGTAACTTCCAAGTACGTTAACCGCCCTTCCAAAGACCCGTTTCCCAACAGGGAAGCGGGTCTTTTTTGCTGAAGAAAACCTGCCAAAAAGGGACAGGTTTATTTTGGTAGGTTTTTCCTGCTTGAATTTGAAACATTCCGTTCGGTCAAAGCGTATCTATGGTGAGGGCCTCATCGAGAACCATTAACGTCACCGGGAGGTGATTATGGAAGAACAAGCTTTTAGACAGGCAGTCGAAGATCACCGGGATGTCGTGTTTCGAATCGCATTGACGTATCTGCGCGATCGTGCTAACGCCGATGATGTCGCTCAAGATGTCTTTCTGAAGTTACTCAAAAGCGATGCGCAATTTGAAAGCTGGGAACATCTTCGTCGATGGCTTATCCGGGTCACGATCAATGAATGCAAATCGCTCTTTCGAAAGCCATGGAGGCGTGTGGAGGATATTGAGAATCTGGCCGATTCGCTTTCGACGGCGCAGGAGGAGACCAAGGCGGTCCTGTCAGACGTTATGCGACTTCCTGAGCGATTCCGTATTCCTATCGTGCTCTATTACTATCTGGGCTTCTCGACTTCAGAAATTGCCGAGTTACTGCATGTGCCAGCCGCGACCGTTCGAACGCGTTTAGCTCGCGGCAGATCGAAGCTCAAGTTCATCCTAGAGGAGGGCGACCGTGAAATCCAACCAGATCAAGCAGGCCTTCGAGTCCGTCCAAGCCGATAGCGATCTTGCTGACCGTGTTCTTTATGCCGCTGCTGGCGAGCCGCTTCGCCGAAAGGGTCACGCGAAGCCTCTGTATGTTGCCGTAATCGGATGTCTTGCCGGAGTGCTGGCGACCGGAGGGGTCGCCTACGCTGTTGTCAATTCCAGTTATTTTGCCTCTGCCTGGGGAAACCATGGCAACGGAGAGTCCGTTACCTGGACTCAAGGTGGCTCGTCGGGGACTAAATATACCTACACCAGAGAGTTTGGTGATGGTATCGCGCCCCAAAGCTTGGAGGGTTCAGTACAGAAGGTCAATCTGTCCGTCGAGGGCAACGGCTATACACTCGACATTCATGATATGGCTATCGACCAAAACGGCTGCGGTGCTGTGACGTTTACGCTGTCCAATCCAAATGGTGTTAACTACTACAAGCCGGCAGCAGAGACAGGCGAACTTGTTCTCTATGGTGAAGAAGAACAAGGCATCGGTACACCCAGCATGAACTTCGGCGAGGAATGGGCTGATACACGCTGCACCATTGATAAGGACACATCAAGCGATACTGTCATTAATGGCACGATGTACTTTGCTTCTATGGATCGCGAGCGAGGTTTTCAACATGCGGTCACCTGGAATATCTCGTGGACCGAGGGCGAAGGAGAGGATGCGAAGCCGTTCGAGGCATCGACACCCGAGTTTAGCGTTGGAGCGTACGTCGATACTAAGGAACTCCGCTCCGATGACACGCCTCTCGAGATCAGCCCGTTTTCCATCCAGACGCACATCGATGATCTGGGCATTGACGTAGTCACGAAGAAGTTGACGGTTACCTACAAGGATGGATCGGAGCAGATTATCGAAGATGACGACGCAGGGGCGTTCAACTTATATTTTTCTTATACGCGCAATAGCGGAGAGAACATCTGGGTGCCAACGAAGTTGATTGATGTCGACCAAGTGGTCTCAGTAACGCTTGAGGGCACACGCTGCACTTCAACAGGGGGCGCCGAAACGTCGGAACCCTTTACCATCGTCTATTCGTAAGATTTGGGGCCGCTTCCTATTAGGGGAGGCGGCCCATTTTGCATTAAATGGACGGTTAGACCGAGCGATATACTTCCGAAAACGCCGCCGATTACCCCATGACAGATGAGAGCAGATCACCGCTCGAGCGCGATGTTTCCCCAGATGAAACCTGCCAAAATAAACCTGTCCCTTTTTGGCAGGTAACGTTGCCCCGACGAGCGCGTCGGATTCCCGGTCCGGGCGGCCCGCTGTTTAAGTTTGTCGCGAGTTCCGCACGCAAAGGAAAGCACTTAATGTGCTTTCCGTCTTGCGCAGGACTGTAGAGCAGCAAACTTAAACAGCGGGCCGCCCGGACCGGGAATCCGCCCTCACGCACAGGAGGGAATTCCTTTTGTGTAGGGTTTGCGGAAATATGGCTATTTAAGGATACGCCCGGCGGCGTGGTCTGTTGACGGCACAGCTAACGCCACGTATCCTATCGAACTGCGTGTTTCGTAGGGGGATGCTGACCCCTCGATTCAAGCCGTTGCACTTTACAGAAAGCTGGAATCATTCGAGAAGGAGTACGCTTTGCCTACTATTAACCAGCTGGTTCGCCAGGGCCGTCGTTCCGTGCCCAAGAAGTCCAAGAACGCTGCTCTGCAGCACAACTCCCAGAAGCGCGGCGTGTGCACCCGCGTCTTCACCACGAGCCCCAAGAAGCCGAACTCGGCTCTTCGTAAGGTTGCCCGTGTTCGCCTTGTCAACGGCATCGAAGTTACTGCTTACATCCCGGGTGAGGGCCACAACCTGCAGGAGCACTCCATCGTGCTCGTCCGCGGCGGTCGTGTCCGTGACCTCCCTGGTGTCCGTTATCACGTCATCCGTGGCGCCTACGACGCTGCTCCGGTCCAGAACCGTATGCAGGCCCGTTCCAAGTACGGTGCTAAGCGCCCCAAGGCCAAATAAGCCAGATAACGTTTTGATACTTTCGCCGTGTGCCGCTTAAGCGCCGCACGGTAGACACTTAAGGAGATTTCACATGCCGCGTCGTGCAGCAGCTAATCGTCGTGAGGTTCAGCCTGACGCCGTTTACAACAACCGCCTGGTGACTCAGCTCATCAACAAGGTCCTTCTTGACGGCAAGAAGGCCACCGCTGAGCGCATCGTTTACACCGCTTTCGAGATCGTTGCCGAGAAGTCCGAGGGTGGCGACGCTCTCGCTACCTTCAAGAAGGCTATGGACAACGTCAAGCCCACGCTCGAGGTTAAGCCCAAGCGTGTCGGTGGCGCTACCTATCAGGTCCCGATGGAGGTCAACTCCCGTCGTTCCACCGCTCTGGGCATCCGCTGGATCGTCAACTTCTCCCGCGCTCGCAAGGAGAAGACCATGGCCGAGCGTCTCGCCAACGAGATCCTCGACGCCTCCAACGGCCTGGGCGCTTCCGTCAAGAAGCGTGAGGACGTCTTCAAGATGGCCGAGGCCAACCGCGCGTTCTCTCACTATCGTTGGTAAGTTAAGGTAAGGAACTAACATGGCTAAGCCTAAGTACAAGCTTTCCGATACCCGTAACATCGGCATCATGGCTCACATCGATGCCGGTAAGACCACCACGACCGAGCGTATTCTTTACTACACCGGTAAGACCCACAAGATCGGTGAGGTCCATGAGGGCGCTGCCACCATGGACTGGATGGTTCAGGAGCAGGAGCGCGGCGTAACCATTACCTCCGCTGCTACCACGTGCTTCTGGAACAAGGACGGTAAGGATTACCGCATCCAGATCATCGACACCCCGGGCCACGTTGACTTCACCGCCGAGGTCGAGCGCTGCCTGCGCGTCCTCGATGGCGCTGTCGCCGTCTTCGACGCCGTTGCCGGCGTTCAGCCCCAGTCTGAGACCGTTTGGCGTCAGGCTTCTACCTTCAACGTCCCCCGCATCGCCTTCATCAACAAGTATGACCGCGTGGGCGCTGACTTCTTCAATGCTATCGAGACCATGAAGGATCGTCTCGACGCCAACGCCGTGGCCGCTCAGGTCCCGATGGGCGCCGAGGACAACTTCTGGGGCGTCATCGACCTCGTCACCATGACTGCTTGGGACTTCAAGGCCGACGACAAGGGCATGACCTACCCCGAGCCGATGGACGAGATCCCGGCTGAGTTCGCCGACATCGCTGCCACCAAGCGCGAGGAGCTCCTCGACGCTGCTGCCAGCTTTGACGACGAGCTCATGGAGAAGATCCTCATGGAGGAGGACTTCACCGTCGAGGAGCTCAAGGCCGCTCTGCGCAAGGGCGTTCTGGCCAACGAGCTCAACCTCGTCTTCGTGGGCTCCGCCTACAAGAACAAGGGCGTTCAGGAGCTGCTCGACGCTGTCGTCGACTACCTGCCCAGCCCGCTTGACGTCGAGGCCGTCACCGGTACCGATCCGGACACCGGCGAGGAGATCGAGCGTCATCCTTCCTTCGACGAGCCCTTCTCCGGCCTGGTCTTCAAGATCATGACCGACCCGTTCGTCGGTAAGCTCACCTACGTCCGCGTTTACTCCGGCCGTGCCGAGTCCGGCTCCTACGTGGTCAACGCTTCCAATGGTCAGCGCGAGCGCCTCGGCCGCATCCTCGAGATGAACGCCGCCGAGCGTATCGACCGTGACGACGCTGCCGCCGGCGACATCGTCGCTTGCGTCGGCTTCAAGAACTCCACCACCGGTGACACCCTGTGCGCCGAGGGCAAGGAGATCGTCCTCGAGAAGATCGAGTTCGCTAAGCCCGTTATCGACGTTGCCATCGAGCCCAAGACCAAGGCCGAGCAGGACAAGATGTCCCTGGCTCTGACCAAGCTCGCCGAGGAGGACCCGACCTTCCAGGTGTCCACCAACCACGAGACCGGCCAGACCATCATCGCCGGCATGGGCGAGCTGCACCTCGAGATCATCGTCGACCGTCTGCTCCGCGAGTTCAAGGTTGACGCTAACGTCGGTAAGCCCCAGGTTGCCTACCGCGAGACCGCTGGTCACGACGTCGAGAAGGCTGAGGGCAAGTTCGTCCGTCAGTCCGGTGGTCGCGGTCAGTACGGCCACGCCGTCATCAAGCTCGAGAAGATGGAGGAGGGCTTCGGCTACGAGTTCGTCAACGCTATCGTCGGCGGCGTCGTGCCCAAGGAGTACATCCCGTCCATCGACAAGGGCATCCAGGAAGCCCTGAACACCGGTGTTATCGCCGGCTTCCCGGTCCTCGACGTTAAGGTCACCCTGTTCGACGGTTCTTACCACGAGGTCGACTCCTCCGAGGCCGCCTTCAAGATCGCCGGTTCCATGGCTATCAAGGACGCCCTCAAGAAGTCCGACCCGCAGCTGCTCGAGCCGATCATGGCTGTCGAGGTCGAGACCCCCGAGCAGTACATGGGCGACGTTATGGGCAACCTCTCCGGTCGCCGCGGCAAGATCGAGGGCATGGAGGATCGCAAGAACAGCAAGCTCATCCGTGCCAAGGTGCCGCTGGGCGAGATGTTCGGTTACGCTACCGACCTTCGCTCCCAGACCCAGGGCCGTGCATCCTACACGATGCAGTTCGACTCTTATGAGCCCGCGCCCAAGTCCATCGTGGACGAGGTCATGAGCAAGAACGCCTAAGTTCGAGCTCCCTGTTACGTAATCCTGCGAGAACATCTCTCGCACTCTTTGGAGGTTTAAGTTGGCTACCCAGAAGATCCGCATTCGCCTCAAGGGCTATGATCACGAGGTCGTCGATCAGTCCGCGAAGCTCATCGTCGAGACCGCTCAGAAGACCGGCGCTCGCGTTTCCGGTCCTGTCCCCCTGCCCACCGAGCGCAACCTGTACACGGTTATCCGCTCGCCGCACGTGAACAAGGACTCCCGTGAGCAGTTCGAGATGCGCACCCACAAGCGCCTCATCGACATCCTCGACCCCACCTCGGGCACCGTTGATTCGCTCATGCGTCTCGACCTTCCCGCTGGTGTCGACATCGACATCAAGCTCTAAGCGATATCGCTCATAGCTTAAAGGGCCCCGCTGCCGTTACGGTAGCGGGGCCCTTTTGTTTAGCATGATGGGTTTGGATCGCCGGGTAAGGCTGCCGAGCGGCTGGCTGTGGCACCCTATTCACTCACGGGACGCAGCGATGCCTCCTCAAAATGGAAGGATCGCAAGCCGTCTTCCGTCTCGATGCACGCGCGACCAAAGGCATCGACGGTTTTAAAGATGCCGCGTGCCAGCTCGTCTCCAGCGGGTGAGCGGGCGATAACGTGCTTCCCAATCCAATTGAGGTGAGCGATATATTCGTCGTGGACGGGCGCGAGCGGACCGGCGTCTTTTTCCTTGGCGTTGAGGCGCTCTGCCCAGGCATCTACAGCGTCTATAACTGCGTGATAGACCTCATCGAGGAGCATGTCGACGGCAGGAACGTTCTCGTTGAGGTCTGAGAGGCCGATTGCCGGCAGGCCGCCATCGGGAACCTCTTGGGGCGTGTAGTTTACGTTGACGCCAATGCCGCAGACGGCAAAGGGCATGCCCATGTTGTCACGAGCCGCCTCGACCAAGATGCCGCCGAGTTTGCGCCCTCGCGCGACGAGGTCGTTGGGCCATTTGAGGCCGATCTCGTTAGCAAGACCTTGCGCCTCGAGCGCCTCGAGCACCGCTAAGCCGCTGACGGCGGCAAGACCAGAGTACTTGTCGGGATCAACACGTGGACGTAGGACAATCGAGAGCAACAGGTTGCCGGCGGTTGAATCCCACTTGTGGCCGCGTCGGCCGCGTCCTGCCGTTTGCGCGCGGGCTGCAAGCCCCGTGCCGTGCGGCGCTCCCTGTTTTCCTGCTTCGAGCAGGTCATCGTTGGTCGATCCGGTTACCTCGACTATCGTTAATTTGGCATTCATAACGGTTGCTACCTCCTAAGTTAATAAGGCAATCGCGCAATGGTGTCGAGAGATAGACACAATGTGAAGCCTTTGTCGCATTTGGACAATTTAATGTTAACACGTCAACAACGACTGAAATGCGCTATCCTCTCTTGGTCGATGTAAACACGTCAACAACTCAAAGGAGGTTAGTGATGGGTTTCACGATTCTTGGAACAGGCTCGGCGCTTCCTACGCGCAGTGTTTCCAATGACGAGCTGTCCGAGTTCCTCGATACCTCGGATGAGTGGATTTTTACCCGCACAGGTATTAAGAGTCGCCACGTCTGCACCACCGAGTCACTTGACGACCTTGCCGTAGCGGCGAGCGAGCGGGCACTTCAGGTGTCCGGAATCGACGCGAGCCAGTTGGATCTGATCGTCTGCTCGACGACGACGGGTGATCACCTTGTTCCCGCCGAGGCGTGTGCCGTTGCTGAGCGACTGGGCGCGACGTGCCCTGCCTTCGATGTCTCGGCTGCCTGCGCCGGCTTCGTATTTGCGCTCGATGTTGCCGAGGGCTATATCGCCCGAGGACGAGCCAAGCATGTGCTTGTCGTTGCCGCCGAGCAGATGACGCGCGCGCTCGACTGGACCGACCGCGCCACCTGTGTGCTCTTTGGCGATGGGGCAGGCGCCGCGGTGATTGAGGCTGGGGGAGACAGCCCCCTTGCCGTTGAGCTTTCGACGGCGCCCGACGTCGAGACGTTGTGCGTTCCCGGTCTGGTCGGCACCTCGCCGTTTAAGGCCTCCGCAGATAGCGAGAGCGTGCTGTCCATGAATGGCCGCCGCGTGTTCAAGTTCGGCGTCAACGCGATTTGCGACACGGTCCATAAGCTTGCGAGCGATGCGGGCATTTCGGTCGAGGACATCGACCATTTTGTATTCCATCAGGCTAACGAACGAATCCTGAGTCAGGCGGTCAAGCGCCTCGGTGTGCCAGACAAGCGCGTGGTTCGAACGCTGCGCGAGACCGGCAACATTTCGAGCGCATGCATTCCGCTTGCCCTCGACCGGCTGGCAAACGCCGGTGCACTTCACACGGGCGACACCATCGCCCTCGTTGGATTTGGCGCCGGTCTGGATATAGGTGGCTATCTACTTCGTTGGAAGTAGTCGCACATAGGAAATAAAAACGCCCCTAGGGCACAAACAAAGGAGAACTACCATGGCAGATCAGAAGACCTTCGAGCGCGTTTGCGATGTTATCCGCGAGACCGCCGGTCTTGACGATGTCGAGATGAAGCCCGAGTCCACGCTCGAGGAGATTGGTCTCGACAGTCTGGGCACCGTCGAGATCCTCGTCGCCGTTGAGGACGAGTTTGGCATCCAGCTCGATACCGAGGAGAACCCCAAGACGGTCGGCGAGTTCGCCGATACGGTCGAGGCGGCATTGGAGAAGTAGAGATGCTCAAGACTCCTCTCTGCGATCTGCTCGGCATCGAAAAGCCCGTGTTCCAGGGCGGTATGGCCTGGATCGCCGACGCCTCGCTGGCGTCCGCAGTGTCCGAGGCGGGCGGCTTAGGGATTATCGCGGCCATGAACGCCGACGCCAACTGGCTGCGCGACCAGATTCATGAGCTGCGCGCCAGGACGGATAAGCCCTTTGGCGTCAACGTCATGCTCATGAGCCCGTTTGCCGACGAGGTCGCGCGGGTCGTGATTGACGAGCGGGTGCCGGTCGTCGTGACGGGTGCCGGCAATCCCACCAAGTACATGAAGGCGTGGAACGAGGCGGGCATCAAGGTAATCCCGGTCGTTGCCTCGGTGGCGCTGGCGCGTCTCGTGGCGCGTCGTGGAGCCACTGCCGTGGTTGCCGAGGGTACCGAATCAGGCGGCCATATTGGCGAGACCTCGACGATGGCACTGGTGCCACAGGTTGTCGATGCGGTCGATATTCCCGTGGTTGCGGCTGGCGGTATCGCCGATGGCCGCGGCGTGGCGGCCGCCTTTATGCTGGGCGCCGCCGGCGTGCAGGTGGGTACGCGCTTTCTGATCGCAGATGAGTGCACCGTATCGGAGCAGTACAAGGAGATGGTCCTGAAGGCCAACGACACCTCGACGCGTGCGACCGGTCGCTCGACGGGACATCCGGTTCGCGCCCTCAAGAGCCCCTTCACCAACGCGTATGCCAAGAACGAGGCGGCGGGCGCAAGCCCCGAGGAGCTCGGGGCCATGGGCACGGGCGCGCTTCGTAAAGCCGCAAAGGATGGTAATTACGAAGAGGGTTCGTATTTGTGCGGACAGATTGCCGGCATGGTCAACGAACGCCAGAGCGCACGCGAAATCGTCGACGATTTGGTCGATGGCGCCGAGCATGTCCTGAAGGGTGCGTCCGCATGGGTGGCGTAGCGTTTCTGTTTGCCGGTCAGGGTGCCCAGCATCCCGCGATGGGCGTCGACCTGATTGAGGCATCGCCGGCGGCCGCCGAGGTGTTCGCCATTGCCGACGAGGTGCGCCCGGGGACCAGCGAGCAGTGCCGGAGCGCCTCCAAGGAGGAGCTCTCGCAGACCGAGAACACGCAGCCGTGCGTGTTCGTTCACGACCTGGCAGCGGCTGCCGCCCTGCGCGAGCGCGGCGTAGTGCCTGCCGCCTGTGCGGGATTCTCGCTGGGCGAGGTCGCAGCACTCACCTTTGCGGGGGCATTCGATACGCGAGCGGGTTTTGAGCTCGTGTGTGAGCGCGCGGCATTGATGGCCACGGCGGCCGAGCGTCACCCCGGCGGCATGCGCGCCGTCATCAAACTCGATGCGGCGCAGGTCGATGGTTTGGCAAAACAGGCCGGCGAGGACTGCTGGCCGGTCAACTACAACAGTCCCCAGCAGACGGTTGTGGCCGGAGCGCCCGAGGCGCTGCAGGAGCTCGACGTCCTGGTAAAAGAGGCTGGCGGTCGCGCCATGAAGGTCGCGGTGTCGGGTGCATTCCATAGCCCCTATATGGCCGAGGCGACCTGTGGCCTTGCTGCATATATCGAGGCCGGTCACGCGCCGTCCTCGTTGCTCATTCCTGTTATGGCAAATATAACAGCGGCGCCCTATCCGGCGGACCCGCGAGCAGCATCGGATGTCTTGGCCAACCAGGTGAGCCATGCCGTGCGCTGGGTCGACACGCTGCATGCTCTGCAGGATCAAGGCATCGACACGTTTATTGAGATCGGCCCTGGCAAAACGCTGTCGGGCCTGGTTAAGCGTACGCTGTGCGACGTTCGCGTGTATTCGTGCGAAACGGCCGAGCAGGTCGCAGCTATTGCCGACGAGCTCGCATAGTCCACAGGGCTGTAACCCGAAAGGAATGACATGGGCAACTTGAACAACGGCGCGCTCGAGCGCAACGACTCACGTCGCGTGGCACTGGTCACGGGCGGCTCGCGGGGTATCGGCCGCGCCTGCGCTGTCGGTCTGGCGGAGGACGGCTTTGATATCGCCGTCGTCTATGCCGGCAGCGTCGATGCGGCGCGCAAGACGTGCGAAGCCTGTGAGGCGGTTGGCGCCACGGCACGCGCATATCAATGCGACGTGGCCGATCCCGCTGCCGTCAACGCGTGCGTGGAAGCGGTCCTCAACGACTTTGGTTCCATTTGGGCGCTCGTCAACAACGCCGGCATCACCCGCGATGGCCTGCTCATGCGCATGGGCGATGACGCATTCGATCGCGTGCTCGATGTCAATCTCAAGGGAACATTCAATATGACGCGCGCGCTCACCAAGACCTTTATGCGCCAGCGCGGCGGTTGCGTCGTCAACATGAGCTCGGTCGTGGGCCTGATGGGCAATGCCGGGCAAGCCAACTACGCTGCTTCCAAGGCGGGCGTGATGGGGCTTACCAAGGCGGTGGCGCGCGAGCTTGCGCCTCGTGGCGTACGAGCGAACGCGGTCGCCCCCGGGTTTGTCGAGACAGATATGACGGCAAAGCTCTCGGAGAAGGTGCGTACGGCAACCGAGGAACAGATTCCCCTTAAGCGCATGGCACGTCCCGAGGAAGTGGCCGGCGTGGTGCGCTTTTTAGCGAGCGATGCGGCTGCTTACATTACGGGCGAGGTCGTGCGCGTCGACGGCGGAATGGCGATGTAGAAACCAGGGCCGAAGAACGGCTTGGATGAGGAGACCATGATGGAACAGAGAGTTGCAATCACCGGCATCGGTGCCGTATCGCCGCTCGGCAACACCGCGCTTGCCACCTGGGCGGCCATGTGCGCCGGGACCTGTGGCATCGGCCCGATCACGCACTTCGATACCGATGCGTTTACCGTCAAGGTGGCGGCCGAAGTCAAGGGCTTTGACGGCAACGAGTACTTTGGCAAGCGTGACGCCAAGCATCTGGACCCCTGCGTTCAGTTTGCGATGGCGGCTTCGGACGAGGCAATGCACGATGCGGGCTTTGATGTCGAAGGCGCCATCGATCGTGAGCGCCTGGGCGTCTACGTGGGCTCGGGCGTGGGCGGCATGACGACGCTCGTCGACAACGTCCACACGATCGCCGATCGTGGACCTCGCCGCGCATCGCCCTATATGATTGCGATGATGATCCCCAACATGGCTTCGGGCAATATCGCGATCCGCCACAAGGCAAAGGGACCGACCCTGCCAGTCGTGACTGCTTGCGCGACCTCGGCCCATGCGGTGGGCGAGGCGTTCCGCGCCATCAAGCACGGCTATGCCGACGCGATCCTCGCGGGCGGCGCCGAGGCGGCCATTATCCCCGATGCCGTTGCAGGCTTTACGTCCTGCCGCGCATTGACCACCAACCCCGATCCTGCGACGGCTTGCCGCCCGTTCGATGCAGGCCGCGACGGCTTTGTGATGGGCGAGGGCGCTTGCGTGCTGGTACTCGAGAGCATGGAACATGCGCAGGCGCGCGGTGCGCACATTTATGCCGAGGTCGTGGGCTACGGCAACACCGATGATGCTTATCACATCACGAGTCCCGATCCCGAGGCTGCCGGCATTGCCCGCGCGATATCGCTGGCGGTGGCCGAGGGCGACGTCAAGCCTTCCGAGGGCCTCTACATCAATGCCCACGGCACCTCGACCAAACTTAATGATTCGTCCGAGACGGCGGGCATTAAGCGAGCGCTCGGCGAGGACGCGGCGCGCGCCGCACATGTCTCGTCGACCAAGTCGATGACGGGGCACATGATCGGTGCCACGGGGGCCATCGAGGTCATGGCCTGCGCCATGGCACTCGAGCAGGGCGTGGTGCCGCCGACCATTAACTACCACACGCCCGATTCCGCCTGCGATCTTGATTACACGCCCAATCGCGCGGTTCGCGCCGACCTTACCTGGGCGCTTTCGACCAACCTAGGCTTTGGCGGGCACAACGCCGCCATCGCGCTGCGTAGATATACGAGGAGCTAGAGCATGGATTCCAAAAGACTTGCCGAGATAGCCGATGTGATGGAGGACCGCGGCCTCACGCGCGTACGCGTTGAGGAGCCCGATGGCACCGCGGTCGAACTCGAGCGCGCGAGTGTGGCGCAGCCGGTTGCCGTGCCCATGCCTATGCCGGGTGCCGTGGCCGCTCAAGTTGCAGCTCCCACAGTCGCGCCTGCCGCACCGGAACCCGCCACGCAGACACCTGCCGCCGCGCCGGAGCCCAAGGGCACCGAGGTGACTGCTCCCATGGTGGGCGTCTTCTATGCTGCCCCTGCGCCGGGCGACGAGCCATTTGTGCGCGTGGGCTCCAAGGTCAAGGCCGGCGAGACCCTCTGCATCATCGAGGCCATGAAGGTTCTCAACGAGGTGACGGCCGAGACAGACGGTGAGGTGCTCGAGATCTGCGTGGCCGACGGCGACCTCGTGGAGTTTGGCAGCTGCCTCATGAGGATCGGATAGGTGATATCCATGAACAAAGAAGAGCTCAAGAAGCTGTTACCGCATCGCGAGCCGATGCTTTTGCTCGACGAAGCCGAGCTGGTGGGCGACGAGGCCCACGGCAAGATCACGATTACAGGCGACGAGTACTTTTTGCAGGGACATTTTCCGGGAAACCCGGTCGTTCCCGGCGTGATTCAGTGCGAGATGCTCGCCCAGAACTGCTGCGTGCTGCTGATGGGCGATGAGGAGGCGCGCGGCGCGACGCCGTTCTACACGAGTCTGGACAAGGTGCGCTTTAAGCGTCCGGTGCGCCCGGGCGACACGGTGGATCTAGTGTGCTCCATCACGCGTGCGCGCGGGCCGTTCCGCTTTGCGACGGGTACTGCGAGCGTCAACGGTGAGGTTTGCTGCCGCGCCGATATGTCTTTTGCACTCATGCACGAAAGTTAAGGAAGGCTCCATGTTCGACAAAGTGCTCATCGCCAACCGCGGCGAAGTCGCGGTCCGTGTTATCCGCGCGTGCCGCGATATGGGCATCAAGACCGTCGCCGTTTATTCCACGGTCGATGCGGACGCGCTACACGTGCAGCTTGCCGACGAGGCGTATTGCATCGGCGGCCCGCGTCTTGCCGAGAGCTACCTCAACGACGATGCCGTGCTCACCTGTGCCGTAAAGTCGGGAGCTAAGGCAATTCATCCCGGCTATGGCTTCTTTTCCGAGAAGGCGAGCTTCGTGCGCGACTGCGACAAGTTCGGTCTGGCGTTTGTCGGTCCTTCGGCCGAGGTGATCGACAGCATGGGCGACAAGGACGCCGCACGCCGAACGGCCGCTGCTGCGGGCGTGCCCATCGTGCCGGGCTGCGATTTGCTCAAAAGCCCCGAGGAAGCAACGGCCGAGGCCGAGCGCATCGGCTGCCCCGTGCTTATTAAGGCGCGCGCGGGCGGCGGCGGTCGCGGTATTCGCAAGGTCGAGCGCGTGGAAGATGCGGCAAAGGCGTTCATCGAGGCGCGTGCCGAGGGTGAGGCCGTTTTTGGCGACGGCGAGTGCTACATGGAGAAGTTCGTTGCGCCGGCGCATCACGTTGAGGTACAGATTATGGCCGATAAGCAGGGCCATGTGTTTTCGCTCGGCGAGCGCGAGTGCTCGGTGCAGCGCCGCAACCAAAAGCTGATCGAGGAGAGCCCCGCGCCGTGCCTCGACGGACGCGATGATATTCGCGCGCGCATGCACAAGGCCGCGCGCGACCTGGCTCGTGCCGTTGGCTATGAGGGCGCTGGCACCATCGAGTTTTTGTACTCAGATGACGGCAATTTCTACTTTATGGAAATGAACACGCGCTTGCAGGTGGAGCATCCGGTTACGGAGTTTGTGACCGATACCGACCTGGTCAAGTGGCAGCTGCGCGTGGCTGCCGGCCAGCCTCTGCCCTTTGAGCAGGAGGACGTACCGGTCCGCAACCACGCCATGGAGTGCCGCATCAATGCCGAAACGCCGGACTTTCTACCGTCATGTGGAACGGTCACCGCGTTGCGTGTGCCGGGTGGTCCGCGCGTGCGCTGGGATTCCGCCATGTTTACCGGAGCGAAAGTTCCGCCGTACTACGACTCCATGCTCGGCAAGCTCATCGTGTGCGCGCCCACGCGTGACGGTGCCATTCGCAAGATGCGCTCGGCCCTGGGCGAGCTCGTGATTGAGGGCGTGAGCGAAAATAGCGAGCTTCAGCTCGACGTGCTGGCAAACGACGAGTTTTTGTCGGGCATGTATCACACCGATCTGATGGGGCATCTCTATGCTGATGAATAGAAAAGCGAAGACGGTCAATGTCCTTGAGGGGCCGATAACCGAGTCGTGCGCCGAGTTCCCCGCGCGCCACGTGTTTGTCAAATGCCCGGAGTGCCGCCGTGTGATCGATGAGGCGCGCCTGCACGACAACCTCGAGGTCTGCCCTCGTTGCGGCAAACACTTTCGCGTGAGCGGTCGCGCGCGCATGCGCATGACGGTCGACGCGGGTACCTTTGAGGAATGGGATGCCAATCTGGCGTCGAAGGACTTCCTCTCGTTTCCCGGTTATGCCGACAAGCTTAAGAGCGTGAGCGAGCGTTCGGGCGAGCGCGATGCCGTTGTGTGCGGCAGGGGCAAAATCTGCGGCTGCGATACCGCGCTCTTCTTTATGGATGCCAACTTTATGATGGGCTCAATGGGCTCCGTGGTGGGCGAGAAGATCTGTCGTGTCTTTGAGCGCGCGGCCGAGTTGGGGCTGCCGGTCGTTGGCTTTACCGTATCGGGCGGCGCCCGCATGCAGGAGGGCGTGACCTCGCTCATGCAGATGGCCAAGATTTCTGCGGCGGTTAGGCGCCACAGCGAGGCGGGCGGCCTGTATATCACGGTGCTCACCGATCCCACGACCGGAGGTGTAACCGCGAGCTTTGCCATGGAGGGCGACATTATCCTGGCCGAGCCCGATGCCCTGACGGCATTTGCCGGCCCGCGCGTGATCGAGCAGAACATGCACAAGCGTCTGCCCAAGGGATTCCAGCGTTCCGAGTTTTTGCTGGAGCACGGCTTTTGCGATGCCGTTGTTCCGCGTGGTGAGATTGCGCTCACGGTAGGCGAGCTGCTGGCGCTGCACGAAGGGCACGCGCCCGGCCTGGGGGCACCGCATGAGATCGTGCATACGGGTCGTCGCGACAAAAAGCTGGGACACTTGTTTAAGCGCTCGTCCGCACCAAAAAGCGCGCTCGAAATCGTCAAACAGACTCGCTCGGCGAACCGCGCCACGGCAGGCGAGATGATCTCGTTGGGTCTCGACGGATTCGTAGAGCTGCACGGCGACCGCTACTTTGGCGACGACGCCGCTGTGGTGGCTGGCATTGGCTGGAAAGACGGACGCCCCGTAACGGTCATCGCCATCGAGCGCGGTACCACGACCAAAGAGCGCATGCGTCGCAACTTTGGTATGGCACATCCCGAGGGCTACCGCAAAGCACGTCGCCTTATGCGCCAGGCCGAAAAGTTTGGTCGACCGGTTCTGTGCCTGGTCGATACTTCGGGCGCGTTTTGCGGCATCGGTGCCGAGGAGCGCGGCCAGGGCGAGGCGATTGCCCAGAATCTCATGGAGATGAGCGGCCTTAAGACGCCGATTGTCTCGGTGGTGACAGGCGAGGGCGGCTCTGGTGGCGCGCTGGCGCTATCCGTGGCCGACCGCATCCTGATGCTCTCGAGCTCGGCCTATTCGGTCGTGAGCCCCGAGGCCTGTGCGTCGATCCTGTGGAAGGATACCGAGCGCGCGAATGAGGCCGCTGAGGCGCTTAAGCTCACGGCCCCCGATCTGTTGGCGCTCGGCATCATCGACGGCATTGTTGACGATAGGGGCCTGTCGCATGAGGAGATTGCCGGTGTCGTCATGTCCTCGGCATTTGATGCCTTCGATACGCTTGGGCAGCTCGACGACGCGACCCTCACAAACCTCCGCTACGAAAAGTACCGCGCAATCGGTCAGTACCGCACGATGTGACAAAGGGACAGTCCGCATGTCACATTGGGAAAGGCGTTCCATGTCACAAGTTTCTAACACCTCGTTTACAACGACGGTTTCATCAAACGCCATGGCCGTGGTGGACTATCTGTCCACAAGCATGATGTCGGCGTTGCCGTTTATTGTCTGCGCGGCGCTGTTCCGCACCGTTGCCGTCATTATGGGCGAAGGCATGCTTGGTCTATGGCCTGCCGATTCCGAAATCTATCGCCTGTTTTACAGCTGGCTGTATAACGCCGGCTATTACTTTTTGCCCATCTATCTTGGTTGGGCCGCTGCCCGCCAGCTCGGTTGCTCGGAGCAGCTGGGCATGATGCTGGGCGGCGTATTGATTGCGCCCGATCTGCTTAAGCTCGTCGATGCCGCATCGACGACGGGGGCATCGATGACTTTCGTGTATGGTCTACTTCCCGCGCCGGTCAACGATTACACGACGACTGTTATTCCGGTTCTCATCTCGGTGCCCGTGCTATGGCAGGTGGAGCGTTTCTTTAAGCGCACTATCCCTCAGGCTGTGGCGTTTTCTTTTGTACCGTTTGCAACCATGCTCGTTATGGTTCCGGTGTCGCTGTGTGTTACGGCGCCGGCAGGCAGCTATCTGGGCATGCTGTTGGGACAGCTTATGTTTATGCTTGGCAATTCCGGTGGCATCGTGTCGCTGCTCACGCTCATGGGGCTTGCCGCGGGCTGGGAGTTTCTTAAGATCGCGGGTGTCAGCAACGTTGTCCTATCGCTCGCCTATGCGCAGTTTATGAGTGTGGGAACGGATTCGTGCATCCTGATCGCCGCGACGATGGCAACGTTCGCCGTTTGGGGTATGCCCTTTGGCGCGTCGCTCCGCGTTGCGGATAAGGACGAGAAGGCGCTCATGCTGGGCTATTCAATCTCGGGTATTCTTGGCGGCGTAAGCGAGCCAGCGCTGTACGGATGCGGCTTTAAATATGGCAGGTGTCTGACGTGCATGGCCGTTGGCGGCGCCGTCGGAGGCCTTGTTGCGGCCGTAGGCCACGTTACGGCTTATACCATCGGTATGACGAATGTTCTTATGGTCATTGGCTTTGCCACGGGCGGCATCTCGAATCTGCTGTGGTGCTGCGCTGCCGGCGGCGCAGCATTTGCGGTGTCTGCGGCGCTGAGCTGCTGTTTTGGCGTGGTGCCGACAAAGATGCAGGCGGCAGAAGACGCAGCTGATTCGCTCGAAACAGTGGCGAGCGCTGCTGAAGCAAGCGCATAAATCTGTGCGACAAAAGGACGATTCCTTTGTCATATTCCAAGGCTGCGGCCCGTGTGGGCTGCGGCCTTTTTGTATCTGGAGGACAAAGTGGCTACACTACAATCCGTTTGAGCAATAGATATATAGGTAGTACCGTGGGGACTGATGAGGATGGTCGAGTGGATTGTTCGTCGTGCGCAGGGCGACCGTGCGCGCGTGGGAACGTTGACGGGCATAGTGTGTATTCTCGCCAATGTGGCACTATGCGCTGCAAAGGGCGTAATTGGCGTGCTGTCGGGATCGGTTTCGATTGTGGCGGACGCCATGAACAACCTGTCCGATGCCAGCTCGAACATCGTGAGCGTGCTTGGCTTTAAGCTGGCGGGCAAGCCGGCCGACCCCGAGCATCCTTACGGACATGGCCGCTACGAGTATCTCTCGGGTCTGGTCGTGGCGGCGCTCGTGCTGCTGATTGGCGTTGAGCTGGTGAAGTCCTCGGTTGAGCGCATCATCCACCCCGAACCTGTCGAGTTCTCGCTTGCCCTGGTGGCAGTCTTGGTGCTTTCGATGATTGTTAAGCTCTGGATGGCGGCCCTCAACCAAAAGCTCGGCGATCGCATTGAGTCCGAGACGCTGCATGCGACCGCTCAGGACTCAAAGAACGATGTCCTAGCTACGGGCGCCGTGCTGGCGTGCGCAATTGTTTCGCAGGTGACGCACATCAATCTTGACGCATGGGTCGGCCTTGCCGTTGGCGCCTATATTGGTTGGAGCGGCTTTGAGCTCATCCAGGATACGGTGAGCCCGCTTTTGGGCCAGACGCCCGATCCTAAGCTGGTCAAGCACATTCGAGACAAGATCATGAGCTACCCCGGCGTTTTGGGCGTTCACGATTTGATGGTTCACGACTACGGCCCGGGCAGGAAGTTCGCAAGCGCTCACGCCGAGATGGCAGCCGAGGCCAGCCCGCTGGAAAGTCACGACACGCTCGATAACATCGAGCAGTCGTTTAGGGTCGAAGACGGCATGATCGTCACGCTCCATTACGATCCCATCGTGACCGACGATCCAAAGGTGGCGAGCATGCGTCTGCGCATCAACGCTATGGCTCAAGAGATTGATAGCCGCCTCTCGATCCACGACCTACGCTGTGTTCCGGGCCCCACGCATACCAACGTGATCTTTGACTGCGTACGTCCCTCGGATTTGGCGATGAGCGCCGAGGACCTGAAGCGCGCGCTGGCGAAACGGGTCGAATCGGAATATCCCAAGTCGGTCGCCAAGATCACGATCGACGAAGACTACGTAGGCCATACCCACGAGTAGGGCTGTGCCAGCAAAGCAAGTTATACAGAAGGGGAGAGCATGAAGCGTCTATATCTACTCCGCCACGGTCAGACAGAATTCAACGTTAAAAAGCTCGTCCAGGGCCGCTGCGATTCTCCGTTGACCGATCTGGGCCGCAAGCAAGCGGGAATGGCAGCCGCATGGCTCAAAGCCCACGGCGTCGTCCCCGACAAAGTGGTCTCTTCGCCCTTAGGCCGAGCCATGGACACGGCTCAGCTCGTTGCTACCGAACTCCTCGGTCCGGACGCCGCTGTCGAGCCCTGCGAAGGCATCATCGAGCGCTGCTACGGCACCTTCGAAGAAGGTCCCCACGATGCCCTCCCCACCGACGTCTGGGATCCGGGCGAGGACCTGGTCCCCTTCGGAGGAGAAGGAAGCCGCGCGTTGCAAGAGCGCATGGTGGACACCCTCACCAATATCATGGGCGCCGATGGTATCGAAACCCTCCTAGCAGTAAGCCACGGCAGCGCCAGCCGCCAATTCATCAAGGCTGCAGCCCCAGAGGGCTTCGAGCTCCCAACAAAACTCCCCAACTGCGCCATCATGATCTTTGATTTTGAGGATTCGCAAGAAGAATGCGACACGTCCCAATGTAAGTTCACCTTGCAGCAGATCATCGATCCTCAACAAAGTCTTTAGCCTGAGCGAGCAGAGTTAAGCAGGCATCAACGTGTCGTCTCCCGAGCTTTGGCTTGACACGCTGAACATCTACAAGGATAACCTTGAGGCCGTCGAGGCGTTCCTGGCCGACGCCCGCGCCATGGGCGACGGTCGCCTCAATGTGGTGCTCACCGGTGCCGGCACCTCCGATTACGTGGGTGAGGTTGTCGTCCTCAACCCCGACCTATCCCTCGTCGAGACCTATCTCGGTGGCGAGAGCGTCTACACTGAGAAGTAGCTGCTGACCTATTTGCGATTTGATGCGAATAATGAGACCCCGATTCGGCTTTATCGAATCGGGGTCTTTGCTGTGGTGTCCAGCTAAATCAAAACAGGCCTATTCTGCGACGATGATGCGAGTTGATTCGAGAACCATGGAACGCTGTTTGTCGTTGACATTTGCATCGGTGATGAGTGCGTCCATTTGATCGAGATTGAAGAAGCCGAAGAAGTCCATCTGTCCGATCTTGCTTGAATCGCAGACAAGGTAACGCTTGGCGGCGCGATCGCAAGCGAGCGCCTGTAAGCGTCCTTCCTCAAGGTTAGAACAGGAGATGGATTGGGCGAGTACGCCGTTGGTGCCGATAAAGCAAGTGTCGATACCGAGCGGGGCGAGAGCATCTTCGGCGATGGGCCCGACGAAAGAACCCGATCGTTTGCGATACTGTCCTCCCAGGGCCCAGATCTCCACATCGTTACGCGTCTGGAGCATGTTCAGCACGATGATGCTGTTTGTGATGACGCGCAGCCGCATGCGCGGCAGCGCACGGGCGATGAGAGCGCAAGTCGAACCGGGTCCGAGGAAGATGGTGTCGCGCTCTCTGATGAGGTTGACAGCGGTGCGTGCGATATGCTCTTTTTCAGGGGAGCGGATTGAGAGCTTTTCAAAAAACGGGACCTCTTCGGCAATGGGGGAGCCGCTTGAAAGTCGGATGCCACCGTACTCGCGGATGACGCCAGCGCGTCGCGAGAGCTCATCGAAGTCTCTTCGAGCGGTCATTTCAGATATACCAAAGATTGTTGCGGCTTGGGCAACAGTGACCATTCCGCGCTGAGCGCACAGCTCAAGTAATTGTTCGTGACGTTCGGGTTTAAGCATGGCTTGCCAATTGGATTATGCGGTAATGACGGAGGTATAGGCGCGGAGGGCCTCGATGGTCCGGGGGTCTGCGTCCTCGTTAATGAATGCCGCGGTCATATCCTCCAGTGTGGTGAAAAGGCAGAAGTCGCGCCTTCCGACTTTTTCAGCATCTACAACAAGATAACGCTCCTGAGCTCGAGAAAGAGCGTCTGAGAGGACCATGGCTGCATCGGGACGAGAGCCAAAGACCTCGTTTCCAAAAATACCGGTTGCCGAGACGTAGGCCTTGGGAGCGGATAGACCGTAGGGGCCGCGGCCGTTGTATGGCATGGTGAAAACTCGCGTGTCGTGACGCATCATGCCACCAACAAAGAATAGATCTATATGTGGATTGTCGGCTAGCAGGTTCAGCACGGGAAGACTGTTGGTGACGACGCGTATGTCCTCCTGGGGCAAATACGAACACATGAGCTCGAGAGTGGAGCCTCCACCGAGAAAGATCGTATCGCCGGCTGAGACGGTTTGGGCGGCGGCTATAGCAGCGGCACGTTTCTGATCAACTTGAAAACGACGTTTCTCCTCATGCGGGGTCAAACGTGAAAGGGCTGTTCCGTGGGCGGAGTGTGGAAGCTGAGCCCCTCCGTGTACGCGCACAAGAAGGCCCTTGTCGGCAAGCTCGGCCAGGTCACGCCTGATGGTCATATCCGAAACAGATAGGGTATTAGATATCTCGTTTACCGATACCGAATGATGTTGATCGAGCAAGTCGAGAATGGCCTGCTGGCGTTCGGATTTCATGAGTGCCGACTCCCTCATCGAGCGTTTGTTCTTATTTCAATGTAAACGAACAACATAAATAAACGCAAACCGTTCACGAAGGCACATTACCTTTCACCGGTCAAAACATAACGCTCACGGAAAAAACCATCAAATAGGAGGTAAATAGAGCTCATTCCAAAAATCATCTCTTGACCAATAAACAAATATAGACGAACAGAACGAACAGAACGAACAGAACGAACAGAACGAACAGAACGAACAGAACGAAGAGAATTAATAAGTATGAAAGGACAGAAGATGCGTATCGGTGTCATCCTTGCAAGTCACGGAGAGTTCGCTCAGGCCGCCCTCGGCGCCGTCGAGATGATTGCGGGCAAGCAGCCTGATGTCATCGCTCTTGGTCTCACCGCCGAGAAGAGCCTGGAGTCTTTCGAGTCCGAGATGCGCGAGGCTTACGAGACCCTCAGCGCCGAGTGCGAACTCGTCGTCACCCTATGCGACATCTACGGCGGCACCCCATTCAACGTGACTACCCGCTGCCTGCTCAACGGCATGAACATGGTTGCCTACACTGGCCTGTCCATGCCCGTTGCGGTCGAGCTCCTGCTCACCCGCGATGGCCTCGATTCCGCCGACGCGGTCCGTGCCCAGCTCACTGCCGCTCACGCCGGGGCCCAGCAGGAGATCAAGGCTCCCGCTCCGGCCGTGGAGGCAGACGAGGACGATTTGGACCTCTAGGCTCGTTAGCCCGTCGATTCGAGTGGCGCTCACCCGTATCCCCCGAGTGGGCGCCTCGATCGAGCAGAGCATTCGTAAACGGTACTGAAGGAACGTGCAAACGAAAAGGAGAACATCATGGCACTCAAACTCGTCGACATCGATGACCGCCTGATCCACGGTCAGGTCGCCACCACTTGGATTCCCGACTTCGGCATCGAATCGGCAATCATTGTCTCGGATAAGGTCGCCAACGACCCCGTCCAGAAGTCCGTCGCCGGCCTCGCCGCCCCCGACATCAAGGTCTCCGTCTTCGGTGTCGAGAAGTTCATTGAGGTCCTCAAGAAGACCGAGCTCAAGAAGGCCACGATGGTGCTCTTCACCGACCCCATCGACGCCCTCAAGCTGCACGAGAACGGCTTGCCGTTCGACTACCTGAACGTCTCCGGCATGCGCTTCAACGAGCAGCGTCATCGCCTGCACAAGAACATGTCCGTCACCGCCGAGGAAAAGGCCGCCTTCGAGGAGCTCATTGGCCTCGGCGTCGACTGCTGGATGCAGACCACCACGCGCGATTCCAAGGAGCCCGTGTCCGAGCTCCTCAAGAACTACTAAGTAAGTAACCATCTCCGGGCATGTGAACCCGGGGCGTGCCCATCGGAGGGAACGATGGGCGAATAGGGAAGGAGAGGCTTATGCTTCAGGCACTTCTGCTCGCCATCTGGGCGGGTCTGTGCACTTGGGACCAGTTCGGTCCCCACCTGGGCTTCCGCAAGCCCCTGCTGGCATCCGTCGGCGTCGGCATCATCCTCGGTGACATGACGACCGCCATCATGATCGGCGCGACCATGGAGCTCATGTGGCTCGGCGTCAACAACATCGGCGCTTATGTTCCGCCGGATGTCATCTCCGGCACCATCGTCGGTGCCGCCCTGGGCATCATGGGTTCCACCGACACCGCCAGCGCCATCGCCCTGGCAGTCGCCATCGGCATCCCCACCGCCACCTTGGTTCAGCAGCTGAACATCTTGGTCATGACCACTAACGTCTCGCTTGTCCACGGTGCCGACAAGGCCATCGAGTCCGGTAAGTTCAACGCCGTCAACAAGTTCTTCTGGACCGGCGCCCTGTGCTTCTTCCTGACCCGCGCCGTTCCCGTCTTCATCGCCACGGGCATCGGCTCCTTCGTGATCGAGGACATCATGGCCTTCCTGCAGAACCAGGTTCCGTGGGTCCTCACCGGCTTCTCCACCGCCGGTGGCATGATGCCCGCCGTCGGTCTGGCCATGCTCCTCACCATGATGATGAAGAAGAACATGTGGATCTTCCTGCTGCTCGGCTTTATCATGGCCGCCTTCCTCAACGTCCCGACCGTGGGCATCGCGCTCGCCGCTTGCGCCGCCGCCGGCGTGTGGGACGTCATTACCGAGGGCCAGAAGAATCAACCCGCCCCTGCCGCCGCCTCTGCCGCCGGCTCCGATGATGACGAGGAGTACGATCTCTAATGGGTAAGATCTCCAACTCCACCCTGAACAAGGTCCTGCTGCGCACCCAGGGTTGCCAATTCGCGCACAACTACGAGCGCATGCAGTCGCTGTCCCTGACCTACTGCTTTGCCCCTGTCCTCGAGGAGCTCTACAAGGACGCCCCCAAGGAGGAGCGCGTTAACGCCATGAAGCGCCACCTCGAGTACTTCAACACCCACCCGCTCGCGATCCCCTTCATCCTTGGCATCACCGCCGCCCTGGAGGAGACCACGGATGAGGATCAGAAGGACACCGTCGTCGGCATCAAGACCTCCCTCATGGGTCCCTTCGCCGGCCTTGGTGACTCCCTGCTGAACCTCACCTGGTTCCCGATCGCCGGCTCCATCGGCGCATCTATGTGCGTCGACAACGGCTCCATTGTGGGTCCGCTCGTGATGTTCTTGCTCATCAACCTGCTGTATTGGCCGCTGAAGTACTTCGGCCTGCACAAGGGTTACGAGATGGGCATGGAGCTCGTCGAGAAGGCGGGCGTCCAGGTCTTCGACCGTCTGGGCAACCTCGCCAACGTGCTGGGCGTCATGGTCACCGGCGGCCTGATCGCCACGACCGTTAAGCTCAAGCTTGCCGTGCAGTTCGCCTTCGGTGAGGGTGACCCGCTGGTGCTCCAGGACCAGCTCGATAAGGTGTTGCCCTTCCTGCTGCCTGTCGTTCTGACTTTCATCTGCTATCGCCTGCTCAAGAAGGGCCAGGGCAAGAACTCCGCCCAGATCATCATCGGTCTGATTGTGTTCTCCCTTGTGTTCGCCGCTATCGGTTTCTACTTCCCGGCGTTCAAGATCTTCGCCTAATCGCGAGCTTATCAAAAGGCAAATCGTTTGATGCCCGCGCCCCGCATGCCGGGCGCGGGCCTCGTTGTCTCATGTGCTCTCCATCGTGCGCGATCGGGGTGCGCTCCATTATGCCCATGTGCCTTTGGCGTATCGCCATCTGGCAAATCCAACTATCGAAAGGATGCCAATGAGAACCGTCCTCGTGCTCATGGATACTCTGCGTCGCGACGTCCTGTCGTGCTACAACCCCGCAACCGACGTCCAGACCCCCAATCTCGATGCCTTTGCCGAGCGTTCCTGCGTGTTCGACAACCACTGGATCGGCTCGGCTCCCTGCATGCCTGCCCGCCGCGACATCCTCACCGGTCGCTACAACTTCCTCGAGCGCCCCTGGGGCCCCATCGAGCCCTTCGATGTGACGCTGCCGGCCTGCCTGCGCGCGAACGGCAACTTCTGCCACATCACCACCGACCACTGCCACTACCTACGCACCGGTGGCGAGGGCTACCTCCAGGAGTTCAACACCTGGGATTACTACCGCGGCCAGGAGGGCGACCCGTGGGTCAGCCGCATCGATGAGCCGAATAACATGCCCGAGACCTTCTACGGGCGCGTGCGCGAGCAGTACCAGAAGAACCGTCAGCTCTGGCCCAACGAAGAGGACATGCCGAGCCCCAAGACCTTCCAGTCCGCCTGCGACTGGATCGACGGCAATGCTGGGGCCGACGACTTCTTCCTTATGGTTGAGACCTTCGACCCGCACGAGCCCTTCGATGTGCCCGACAAGTACATGGAGATGTACGGCGGCACTGGCGAGCTCGACCGCGACTACTTCGAGATTCCTGAGTACAAGCGCGTCTCCGCCACCGACGTCAACAAGGGCGCGGAGGACTACCTGCAGCGCCGCTACAAGGCCCTCGTCACCATGACCGACCGCTGGTTTGGTAGGCTCATCGACAAGCTCGAGGAGCGCGGGATGCTGGACGATACCATGGTCATGGTCACCACCGACCACGGCTATTTCCTGGGCGAGCGCGACTACATGGGCAAAAACTACATGCACCTGTATAACGAGCTCGCGCATCTGCCGTTCATTGTGCACTTCCCGGGTAACGCCCGCGCCGGCGAGCATGCCCGCCAGCTCACTCAGGCAATCGACATCATGCCCACGGTGCTTGAAGCCCACGGCTGCGAGATTCCCGCAGATGTGTGCGGCACCTCCCTCGTGCCGCTCATGACGGATGCTGACGCGCCCACGCGTGGCTACGCCCTGTACGGCGTGCACGCCATGACCGTCAACGTCACCGACGGCCGCTACACCTACTTCCGCGCGCCGGTCGCCGGCAACCAGCCGTGCTTCGAGTACACCGCACTGCCGCACACCATCCGCAAAAAGATGGGTTCGGACTGCCCGGAGGAGATTGAGTGTGGCCGCTACTTCAAACGCACCAAGTACCCGCTGTTCAAGATCCCCTGTAAGAAGCCGGCCCAGATCGAGGGAGCCACGCCGCTCGCCGAGGTCGAGCAGACGATGCTGTTCGACCTTGAGAGTGACTACGGCCAGGTTAATAATCTCGCCGGCAAGGACGACCACGCCGAACAGCGCATGATTGACCTGCTGCTGCGCGGCCTGGAGGAGCATGAGTCCCCGGCCGAGCAAAAGGAGCGCCTGGGCTTGGCCTAAGATTCATGCGGTGATTGTGCGGGCCGGATGCGCCGCCTCGGGTAAGGAAGTGGTTTCCGGCCCGATGAGTGAGGGCTAGCCTGTGCGAAGGGGGGTATGTGCCATGTGCGCGAAGCATATTGGCTTTTTGATAAAACCGGCATCGAGTGCTTGCAACATGCGGTGCAGGTACTGCTTTTACTGCGATGTCGCTGCTCATCGCGAGGAGCGGAGCGCCCGCGTCATGGGCGAAGACGTGGCAAGTGCCATCATCGACCGTGCACTCGCCGTGGCGAGTGATGCGCACATTTCTTTCGCCTTCCAGGGCGGCGAGCCCACCCTGGCCGGCCTTGACTTCTTCCATTCGTTCGTCGCGCGGGTGGAGGAGCGCCGTGAGAACCAGCGGGTGAGCTGGGCGTTGCAGACCAACGGCTACCTGATCGAAGAGGAATGGGCCGAGTTCTTCCGCGAGCACGGGTTCCTCATCGGAGTCTCGGTTGACGCTTATCGCGACCTGCACGATTCGATGCGTCCCGATGCGCACGGTGCCGCTACGTACGCGCGCGTCATGAGCGGCGTTCGCCTGCTGCGCGAGCGCGGCGTGGACGTCAACATACTCTCGGTCCTCACCTCGCAGATGGCGGCGCATCCACAGCGCGTCTTCTCCTTCATCAAGCAGGAGAAGATCACCCATATCCAGTTCATCCCGTGCCTGCCGGGCCTCGACGATGAGCGGGACACGTTCTCGCTCGACCCGCGTGCCTTCTCCTCGTTCTACCGCCGCTTGTTCGACTTGTGGTGGCGCGAGCTCGGTGCTGGGCGCTATGTGAGCATCTGGCTGTTCGAGAACGTCATGCAGATGGCGCTCGGGCAGTTTCCGTCGCAGTGCGGTATGCTCGGCCGCTGCGCTCCGCAGTTCGTGGTGGAAAGCGACGGTTCGGTGTATCCGTGCGACTTCTATGCGCTGGATGAGTACCGCGTGGGCGATATTCGCGTCGATTCCCTTGAGGCAATGGCGACCTGTGAGACCATGCGCATGTTTTTGAACGAGCCGCGTCGCGATTGCGCGCGGTGCGCCGATTGCCCCTTTGAGGGCATTTGCCATCGCAACTGCAAGCGCCTGAACATCGCCTATTACGATGCGGGCTACTGCGGGCTGCGTGAGTTTTTGGAGTACGCCTATCCCGGCCTGCAGCGCGTGGCTCGCATGTTTACGCGGCGCTGATCCTGCCCGGGTTTTGCCTCGTCGTAGTTGTGTGGGGCTCTGCGCCCCTCCCGCCTTGACCACTCAATCTTCATCCCGTTCCCGTGAGTTTGGAGTTCCCTATGCCCCAGCAACCCAACGTTCTCCTTATCATGTGCGACCAGATGCGCGGCGACTGCCTGGGTATCGACGGCCATCCGGACGTGCAGACGCCCTACTTGGACACGCTCGCCGCCGACGGCATGCTGTTCGAGAACGCCTACTCCGCCTGCCCGAGTTGTATCCCGGCGCGCGCCGCCCTCTTTTGCGGCAAGACGCCCGCGGGCACGGGCCGCGTGGGTTACCAGGACGGTATCGCGTGGGAGTACGACCATATGCTCGCGCAGGAGATGCGCGACGGCGGCTACCAGACCGCCGTGGTAGGCAAGATGCACGTGCATCCGCCGCGTTTGGGCTGCGGCTTCGAGCACATGCGCCTGCATGACGGCTACATCGGCCACTACCGCAAGGCGAACCTGCCGTACTGGATGCACCAGAACGTCTCCGACGACTACATGCGCTTCCTCAAAAATGAACTGGGCGAATTCGCCGACGTGAACGGTTCGGGCGTTGAGAACAACTCCTGGATCACCCATCCCTGGGCCTACGAGGAGCGCCTGCACCCCACCAACTGGGTGGTGGACGAGTCCATCCGCTTTTTGGAGACCCGCGATCGCACGCGCCCGTTCTTCCTCATGACGAGCTTCGTGCGGCCCCACCCGCCCTTCGACGCGCCGCAGACCTACTTCGATCTGTACCGCGACATGGAGCTGCGCGCGCCTGCCGCTGGCGATTGGGATGACGCCGATGCCACCGAGCGCGATGGCATGATCTTGGACAGCGTGCACGGCTGCCGCGACGCCGAGCTGCGCCGCGAGGCCATGGCGGGCTATTATGCCTGCATCACACATATGGACCACCAGATCGGCCGGCTCATCACGGCGCTCGAGAACGACGAGACCTACCACGACACCGTGATCGTGTTCTGCTCCGACCACGGCGAGATGCTCTTTGACCACAGTCTCTTTCGCAAGGTGTTGCCCTACGAGGGCTCCGCGCGCATCCCCTTCATCGTGCACGTGGGCAAAAACGTCGATGTGCCGGGCGGCGAGCGCGTTCGCGGCGTGAGCGAGAGCACGGTGGAACTCATGGACCTTATGCCCACCATCCTCGAGGCGTGCGACCTGCCCGTGCCCGAGGGCGTGGAGGGCGCCTCGCTCATGGGCGAGCTTACCGGCGCCGCGCCGCTGAACCGTGCATACCTGCACGGCGAGCACAGCGGCAGCCGCGAGCAGTCCAACCAGTGGATCGTGACCCCGCATGACAAGTACATCTGGTTCACACGGACCGGGATGGAGCAGTATTTCGACCTGGACGCCGATCCGCGTGAGGAGCACGACCTCATCGACGCTCCGGAGCGCGCCGCGCGCATCGCCGTGCTCCGTGCCTGCCTGATTGAGGAGCTCGCTGGTCGCGAAGAGGGATATGTTCGTGACGGCGAGTTGGTGGCGGGACGTGCGCCCGCCGTTATGCTTGAGCGCCCCCGGCCCTCGCGCCTCCAACGTTAAGAGAAAGGCCTATCCATGGATATGAAGACAATCGGCATTGTGGTCGTAGTGGTTGCGGTCGGGTTCACCATTTACATGGAGGTCCAAAAGCGCACAACCTTCGCCAAGCTCGAGGCGTACCTGCGCGAGGGCGACCTCAACAACTACCTCAAGGTCCTGAACCGCCCGCTCACTAGCGTGCTGTACCCCAAGTACAACGTGCTTTTCATGCGCTTGAACGCAGCTCTTGCCATGGATGACGTCGAGGCATCCGAGCGCATCATCCGCGAGATGGGTTCGCTCAAGATGAGCGAGGAGCAGACACTCGCGCTGGCGGCAAAGGCGTTCTCCTTCTACGTGGAGATCGGGGATGAGCCCCACGCACGCGAGGTGCTCTCCTACCTCGAGGAGCACGGTGATCGCGAGGCTGCGCGTGCCGACCGTCGCACCTATGACGTCTTCCTCAAGGGCTCGTATGCCTATATCGACGAGATGGAGCGCGCGTTGTCGGAGGCGGCTGGCATGGAAGAGGCCCTGCTCTGCCAGATGCTCTCGGTTCAGTACGAGAACAAGGGTGACGAGGGGCGCGCCGCGTCCTATTGCGAGCGCGCTGAGCGGACGCTCGCAGCAGCCATGCCTGACAAGTAGGGAAGAGTCTAGGCGCTTCATATGCTAGCAATCGTATTCGCCATTGCGTTTTTCGCCTCTACCATCAGTGCCATCTGCGGTGTCGGCGGGGCATCATCATTAAGCCCGTGATGGACGCCGTGGGTGTCGCCGACGTGGCGACCATCAACTTCCTGTCCGGATGCACCGCGAGGACAACATCGGGCACTTCGCCATGAGCGTTTCCACCGCGCTGCTGCTCGACGTCGTCTACGCGTGCATCTTCAACCAGGATTACTTCGCTAACTACTAGCGGCGTGTCGAGACGGTGCGCGGGCCATTGATGGACTCGGCAGGCAGATTGGCGGGGACGCCTAGCCCTTGGCGCAACGGTGCTCCGCATGAGCGGCGTAAATAGGGACATATCGCGCAGCAGCGTTCGAGATATGTAAAAGTCCACAACCATACGCTGCGGTTTTGAATGATACGAACGCTTGCAATTCGTTGCATAGGGTGTTGCTCGATCGATAGGAGCTTGTTCGGATGGGTCCTCAATACATCTTGGTCTTCGCGGTATGCTTCCTGGCGTCGCTTCTGGGGCCGCTCTGTGGCATCGGCGGCGGCGTGATCATCAAGCCCGTGGTCGACGCGATGAACGTCATGAGCGTGAGCACGGTGAGCTTCCTCTCGAGCATGTCGGTGCTCATCATGTCGCTCTCCACGCTCGCGCAGAACGCGGCGAGCGGGCAGTCTGATATCGACGCGCGGGCGATGTCGCCCATCGCCGTCAGCTCCGCGGTGGGCGGCGTGATCGGCAAGATGTTGTTCAACCGGCTGGGGTCCGTGTTCCCCGACGCCGAGCTCGTCGGCGCGGTCCAGGCCGCCGTGCTCATCGTGCTCGCCGTCCTCGTGCTGGCCTACACGCTCAACAAGGCGCGCATCAAGGGCCTCAAGCTCGAGAATGCGTGGGCGCAGGCGCTCATAGGGTTCTGCGCCGGGGCGTGCTGGTCCTTCCTCGGCATCGGCGGCGGCCCCTTCAACCTGGCCATCCTCGTCTTCTTCTTCGCCATGGAGAGCAAGCCCGCCGCGCAGGCGTCGCTGTTCATCATCGCGTTCTCGCAGACGGCGAGCCTCATCTACACGCTGGCCACGGGCAGCGTGCCCGCGTTCCTCCCCGTGGTCCTGCTGGGCATGGCGGCGATGGCGGTGCTTGGGTCGGTCGTGGGGCGCCGCCTGCTGCGCCGGATGGACTCGGCGGCGGTCGATAAGCTCTACGTGTTCGCCCTCGTGCTCATCATCGTGATCTGCACGTACAATTTCATCCGGTTCTCGGTGCTCTAGTTCTTCGCCCCGAAACGGGATGCCGCGATAATGGAGCTGGAGCGCGGGCCTTCCTCTTCTGCCTTGAGGAGGTCGCCGTGTCCCGCTCGTCTCATGAGCGCCGATGGTGTTGAAGTCCTCTTGGCAATAAGTCGCGGCAGCGTCAGCCGCCAATTCAAAAAAGCCACAGGCGGAAGGCAAACCGCTTCAAAGCAAATTCACCCTCCAACAAATAGTGGATCCCCAACAAAGTCTTTAGCCTGAGCGAGCAGAGTTAAGCAGGCGTCAACGTGTCGTCTCCCAAGCCCGGCAGAGCAGCAACCTTAATATATTTCGCCGCCGCTCTGCCGGCCCCAGGCGACTCCGCGCACTTTACCTGCGTAAACAATGTGAGTGAAATATGAATCTCGATGGATACGCCCGCAGCCGTGTATACTAAACAGCTGTGTGAAACCAGGGGAGTATTCTGGCTGGACAAAATGCCTGCTTAATAGGGTTGTCAGGTAGTCCGGACGCAATACAAGGCTGGGGAGCATGTCGTGTAAGTAGTGGTCCTCTAGGGGCGTACGCTCGGTGGCGTACGCATTGTCCCAAGACCACGCGAGAGTTGGGATCATATCTTGATCAGCATGATTCTCGGCCGCAAGATTGGCATGACCCAGGTTTGGGACGAGGACGACAACGTCGTTCCCGTCACGGTCATCCAGGCTGGCCCCTGCGCTGTCTCGCAGGTTAAAACTCAGGCAACCGACGGCTATGACGCCGTCCAGATCGGTTTCGGCGACATCAAGGCCAAGAACGTGAACAAGCCCATGGCTGGTCACTTCGCCAAGGCTGGCGTCGAGCCTGTCCGTTTCCTTCGTGAGGTCCGCGTCGAGAACGGCGAGGAGCACAAGGTCGGCGAGGTCGTCACCGTCGCTGATTTCGCTGATGCCGAGAAGGTCGACGTCATCGGTACCTCCAAGGGTAAGGGCTTCCAGGGTCGCATCAAGCGCTGGGGTCAGCGCCGCGGTCCTATGACGCATGGTTCTCACTTCCAGCGTCACCCCGGTTCTATCGGTCAGTGCGCCTATCCTGCGCGCGTCCTCAAGGGCGTCAAGATGGCCGGTCACATGGGTAACGAGCGCGTTACCGTCAAGAACCTTTCCGTTGTCCGCATCGATGCCGAGCAGAACCTCATCTTGGTCAAGGGCGCTGTCCCGGGTGCCAAGAATGGTCTCGTCGCCATCCGTATGGCCTAAGGGCCCAGCCCATTTAGCCCAGCGTCATACCAAGGAGAACACTTAAATGGCAAAGTTTGAAGTAAAGAACAGCGAGGGCAAGAAGGTCGCCGAGGCCGAGCTCGCCGCTGAGGTGTACGGCATCGAGCCGAACATCCACGTTATGCACCACATCGTCAAGTGCCAGATGGCCTCTTGGCGTCAGGGCACCCAGTCCGCTAAGGGCCGCTCTGAGGTTTCCGGTGGCGGCAAGAAGCCTTGGCGTCAGAAGGGCACCGGCCGTGCCCGCCAGGGTTCCATCCGTGCTGCCCAGTGGCGTCACGGTGGCGTTGTCTTCGCCCCCAAGCCCCGTTCCTACGCTAAGCGTATGAACAACAAGGAGGTCAAGCTGGCTATGCGCTCCGCGCTGTCCGCCAAGCTGGCCGATGGCGAGCTCGTGCTCGTCGACGACTACGGCTTCGAGAAGCCTTCCACCAAGGCTGCCGTTGCCATGCTCAAGGCTCTTGGCCTTGAGGGCAAGCGTCTGACCATCATCGTTCGCGATGAGGACGTCAACGCCTACCTGTCGTTCCGCAATATTCCCAAGACGTTCATCATCACCGCTGACGAGGCCAACACCTACGATCTCGTCAACAACAACGCTGTGCTGATGCCCGCCGACATCGCCGCTCACTTCGGGGAGGTGCTTGCATAAATGACCGCCCACGAGATCATCATCCGTCCGATCGTGTCCGAGCGTTCCTTCTCCGGCATGGAGCAGAACAAGTACACGTTCGAGGTCGCCAAGGATGCTAACAAGTATCAGATCAAGGACGCTGTCGAGGAGATCTTCGGCGTCAAGGTCGTTCGCGTGAACACCTTGACGGTCAAGCCCAAGACCAAGCGCGTGCGCTATGTCGCCGGCAAGACCCGTTCTTGGAAGAAGGCCATCGTCACGCTGGCCGAGGGCGACACCATCGAGGTCTTTGGCAACCAGGCCTAAGACTCGCTGCTGTTGAGTGAGCTCATGCCTCCCAAATAGGGGAGGCGAGAGCTCAAGGTTTCGGGCGTATAAAATGGACACGCCCGGAACCGTGTATACGTCCGGTGTCATCGCACCCGAGGCAGAACCTCGAATCCCTGTCTGCGATGGCTAACGGATTCCTATTGAAAGGGATTGTAATGGCTGTAAAGCACCTTAAGCCGACCTCCGCTGGTAGGCGTTGGCAGACGATCTCCGATTTCTCCGAGATCACCTGCACCAAGCCCGAGAAGTCTCTTCTCGAGCCCCTGCCCAAGAAGGCCGGTCGTAACAACAACGGCCGCATCACCACCCGCCACCAGGGCGGCGGCGTGAAGCGTCGTTACCGCGTGATCGACTTCAAGCGCAACAAGGACGGCGTGCCCGCCAAGGTTGCCACGATCGAGTACGATCCGAACCGTTCCGCTCGCATCGCTCTGCTGCACTACGCTGACGGTGAGAAGCGCTACATCCTGGCCCCCAAGGGCCTCGAGGTCGGTCAGACCATCATGTCCGGTTCTGACGCCGACATCAAGCCGGGCAACGCTCTGCCCCTCGCCGACATCCCCGTCGGTACGCTCATCCACGCCGTCGAGTTCCAGCCGGGCAAGGGCGCTGCTATCGCCCGTTCCGCCGGTAATTCCTGCCAGCTGATGGGTAAGGAGGGCAAGTACGCTATCGTCCGTATGCCTTCCTCCGAGATGCGCCGCATCCTCGTTACCTGCCGCGCCACCGTCGGTGAGGTCGGCAACGCCGATCACGCCAACATCGTCATCGGCAAGGCCGGCCGTAAGCGTCACATGAACGTGCGCCCGACCGTCCGCGGTACCGTCATGAACCCTGTCGACCACCCGCACGGCGGTGGCGAGGGCAAGAACCACACCTCTGGTCGTCCCTCTGTTACCCCCTGGGGTAAGCCGACGAAGGGCCTTCGTACGCGCAAGAAGAAGAAGGTCTCGAACCAGCACATCATTCGTCGCCGTAAGAAGTAATTTCGGATACCGAGTTTTAGGAGAAAGCACTTATGAGCAGAAGTCTCAAAAAGGGCCCGTTCGTGGAGACTCGCCTTCTCTCGCGTATCACCGCGATGAACGAGGCTGGCAAGAAGGACGTCGTGAAGACCTGGTCCCGCGCGTCCACCATCTTCCCCGAGATGGTTGGTCACACCATCGCCGTCCACGACGGCCGCAAGCATGTGCCCGTGTATGTTACCGAGTCCATGGTTGGTCACAAGCTCGGCGAGTTCGCGCCGACTCGTACGTTCCGTGGCCACAAGGCCAAATAGGGGGTTAACCGTAAATGGCAACTAAGTCTATTGAAACTGAGGCCACCGAGGTTCGCGCCGTCGCTAAGTACGTGCGTGTTTCCCCCAGCAAGGCCCGCCTGGTGGTCGATCTGATCCGCCGCAAGCCTGTCGCTCAGGCCTTCGACATCCTCCACTTCTGCGACCGCGCCGTCGCCGTGGATGTCGAGAAGGTTCTCCGTTCCGCCGTTGCGAACGCCGAGAACAACAACGGTCTGCGTGCCGACAACCTGGTTGTCGCCGCTGCCTATGTTGACGAGGGTCCGACGCTTAAGCGCATCCGTCCCCGCGCCAAGGGTTCCGCTTCTCGCATTCTGAAGCGTACTTCCCACATCACCGTCGTCGTTGCTCCTCGAAAGGAGGCGTAAAGCTGTATGGGTCAGAAAGTCTACCCCACCGGCTTCCGTCTTGGCATCACCGAGAACTGGCGCTCCCGCTGGTTCGCAGAGAAGGATTACGCTAAGACCCTCGGTAACGATCTCGAGATCCGCAAGTACCTCGAGAAGCGTCTTTCCCGCGCAGCTGTCTCCCGCGTCGAGATCGAGCGCGCTGGCGACAAGGTGAAGGTCATCATCCTCACCGCTCGCCCCGGCGTTGTCATCGGTAAGAAGGGTGCCGAGATCGATACCCTCCGCACTGAGCTCGAGAAGGTCGCTGGCGTCTCCAAGGGCCAGCTCTCCGTCGACGTTGTCGAGATTAAGCGCCCCGAGCTCGACGCCAACCTCGTTGCTCAGTCTATCGCCGAGCAGCTCGAGGGCCGCGTTGCCTTCCGTCGCGCTATGCGCAAGGCTGTCCAGTCTGCCCGCAAGGCCGGCGCTAAGGGCATCCGTATCCAGTGCTCCGGTCGTCTCGGCGGCGCCGAGATGGGTCGTCGTGAGTGGTACCGCGAGGGTCGCGTGCCTCTGCACACCCTCCGTGCCAAGATCGACTACGGCACGGCTGTCGCCAGCACCACCATGGGTGCTTGCGGCGTGAAGGTCTGGATCTACCTGGGCGAGAAGCTCCCGGGCCAGCCTGTTCCCAACCCTGCACTCGAGGGCTCTTCCCGTCCTCGTCGTCGTAACTCCGAGAGGAGGGGTCAGTAGTGCTTGCCCCTAAGCGTATTCTTCACCGCAAGGTGCAGCGTGGCTCCATGAAGGGCCAGGCCAAGGGTAATACCGAGCTGCATTTCGGCGAGTTTGGTATCCAGGCTCTCGAGGCCCATTGGATCACCAACCGTCAGATCGAGGCCGCTCGTATTGCCATGACCCGCTACATGAAGCGTGGCGGTCGTGTCTACATCACGATCTTCCCCGATAAGCCCATCACCAAGAAGCCTGCCGAGACTCGCATGGGTTCTGGTAAGGGTAACCCCGAGGAGTGGGTGGCCGTCGTCAAGCCCGGCCGCATCATGTTCGAGGTCAAGGGCGTGCCCGAGGAGGTCGCTCGCGAGGCTCTGCGTCTTGCACAGCACAAGCTTCCCATCAAGACCAAGATTGTTGCTGCCAAGAACGCTGAGCAGCGCATCGAGAAGGAGATGGCTGAGGAGGCCGCTCTCGAGGCCAAGTGGGCTGCTGAGGACGCCGCCGCCGCCAAGGAGGAGAACTAATGAAGCCCGCAGAGATTCGTGAGCTCTCGGACGCTCAGCTCGTTGAGAAGCTGAAGGAAATGCGCGCCGAGCTCTTTAACCTTCGTTTCCAGATGGCCACCAGCCAGCTGGACAACACCGCTCGCGTCAACACCGTGAAGAAGGACATCGCTCGCGTCCTCACGGAGCAGCGCGCCCGCGAGATCGCAGCGGAGAAGTCCGCTGTCGCCGAGTAGGACCTAAGGAGAGAACATGACTGATTCGCGTAACTCGCGTAAGGTCCGTACGGGTGTCGTTACCTCCGTCTCCGGTGCCAAGACCATTGTTGTCACCATCACCGAGCGCAAGCGTCACCCCAAGTACGGCAAGATGATGACCAGCTCCAAGAAGCTGCACGCTCACGACGAGGAGTGCACGGCTGGCGTGGGCGACACCGTCCGCGTTATGGAGACCCGTCCTATGTCCAAGATGAAGCGTTGGCGCCTCATCGAGGTCGTCGAGCGCGCTAAATAAGCAGTCGCTCTTACGACTTGTACGTTTCCGAAGATGTGCGTATGCCTGGCTTGCATACCACGGGCCGTATAAAGGCTGCGCACCTCTCTTCGGTTCTTAGTTCGGAGGAACATCTACCATGATTCAGATGCAAACCATGCTGAACGTCGCCGACAACTCCGGCGCTCGCAAGATTCGCTGCATCAAGGTGCTTGGCGGTTCCAAGCGTCGTTATGCAGGCATCGGCGATGTGTTCATCGGTGCTGTCCAGGAGGCTACCCCTGGCGCCAACGTCAAGAAGAAGGACGTTGTCCGTTGCGTCGTCGTTCGCACCGTTAAGGAGATCCGCCGCAAGGATGGCTCCTACATTCGCTTTGATGAGAACGCCTGCGTTGTCATCAACAACGATGGTTCGCCCGTCGGCACCCGTATCTTCGGGCCCGTCGCTCGCGAGCTTCGTGACAAGAAGTACATGAAGATCGTCTCGCTCGCTCCCGAGACCCTGTAGTTAGGGGAGATATATGTATATCAAGAAGGGCGATAAGGTCCAGGTTCTCTCTGGTAAGGATCGCGGCAAGCAGGGCGTTGTCCTGCGTGCTCTCCCCGCCGAGAACAAGGTCGTTGTCGAGGGCGTTTCGGTCGTCAAGAAGGCCGTCAAGCCCAACGCTGCCAACCAGCAGGGCGGTATCGTTTCGCAGGAGGCTCCCATCGACGCCTCCAACGTCAATCTCGTTTGCCCCGAGTGCGGTAAGGTTACCCGCGTCGGTCACGAGAAGGACGGCAAGAACAAGCTGCGCGTCTGCAAGAAGTGCGGTCACAAGTTCTAAGCTGCCCGCAACATCAAGTTGCTAGCAAAGGCCCGGATGCCACGGCACCCGGGCCTTTTTCTATCCCTACTCGATGGCTTCGGTTCTGCCGTCCCGTCATTCCGGTTGCATCCAGTTTTCGGTGCCGTCTCGAATCGAGTGCCGCCAGGTGATACCCTGTCGCGTTTCGTCGGCTTCGGGGACAAAAGTCGGGACAACTCCAAAAACTATTTTCGAACTCAGGGCTTTGAGTTTTTGTTTTTGTCCCAAAGGGCGCGGCGGGATGCCTTTGGAGGCTCGATAGCGCCGAAAACGCCCGTTTTGAAACTTAAATGCCTTTTCGCGTGCAAGCCGCCAGCTGCAATAGGAAGTGAATCAACGCAGGTGGCTTTCAAGCAGTTTGCAAAACTGCAGGTCGCAGGTTTTCATTGCCAGTAGGAGAAATGAGTAGTCTCAGGTGGCTTGCCCATGAGTTGACGAACGGGATTTGAGATTACGCTGACGTCCGGAAACGCTTCGAGCACGTCGTTACGTTTTTGGGATTTGGGCGTAGCCCCTGCACCCGCGAGCGCGGGCCTTAAGCCCGCCGAGAGGGTGACGCGTCGAAAACGAAGGGGAAAGAGAGAAGGGGCCGTCCCTATCATTCAGGTTGCGACCGAAGAAGACAAGGAGACCCCCTGAGCCTGAATGATGCCCCACAGACCGCGTCCGACCGAGCTCAAGCCGAGCTTTTCCTGACGTCCGCCTTCGCGAAGATGATGGCTGGATTGGCTATGGATTGGCAACACTTATTTGGACGATTCCGGGAGGGACGGCCCCGCCTCCCTGAACTCGACCGGCGACATGTAGCCCAGCGTCGAGTGGATCCTGAAGTTGTTGTACCAGTTCACGTAGTCCGAGAGCTTGGCCCGTAGCTCGCGCGTCGTGCCGAACGTCTCGCGGTGGACGAGCTCGGCCTTCAGTATCCTGTTGGTCGACTCGTCGACGGCGTTGTCGTAGGGGCAGCCCTTGGCCGACAGCGACCTCTCTATGCCGAAGGTCTCGAGCATCAGGTCGATCTCGGCGTTGTCGAACTCGCTGCCGCGGTCCGTGTGGAATACCTCGATGTCCGAGATGGGGAAGGAGACCGTCGCGAACGCCGACTTGACCAGCCGGGCGTCCTTCCTGGGCCCGGCGGAGTGACCGACGATCTCTCTGTTGTAGAGGTCGACGAGCAGGCAGACGTAGTTCCACGAGGCCCCGACGCGCACGTAGGTCAGGTCGCTGCATATATGGGTGCGCGGCGCCCTGCCGCCGAAGCCGCGCGCGACGACGTTCGACACGTCGGCCTCGTTGACCGCCCCGGGGTGCACCTTGAACCTCTTCCTGCCGTATGCGC
>CAJJRZ010000015.1:0-58122 GCA_905194345.1 Coriobacteriaceae bacterium
AGCCTCTGAGCTGCGAACATTTGGTGGGCGTTAGAAGATTTGAACTTCTGACCTCTTCCGTGTCAGGGAAGCGCTCTCCCCCTGAGCTAAACGCCCGATCAAGGGTGCGCAAGCGCGCAAGGGATAATATAACGGAGCCTGAACTCGGTGGCAAGAACATTTTTAAAAATCGCTTACATTGTGGAATTCGGGGGCTTTGTCATATCCATTTCAAAAGAGCCTGCTGCCGCGATTTGACTGTCGCATAATGCAAGGCCGTTGCGGTATCGAGCTATGGAAAGACGTCTGCGGAATTGTCCTACCGATAAGCGGACAAGCCTTCGGCTGGTGCCTTCGCCGTGGTAAGGTAAGCCGAATTGTTTCCAGGCTGCTTCGAGGGAATGGAATGAGCAAAGAGCGTGTCGAGCAGGTCGAAGGCGCAGGGGCTTCGGTGCCGATGACCGATATATCGAACATTGATGTGCCCGAGGGCACCGATGAGCTCAGCCGTAGCACCCGCCGCGCTTGGCGCGAGCGCCTGAACAGCGCTTCGACGCGCAAGATGATCACGGGCGTCTTGGCTACGTTGGTGGGCGGTTCGTTTTGGGGCTTCTCGGGCACCAGCGCGAGCTTTCTGTTCGATACCTACCACGTCGACACCTTGTGGCTTATGAGCGTGCGTCAGATTCTCGCCGGTCTACTCTTTATGGCCGTGGTTGTTACGCGCGACCGCGAGCACCTGATTAAGCTCTGGACCACACCCGCCGATCGCAAGCAGCTGCTGCTCTTTACCGCCTTTGGTCTGCTGTTCAACCAGTTTTGCTATCTTTCGGCCGTGCGCCTGACGAACGCCGGAACCGCGACGGTGCTCCAGTGCCTGCAGCTCGTTATCATCATGGGCTACACCTGCGTGACCGATCGCCGCATGCCGCGTACTCGCGAAGTCATCGGCATTGGCCTGGCTCTGGGTGGAACCTTTTTAATCGCCACCGGCGGCGACCCCACCAGCCTTAATATCTCGCCGCTTGGCCTGGCAGCAGGTCTTATGTGTGCGGTCAGCGCCACGTGTATGGCGGTGATTCCCGCCAAGATCCTGCCCGAATACGGTAGCCCCATCGTCACGGGCTCGGCAATGCTCACGGCGGGCGTGGTCTCGTGCGTCTTCGTGCAGCCTTGGGCGCATATGCCGGCACTCGACGCTGCCGGCGTCGAGGCGCTCGCGGTGTTCGTGGTTATCGGCTCGTTTTTTGCTTACATGCTCTATATGCAGGGCGTTAAGGACATCGGCTCGGTGCGTGCGAGCCTCATCGGAACTGTAGAGCCGGTTTCGGCGACCATCACCAGCGCTCTCATGTTGGGGACGGTGTTTTTGCCGACCGACCTTATCGGCTTTGCCATGATCATCGTGATGATGTTCCTCACGGTGTAGCTGGCGCCGCCGCCAAGACGGAAAAGGTGTTGTACCGCATTTTCGCCAATTGACGTCCGTGTCTGGAGTTTAGCTGTCGATGCCCAAAATGCCATAAACTAGTAACGTTATGGACTTTTTCATTGCGACTCAATTGCGAGGATTTCTTTATGGCTGGTAATCACTTTAAGGGCAGCGATAGCGGCCGTCCTGCAGTTCCGCCGCGTCCGAACGGGGCTGGTAAGGCCGGCACGCCGGGCGGCGCTGGACAGGGCGGTTCCGGTAAGCGCGTGTCCCCGGGCGAGACGGCGATGTTTACCGCTCTGTACGAGCAGTCACAAAAGGCAAAAAAGACCGGCCGTGCAAGAGGGAATGTCTTTGCGGGCGGTGCAACCTCCGCGTCGCAGCCGAGTGGGGCTCCTTCGGTACCTGCGAACAACGCAGGTGCTGCCAACGCCGCGAATGCCGCCGGCAACGTTAATGCCGGCAAGGCCGCCAACAATACTCCCTCTGCCGGTGGCGCGGGGCTTACGGGTAACCTTGGCACGATTTACACCGGCGCCTCCGAGACTGGCACGTTTGCCCGCCTGGATGATAGCGGTGCCGAGTTTGCGGGCTCGGGTTCCAAGGAAGATTATTACGATTTTGGCTTGAACTACGGTAGCGACGCTTCGTCGAGTTCGACCTCTGACGGTCTGGTCCGTCATCGCCATCGCAAGGGCGAACGCAAAAAGCGTCACACCGGCGCCATTATTGCCGCTGTAGTCGCGGTGCTTCTCGTTGCGCTTGGCGCAAGCGGCTTTATGCTGCTTAACTCGGCAAAGACCGTAAAGAGCGAAGCGAAGGAGGCTGTCGAGATTGTCGGTGGCCTTAAGGACAAGGTCACGTCGGGCGATTTTTCGACGCTGCCTGACGACGCGAAGAAGATTGATGAGCTTTGCGACAGCATGAAGGCGGAGACCTCGAGCCCGCTGTGGACGGCGGCTTCGTTTATCCCGGTGTATGGCAGCGACATCAATGCGGCCCGCACCATGATCGACGCCCTGTCCGATGTCTCGAGCAATGCGCTGGTTCCCATGGCCGACAACCTTTCGCAGGCCACGCCCGGCAAGCTGTTTCAGGACGGCATGATTAACGTGTCCGCGCTGCAGGCGGTCGCCGATTCGCTTTCCAGCAGCTCGAAGGTGTTCAAGAGCGCCAACGAGAAGATCCAGGGCATTGGCGATACTCATATTTCCCAGGTGACCGAGCTGGTCGATAAGGCCAAGGACGGCTTTGCCACCCTCAACGGCGCGGTTGACGCGGCGGAGAAGGTCGCCCCCGTCCTTCCGCAGATGCTCGGCGCCAACGGCCAGACGCGCAACTACCTTGTGTACGCCATGAACAACGTCGAGATTCGTGCCTGCGGCGGCTTTGGCGGTTCGCAGGGCCTGATTTCGGTCACCGACGGCCAGATGTCGATTGGCGAGTTTGTTCCCCGCATTGGACTCAGCGAGGATGAGGCAGTCGAGAGCGTCGACGAAGAGGATGAGGCGCTGTTCGGCAACCACAGTAACCTGTACAACTCGGGCAATACCTATTCGCCTGATTGGCCCCGCAACTCGCAGCGTGTCGCAGCCCTGTGGAAATCTCAATATGGCCAGGACGTTGACGGCGTCGTGGGTATCGACCCGGTGTTCCTGCAGTATCTGCTGGGCCTGGTCGGTAACGTGTCGCTGCCCGACGGAACGGTTGTCGACGGCACCAACGCCGCAAAGGTCCTCATGCACGATGTGTACTGGAACTATCCGGTCGAGGAGTCGGACGGCATCTTTGCATCCGTCGCCAGCGCTGCCTTCGACAAGATCCTTGGCGGTATCGGCGATGTCGATGTTACGAAGCTTGTCAGCGCCGTTGAGCGCGGTGCCGAAGAGGGCCGCCTGATCGCGTGGATGAAAAACGATGACGAGCAGAACGCTATCAAGGAGATGAACATCGACGCCTCGCTGCCCGATCCGGATGACCCGAGTGAAGGTCCCGTTGCTGGTGTCTACTTTAACAACCTGAGCTTCTCCAAGCTCGACTGGTACCTGAATGCCGATACGCAGATTGGCCAGGGCATCAAGAACGGTGACGGCACATGCTCGTATCGCATCACCGTTACCCTGACGAACATCATGACGCAGGAGGAGGCCGGCAAGCTGCCCGACTACGTCGCGGCGAGCGCGCCCGATGCCGCGCGCGACGACGAGCGTCTGAATGTCTCGTTGTTTGCCCCGACGGGCGGCAACATTACTGATCTGACCGTCGAAGGCACCCAGTTTGGTCTTGGCGCCGCTACGTGGCATGGAATCCCCTTCTATTCGGGCACCGTTGACCTGCATGCTGGCGAGACGACGACGATCACATATACGCTGACCACGTCAGCCGAGGCGGGGGACAAGCCGCTTACGCTGCGTCAGACTCCTACATGCCAGGCGGCTCGCGACAGCGCGTCGGCGTAGGGTTTTTCTGGTAGCGCAGATAATCGAGTACCATTTTGGGGCGGACAGGCAATCTGTTCGCCCCTATTTTGTAAGGAGAGCGCATGAAGTACTTTGGCACCGACGGCTTTCGCGGTGAGGCTAACGTTGGGCTGACGGTAGAGCACGCTTATAAGATTGGCCGTTTTGTGGGCTGGTATTACGGCGCCAACCGCGAGCGCAAGGCGCGCGTCATCGTGGGTAAGGACACGCGTCGCTCGAGTTATATGTTCGAGGCGGCGCTGGTGAGTGGCCTGGTCGCGAGCGGTGCGGACGCCTATATGCTGCACGTGATCCCCACGCCGGGTGTAGCGCATCAGACCGTGGAAGGCTGCTTCGATTGCGGCATCATGATCAGCGCGAGCCACAACCCGTTTTGCGATAACGGCATTAAGCTCGTCAATAGCGACGGTTTTAAGATGGACGAGGACGTACTGGAGCTCATCGAGGACTACGTCGATGGCAAGAGCGAGGTGCCGCTGGCCACGGGCAACCACATCGGCGCCACGGTGGACTACATGCAGGGCCGCAACCGCTACATTGCCTCGCTCATCGCCAGCGCGAACTTTTCGCTGCAGGGCGTCAAGATCGGCATCGACTGCGCCAACGGCTCGGCGTCCTCGGTGGCCAAGCCGGTGTTCGACGCGCTGGGCGCCGACGTGCGCGTGATCAATGCCGCGCCTGATGGTTTTAACATCAACGTCGACTGCGGCTCCACGCATATGGAGCGTCTGCAGCGCCACGTGGTGGAGCAGGGCTTGGACGTGGGCTTTGCCTATGACGGCGATGCCGACCGCTGCCTGGCCGTGGACGAGCGCGGCCGCGTGGTCGATGGCGACCAGATCCTGTACGTGTGCGGCGTGTACCTGAACAAGCACGGTCGCCTTTCGGGCGGTACCGTGGTTCCGACGATTGCCAGCAACTTTGGCCTGATCAAGTCGTTGGAGCTTGCCGGCCTAAGTGCCGTGACCAGCGGTGTGGGCGACCGTCACGTGTATGCCAAGATGCGCGAGGGCGGTTACAGCCTAGGCGGCGAGCAGACGGGCCATACGATCTTTGGCGATATCGAGCGCACGGGCGACGGCATTATGACCTCGCTGCGCGTGATGGAAGTGATCCGCGCCGAGCGCGAGACGCTCTCGCAGCTCACGGCTCCGTGCAAACTGCTACCGCAGGCGCAGGTGGCCGTGCGCGTGGCGGACAAGGACGCCGCGCTCGAGAACATGGGCGTGCAGAACGCCATCGCCGAGGCCGAGGCTGCGCTGGCAGGCGAGGGCCGCGTGCTCGTACGCAAGAGCGGAACCGAGTCGGTTATCCGCGTGCTGGCCGAGGCGCCCGACCAAGCATCCGCCGATGCCGCCATGAAGCGCATCGCCAACGCGCTCGAGGCTCTGTAGTTACGCGGTTTTACCAAACCGCGTAACTGCTCGATGCTGCAAACGCCCCTAAGCGGCAATCTGACGTTCAATTTCAAGGGCGCGACCAGAAGGTCAGCGCCCTTTCATTTCACGTCACCTTGCTCGCTTAGGGTTGTTTTCGCTGACGTTGCCAAGACATTGGCGTCAACATAGTTGGCGTTGGCGATGGCGTGCTGGTCAATCCTTACAGCTCGTACAGCGTGGTGAACTTGTCCTGCAGGTAGCTGCAGTAGTAGCGGGCATCGAACGCCATGCCGCACGCGCCCTTGATGAGCTCCGGCGCGTCCTTGGCGCGACCCCACTGCCAAATGTGCTCGCCCAGCCAGGCACGGACCGGTGTCAGATCGCCGCTCGCACAGGCGCCGTTGAGGTCGACACCGTCGCGGCACATGGCCGGCACAAACATGGCGTCGTAGGCGCTGCCCAGCGCATAGGTGGGGAAGTAGCCAAACGAACCGCCGCTCCAATGCGTATCCTGCAGGCAGCCGTGCGTGTCGTCGGGAACTGGAATGCCCAGGTACTCGTCCATAAAGCGATTCCAAAGCGCGGGGATGTCCTTGGCCGTAGCCTCGCCGGCAAACAGCATGCGCTCGATCTGGTAGCGCACCATAATATGCAGCGGATAGGTGAGCTCGTCGGCCTCGGTGCGGATCAACGACGGCTGCGCGATGTTCACGGCGCGGTAGAGCGTGTCTTCGTCGACGTCGCCGTAGACCTCGGGCGCGTGACGACGCAGCACCTCGAGCAGCGGGCCCATAAAGGCGCGGCTGCGACCCACGGTGTTCTCGAAAAAGCGGCTCTGGCTCTCGTGGATGCCCATGGAGGTGCCGCCCTCCAGGCAGGTGCGCGCGTAGGCGGGATTGACGCCCAGCTCGTACATGGTGTGCCCCGCCTCGTGGATGATGCTGTAGACGTTGGAGATGCAGTCGTCCTCGTAGATGTGCGTCGCGATGCGCGCATCACCCACGGCAAAGCCCTCGCTAAACGGATGCTCGGTAAAGGCAAGCGTGGTGTCGTCCAGGTCCAGGCCGACAAGCTTCATAAGGTCGAAGCTCATGGCGCGCTGGGCAGCCTCGGGCACGTGGGCGTGCAAAAAGTCGGCAGCCGGCTGCTGGCCGCGCTCGCCGATGGCGTGCACGAGCGGCACGACCGTGGCCTTGACCTCGTCGCAAAACGCGTCGAAGCTCTTGGCGGAAAGGCCGCGCTCGTACTGGTCGAGCCAAACGTCGTATGGATCGCGCTTGGGGTCCATGAGCTCGGCCTGATGCTTAAGTTGGGCGACGATTCTATCCACATAGGTCTCAAAGCTCGCCCAGTCGTTGGCTGCCTTGGCCTTGTGCCACACGGCGTCCGCCTCACAGGTGAGCCTGGTCCAGGCCTCGGCTTCTTCGGTGGGGATGGCACTGGCCTCACGTTGATCGCGGCCGAGCACACGGATCTCGTCGAGCAGCTGAGGGTCGTCGATTTTGCCGCCGGCGACGGTCTCGCGCGCTAACGAGCGTACGAGCTCAACGGACTTCTCGCTGGTCAGCAGCTTGTGATGCTCGCCGGCAAGCGTGCCCATGGCGTCGGCACGCGCTGCTGCGCCGTTGGCAGGAGCAATCGTCGCTCCATCGAACTCGGCAATCTTGAGCAGGTACTCGCGAGTCCACAGCTTGCCTTCGAGCTTGCGGAATTTTTTGACGGCCTTATCGACCTTCATGCCTTTGGATGTCTTGCCCGCTGCAGGCTCGGCCTTCTTATCGAGTTTCTTTCCCATACCTATATCCTTGATCTCGCAGGTCGAGCGCCACGGGTGGGCGTGCGGCCAGTTTGCACAGCTACCTGCCTTGTACCCAGTGCGAACAAAACGGAACGCGGCGATGCACACGCAGAATGTGTTATCCTATAGCCCAATGCGTTGACGGAGAGGGTTTTGCCCGCCGCGTCGCCGGCAAGAGAGGGAAGGTCATGGGCTGCGAGCCTTCCTGTGGTGACAAGGGCCAAGCGTTCACTCCCGAGCAGCGACCTCAACGGGCACGCGGCCAGCGGCGGCGAAGCCCCAGTAGGGAAGCCGTGAGCCTCGCGACAAGGGGCACAGAGTGGGCGCGGCGGGCCAGACATCCGCCGGGTCAAACAAGGTGGTACCGCGGAATTCAACCGTCCTTGGGCAATGCACATGCCCGAGGGCGGTTTTTTGTTACCGAACCGGGCCGCACATCCGCAGCTCCGGGTGGCTCCAGCCGCCGCGGCAAGTGGATGCGCGAGAGACGAAAGGGAAGACATGAGTCTGATTGATGATCTGGTCAAACTCGAGGAAGAGGCCAAGGAGCTCGTCGCAGGCGCCGACGACGCAGCCAAGCTCGAGGCTGCGCGCGTTGAGCTGCTCGGCCGCAAGGGCCGCATCACCGGCCTGATGCGCATGATGGGCAAGCTCGCCCCCGAGGATCGTCCCGTGATGGGCAAGCGAGCCAACGAGATGCGCCAGCTGATTGAGGGCATGCTCGACGAGCGCAACACCGAGATGAAGGCCGCCGCCCTCAAGCGCGCACTGGAGCACGACGCCGTCGACATCACGCTGCCGGGCATCCGTCCGCAGATCGGCCACCAGCACCTGATCAAGCAAATCATCGAGGAGGCCGAGGACATCTTCTGCGGCATCGGCTACACCGTCGAGTCCGGCCCCATGGTCGACACCTCCTACTACAACTTCACCGCGCTCAACGCTCCCATGGATCACCCGAGCCGCTCGGCCCGCGATACCTTCTACGTGGTCGACAACAACCCCGGCAGCGTCGCGCACCCCGAGGCTCACGCCCACGGCGAGTCCGACGTGCTGCTGCGCACCCAGACCTCGGGCGTGCAGATCCACACCATGGAGTCGCAGAAGCCGCCCATCTACATGATCTGCCCGGGCACCGTCTACCGTCCCGACACGGCCGATGCCTGCCACCTGCCGCAGTTCAACCAGATCGAGGGCCTGGTCGTCGACGAGGGCATCACCTTTGGCGACCTGAAGGGCACGCTCGACTACTTTGTTAAGTGCATGTTTGGCGAGGATCGCAAGACGCGTTACCGCCCGCACTTCTTCCCCTTCACCGAGCCCAGCTGCGAGGTGGACGTGAGCTGCCACGTGTGCGGCGGCAAGGGCTGCAACTTCTGCAAGCACAGCGGCTGGATCGAGATCTTGGGCTGCGGCATGGTCGACCCCAACGTCCTGATCAACTGCGGCATCGACCCCGAGAAGTACACCGGCTTCGCCTTTGGTATTGGCGCCGAGCGCGTCGCGGCCCTGCGCTACGACCTGCCGGACCTCAGAACGCTCATGACGGGCGATATGCGCTTCCTGAACCAATTTTAGGCTTGCCCAGGCACCCCATCTTGGCGTTCAAACCGTCGCTCGCGTACCTTTAGTACGCGTCGCTCCTCTTTCACGACAACCTGGGGCACCTGGACAACCCTAAGGCGAACGTCTTCATTTGATATTTCCTCCCTATGCGGAGATTGAGAACTAGGAGAGCTACATGCGCGTTTCTTACGACTGGCTCAAGACCATGATCGATATTCCGGAGGATCCCAAGACCCTTTCGGACGAATATATCCGTACCGGCACCGAGGTCGAGGCGATCGACACCGTGGGCGAGTCCTTCGACCACGTGGTGACTGCCAAGGTGCTCACCAAGACCCCGCACCCCGATAGCGACCACATGTATGTGTGCTCGGTCGACGTGGGTGACAAGAACCTCGACGCTGGCGGCAATCCCGCTCCGCTGCAGATCGTCTGCGGCGCGCAGAACTTCGAGGCCGGCGACCACATCGTCACGGCCATGATCGGCGCCGTGCTTCCCGGCGACGTCAAAATCAAGAAGAGCAAGCTCCGCGGCGTCGTGTCCATGGGCATGAACTGCTCTGCGCGCGAACTCGGCCTGGGCGGCGACCACTCTGCCATTATGATCCTGCCCGAGGATACGCCCTGCGGCATGCCGTTTGCCGAGTATGTGGGCTCGAGTGATACTGTGCTCGACTGCGAGATCACGCCCAACCGCCCCGACTGCCTGTCCATGATCGGCATGGCCCGCGAGACCGGCGCCATTTTCGATCGCGATTTCCACGTTGAGCTGCCCGCCATCAAGGCGGAGACCGGCCGCGCGACCGACGACGAGCTTTCGGTCGAGATTGCCGACGAGGGCCTGTGCGACCGCTATGTCGCCCGCATCGTGCGCAACGTGAAGGTCGGCCCGTCGCCCGACTGGATGGTCAAGCGCCTCAATGCCCTGGGCGTGCGCCCGCACAACAACATCGTCGACATCACCAACTATGTGATGATGCTCACCGGTCAGCCGCTGCACGCCTTTGACCTGGACACCTTTGCCGAGCGCGATGGCCACCGCCGCGTGGTGGTTCGCGCCGCCCAGCAGGACGAGAAGTTCACGACCCTCGACGGCGAGGAGCGCGTGCTCGACGCCGGCATGGGCCTTATCACCGACGGCGAGCGCCCCGTGGCGTTGGCCGGCGTTATGGGCGGCATGGATTCCGAGATCGAGGACGACACCGTCGACGTGATGGTCGAGAGCGCCTGCTTCAACGCCGGTCGCACCTCGCACACCAGCCGCGACCTGTCGCTGATCTCCGACGCCTCCATTCGCTTTGAGCGCCAGGTTGACGAGACCGGCTGCGTGGATGTCGCCAACGTTACCTGCGCGCTCATCGAGGAGATCGCCGGCGGCGAGGTTGCTCCCGGCTATGTCGATGTTTTCCCCGCGCCCAAGACCATCGACAGCATCAAGCTGCGCCTGGCCCGCGTGCATGCCATCTGCGGTGCCGACATCGAGCCCGATTTTATCGAGCGTTCGCTTACCCGTCTGGGCTGCACCGTCGAGCGCGACGGCGAGGACTTTATGGTTACCCCGCCGAGCTTCCGTCCCGACCTGCCGCGCGAGATTGACCTGATCGAGGAGGTCCTGCGCCTATGGGGCATGGGCCGTGTGACGGCGACCATCCCGGCTGCCAAGAACCACATCGGCGGCCTGACCCGCGAGCAGAAGCTCACCCGCAAGGTCGGCGAGATCCTGCGCGCCTGCGGCCTCAACGAGACCACGACCTTTGGCTTTGCCGCCCCGGGCGACCTGGAGAAGATCGGCATGCCCACCGAGGGTCGCGGCTGCCCCGTGGTGCTCATGAACCCGCTGGTGGCCGAGCAGACCGAGATGCGTCGTTCGCTGCTGCCGGGCCTGCTGCAGTCCGTGGCCTACAACGGGGCGCACGGTACGCCCAACGTGCACCTGTACGAGGTCGGCAGCCTGTTCCACGGTCGCGAGAACGCCAGCCTGCCCAAGGAGACCAAGTCCGTCGCGGGTGTGCTCTCGGGCCAGTGGAGCGAGCAGTCTTGGAACATGAAGTACCGTAAACTGCGTTTCTTCTTTGGCAAGGGTATCGTCGAGGAGCTGCTCGCCCAGCTGCGCATCGAGAAGGTTCGCTTCCGTCCCGTCGAGGGCGAGGGCTATGCCTTTTTGCAGCCGGGTCGTGCGGCCGAGGTTCTGTCCGGCGGCACCGTGCTGGGTTGGGTCGGCGAGATTCACCCCGAGGCGCGCGAGGCGATGGGCATCGATGAGGTCGTCGTTGCCTTTGAGCTCGATCTGGACAAGCTGATCAAGGGCGCCCGCAACCAGGAGAACTATCGCGAGTTCTCGCAGTACCCGGCTGTTGAGCACGATCTTGCCATTGTGGTCGACAACGCCGTGACTTGTGAGGATCTTGAGCGCCGCATTACGAGCGCCGGCGGCAAGCTGCTCGAGGGCGTGCGCCTGTTCGACGTCTACCGCGATCCGGTTCGTATCGGCAAGGGCAAGAAGTCCATGGCCTTTGCGCTCACGTATCGCTCGGACGACCACACGCTTACTAGCGAAGAGGTCGAGAAGGCGCACCAGAAGATTGTCACCAAGGTGTGCAAGGGCGTAAACGGCGAGGTCCGCTCGTAATCTTTGCCGTTTGGAACCCGCCCCCTGCGGGGTTTTCACGGCAACGTCCTCGCCGCTTCGCGGCTGCGGGATGTTGCCTTAGAAAACCCCTCTCGAGGGCGGGTTCCTGCGTTAACCTTGTTGCGAGCGGACCGCACCTTCTTCCGGGTGACCGGAAAGTTGGGAGTGCATGGGCCCTTTATTGGGCGGTGTGTGGACCTGGGTTAATAACGTACGTATTGCAAGGGCGTGCTGCGTTGTGGGCGGTGCGCCTTTTTGTTAGTATGCAGAGTCGGTGTTACGGATTGTTGGAAACGTAACACGCAACGTTCTGATTGAGAGAGCTCATGCATATTCCCGATAATTATCTGTCCCCGCAGACCGATGCCGTCATGGCGGTGGCGATGGTGCCCGTTTGGGTCCACTGCATCAAGAAGGTGCGCGCCACGCTCGATCGCGAGCATATGGCTTTCCTGGGCATCTGCGCCGCATTCTCCTTCTTGCTCATGATGTTCAACGTGCCGCTGCCTGGCGGCACCACAGGCCACGCCGTCGGCGGCGCGCTCATCGCGCTGCTGCTAGGCCCGGAGGCCGCGGCCATCGCGGTTTCGGTCGCGCTGGCGTTGCAGGCGCTGCTGTTTGGCGACGGCGGTATCCTGTCCTTTGGCGCCAACTGCTTTAACATGGCCTTCGTGCTGCCGTTTGCCGCTGCTATCGTGTTCCGTGCGCTCAACAGCCGTTTGCACGACAAGAGCTGGGGCACCTCGGTTTCGGCCATCGTAAGCGGCTGGGTCGGCCTGTGCCTGGCGGCCCTGTGCGCGGCGGTCGAGTTTGGTATTCAGCCCATGCTCTTTACTAACGCTTCGGGCGCGCCGCTGTACTGCCCCTTCCCGCTGTCCATTGCCATTCCGGCCATGATGATTCCGCATATGTTGGTTGCCGGCGTGGTCGAGGGCGTGGCGACTGCCGCGATCTACGGCTTTATCAAGAAGACGGCGCCGAGCGTTATCGTCGGGCCCGAGGCCGTCGATGGCCAGCTTGCTGCCGAGGGCACAACCGCCAAGAAGACTTCCCTGATTCCCACGCTCATTCTGGTCGCCGTGCTTGTCGTGGCTACGCCGCTCGGCTTGCTCGCCACCGGTGACGCCTGGGGTGAGTGGGACGCCGAGGGCGCCGCGACCGCCGTTCAGGAGGCTGGCGACGACAGCCTGCAGGCTTCGGTCGGCCTCGACACCCCGACCTTTGCCGACGCCCTGCCCACGGGCGATTATCTGCAGGCCTATTCCGAGGAGCAGGGCCTTGGCTTTGCCGGCCAGGCTGCGATGTATATTCTTTCGGGCGTGATTGGCGTGGCGGTGCTCACCATCACATTCCGCCTGGTCTCGCTGACGGTCAAGGAAAGCGGTGCTCATGGCAATAGCCGAGCTGCCTAGTTGGCTTGCGGCCGAGGAGCGTTACGAGCCCGCGGGGGCTCGGCATCGTGTGATGCAAAAGAATGTCCTGCACCTGGCGAGCCTGCTTGAGCGGGTTCGCCTGGGTGGAGGCGCGCACGAGGGCGGGTCGATGGTCGACCGCGCCCTTTCTTGCGTTTCGGCTCCGGTGCGCCTGGTGGGGATGTTCGTTTGCGTTCTGTGCGTGTGTCTGACGCAGAGCCCGCTGTACCTCATGTTGATGGCGGCCATCGCGCTGGTGCTCGTTGCCGTGCGCCCCGTACGCGGGCTGCGTGCGACCTTTGTACCGGCGCTCGGCGCCACGGGGCTTGCGGTGGTTCTGGCACTGCCTGCCCTGCTGCTGGGCGCTTCTGCCGCGGGCGCCATGCTCAAGATCGCGCTCAAGACGTTCATTAACGTGTCGTTCGTGCTGGGCGTTTCGTGGACGCTCACCTGGAGCCGCATGTCGGCGGCGCTCAAGACGCTACAGCTGCCCGACGAGGTCATCTTTACGTTTGATATGGCGCTCAAGCACATCGAGGTGCTGGGACGCACGGCGCACGATCTGACCGAATCGGTCATGCTGCGCAGTGTGGGTCGTGCGCCTGCGGGTTTTTCGCGTACCGATTCGATCGCGGGTATCATGGGCATGACCTTTATCAAGGCGATGGAATGCAGCCGCGCGATGGACGAGGCTATGCTTTGCCGTGGCTTTGCCGGTGCGTATCCGACTCCCGCGCGGAGCGGCTTTGGCTGGCGCGATGCGGTCTATGCGGTCGTCGTGGTGCTGCTCGCCGTGTTGTGCGCGGTGCTGTAGCGCGGGCGGCCGAGCCGTCGATGTGGATAGGGAAGGGCGACGTTTTGGCAAACGATACGAATGGCGTGATGGGCGCGAGCGGTGCTACTGGCGCCAAGAGCGTGCCGCTCATCGAGTTTCGCGACGTGCTGTTCTCCTATGCGGGGCATACGGTTGTCGATGGTGTGTCGCTGCAGGTCGATCGTGGTGAACTCGTTGCCCTACTCGGTCCCAACGGCTGCGGTAAGACGACGATTATGCGCCTTATCAACGGTCTTGAACTAGCGGACGCGGGTGCGTACCTGTTTGACGGGCACGTGATCGATGCGGCATATCTCAAGGATTCCGCAGCCGCTCAGCGTTTTCATCAGCGCGTGGGCTTTGTGTTCCAGAATGCCGACGCCCAGCTGTTCTGCGCTACGGTGGGCGAGGAAGTTGCTTTTGGCCCCGCGCAGATGGGGCTGCCGACAGACGAGCTCGAGCGCCGCGTCCGCGATGCCATGGAGCTGTTCCAGGTTGCCGATCTGGTCGATGCCTCGCCCTATCAGCTTTCGGGCGGGCAAAAGAAGCGCGTTGCGCTGGCTGCGGTGGTGTCGATGAACCCCGATATCCTAGTGCTCGATGAGCCCACCAACGGGCTCGATGAGGACTCGTGCGACATCGTAGTCAACTTTTTGCTGGCCTACGTTGCTGCCGGTAAGACGGTTTTGATGAGTACGCACCATCAAGATTTGGTGCGCCGCCTGGAGGCCCGTGCCATCTATATCGATCGATATCACCATGTGGTCGAGGCGCCCGTGCCGTCGTATGGAACCGAAAGCGGTGCTGCGGAATAGTTGCTGCGTAGGGGATGTATGGCCGCCTGTGCGACTCTGCCGTGATGGTATAGTTAACCAGGTTTTATGGGGGTGGCTATGCCAAGTTGGAACATTCATATCGCTCAAACGGAGCGCTTGCTGGCACGTGCTAGCGTGCTTGCCGATAGCGTGCGCGACCGCAATGCCTTTTTGTTTGGCTGCGTGGTTCCGGATATCTTCGTGGGCTATATGGTCCCTGGCATCGCCGATCCCATTCCGTATCGCATTACGCACTTTGCAAAGCCCGAGCCTATCCCTAAGCCGCGCGAGCACGAGTTCTGGGATACCTATGTGGCGCCGCTGCTTAAAGGCGCACCCGCGGGCGAACCTGCTGAGGCTACCTCGATTGTCGAGGAGCGCGAGCGACTGAACCGCGTGCACTATCCTCAGCGCTACAGGGATGCCGAGCCGGTTGTCGGTCCCGGCGCCTGTGAGTTCTCGCTTGCGTCCGAAGATGTGGCGCAGTCGCTGCTCGATTTAACGCTGGGCGTCTGGTCGCATCTGGTGGCCGACACGGTATGGAACACGCGTGTGAACCAGTATCTGGAAGCACACGGCGGCAAGCCGTGCGAGGAATTCCGCATTAAAAAGCAGGGCGATTTTGACTGGTTTGGCAAGACGCTGGGCATCGTTTCCATTCCGCGTGCGACCGATCGCCTCTATACCGCTGCGACGCGTTTTGGGCAGTATCCCATCCATAAAGAATATGTGCTCAAGACTATCGGCGTCATGCACGAGATTGTACGCGAAAACCCCGGCGAGCCCGATCATCCGCCGTATCGCCTGCTAACCGAGGAGTTTTTCGATGCAACGTTTACCGAGGTCATCGAGCTGACCGAGGCGGGATTTGCGGCTCGCGTTGCTGCTTCTGACGTTCCCGCAGTCCCCCTGATCGCTAGCTGCTAGCCGGCCGGCTTAACGGTGAACAGTTCATTCCAATTGACCAACGGCTCCCGTCGCAGGGCGTCTTCGGTGGTGCGCTCGGCATCGGAGAGGCTTGCGACTGAACACAAATCGATGATGCGGCATACGAAGAAGGTCTAAAAAGGGCCCGGAAGGCAAAGCCTTCCGGGCCCTTTTGCAATGCAAGCGTGCTTGCAAGTGCGATTTAGCGCACCTGAGCGACGTAAGCGACGTTGGTCGAGGAGACCTTGTCCTCGAGCTGAACACTCATGCGGGGGTCGCCGGCGGTAGCGACGGTCAGATCGCCGGCCTCGACGTAGCCGAGCTCCTTAGCGGTCTCGATCGCCTTGACGATCGTGCCGTTGACGGTGCCCTGGGTAATCTCGGCCTGGTGCGGGATAACGCCCCAGTACATGATCATCTGCTGGACGGCCCACTCGTGGCGGGAGAACGCGCAGATCGGCATGTTGGGACGGAAGTGCGAGATCAGGCGTGCGGTACGACCGGTGGTCGTCGGCACGGTGATGCACTTGGCGCCAACGGTGGTGGCCATGTTCACAGCGGACATACCCACAACGTTGTTGACGACGCGGGTGCCGTGAGCGTCGGCCGGAACCTCGAGCGGAGCGTGGGCCGGGAGGTACTTCTCGGTCTCGAGAGCAATGCTGGCCTGCATCTTAACGGCCTCGACCGGGTACTTACCGGCAGCGGACTCGCCAGAGAGCATAACGGCGTCGGTGCCGTCGTAGATGGCGTTAGCAACGTCGGCAACCTCGGCGCGCGTCGGGCGCGGGTTCTGCTGCATGGAGTCGAGCATCTGCGTAGCGGTGATAACGGGCTTGTAGGCCGCGTTGCACTTGGCGATGATCTCCTTCTGGATGTGCGGAACGAGCTCGGGCTTGATCTCGATACCCAGGTCGCCACGGGCGACCATGATGCCGTCGGAAGCCTCGAGGATCTCGTCGAAGTTCTCGACGCCCAGGGCGCACTCGATCTTCGGGAAGATCGTCACGTGCTCGCCACCGTTCTCGCGGCAAAGCTTGCGGATGCCGCGGACGGACTCGCCGTCACGGATGAAGGAAGCGGCGATGTAGTCGATGTTCTCGGTCAGGCCAAAGAGGATGTCCTGACGATCGCGCTCGGTGATGGCGGGCAGCGAGATGTTGACGTTGGGCATGTTGACGCCCTTGCGCTCGCCGATCAGGCCGTCGTTCTTAACGACGCAGGTCATGTCCTGGCCGCTGACGGACTCGACCTCGAGGGCAACCAGGCCGTCATCGATCAGGATGAGGGAGCCCTTCTCGACCTCGGAAGGCAGAGCCAGGTAGTCGAGGGAGATGTGCTCAGCGGTGCCGTGGAAATCCTCGGACGTGGGCTGAGCGGTGACGACGATCTTATCGCCGGTCTTGACGGCAACCTTCTTGCCGTCGACCAGAAGGCCGGTGCGGACCTCGGGGCCCTTGGTGTCGAGCAGGATGCCGACAGGCAGACCGAGCTCCTTGGAAATACGGCGGACGCGCTCGATGCGACCGTGGTGCTCGTCGTAGGAGCCGTGCGAGAAGTTAAAACGGGCGACGTTCATGCCCGCCTTGATCATCTCGCGGATGGTCTCGTCGCTATCGCAGGCGGGACCCATGGTGCATACAATCTTAGTGCGCTTGTACATTCAGACCTCCATCTGACATCGTCTTGCGCTGATAGATAAACCATAAGAAATAAAACCGAGATGATTATAACGAAATGCCGACCGAATACCCCAAAAAATCGACCGTATGCCGAAATGGAAGTTCATTTTTTGCGGGAAAAACGGTATATGAAAAATCTTTACCAACCACTCCAACCGCTGCTATCTGGGAGATATGTCAGTTTGGCGATGTGCCGAAGAAAAAACGTTTTACCAATGTTGAGCATCACACGGTCTGCACCGTTGCGTGCGGACCATATTTCCAAACCGATTGTTTTGGCTAGACGCGTCGCTTTGGGGTACCATAGCTCCACTATCAACTGCCGCTCAGCACGGCAGCCTTGATGAGCCCTTGCCCTTCTCCTGGGAATTATGATCGGGCATCAATCTGCTGAGTGGCCCGAATCCCAGGAGGGGACTCTATATGCAAAAGGAATACCTGTCCGCCGCGGCGGAGGTGCTCAGCGACCAAGGTGTCGATGAGAACCTCGGCCTGAGCAACGACGAGGCGTCGTCGCGCCTCGCCAAGACAGGCCCTAACAAGCTCGAGGAAGCCGAGAAGACACCGCTGTGGAAGCGTTTCTTTGAGCAGATGGCCGACCCCATGGTCATCATGCTGATCGTTGCCGCCGTCATCAGTGCGCTCACGGGCATGGTCAAGGGCGAGCCCGACTTTGCCGATGTTGCCATCATCATGTTCGTCGTTATCGTCAACTCGGTGCTGGGCGTGGTCCAGGAAGCCAAGAGCGAGGAGGCCCTCGAGGCCCTGCAGGAGATGAGTGCGGCGCAGTCCAAGGTGCTGCGCGACGGCAAGCTCGTGCACCTGCCGAGCGCCGAGCTCGTGCCCGGCGACGTGATCATGCTCGAGGCGGGCGACTCCGTCCCGGCCGACTGCCGCGTGCTCGAGAGCGCCACGATGAAGATCGAAGAGGCCGCGCTCACCGGCGAGTCCGTGCCCGTAGAGAAGCACGCCAACGTGATCGAGCTCGCTGCGGGCACCGATGACGTGCCGCTCGGCGACCGTAAGAACATGTGCTATATGGGCTCCACCGTCGTGTACGGCCGTGGTCGCGCCGTCGTGGTCGGCACCGGCATGAACACCGAGATGGGCAAGATCGCCGGCGCCCTGGCCGAGGCCAAGGAAGAGCTCACGCCGTTGCAAGTGAAGCTCGCCGAGCTCAGCCGCATCCTTACCATTATGGTTATCGTCATCTGCGTCGTCATCTTTGGCGTTGATATCATCCGCCACGGCGTGGGCAACGTTCTTACCGACCCGACCGCCCTGCTCGATACCTTTATGGTCGCCGTCTCGCTCGCCGTCGCTGCCATCCCCGAGGGCCTGGTCGCCGTCGTGACCATCGTGCTATCGCTTGGCGTGACCAAGATGGCTAAGCGCCAGGCAATCATCCGCAAGCTCTCTGCCGTCGAGACTCTCGGCTGCACGCAGACCATCTGCTCCGACAAGACCGGTACCCTTACCCAAAACAAGATGACCGTCGTCAAGCACGAGCTCGCTGCGCCCAAGGAGAAGTTCCTGGCCGGCATGGCGCTGTGCTCCGATGCTCAGTGGGACGAGGAGCTGGGCGAGGCCGTGGGCGAGCCGACTGAGTGCGCGCTCGTCAACGACGCCGGCAAGGCGGGCCTCACTGGCCTGACTGCCGAGCATCCGCGCGTGGGCGAGGCCCCGTTTGACTCGGGCCGCAAGATGATGTCCGTGGTCGTCGAGACCCTGGATGGCGAGTACGAGCAGTACACCAAGGGTGCGCCCGACGTGGTAATCGGCCTGTGCACCCATATCTACGAGGGCGATAAGGTCGTCCCCCTGACCGAGGAGCGCCGCGCCGAGCTCGTGGCGGCCAACAAGGCCATGGCCGACGAGGCCCTGCGCGTACTGGCGCTGGCAAGCCGCACCGACACCGAGGTTCCCGACGACTGCAGCCCCGCTGCGCTCGAGCATGACCTGGTCTTCTGTGGCCTGTCCGGCATGATCGACCCGGTCCGTCCCGAGGTGGCCGACGCTATCCACGAGGCGCACGACGCCGGTATCCGCACCGTCATGATCACGGGCGACCACATCGACACCGCCGTGGCCATCGCCAAGCAGCTGGGCATCGTCGCCGATCGCAGCCAGGCCATCACCGGTGCCGACCTCGATCGCATGAGCGACGAGGAACTCGACGCGCACATCGAGGACTACGGCGTGTACGCCCGCGTCCAGCCCGAGCACAAGACACGCATCGTCGAGGCTTGGAAGTCGCGCGACCAGATCGTGGCCATGACGGGCGATGGCGTCAACGACGCCCCGTCCATCAAGCGCGCCGACATTGGCGTTGGTATGGGCATCACCGGTACCGACGTCACCAAGAACGTCGCCGACATGGTACTTGCCGATGACAACTTCGCTACCATCATCGGCGCCTGCGAAGAGGGTCGTCGCATCTACGACAACATCCGCAAGGTCATCCAGTTCCTGCTTTCGGCCAACCTTGCCGAGGTGTTCTCGGTGTTTATCGCCACGCTCATCGGCTTTACCATCTTCCAGCCGGTGCAGCTGCTGTGGGTGAACCTGGTCACCGACTGCTTCCCCGCGCTTGCGCTGGGCATGGAGGATGCCGAGGGCGACATCATGAAGCGCAAGCCGCGCAACGCCAAGGACGGTGTCTTTGCCGGACATATGGGTCTGGACTGCGTGGTCCAGGGCCTAATCATCACCGCGCTGGTGCTGGCGAGCTTCTTTGTGGGCGTGTACTTTGACATGGGCTACATCCACATCGCCGATATGATCGCCGGCAATGCCGACGAGGAAGGCGTGATGATGGCGTTCATCACGCTCAACATGGTCGAGATTTTCCACTGCTTCAATATGCGCAGCCGTCGTGCGTCGCTGTTCACCATGAAGAAGCAGAACAAGTGGCTGTGGGCTTCCGCCGCGCTGGCACTGGTGCTGACGGTGATCGTGACCGTGCAGCCGACGCTTGCCGAGATGTTCTTTGGCCCCGTGACGCTTGAGCTCAAGGGCGTTGTCGCTGCCCTGGGCCTGGCCTTCCTGATCATCCCGCTGATGGAGATCTACAAGGCGATCATGCGCGCGGTCGAGAAGGAGTAAGTTAACCTGTCCGGGCCCGCCCCTGCGTGTTTTCTTCTTCGCTGGTCCTCGCGCTTCGCGCTGCGGGATCGCTCAGAAGAAAACACTCCCAGGGTGGGCCCTACGGTATCCTTACTGGCTTTTCTCCCGCGCGGATGAAAAAGGGCTGAGGGAAAGAAGGTGAGCGGCCGAGCAATTGCTCGGCCGCTCGTTTTGAATAAAGGATGTGCCCTTTGGAAACCCCTCTCGGCGGGCGGGCCCTGCGGTGACGTTGCTGACTTTTCTCCCGTGTGGATGATAAAGGCTGAGGGAAAGTGTGTGAGTCGGTCGAGCATTTGCTCGACCGACTCTTTTTTGTGGGAAAATACCTGCTCAGTTGTGATTTTTGGTGCTGGGAGGCGTTTGTGGCTAAGGCTAAGGCTAAGGCGAAGAAAAAGACGACGGGGGCGCGGGCTAAGCGCGATCGTCGTCGGAAGCTCGCGACCGAGGCTCCCGCACCTGCTGAGGAGCTGCTGGCAAGCGTGCCGGGGCTCGACGCGCTGCAGGATGTTCCGGCGTTTGATGACCTGCCGGTCGATGAAGCCCAGCAGGCTGCCTTTGATGATTTCTGCGCACATGCCGAGGAGCCCGAGCAGATGCAGCTTGGCGCCGTGGTGCGCTTGGATCGCGGGTTTCCACTGGTGGCGACTGCCGATGACACGTTTCGTGCCGAGCATGCTGTGGGGTTTGCCAAGTCACGCGGCGAGGACGAGGTCCTGCTGCCTGCCGTGGGCGATCGTGTGGCGGTGCGCCGCGCTCCCGGGCACGATATGGGCGTGATTGAGTGCGTGCTGCCGCGCCGTACGAGCTTTGAGCGTTGGCGCGGCCGTGCCCGCGGGGAGCGTCAGGTGCTCTGCTCCAACGTGGATAGCGTGCTAATCGTGCAGGCGCTCGGTGCCGGCGAGGTGCTGCTCGACCGCGTGGCGCGCTCGCTGGTGTTGGCGCTCGACTGCGATGCCGAACCGGTGGTGGTACTCACCAAAGCTGACCGCTGCGATGCCGAGGAACTCGAGCGCGATCTGGACCGCGTGCGCCGCCTGGTGGGTCCGGACGTGCGCGTGATCGTGACGTCCTCTGCCGAGGGCCGCGGCCTGGACGAGGTCCGTGCCTGCGTGCCCGCCGGGAGCTGCGCCATGATTCTGGGCGAGTCGGGTGCCGGCAAGTCGACGCTGCTCAATGCGCTGCTGGGCCACGATACGTTGGCGACCGGCGGTGTGCGCGAACGCGACGATCAGGGCCGTCACACTACCGTCGCGCGCGTGATGGTGGCACTGCCGGGCGACGCCGGCGTGATCGCCGATGCCCCGGGCCTGCGTAGCCTGCCGCTCGTGGGTCACGAGCGGGGTCTGGCGCGCGCTTTCCCCGAGATTGTCGAGGCATCGCGCGCGTGCCGGTTTGGCGATTGCACGCATGTCCATGAGCCGGGCTGCGCCGTTCGCGAGGCCGAGGACGCCGGGCAGATCGATAGCCTGCGTCTGGAAACGTTCCAAAACCTGGCGTCATCCATGCGCGTGAGTGCTCAAATGCTCGATCCCGATGTCCATCTGTAATTGATTTTTCCTATGACAGCCGTCTCCCAACTGTTCGGGAGACGGCTTTTTTGCTGTGGAAAAGCCTCGAAACATGCAGTTTGCTGACGTGCTGACCAAAACCTTGCCACGAGCTTGACGGGCTGGTCAGCTTTTGGTCAGCGATTGGTTTGACATCGAAAACCAAGATTGCGATTGCGCCGCTTTGCACTCTGACCGCCCAGACAATGGTGGTACGGGCATTCGCCCGGCACTGCCATGAGAGGAGCGGCCGTGAACAAGAGCAAGCGCATCGCCATCAGTCTGGTCGCGGGCGTGCTCGCTGCTCTGCTCTGCATGGTTTACGGCTCGTCGATCCGCTCGCAAGCCGAACAGGTCCAGGCTGAGACCTTGGCCAAGTACGGTGGCGATCGCGTCGAAGTTTGCGTCGCGGCGCGCGATATCGATGTGGGCGAGACCCTCGATGAGACCAATGTCATAACCCAGGAATGGCTGACGAGCCTGCTGCCGCGTGACGCAGCGACCGAGCTGCGCCAGGTGCGCGGCGACGTGACGACTTCGCGTATTCCCAAAAACGCCGTGATCTGCAATGTCTACACCAAGGCCGAGAGCCGCAAGCTCGAGGTGCCTAAGGGCAAGGTCGCCGTTTCGGTGGCGGTCGATGCCGAGCACTCGGTCGGCGGTGCTACGGGCGTGGGCAGCTACGTGGATGTGTATGTGCAAAAAGACGGCGTGACCGATCGGCTGTGCGGCGCGTACGTGATCGATACCAGTGAGGATTCCGGTGCCACGCGCGAGGGCAAGATCGAATGGGTGACGCTGGCGGCTGACCCCGAAGACGTCAAGGAACTGCTGGGAGCCTCGGGCAAGGGAACGGTCAGCTTGACGATTCCCGCCACGGCGCGCGGCAAAAAGAGCGGAGGCGACGAGTGATGAAGGCGATCTGGCTTGCGTGCTGCGCGTGCGGCGATTACGGGCTGTTGCAGCGGGAAGTCGAGGGCCGTGATGCGGGTGCACAGGTGCTTCGCGTGGGTGACCTGGACGGGCTGGTTTCCATGGCGCGGGCGTTTCCGTCGCGCCGCGGGGCTGCCATCATCGCGGCGTCTCTGTTTGATACCGAAGATGTGCGCAAGACTGTTGCGCGCCTGACGGCCGAAGGCCGCGTGAGTCGCGTGGTCGTGTTGATAGAAGCGCTCGATCCGTCGGATATCGAGGGGCTGTTTCGCGCGGGGGCGACCGAGGTCATCGCTGCACACAGTATATGCGGCAACGGGCGCGCGGGCGAGGGAGCGGTTGATTCCGATCGGCGCATGACGATTGAGCCCGATGCTTTTGTTGATAGGGAACCCGGGGCGCCTCGCGCTACAAGAGGCCCGCGTGTTGATGATTATGGAAAAGCGGAAGCCGAGCATGGTCGGCGCCCCCGGAACCCCCTTGTATACGATGACGCTGGAGGGCCGGCGCAGCATGCTGGCGACTCCCCGGCAGTAGATATGGGATACGTGCACGGCGTGAATCTGGCGGATGAACTCGACGAAGTTGAGGGCCTTGCCGGGTGCGGCGAGTTGTCGCTGATGCAGCATGAGCAGATTGCGCAGAACGAGCCTGCCTCGCAGACCGAACAAGCAGCCATGCCGGCTTGGACGCAGCACGTGGTTGCGGCGGGGGAGACGGGGACGCTGTCACCGACGCCCGCCCCGCCGCCTCCGATGCCGCCGGCAGACGCTACCGCTCCGCCGCATCGAGCTCCAGTCATCTGCGCTATTTCGGGTTCGGGCGGTTGCGGCAAGTCGACGATCGTTGCCGCCATGGCACACACATCGTCGCTGTTGGGCTTGCGTGCCGCCGTGCTCGACCTGGACCTGATGTTTGGAAACCTTTACGACTTGTTAGGCGTCGATGCTCCGCGCGATATGGCGGCACTTATCGAGCCATCGGCGGCGGGCGCGCTCACCGAGCCGGATATCGTAGCCACATCGATGCGCGTGGCGCCGGGCGTTACGCTCTGGGGTCCCGTCGCGGCGCCCGAGCAAGCCGAGCTCATGGCACGTCCGGTGGAGCTACTGCTTGATGTCCTGCGTCGCGAATCCGACGTGGTCTTTATCGATACCTCGGTCTTTTGGGGCGACGCCGTGGCGGCTGCGGTGGCGGCGAGCGACCGTTGCCTGGTCGTTGGCGATGCGGCGGTGTCGTCCGCGGCATCGGCGTCGCGCGTCATTGAACTGGCAAGTCGAGTAGGTGTGCCGCGCACGCGTATGAGCGCCGTGTTCAACCGGTTCGGTGCGCGCGGGGCAGACGAGGACGTCGCTATGCGCTTTGAGATTGCCTGTGCGTTGAGCTCCAAGATTCGTATCGCCGATGGCGGGCAGGATCTCGCCGCGCTCATGGCGTTTGGGCGTGCTGACGAGGCAGTGGGGCAGACCAGCGCTTTTGCGACCAGCGTGCGCGAGGCCACGCGCGAGATGCTCGTGGAACTGGGGTGCGCCGTCGGCCCTTGGAGCGATATGGTCGCCGACCGTGCAATGCGCACCGAACGCCCGCGTATCCGCCTTCCCTGGTCGCACGAGGGTGATCAGCGATGAGCCTGCAAACGAGGATTAAGGCTGCCGGCGCTGCGGCGGCGGCAGCGCCTGTAGATGCGGGGCGTCGCCGCGCCGTGAAACGACGCACCAAGCGCGCCGTGATGGACCGCATGGGTTACGACGAAGTGGCGCGTATCAGCGCCTATATCGACCCGGCACTTGCCCGCTCGGAATTGCGTCCTGCGGTGGAGGCGGCGCTCAATGTTGAGGAGCCGACCGATCTCGCGACGCCCGAGCGCGAGGCCATCATCGACGAGATTTTGGATGACGTGGTGGGCTTGGGGCCGTTGCAGCCGCTCATCGAGGACGACACCGTTACCGAGATCATGATCAACGGCTGCCGCTCGGCTTTCTTTGAACGCGGCGGCGTCTTGTACCCCATCGAGCATGCGTTTGAGGATGATGAGCAGATCCGTGTGCTTATCGACCGCATTATCTCGCCACTTGGCCGCCGTATCGACGAGCGCAGCCCCATCGTCAACGCCCGCCTTAAAACGGGCTATCGCGTCAACGCGGTGATTCCGCCTGTGGCGATTGACGGACCGATTCTCACCATCCGAAAGTTCTCGGACCGTATCTGCTCGCTGGACGAGCTCGTGGGGTTGGGATCGCTGCCGCTTTGGTATGCGCAGCTGCTGTCGTGTGCGGTGTCGCTGCGACAGGACTTGGCGGTTGCGGGAGGCACGGGATCTGGTAAGACCACCCTGCTCAACGCGTTGTCATGTGAGATTTCCACCGGCGAGCGCATCGTGACGATCGAGGACTCTGCCGAGCTCAAGTTTGCGCATCATCCGCACGTGGTGCGCCTAGAGGCGCGCGAGGCTTCAATTGAGGGCGAGGGCGCGGTGACGATCCGCGACCTGGTGACTAATGCCCTGCGCATGCGCCCCGACCGCATCGTGGTGGGCGAGGTGCGCGGTGCCGAGTGCTGCGACATGTTGCAGGCCATGAACACGGGCCACGACGGGTCGCTCACCACGCTTCATGCGGGTTCAGAACAGGAGACCGTGGTGCGTCTGACGTTGCTTGCACGTTATGGCATCGATCTGCCGAGCGAGCTCATCGAGGAGCAGATTGCCATGGCACTCGACGGTATCGTGATGTCCGAGCGCCACGCCGATGGCAGGCGCTTCGTCTCCTCGTATTCGGGGGTGCGACGCGCCGCATCGGGCGGCGTAGAGCTCGAGCGCTATGTGACGTTCGATGCCGCCGAGCGCACCTGGACGCTTGACCGCGAGCCGCCGTTTATCGCAGAAGGCCTGCGGTCGGGGACGCTCACACAAGAGGAGGTGGACGAATGGAGATCACTGTGCCCCTCGTCGTAGGGGGCTTGGCAGGGCTTTCTGTCGCGACGGCGTGCGGGGCGGAACCTCGTGTGCCGCAGGTACCGCCGGCGGAGCTGGCACGTCAGGCGCTCGAGACGGTGGCAGAGAAGCTGCCGCGTGAGCTGGTGGAAAACGATCTGCTGAAAAAGATCGCCCGTTCGTGGGCATCGCTGGCTCCGGCGCATCGCCTTGGCCTCGTGATCGAAGATGCTTCGGGACGTTTGGCGTTTCTGCTGCTATCGAGCGGTGTCTGCTGCGTTTTACTAACGATGGTGTCGTTATCGCCCCTCGGATTTGCCTTGGGACTTGTTGCTCCGTTTGCCGTTGGTGCCGCCCGGGATGGCTTTGAGAGCCGGCGCGAGCAACACGATGCAGAAGAGGCGATGCCCGAGGCGTTTACCGCACTTTCCATGTCGCTTGCCTCGGGACATTCGCTGGCCCAGGGCATGCGCTTTGTGGGCGCTCATGCGCAAGAGCCAGTGCATACCGAGTTTTTGCGGGTGGCGGCGGCGATCGATTGCGGCATCTCGGCGACCGACGCGCTCGATGACTTGCTCGTACGTATCGACGCCCCCGGTCTTTCGCTTGTGACCTTGGCGCTTAAGGTGTCTCAGCGCACCGGCGCTCCGCTTGCCGACTTACTGTCCGAGGCGTCGAGCATGGTGGGGGAGCGCATTGAGCTCAAGCGCCGCCTGGATGTTAAGACGTCGCAGGCTCGCATGTCTGCGCATATGGTCGCGGCGATGCCGGCGGGCATGTGCGCGGTGTTGGCGCTGCTTTCGGCAGATTTTCGTCGCGGTCTTGCGACGCCTGCCGGCGCGGGCGCTGTGGTGCTGGGTCTTGCCCTCAACGCCGTTGCCCTGGTGGTTATCCGGCGCATTATGCGGGTGGAGCTATGAGCGCCTCGGTTGCAGTTGCGGCTTGCCTGTGCGCCTTGAGTGTATTTGTCGCGACGGGTTTTGATCGGGCGGATGCACGCAAGATCGCAGGGGCCTGCAAGCGCGAGGCGGTGCTGGTCGCTGCCGCGGGTCGCTCGGTGGTCGATGCTCTGACCGCGCGAGTGAAGGGCGCGGTTGGAGCGGGCGGCCCGGCGCGAGTGTCGCTCGGCGAAGTGTCCGAGATGATCGATGTTGTGCGCTTGGGTCTTTCGGCCGGTCTTTCGTTTGATGCGGCGCTTGAGATTTTCTGCGCCAACCGCCGGTCAGTGCTGGCTCTTCGCCTTGAGCGCGCCTGCATGGCGTGGCAGGTGGGCGTGGGCACGCGTGAGGACGAGTTGTTGGCCGCCGCGCGCGACCTGGACGTGCGAGCGCTCGAGACCTTTGCCATCACGGTGGGGCAGGCGCTCGCCCTGGGTGCCCCACTTGCCGAGACGCTGGCCGCTCAAAGTCGCGAGATCCGTGCGGCTCATCGCGCCGCGGTCGAGCGCGAGATCGAGCGTGCGCCCGTCAAGCTGTTGATTCCCACCGGCACGCTCATCTTGCCGGCGTTGCTTCTGTCCATATTGGGCCCGCTGCTGGGAGCAGGCGGGATGATGTAGGGAGGAATACATGAACACGATGGTCGAAGTTGCTGACAAGGCTTGGAGCTGGGCTTTTTGCCGGGCGATTCACACTCGCCAGCATGCCAAGGAGCTGTTGCAGGAGGAGAGCGCGCAGGGTACCACCGAGTACGCCATTTTAGTGGGCGTACTTGTGGTGATCGCGATTATTGCCATCGTTGCATTTAAAGGCAAGGTTAAAGAGCTATGGGATGCGATCAGCGAGGGCATCAACAGCCTGTAGAGGGCGAGCGCCCCATCGGGGTGCTGCTGGTGTTTGCTTGCCTGACCGTGGCGATAGCGGCGGTGCTTTGGGGGCTTAACGCCGCGCGGCAGCAGCGTCCTGGGACCGCCTCCGATTTGGGCTCAGATTCGGCGGTGGCGTCTCAAAAAGATGAGATGCGAGATGCGGACGATTCGGATGTCGCTGTCACGGCGCAAACCTTTCTGCGGACGCTCGACAAGCGGTCTGGCACTGCGACGGATTCGCCTGAGGGCAACGCGATTGCGGTCCGGCTTGCATGGTCCGAGGACCGACCGATGACCGAAGCGGCGGCGGATATGCTGCGTGCCTATCGCGAGGTACCCACGGCGCAACTTGCTCTGAGCGGCTATCTCGACATCAAGGGAAACGTGTGGGGCGCCATCGTGCGCGACGGACGCGGCTGGGTCGATATGGTGACAATTGCCGCGGATGCTGGCGATGCTTCGTGTCGTCTGCGCGCCGTGCGCCTGAGCCCGCAGGCAACGGACTCAAAGGAGGGATCGTGAAATGCATGATGTCCTGCGTGAGGAATCTGCCCAGGCGACGGTCGAATACGCCATCGTCACGGTGGCGCTGTTATCGATCGTGCTGGCGATCGCGGGACTTTGGCGTGCCGGCACCGATGGGCGCTTGGCGGCGCTGGTTGAGCGGGCGGCATCTCATGGCGTTGCCTCGACGTCGGTTATCGACGCCGCTGCGGCCGCTAAGGACATCGCGTTGTATTGATGCCGCGCGCGAGGACCGGGCGCAGTCTACGGTCGAGGCCGCTTTTTTGCTGCCGACGTTTCTGACACTCATCCTTCTCGCGCTGCAACCGGTGTGCCTGCTCTATACGCGCGCGGTCATGGAGTCTGCCGCCGCCGAGACCGCGCGGCTCATGACCACGACGACGGCGGAGGACGACGATCTTAAGGAGTTCGCCCGCCGCCGACTTGCCGCAGTGCCCAACGTTTCGATCTTTCATGCCGGCGGGCCGTTGTCGTGGGATATCGAGCTTGGCCGGGCCGGTGCGGGTGGCGTCTCGTCCGTGTCCGTTTCCGGCGAGGTCAAGCCGTTGCCTGTGATCGGTGCGTTTGCGCAGGCTATGGGTGGTACCGCCGAGGGCGGCTACGTTGAGCTCAAGGTCGATGTCTCGTATCAATCGCGTCCCGAATGGCTGGAGGGAGATTATGATTCGTGGATTGCTGCATGGGATTAAGCGTTTCTGGTCTAGACGCGTTTTGACGCACCGTCCGAGCTGCCATCGCAAGCGAGGCGGCTTTATGGGTCGAGCCGGTGTCGATCTGTTTATCGAAGACGGCGCCTATACCACGCTTTCTTCTGCCGTGGTCATCCTAGTGGTGCTCACATTGTTGTTTTCGTCGACCGCGGCGATATGGAGCATGTCGCGTGCCGGGGATACCCAGGTGGCGGCTGATAGTGGCGCGCTGGCGGGTGCCAACGTAGTGTCGTCCTATCACACGGCTGCCACGGTGGTTGATGCGAGCATCTTGAGTCTGGGGCTGGCGGGGTTTGCCACGATCGGGACGGGCCTGGTCGCCATCCTCATCCCGGGTGCCGAGCCGGTTGCCGGCAATATGGTCGACACCGGGATCGAGATCATTAAAACGCGCAACAAGTTTGCCAAAAGCGCATCGGAAGGCTTACAGAAAATCGAGACGGCCCTGCCGTATCTGATCGCCGCGCGTGCCACGCAGGCGGTGTCGGCGCAGGATACCGATAGTGTGACCTATACCGGTACGGCGCTTGCCGTGCCCAGGACATCCGAGTCTGACTTCGCTGCGCTCAAAGGGTCAGAGATCTCGACCGATACCATTAAAGACACATCAGATGATTTAGAGGGTGCGGCCGAGGAGCTGCGGAAGGCTTCTGAGGACACGGCGAAGGCTAAAGAGCGTGCTTGGCTGGCGGATTGTGGTGGGTCTGACAAGGGCTCGGTCGGCAGCTGTTCTTGCATGTGGGAGCGTGCGAAAAGCCTAACGGATCTCTCCGGTGTTCAAAATCCGCATTACTCATCGAGCGTTACGTGGGAGCCCCAAGTTGCCCTTGATCGCGCGAAGGACTACTACCATTGGCGTCTGACAAATGAGAAGCCCCACGGCTCGAGTGTCGAGATGAAGGCAGAGTCTGCGGCGCGTAAGGCGTTTTATACCTATGCGAGCGCGGAGGTCGATCGGGCACATATAACCGAGAACGGAGACAGGGTTTCCTCCTATATTCCGCTGCTGCCGCGCAACTCTGATGAGGTTCGGGCGACGGAGCTCTATACCGATGCGGTGTGGCCGACGAGCGTGAACGATGACAAGGCGTATCTGCATTACGGGACGACCTGCCCTAACTATAAGAAAGGGACGCCGAGCGGATTTGCTTCGGTTGCCGATTACGATGGACAGGATAAATGCAGCAAATGCCATTTTGGCGTTTCGTCGCTTGGTGCTGTTGCGGCGCCTTCAACCTCTATCGAAAACGGCTTCGAGTATCACTTTGACAAGTTTAAAGACGCCCTGGAAGGCTACGTCGAATGCCGCAACAAAGAGCTCGAGCTCGAACGTCAGACCGAAGACGAGACCGACCGTGCGAGCAATGCGTTTGACCAGGCCATCAAAGCGCTTTCGGGCGAGCGTCCGCGTATCGCTCCTCCCGGTCGCAACGGCGTGGTTGCCTTTGCGGTTTCGGGTGCCATCTCGAGCCCCGATGAGCTCAACTCTTCGTTTAACACGGCAGTCAGGCTTGGCGATCGCGGTGCCATCTCTGCCGCGGTGCTGGCGCCCGATGAGGCGACGGCGCAAAACAACGTGCTTTCGCGATTTTTCTCGACATTGAAGGAACGCTCGGGTGGCGTTGCCGGCGTACTCGATGGCGTCATGGATGTCTGGGGACGGCTGCTTGTGGGATACGGAGACATCCAAGGTTCGGCCGACGAACTTATGGACGAGATGATTAAAGGCCTAGGAGGGGGCAGCGGCGCGTTGGGCTCCATCGCATCGTGGCTCGGCGATACCGTTTCGGCGTCCGTGGCGGCGTTGGATCTGGAGCCGTGCGACTTGCGCCTGCGAAAGCCGGTGCTGACTGATTCCGCCAACGTCATTAAGAGCCCGGGGTCTGACATTGCCGGTCTCTCTCAAGCGCAAGACAAGCTGCGAAGTATTCCGTTGGGCGTGACCGATCCCAAGGCGCTTTGCGAAGCGCTGGAATATCAAGTCGAGCGCACCATCAGCGGCACGACGTTCACGCTTGCGGAGATTCCGCTGCCCGGCGGCGGTTCCATCCCACTTACCGTCGATGTCACCACACTGGCGGGTGCCCTGGGCGGTGGGTCGTAATGGGCATCCGCACGCGCCTGTGCGAGGAGTGCGCCCAGGCGACGGTCGAGATGGCCGTGGTCACGCCCGTCCTGCTGGTTCTGGCGCTTATCGTGTACAACGTCATGGTCTTTGCCGGTGCGGTCGCACGCTTCGATCGCGTGGTGCCCGATATCGTGCTAGCACATGCCGTGGCGCCGAGCGGGGAGGGCGATGGCAGCTCCATCGATGCTTCCGCGACCGTTCAGGCTCAGATCCAACATGCCATGGAAGGCTATGACTTGCTGATCGAGGTCTCGAGCGAACAGGGTGCGACGACATCGGATGGCGGTTTGCTTTCGCTTTCCGGCACGTTTAGGACCTACACCTGCACCATGCACTATGAGCCGTGGCCGACTTCTCTCAGCATCGCTGGCGTTCCGCTGGGGGCGCCGACAACGTTGTCGCACGAGCGCGCGGTGACGGTCGATCCATGGCGCCCGGGGGTGGTCATGTGACCGCGGTCTCGTCCTACATCGCCTACGCGCGGGCACTCAATAGGCTGGGTTGGACGCCGGCGGAGTTTGTGGTGGCGGAGTCGTTTGTCGTGCGCCTGCGCGGCATGCTGGGACGGCATCCGGTTGCCGCCAACGGCTTGCCGCTCGTCATGGCGTTTCCACGCTGCTCTTCGGTCCATACGTGTTTTATGGCCTATCCCATCGATATCGCCTTTATCGATGCACGTGGCTATGTCCTCGTATGCTACGAAAACGTACGTCCCTGGCGTATGTGCTCCTGCCCCGGCGCCTGGGCCGTACTAGAGCGTCCTTCAATCATTGTTTCGACCCCTGCTCTCCAACGCGTGCCGGCTTAAGAATTGGCGACAGCGGACTTTCGTCATACGAAATTGGGTAAGATGGAGGAGAAGATGCATGGATGTTGAGATCCATCCCAACGCTAAAAAGCACCTGACGGAAAAGCAGGTGCTTAGCGCTTGGCTTGCGGTTACTGAGTGCATTCGTCGCGAGCCGAAGGGCGAGCCGCTGAGATGGCTTGCGATTGGATGGCTCCCAGACGGACGAAGCGTGGAGCTTGTCGCGGTCGAGCTTGTCCGTGGGGGCTTATCATTCATGCCTTGTCTCCAGTCCAGAAGAAATTTTGGCAGGAGATTGAACGGGCTCGGCAAAGGGGTCGATGATGGGCAAGACGTATACGGCCGCTAATGGTCAGGTTGTAACGGATGAAATGATTGACGCGTGGTGCGAGTCGTACGAGCGCGGAGAGTTTCCGGATGGCGAACACACCGTTGGTGGGATCGTGCATGGACGGCCCCCACTCTCAGGTGAGGGGACGGCAACGCTGTCGGTCAAGATTCCTCTGGGAATGAAGGAGGCCATTCGTCGACGGGCGGCTGCCGAGGGGATGACTCCAAGTGAGTTTGCCCGTGCGGCTCTGAGCGAAAAACTTCTTGCTGCCGGCTGATGCCTCTGACGTGCCGATTTAAAGAACCGAGGCTGTGCTCAAAAACTTTTTTAAAATTCTCGGTTGACCGGAACGCGTCCTTGGTTATACTAATCAAGCCTTGAAACAAGGCACACCTCAAATGGCTGGGTAGCTCAGTTGGTAGAGCAGAGGACTGAAAATCCTCGTGTCAGGGGTTCGATTCCCTTCCCCGCCACCTTGAATTGACTAGGACCTCTGCAAAGGGGTCCTTTTCTTTTATGTAGGGTTCTGCGGAAACTGCGTCCCAGAATAAGGGCTCAGAACGGGACACACTTTCCGGTGCCTGCCTCCGGCGCGCGTACACACCTCGTCGCACCATTCCGAGCCCGCCCGCCCCAGACATTCCTCCCACTTTCGCGTCACTTTACAGACCGTTCGGTCGCCTGTCCGCACACGCGGGTATACTCAAAACGATACTTATCCTATGCAATACGATGCGGGTTCGACCTGCATGATCCGAAGGGGGCAGTGATGGAGAGGATACTCGGCGTTAATCTCTCTGGCTGGTTTATTCCCGAGCCTTGGGTGACCCCGTCGCTGTACGCGGCGACCGGTGCATCCAACGCGGCCGAGCTACAGGAGGCCATGGGTACCGCCGCCTATAACGAGCGCATGCGCCGCCATTACGAGACGTTTGTGAGCGAGGACGATTTTCGTCGCATGGCGCAGATCGGTCTCAATGCCGTGCGTCTGCCGGTGCCCTGGTATGCCTTTGGCTCACAGGAGTCCGATGCCTCCTACATATCGGTTGTCGATTACATCGACCGCGCAATTGAGTGGGCTGCCAAATACGACATCCGCGTGCTGCTCGATCTGGCAACCGTGCCCGGTGGCCAGGGCGATTCCAACGATTCGCCCACCACGCCGGAGGCTGTTGCCGAGTGGCATTCGTCCACCAACGGCCGTCATGTCGCACTCGACGTGCTCGAGCGCTTGGCCGATCGCTATGGCGAGGCCGAGAGCCTGCTGGGCATTGAGCTGCTGGACACGCCGCAGATGAGCGTTCGCAAGAGCCTCTTCACCATGACGGATGGCATTCCCGCTCACTACCTGCGCAATTTCTATCGCGATGCCTACGAGCTCGTCCGTTCGTATATGCCCGAGGATAAGATCGTCGTCTTCTCGTCGTCGGGGCATCCCAGCGAGTGGAAGCATTTTATGCGCGGCGCCAAGTACAAGAACGTCTACATGGACCTTCACCTGTACCATTACCGCGACGAGTATGCGCTCGACATCACGAGCCCCCGCGGGCTGACGACGGCGATTTCGCGTAACAAGCGCGAGCTTAAAGAGGCGATTTCGACTGGGTTCCCCGTGCTGGTGGGCGAATGGTCGGGCGCGGCGATCTTTGCTAACTCGTCGGTTACGCCCGAGGGCCGCAATGCCTACGAGCGCGTGTTTATCGCCAACCAGCTGGCTTCGTTTGCGCCGGCTGCCGGTTGGTTCTTCCAAACGTGGAAGACCGAGAAGCGCATTGCAGCATGGGACGCCCGCGCGGCGCTCGGTACGCTCGAGCGCGGCATGATTGAATAGGTTGATATGACGCAAAACAGCGCCCATACGGGCAAACTCTATGTGGTCGGCACGCCCATCGGCAACCTAGGCGACCTGTCCCCGCGCGTTGGCGAGGCTTTTGCCGCCGCCGATGCCATTTGCTGCGAAGACACGCGTGTGACGTCAAAGCTGCTGATGCACCTGGGTATTTCCAAGCCGCTTGTCCGTTGCGACGAGAATGTGATCGCTAGCCGCGCTGCCGGCCTGGTCGACCGTCTGCTGGCGGGGGAGACCCTCGCCTTTGCCTCGGACGCCGGCATGCCGAGCGTGTCCGATCCCGGCCAGGCGCTGGTCGAGGCGGCGCGTGAGGCCGATGTGCCTGTCGAAGTTATTCCCGGACCCTCTGCTTGCGTCACGGCACTCGTTTCGTCCGGCATTCCCTGCGAGCATTTTTTCTTCGAGGGCTTTTTGGGCCGAAAGCACGGCGACCGTGTGCGCCGTTTGCAGCGCCTTGCCGTGGTGCCCGGCGCACTCATCTTCTACGAGTCTCCACATCGCATCGTGGCGACGCTCGAGGCCGTGGCGGAGGTCTTTCCCCAGCGTGAGCTTGCCGTCTGCCGCGAACTCACCAAGCTGCACGAGGAGGTCTTGCGCGGGCTCGCTGACCAGCTTGCCGAGGAGCTGCGTGCTCGCGGCGAGGTAAAGGGCGAGATTGCGCTGGTCATCGCGCCGCCGAGCGAGGACGAGGAGGCCGGCATCGCGCCGGTTGGCGCTGCGGTAGCGGATCCCGACGATGCCCTGCGCGAGGATATCCGCACCGCGCTCGAGGAGGGGGAGCCCGCCTCTGCGGTGGCCAAGCGCCTGTCTCAGAAGTATTCGCGCCGCAAGCGCGATGTCTATGCCATGGTGCTCGATATGCAATAGATGGAGGATATCCAGCCCTTGCGCTAGAATCATCCCCTGTATGCAACGTTTTTCTGGAGGACAAACCCCATGGATCAAAGCAAGCCTTCGTTCTTTATCACGACGCCCATCTACTACGTCAACGCCGATCCGCACCTGGGCACGGCTTATTCCACCATCATCGCCGACGTTCAGGCTCGCTATCGCCGCTCCGCCGGCTATAACGTCAAGTTCCTGACCGGCATGGACGAGCACGGCGAGAAGGTCGCCGAGGCCGCAGCCAAGCATGGCATGACGCCGCAGGAGTGGACCGACAGCCAGGCTCCGCACTTCAAGGAGCTTTGGAGCAAGCTCGAGATCTCCAAAGACGACTTCATCCGCACCACCGAGCCGCGCCAGCATCATGCCGTGCAGTACCTGTGGGAGCGCATGAAGGAGTCCGGCTATCTGTATAAGGGCAGCTACGACGGTTGGTATTGCGTGCCTGACGAGACCTACTTCACCGATACGCAGGTCCAGAAGGGCGACGAGGAGTACGGCAGCGTCGGCCAGCATCTATGCCCCGACTGCCACCGTCCGCTTGAGCGCGTCCAGGAGGAGTCCTACTTCTTTAAGCTTTCCGCCTTCCAGGACAAGCTTCTCAAGCTCTATGACGAGCACCCCGACTTTGTCGAGCCTGCGTTCCGCATGAACGAGGTTCGCAGCTTTGTCGAGGGCGGCCTCAACGACCTTTCCGTGAGTCGCACGAGCTTTGACTGGGGCATCCAGGTTCCGTTTGACGAGGGCCATGTGACCTATGTATGGTTTGACGCGCTGCTCAACTATATGACGGCCGTCGGCTACGGTGTCGACACCGACGAGGCGCGTGCCGAGCTGGCCTATCGCTGGCCCGCGCAGTTCCACATCGTGGGTAAGGACATCATCCGCTTCCACTGCGTCATTTGGCCCGCCATGCTCATGGCCATCGGCGAGGCCCTGCCCGAGCACGTCTTTGCCCACGGCTTCCTGACCGTGCGCAATGCCGAGACCGGCAAGGCCGAGAAGATGTCCAAGAGCCGCGGTAACGCCATCGCTCCGCAGGATGTTATCGACATGCTGGGCGTCGAGGGCTATCGCTACTACTTTATGACCGATGTCGTTCCCGGTACCGACGGCGCCATCAGCTTCGATCGCATGGAGCAGGTCTACAACGCCGACCTGGCCAACAGCTGGGGCAACCTTATCTCGCGTTCGCTCAACATGAGCGGCAAGTACTTTGACGGTTGCGCGCCCGCCAAGCCCGCATCGTTCGATGCGTTCGACAACCCGCTGGCAAAGATCGCCGATGGCCTGGTCGACCGCTACATGGCCAAGATGGACGTGCTCGATTACGGCGGAGCCAAGGATGAGGTCATGGAGCTCATCCACGCCGCCAACCACTACATCGAGGACTCCGAGCCCTGGGCACTTGCCAAGGACGAGGCCAAGGCTGACGAGCTGGCGTTTGTGATCTACAACCTGCTCGAGGCCATCCGCATTGCCGCTCACCTGCTGATGCCGCTCATGCCTCAGACCTCTGCCGAGGCCCTGCGCCGCCTGTCCTGCGAGAACGAGGCCGCGACCGACGACCTCAAGGGCATTTGCGCTTGGGGCCTGCTTGCTGGTGGTCAGCCCGTCGAGAAGGGCGATCCGCTGTTCCCGCGTCTGGCGTAGAGACCGCGCGAGCGCCATATCGGCAATTTGCTGTTTAGATGTAAGGGCATGGCCGCAACGGTCCATGCCCTTTCGTTTCAAGACGCCGCCATCATGCTAAGGAGGCAACTATGACAACTTCGCCTTTGGCAAACCCCACGGCAACAAGGGAGCTGCTGGAGGAGTTTGGCCTTGCGACCAAGCATCGCCTGGGCCAGAACTTTCTAATCGACAATCATGTGATCGAGCGTATCTGCGAGCTTGCCGAGCTTGCAGGTGACGAGCGCGTACTCGAGGTGGGTCCGGGTTGCGGTACGTTGACACTTGCGTTGCTGCAGGAAGCGGCGTGCGTTACGTCCATTGAGGCCGATCCTGAGCTCGAACCGGTGCTCGACGCCCACGCCGCCGACTATGCCAACTTCCGCTTTATCATGGGCGACGCGCTTAAGGTGGGCCCGGAGCAGATTGAGCAGGCTGCGGGCGGTGAGCCGACGGTATTTGTCGCGAACTTGCCCTATAACGTGGCGGCGACGATCATTTTGCAATTTTTCCAGACGATGCCGGCGCTCAAGCGCGCCGTCGTCATGGTGCAAAAGGAGGTTGCCGATCGCATTGCCGCAGTGCCGGGCAACAAGACCTATGGCGGCTATACGGCAAAGCTTGGCCTGTATGCGCAGGTAACGGGTCGCTTTGAGGTGCCGCCGCGTTGCTTTATGCCGGCGCCACACGTGGACTCGGCCGTCGTGCGTATCGACCGTGTTGACGGTGTGGTGCCCGAAGGACTCGATCGCGAATTTGTGGCCCGCGTGATTGATGCTGCATTTGCTCAGCGTCGCAAGACCATCCGCAATTCCATGAGCGCCAACGGCTTTGCCAAGGACGTGCTCGATGCCGCCTTTGAGGCTTGCGGTATCGCACCCACCACGCGCGCCGAGACGCTCGATGTTGCCGACTTTGTCCGTCTGGCCCGGGAGCTTTCCCATGACGCTTAATGCCGAACGCGTGACGTTTACCAAAAAAAAGAAGACGGTTGCTTGTCCCGTGCCCTTGGCACCGCTTGCCGACACACATGCGCATCTGCTTTCGTTCTGGGGCAAGGATGTGCCCGAGACACTCGTGCGTGCCAAGGCGGCAGGCATCGACCTGTTGGTGACGGTCTTCGATCCCATTGCCGATAAGCGCAGCGTGACGGACTATAGCGACTGGCTCGTGCGCGAGATTCTGCCGATGCAGGATATCCCGCAGATCAAGTATCTTGCCGGCGTGCATCCGTATGGCGCGCCGGACTATACCGACGACGTTCACGCACAGGTTGTTGCTGCGCTTGATGACCCTTTGTGCGCCGGTATTGGCGAAATCGGTCTGGACTACCACATGGACTATGACGACGATATCGCGCCGGCGCCCCACAGCGTGCAGATTGATTGCATGGCACGTCAGCTCGAAGTCGCCATGCGCTGCAATGTGCCGGTGGAGTTGCACCTGCGGCACGAGGACTCGGATGGGGAGCGCACCTCGCATATGGATGCGTACAACGTGCTTCGTGAGGTGGGCGTGCCCCAGGTCGGTTGTGTGCTGCACTGCTTTGGCGAGGACCGCGCCACGATGGAGCGCTTTGTGGAGCTGGGCTGCTATATCGCCTATGGTGGTGCGGCCACCTTTAAGCGCAACGAAGACGTGCGCGAGGCATTTGCGGCAACCCCACTCGATCGAATTTTGTTCGAGACGGATTGCCCGTATATGGCTCCGGAGCCCATCCGCGGTCTTGAATGCGAGCCCGCAATGATCTCCATTACGGCAAACGCGCTGGTTAACGACCGTGTCGATCGCACTGGTGAGGACGCCGAAACAATCGCGCATGCCGCTTGGGAAAATGCCTGCAAACTTTTTCAAAAATAGTTCTTGCGTTCGCGGTGACGCTCCGTTATTCTAATTCCTGCACGCGGGCGTGGCGGAATTGGCAGACGCGTACGGTTCAGGTCCGTATGGGGGCAACCCCATGAAGGTTCAAGTCCTTTCGCCCGCACCATTAAATGAAAGAGCTCCCAGCAATGGGAGCTTTTTTGTTATGTGCTCATCGCAGGGACTTGAACCTGTGAAGGAGCGAGCGTAAAGAAAACGCGGAGCGTTTTTAGCGAGCTGGCGAGGACGCCGGCAGGCGGCCGAGGCCGGTGCGGATCCGCGAAGCGGATACGCGGACGTCCTTTCGCCCGCACCATGGATTGAAAGGGCTCCCAGCAATGGGAGCTTTTTTGTTATGCACGATCTCCTTGGACGGGTATCCTAATGCCAACGTGTGCCTATCAGAGGAGAGACCATGCTGTTTTCCGGTATCATCGCCGCCCTTACCAGCCTTTTGATTCCCATCATCATCCTGTTGTTGCTGCTCCCCAACGCCTGCTACGTCGTTGAGCAGCAGCACGCTGTGATCATCGAGCGCTTGGGTAAGTTCAATCGTATCGTCAACGCGGGCTTCCACGTGAAGGTGCCCGTGATCGACCGCAAGGCCGCCACGGTGAGTCTGCGCACCATGAAAAATGGTTTTGGCATCGACGTTAAGACCCAGGACAACGTGACCATTGGCCTTGAGGTCTCCGCTCAGTACCACGTGAGCTATGACATGGGCGCCGGCCCGGCAGATTCGGGCATCTACAAGAGCTACTATATGCTGCAGGAGCCCGTCGACCAGATGCGCGACTTCATCACCGACGCCCTGCGCTCCTCCATCCCCGTCTACACACTCGATGAGGTCTTTGCCAAGAAGGATGACATCGCCAAGGATGTCAACGCTACCGTTTCCGAGCAGATGGCCGCCTACGGCTTCACCCTCGTGTCGACGCTCATCACCAAAATCGCACTGCCGACCGAGGTTGAGAACTCCATGAACGACATCAACGCCGCCCAGCGCAAGCGCGCTGCGGCACAGGAGCTCGCCGAGGCCGATCGCATCAAGCGCGTCACCGAGGCGACCGCCGAGGCCGAGGCTATGGAAAAGGCGGGCGAGGGCATCGCCAACCAGCGCAAGGCCATCGCGCTGGGTATCAAAGATTCGCTCGAGATCATCCAGGAGACGGGTGTCGGCAATGACGAGGCCAACCAACTGTTCATGTTTACGCAGTGGTCCGAGATGATGACGGAGTTCGCTCGCACGGGTAAAACCTCGACGGTCGTGCTGCCGAGCGACTTTTCGCAGTCGGCCTCGATGTTCGAGCAGATGCTGGCCGCCGGCAAAGTTCAAAACGATTCGAAGGAGTAGACGCGCGTGAAATACACCGTCGTTTGCGTCGGTAAGCTCAAAGAGCGCTTTTGGAAGGACGCGTGCGCTGAGTACACCAAGCGCCTAGGTGCCTATGCCAAGGTGGATATCCGCGAGGTGGCCGATATCGACCCGGCTAAGGCGGGCGGCGTGGATGCCGCGCGCGACAAGGAGGGGGCGGCGATTCTTGCCGCCTTGCCATCTCGAGCGCATTTGATCCTGCTGGCTATCGAGGGCAAGGAGCGCTCGAGCGAGGAGTTTTCGGCGAGGCTCGACGATCTTATGCTGCGAGGCAGCAGCGACATTGCCTTTGTAATCGGCGGTTCGGACGGCGTGAGTGATGAGGTGCGCGCCCGCGCCGACGAGATGCTCAGCTTTGGACGCATTACCTTGCCGCATAACCTGGCGCGTGTGGTGCTGCTAGAGCAGATTTACCGTGCCTGCAAGATCAGTCGTGGCGAGCCGTATCACAAATAGGTCGGCAATACGAAACAATGGCGTGGGACAATACCTTTCGTTTTGAGGAATGTGTCTGAAAGGACTATGAGATATGAAGATTGGATTTGTCGGTTTTGGCAATATGGCGAGCGCTATGGCCGATGGCTGGATCGCTGCCGGTGTAGCTGCGAGCGACATGTGCGCCTGCGCGGGTCGCTACGACGCACTGGTTGAGCGCTGCGAGGCGCGCGGCATGGTCGCCTGCCACGATGCCGCCGAGGTTGTCGCCGCATCCGATATCGTGGTCGCTGCGGTCAAACCGTACATGATCGAGAAGGTATTCGCCCCGCTCAAGGACGCTCTTGCCAAAAAGGTCGTTCTGTCGGTTGCCTGGACCTGGGACAGTGCCAAGTGGGAGCAGGTCCTGCCGGGCGTCGCGCATATCTCGACGGTGCCCAACACGCCGGTTTCGGTGGGCGAGGGCGTCATCGCCTGCGAGAAGGCTTCGACGCTTAACGACGAGCAGCGTGCTGTGGTGCTCGACCTGCTCGGTAAGCTTGGCGCTGTCGTCGAGCTCGACACAAGCCTGCTGTTTGTGGGCGGCACGGTGGGTGGTTGCGCTCCGGCGTTTGTCGCCATGGCAATCGAGGCCCTGGGCGATGCGGCGGTCAAGCACGGTATCCCGCGTGCGGATGCTTATCGCATTGTGAGCCAGATGGTGCTGGGTACGGCAAAGCTGCAGCTTGCAACTGGCCAGCATCCTGCGGCGATGAAGGATGCCGTATGCTCGCCCGGTGGTGCCACCATCAAGGGCGTCGTTGCGCTCGAGGACGCCGGCATGCGCAGCGCCCTGGTCAAGGCAATCGACGCAACCCTCCAGTAAAACCGACCAAAAAAGGGACAGGTTTATGTTGGCAGGTTTTTCCTGCGGTTTTGTCCTTTTAGCGAAAAGTGCCCCGCAACTGGCTCAATTCCAGTTGCGGGGCACTTGCGTTTGCCCAGATAAAACCGACCAAAATAAACCTGTCCCTTTTTGGCAGGTTAGTCCCAGAAGCTGTCTTCTTTGTCCTCGGACTTGGGGCCGCGGTCGACATACATCTTATGGGTGCGCTTCTCCATTACAAAGGCAATAATCGCAAACAGCAGGATGCCGCCGGCGAAAAGGATGGCAAAACCGGTGCGGGTGCCAAACAAAAAGGAAAAAACTGGGTCCATTGGGTGCCTTCTTGCGTAGTTGAGTTGGGTCGTAAACGCTCATAAGTATATACTTGCCCATACATGTACAAGGTTGCAACCTAAATGGAATGTATATCGCCGGAGGATCTAATGCTTGATATCAAGTTTGTTCGCGAGAACCCCGATGCCATCGATGTCGCCATGGCTAACCGCCAGACGTCTTGGGATCGCGAGAAGTTCTTTGAGCTCGACGACGAGCGTCGTGCCGTCATCACCGAGGTCGAGGAACTTCAAGCCACGCGCAATGCCGAGTCCAAGAAGATCGGCGCCCTGATGAAGGAGGGCAAGAAGGACGAGGCCGAGGCCGCCAAAGAGGCCGTGCGCGCCGTCAACGAGAAGATTGACGGTCTGGCCGAGCGCCGCACCGCCCTCGAGCAGGAGCAGTACGACTTCATGGCTCACCTGCCCAACATTCCTTGCGAGGCCACGCCGTACGGCAAGGACGAGGACGAGAACATCGAGCGCCGTCGTTGGGGCACCCCGCGCGAGTTCGACTTCGACTTTAAGCCGCACTGGGATCTGGGCACCGACCTCGACATCCTTGACTTCGAGCGCGGCAACAAGCTCTCCGGCAGCCGCTTCACCGTTCTCGGTGGCGCCGGCGCCCGTCTTGAGCGCGCCCTCATCAACTTCTTCCTCGATACGCACACCAGCCGTGGTTTTAAGGAGTGGTGGCCGCCCATCGTCGTCAAGCGTCAGACCATGTTCGGCACGGGCCAGCTGCCCAAGTTCGAGGACGACGCCTATCACGTCTCGGGCGACAACTTCCTGATCCCCACCGCCGAGGTCGTGCTCACCAACCTGCACGCCGGTGAGGTCCTCGACGCCGATACCCTGCCGCGCCGCTACACCGCCTTCACCCCCTGCTTCCGCGAGGAGGCCGGCTCCGCTGGTCGCGATACCCGCGGCATCATTCGCCAGCACGAGTTCGACAAGGTCGAGATGGTCAAGTTTGCCAAGCCGGAGGAGTCCGACGAGGAGCTCGAGAGCATGACCGCCGAGGCCGAGTTCCTGCTGCAGCAGCTGGGTCTTCCGTATCGCGTGATTAGCCTGTGCACCGGCGACCTGGGCTTCTCTGCCCGTCAGACCTACGACGTCGAGGTCTGGCTGCCGAGCTACAACGCCTACAAGGAGATCAGCTCCTGCTCCAACTGCGGTGACTTCCAGGCCCGTCGCGCCAACATCAAGTATCGCGACCCCGAGAACTTCAAGGGTTCGCGCTATCTGCACACCCTCAACGGTTCCGGTCTGCCGGCTGGCCGTACCATGGCAGCCATTCTGGAGAACTACCAGAACGCTGACGGCACCATCACGATCCCCGAGGTTCTGCGCCCCTACATGGGCGGCCTCGAGAAGATCGAGCCGGTCGCGTAGATTGGCTGCATAAGCGATTTGCTAGGGCACTCCTTTTTGGGGTGCCCTTTTTGTGTGCGGCCATACCATGCTGTGCGGACAGCTCAATAGAAAACACACGAACAACTGTTCTGTATACAGCCATCTACCTGTTATGCTTTTGCTAAATAAGAGCGAGAGAAAGGGGACGCGATGGAGCTGTTTGATGATCGGGTGGTTTTGTTTGAGAGCGACGAGGGCGGGGAGTACCTGCTTGTGACGTGTGAGCCGTCTGGCATGGGTGGCCTGGTGGTTCGACAGACGAGCGAGGGTCCGTTGACCCAATGGTGCTACGAGGAGTCGCCGCATGTGGTTGAGACGTTTGTGGCGCACGAGGGGCTTGTGGCCCTGGAGCATTTCTATGGGGTCCGGACATCTAACCAGGTTGCTCGCATGTTGAGTATCTCGTTTGCCGATTATGATTGTGCCCAGCGGGTGAGATCGCTCCTGAGGGAACTTGATGCTAAGTTTGACGTGATCGAAAAGCCAATCGATCGTACGGGGAACGACGGTATATGCGGAGCAGCATGACAAAACTGCGTTCCACAAAAAAGTTTGAGATTGCGCTTGACTCCAATAAGCTAAAGTGGTTTTATATGTTTTGCGCTGCGGCGTTACCTCAGCTGGATAGAGGGTCTGACTACGAATCAGAACGTCATAGGTTCGAATCCTATACGCCGCACCATTTGAGATTAAAGCTCCCGGCAACGGGGGCTTTTCTTTTACGTAAACACCGCATGGATTCGAACCTCGGTCGAGGCGCGGGCGTAAAGCGGACGATTTCCTGTCGACTCGTGTAAGATTCCGAGTAGATGTCGCGACTAATTCGCGACCACTCCTTCTTCAAGCGACCGATCAGGGTGATACTTCGTGGCAGAGCGTCCGACATACAAGCTCAGGTTTCTCGATCCCAAAAAGCGCTTTCCGGCGATGCCCGAGCAGCCTGCGGGACGTTCATATGGCGTGGTCTGGAAACTCTTTGGCGAGGATCAGCATGAATCTTGCTATGTCGTCGAATTCGTTGGCAAAAGCCATGTGTCGCTTTTGGGCTATGTAAGCGTTTCGGGCGAGGTGTACAAGGTGGACCGCCCCGTTAGCGAGACTCCGCTGCCCAACGATCCCGACATGGAACTGGTCCTTGACGAGTCGGACTCCGGTATTGGTGAGATTGTGGTTCGGGGAGCCAACGGCACAATGCGCGCGTGCGCGCGAACCGTCGGCTCTCCCGAAGGCCCCATGCGCGAGCAGTCCGACCACGAGACATGGAATTCGACCCGCTCCCTTCCTTACGGCGAGTTCATGGCATCGATGTTCCTGCGCTACGTGATATTCGCTGACTCCGAAAATGCCATTGCGAGCACGGCGGACGCCGGCGGACTCGACGAGGGTATGCAAAATGTTATCGACAAGATCAAGCTCGTAAAGTTGCCCGAGCCGGTCGAGGTGTTTTTGGGCTTTAACACGGCACCGCTCCCTGATGCTATCGAGACGCTGCTTTACCGCGTTGACCATGCCGAGAATCCGAGCGGTATCGAGCGCTATGCCGCCGCCCTTATGAGTGAAATTGACTTGCCCCGCTTGCGCACCATCGCCGCTAAGTCCGAGATGAGCCTGGCTCGCATCGATCGCTCAAAGCTTTTCTATCTCAATTTTGATCGCAGCCTGCTGGACCAGGACGAGATTGACATGCTGTTTGCCATCGAGTGCCGTCTTAACCGTCTCTCCGGCATCCTTGAGCACATCGGGGCCGGATTGGTCCCTGCGGCATCCTCGCCGAGCCTTGAGGGCTGCGCGCTCTTTGATGCGTGGCATATCGCCAAGACGACCAACGATGTTCCCCGACTGCTCGATACGGCCTCGAGCGATAACCCGTGGGGCAAACCGGGTACGGTGGCTTGCCAGCCGGGCGGTGAGTGGGATGTGCGTACCCGCTTCGCGCGTATTGTCGAGGCGCTTAACGTGGCCACGCGGCTCGACTATACCTATCGGGCAAACGTTGCCGAGGGGATCATGCTCGTTCGGTTTGGGCAGTCTGTCGTTGATGCTATGCCACAACGTGAATACGACGCTCAAGATGACGCCTGGCGCGAGTTGGACGAGGACACGCGCGCGATCTGGGCCGCGGAGCACGATGCGCGCGTGGCGCTCACGCTTGCGGCAGCGTGTTTTGCCGCGGGCACCTGCATCACGCGCTGCTATGTGCAGATTGCTGCTCCCGACAGTGAGCAGGGCGAGTGCGTTGTCGCAACGTATTTCTTTGGGCGCGCGGCCTATCTGGCCGATTGCGTGCCTGTCGCCAAGGATCTTGAGAGCATGGACATGGACGATATGCCGTGCAAGCGTGTGCTTGAGGCATATGAGTCAACCGCTCCGGAGACGATTGAACCTGCGGAGGTTCATGCTCGTCCGCGTGATGACCATCGCACGCTGCCGCCGGCGCTGCGCGATCTGCTGCTTGCCGATACGGCTGACGAGTTGGAGGTCATGGAAGAGGACGACGACCCATACGTGGCCCGTGTTGTTGAATTGCGCGAGCAGGCAATAGTCGACCGTACAGGTGCTTTTGAAGGCTTTTCCCGTCTTGTCGAGGAGTTGGAGGCTAAGTGCGCCGTCGCCGAGCTTTTGGCGACAGGTCCGGTTCAAACGCAGTTTTGCGATAACCAGCTGGTGCGCATGGTGCTACCGGTGTTGGAAGAAGACCGCTCTGTGCGAATCCTTCGTGCGCCCGATGCGCTGTACTTTGCCCAGCACGAGATCTGCAGTTTTTACGCCGAGCAAGAGGACTTTGAACGAGCACTGCCCGAGGTGCGCCATCTTTACGATCTGGCGCGCTCGTCCATGCAGTCGCACTTTGCGCTCATCAACGTGCTCGCGCGTCTGGAGCGCTTTGACGAGATTATCGAGGTGGCGCGCCACGGCCTACGTATTGCCAGCGATCGTTCTGCAATCGGCTACCTGTTCTATCGCTTGGCGTTTGCCTATTGGAATTGCGATCAGCTCGACCTGGCGCTGGCTTGTTACCGTCTGGTGCCGCGAGGCGAGGAGTCGGGCAGCAGCGCGCTGGAAGAAATGCAGAGCCTTATGAACGAGATGGGCGTCAGCGAGCCTCCGATGTTCGAGGAAGCGGTCGAGACCATCCGCAGGGCTGGACTCGAATTGCCGCCCGTGCCCGCGGTGGCCAACCAGCTTGCGGATGCCGCCGTGCAGCTGGTCGATAACGGCTTCTTTTTCCTGGCGCGCGGTTGCATCTTCCAAATGTGGCGTACCATGGGCAACGACGAGCTCGGCTCCCTCAACCGCTCGCTGGGGTAGGCGAAGCTTTCAAGAAGGAAAGGCTGCTAGGCAATTAGAAAATTTCCTCTTGCCCATCCTTGGCTGTTTGGTTACTATAGAACGGCTGTTACGGAGAGCTGACCGAGAGGCCGAAGGTGCTCGCCTGCTAAGCGAGTATGCCCCAAAAGGGCATCTGGGGTTCGAATCCCCAGCTCTCCGCCAGTATGACTTGAAAGAAGGGTCCCATTTGGGGCCCTTTTTTGTGCGGAGAAAGGAGGCTGGGGATTCGAACCCGAGAGGGCACGGGCGTTAAGCAAACGCGAAAGCGTTTGTAGCCCGTGGGCGAAAAGCCGCCAGGCTTTGAAGCCGGAGGGCATGCGCAGCATGCCCGGACATCCCCAGCTCTCCGCCAGTACGAATTTGAAGAAGGGTCCCATTTGGGGCCCTTTTTATTATCAAGAATGGCGGCTGGGGATTCGAACCCTCAAAAAAGGAGGCATCATTTCGGACGCCTCCTTTCAGCGGACTTATTATTCTTGCGCACTACACCTCGGGCGCCTTGGCGACGGTCTCGCTTTCTGCTGTGAGCGGGCGGTTGTCGATGCGACGGCCCAAGCGATCAAGCTTCACAAGGAGCCATTCAATGGGATTCGGCCCTGCGCCTTCCTCGTCGGCAACTAGGTCCATGACGGCGATCTTGGTGCCGTCCTGCTTGAGCGTGACGCTGCCCACCTTGTCGCCCACATGCACCGTGCCCGAAAGATCGTCGTAGCTAACCTTTTCGGTCACCTCGCCGGCAAGGGAAAACACGGTCGCTTGCGCCGTGGGGTCGGCGAGCGTGGCGTCGATCGTCTTATCCGTCCAGTCGGTTTGACCGATGCGCGCCATAAGCGGGTTGCCGTTGGCGGTCTTTTCCTGCGTGTTGGCGATCGCGACCGTCACCTTGTGACCGTAGTACCAATTGGCAAGGGTTGCGGTATCGGTAAAGCGCTGGTCGGTGGTGGTGGAGTTCAAAACGACGGTGTAGATCTCGTCGCCATCGCGGTTGTAGGCGCTCGTGAAGCAATAGCCTGCATCGTCGGTAGTGCCGGTCTTGCCACCGATGTTGCCATCTTGGCCCAGCAAATAGTTATGCGTGTCCATGGAATGCGAATGGTCGGTGCCGTCGGCGCCCGTGACCTCGATCCAGGAATCCTCGCTCGCTACGACCTCGCGGATCGTGTCGTTTTTCATGGCCTCCTGCATCATCAGCGCTACGTCGTGTGCGGTTGAGTACATATCGCCAGCCCACTCATCAAAGTCCAGGCCATGCGGGTTTTCAAAAAGCGTACCGGTGCAGCCGAGCTTCTTAGCGCGCTCGTTCATGGCCTTCACAAATGTGGCCTCGGCGTCTTTGGTCTTAGGGTCGATCTTCTTGCCCACATATTCGGCGAGCACGATGGCGGCGTCGTTGCCCGAGGGAATCATCAGGCCGCGCAGCGCCTGCTCCACGGTAAGCTCGTCGCCTTCGAGCAAGCCGGCGGTCGAATTACCCACGGTGGCCGCGGTGTTGCTTACCGTGACCTTCTCGTCTATCTTGCAATTCTCGACGGTTAGGATTGCGGTCATGACCTTGGTGATCGAGGCGATTTTGACCTGCTCATCGGCGCCGCGCCCATAGTAGACGGTGCCGTCTTTGCCCATGACGAGCGCATTGGTCGCATCGATATCGGGCAGATTATCGGCCGTGATGCCGCGCGCATCGGCGGTTTTGCCGCAGACATTGTCGGTCGTGAGCACTTGGGCGCCGGCGACGGTGGGCACGCCAGCGGCAAGGGCGATAGCGCAGACAAAGCCGGCGGCAAGCTGGGCTGAGCGCTTTGCAAAAGAGGTGAGGGACTTCACAGATTTCGCTTTCGACGGGATGGTCTCTTCTGGAACTAGAGTATATCGTTTGCCGGTGTCGGCGATCATCGCGTGCGTGCGTGGCCCACATCCGCGCCCGAACGGGCACAAGGGTGCTTAAGGCCGACTTAATTACCCACGCTTGTTGTGTGTGGCATGCGCCCCCCTCGGGCATAATGGAGCGCGAGAGGAGCACGCATGAACGAGCGCATTTTGTTAGTTGATGACGAAAAGGCCATCGCCGACTTGGTTGGTATCTACCTTACAAAAGAAGGCTTTGATGTACAGGTCGCCTATAGCGGGGCCGACGCTGCCAAGGCAATCTTGGAGCAGGAGTTCGATCTGGCGCTGCTGGATGTCATGCTGCCCGATATCGATGGGCTTGAGTTGCTGCGTACGATCCGTTCCAGCCATACCTATCCCGTGATCATGCTGACGGCGCGCGATGCCCAGCAAGATAAGATCGAGGGCCTTTCGCTTGGCGCGGACGATTACGTGGTTAAGCCGTTCCGTCCGCTTGAGCTCATCGCGCGCGTGCATGCTCAGCTTCGCCGCTACACCAGCTACGGTAGCCGCGCGCAGGTGGCCGAGTCGCCGACCATCCAGCTCGACGGCCTGGAGATCAACCGCGATGCTCGTTCCGTAATGGTGGACGGTGCGCCGGTGCGCCTCACGCCCATCGAGTATTCCATCTTGCTGTATCTGGCCGAGCATCGCGGCAGTGTGGTGGCCGTGGAGGATCTGTTCCGCGCGGTATGGAACGAGGATTTTATGCCCGGCTCCAACAATACGGTGATGGTGCACATTCGCCACCTGCGCGAAAAGATCGGTGACGACGCTCAAAAGCCGCGCTTTATCAAAAACGTCTGGGGCGTCGGCTACATAATCGAACAACGCCTTTGATGGTGGGGAAGTGGATATGACAAAAGACGATAGGCAGGCATTCGAGGTGCCCAATCGACTCTTTGAATACGTGAGGTCGGTCGTCGACAACCGCGCGCTTGCAACGGTGCTGCTCTTTTTGCTGAGCCTGCTGCTGATTGGCATCGATAACATCGCTGGAATCTTGGCGGTGCTGCTTGTCGGCTTTTTGCTGATCGATCGATTTGAAATCGTACGCCGCTGCGTGGTGATTGGCGGTACCGCGTGGGCCATGACGTTGGCGATTGGCGCCATGGCACTCGGCGGCATCGAAGGGCCGGTGCTGTTCGATGCCGGCTTTGTATTCAACATGCTTGGCTTTGTGCTGGCGCTTGCCGTGTGCGTGCTGTTCTTTTGCGGCCGCGCCCTGTACTACCAGGGCTATGAGCAGGGCGAGCAGCATGCCGATTGTGTGCTGGCCGCTCGTATTCAAGATCGCCTGATCGATCACCCCGACACCTGGGACAACATCGACGGCGACTTCCTGGAGGTCGAGGGCGCACTCAACCGTGTGCGCGATCGCGAGCGCAAGGTGCAACAGGCCTTGCGTGACGAGTCTCATCGCAAGGACGATCTGGTCACGTACTTGGCACATGACCTACGCACCCCGCTTGCCAGTGTGGTGGGCTATCTTTCGCTGCTGCAAGAGGCTCCTGAGCTGCCGGTTGAGCAACGTGCGCACTTTACGGGCGTGGCGCTCGACAAGGCGCACCGGCTCGATGCACTCATCGAAGAGTTCTTCGATATCACGCGCTTTGACTTCCACGATATCGTGCTCACGCGCGGCTATGTTGATCTGGGGTTGCTGCTGGCTCAGGTGGCTGACGAGTTCTATCCCATCCTCAACGAGCAACATAAGGAAGCCCAGGTTGATATTCGCGAGGACCTGACGGTGCTCGTGGATGGCGATAAGATGGCCCGCGTGTTTAACAACATCATGAAAAACGCCGTCGCCTATAGCTATGAGGGCTCGACTATCACGATTGAGGCCAGGCGCCAAGACGATGGCGGCGTGCGCGTGCGCTTTATCAATCAGGGCGATCCTATCCCTGCGGCTAAGCTCAAGGTGATCTTTGAGAAGTTCTATCGCCTGGATGCGGCGCGTGCGACCAATCGCGGTGGTGCCGGTTTGGGCCTTGCTATTGCCAAGGAGATCATCGCGGCACACGGCGGTACCGTTGCATGTGAATCGACGCCCGAACACACGATATTCACCATCGAGCTGCCCGCCGCATAGCTAGCGTGCCCTTACAAACACTTGACAATGTGCTCACGTGCGTATGAGCCGCGATTCCTACTATCGATACTGCTGAATTGATATCGATATGGAGGTGTGCGGTATGACGGCTGCTGCGGCTGTGGAGCCCACGGAGCTTGAAGAACTCATGGAAGCGCAGGCCGAGGCCGCGCATGAGCGCGAGGTTGGGGATGCGACTCGCCCCACGGCAGAGGATCTTGCCGCCTCGCCGACGCGCATCGACGTCGAGGGCCTCGACCTGTTCTATGGCGACCACCATGCGCTCAAGGACGTGAATATCAAGATCCGCGACAAGCAGATCACCTCGTTCATCGGGCCTTCGGGCTGCGGAAAGTCCACGTTGCTGCGCTGCTTTAACCGCATGAACGACGGCATCAAGGATTGCCGCATCGAGGGCAAGATTGCGCTCGATGGTCAAGATATCCTGGGCGATTGCGACATCTGCCGTTTGCGCCAGCGCGTGGGCATGGTGTTCCAACGCCCCAACCCATTTCCCATGAGCATCTACGACAACGTCGCCTACGGTCCTCGCGGTATGGGTGTGCGCGACCGCGCCGTGCTCGATGAGCTGGTCGAGGACTCCCTGCGTCGCGCTGCCCTGTGGGACGAGGTCAAGGACAAGCTCAAAGAGTCGGGCCTGGGTCTTTCGGGTGGACAGCAGCAGCGCCTGTGCATCGCCCGCGCACTTGCCGTGCAGCCCGACATTCTGCTGATGGACGAGCCGACTTCGGCACTCGACCCTGTGTCGACGTTGGTGGTGGAGCAGCTGGCCTGCGAGCTCAAGGAGACCTGCACGCTGGTGGTCGTGACGCACAACATGCAGCAGGCCGCGCGTATTTCCGATTCGGTTGCGTTCTTTTTGCTGGGTGAGCTGGTGGAGCACGCGCCCACCGCGCAACTCTTTAAGAATCCGTCCGATCCGCGCACCGCGGATTATTTGACGGGGCGTTTTGGCTGACGCTGTCTTTTACAGGTGCCTTTAGGGTTAAGATGCGGTCATATCGGCCGCAAAGGGGTTCAACATGATCTATTACGTCGAGGACGATGACAACATCAGGGATTTGACAGTCTACGCGCTGCGCAAGCAGGGAATCGAGGCCGAGGGCTTTTCGTGTGATGGCGAGTTTAAAGCTGCCGTGGCGCGACGGGTGCCCGATGCTGTGCTGCTCGATATCATGCTGCCCGACACCGATGGCTTGGCGATTATGCGTCGCCTGCGTGCCGATCGCCTGACGGCGACGGTGCCCATCATGATGCTTACCGCCAAAGACACCGAACTCGACAAGGTGATGGCGCTCGATGGCGGTGCCGACGATTACCTGACTAAGCCGTTTTCGCTCATGGAGCTTGCGAGCCGCTGCCGCGCACTGCTGCGTCGCGGCGGCATGGTCAAGCAGGCGAGCGATGTGCTCAGCGTGGGCGACATCGTGCTTTCGCCTAGCCATCGCGAGGTGACCGTTGCCGGCGAGCCGCTTAAGCTCACCCTGCGCGAGTTCGACCTGCTCGAGTACCTCATGCGCAAGCCCGGCGTGGTCTTTACCCGCGAGTCGTTGCTGCAGAGCGTGTGGGGCTGGGACTTCGACGGCGGTTCGCGCACCGTTGACGTGCACGTGCAGACGCTTCGCCAAAAACTGGGCGAGCATGCCAGCGCCATCGAGACCGTGCGCGGCGTGGGTTATCGCCTGGCCGAGCCTTCTGCCGGTGATGGTGCCGAAGGCGACGACACCGCGGCCACCGCATCGGAGGAGTAACCCGTGGTCTTCGCCCCCCAGGGAAAACATACGCTGTCGCACCGCGTTTTTGTGACGATCTTTGTCTGCGCCATGGCGGTTATCGTGGCGTTTACGGTGCTGGGTGCGTTCTTTGTGCAAAACACTTTGGCGGATGCCACGAGTGCCAATCTGGCGCAGGAAACCGAGCTCATTGCTGCCGCCCTCGACGAGCAGCAGGAGCCCATTCCGTTCTTGCGAAGCCTCGATCGCGAGGATCTTCGTATCACGCTGATCAATAAGGACGGATCTGTTGCCTACGACAACGAGGCGTCGCCTTCCACACTGCCCAACCATGGCGATCGCCCCGAGGTCATCGAGGCCTTTGAGAGTGGTTCGGGTTCCGCGGAGCGCGCAAGCTCTACACTCGACGAGATTATGCTGTATCGCGCCGTCACCCTTGATAACGGCCAGGTCGTTCGCTTGGCGCAGGCCCAGCCTGGCGTTGCGGCGATTTTGCTGTCGATGCTGGCGCCGATGCTGCTTATCGCAGCAGCGGGTGCAGTACTCTCGTTTTTTATGGCGCGCCGTGAGTCCCGTGCCATCATCGCGCCGTTGCAAGAGGTGGATTTGGATCACCCACGCCGTAGCTATGAGCACGCCTATGCCGAGATGGTCCCCATGCTTGAGCGCATCGAGTCGCAGCGCCAGGAACTCAAGCGCCAAATGGCGGTGCTAGCGGACAACGACCGTATGCGCCGCGAGTTCACGGCGAATATCACCCATGAGCTCAAGACGCCGCTTACGGCGATTTCGGGCTATGCCGAGCTCATCGCAAATGGCATGGTCGAGGGCGAGGACGACCTGCGCAACTTTGGCGGTCGCATCTATCGTGAGGCGGGCCGCTTGGCAGCGCTTGTCAACGACATCCTTACGCTGTCTAACTTGGACGAGGCCGAACGTGCAACTGAAGGCGAGGCAGTGCCCATTGGGTCCACGGAGCCTATTGAGCTCTCGCGTGCGATCTACGCGGTTGAGCAGCGTCTTGAACAGGTCGCCCGTCAGGTGAATGTGACGATAAGTCATGAGACCAAGCCTGTGGTCATCGAAGGCGTGTCGCGCTTGGTCGACGAGCTCATCTATAATCTGGCAAGCAACGCCATCCGCTACAATCGGCCCGGCGGTACGGTTACGCTGCAGTGCGGCACCAACGACAAAGGCCATCCGTTCCTCGCTGTCGCCGACACGGGAATCGGTATCGCGCCTGAAGAACAGGGCAAGGTATTTGAGCGGTTCTATCGCGTGGACAAGAGTAGGTCCAAGGCACGCGGCGGAACCGGCCTGGGGCTTGCCATTGTCAAGCATGCGGCCCTGTATCATCACGCCACGCTCGATCTATCGAGCGAGTTGGGCGTGGGAACCACCATTACGGTGGCGTTTCCCATACAGCAGGACGAGCCATTCGCATAGCGATACAACATAGATAATGATGTAGACGCCGCATTTGACTTTCGGGTGCGGCGTTGTTGTGCAATTTTACGATTGCTTCCGACATTTTTACAGGAGAGCCTGTTTCTTATGTATAGAGTTTGGTCTCGGTAAAAAGATGCGATAACATACGGACAGTTTTGTCAATCCGAACTGGGGAAATGAAAGGCAAGCTGCATGACCCTTCTCGAACTGTTCCAGCTGCTGAAGAAGCACCTCAAGCTGGTCATCACCCTTCCGGTGGTCTGCGCGATCGCCATGGGCATCGTGTCCTTCGTTGCGATGGACAACACCTATACCGCGACGACGAGCATGTACATTCTCGCCAAGACCGACGATAGCGGTCAGATGAGCTACAACGATCTCTCGGCGAGCCAGATGCTTTCCAACGATATCGCCACGCTGCTGGATAGCGATAGCGTTAAGAGCGGCGCCGCCAAAGAACTGGGCCTCACCGATTTGGATGACTACAAGGTGTCTGTTTCCTCCGAGACCACCACGCGTGTCATTACGCTTTCGGTTACCGGCACCGATGCCAAGGAGACGGCTGAGGTCGCAAAGGCCATTGCCAGCTCGGTGAGTACGGTCGCTCAGAACGTCGGCGCTGCCCAGAGCATCAACGTTATCGACGAGGCTAAGACCCCCGAAGCCCCCAGCGGCCCCAAGCGCACGCTGTATATTGCCGTCGCGTTCCTCGCCGGTATCTTTATCGCAGTTGCCTATGTCGTTTTGGCAGACATGCTCAATACCCGCATCCGCGGTGCCGAAGAGGCAGAAGAGCTCCTGGGTATTCCCGTTGTTGGCCGAATTCCGGCTATGAAAGGTGGTAAATAGGCATGGCTAAGGCAAAGAACACCGATAAGCTCGTTGTGCAGAATGCCGCCAAGACCCTTCTGGCCAACATCCGCTTTGCGAGCGTGGACGACCCCATTCGCACCATCACCGTTACCTCCTCGATTCCCAACGAGGGCAAGTCTACGGTTTCCATTAATCTTGCTCAGGCAATCGCCACGAGCGGCAAGAGTGTCCTGCTGGTCGAGGCTGATATGCGTCGCAGGTCCCTTGCCGATATGCTCGGCGTCCGCTCCCGCGGCGGACTCTATGCAGTCCTGTCCGAGCAGGTTTCTATCGACCAGGCGATTGTCGAGACAGGTCAGAAGAATTTCTACTTCCTCGATGCCGAGCCGCATATTCCCAATCCTGCCGACATCATCGTCTCCCATCGCTTTGCCAAGCTGGTCAAGGCACTGTCTGCTAAGTTCCAGTACGTCATCTTCGATGCTCCTCCGGTCGGCACCTTCATCGATGCTGCCGAGATTGCCAGCCTGACCGACGGCGCGCTGTTCGTGGTGCGCGAGGACTTTACCAAGCGCGAAGAGGCGCTCAACGCTATCGCCCAGCTTAAGAAGTCCGAGAAGGTCAAGCTCATCGGTACCGTCATGAATTACTGTGAGACCGAGACCAGCGAGTACTACTATTCTTACTACACCAAGGACGGTAAGAAGGTTAAGAAGGGCTCCGACGATCAGGGCACTTCCAAAAAGGGCATCTTCACCAACCGAGCAAACGTTTAGTTGATTAAGGCTGACCTATGCGTGACATTCATTGCCATATCTTGCCGGGTGTAGACGACGGCGCCGCCGATCTCGAAGAGAGCTTGGCGATGCTCGAGGCTGCCAAGCGGGCCGGTGTAACCAGAATCGTTTGCACTCCTCACTGCCGTGATCCCTATTTTGATTACGACAAGATGTGGGATGCCTTTGAGCTGCTGCGCGATAACGCTGACGGTTTTCCGCTCCAGATGGGCTTCGAGGTCAACCATCGAAAGCTCGTTGAGCTTGGTATCGATGCCGCGGATCACTTGCATTTCGATGGGACCAACGAGTTTCTGCTCGAGCTTTCGACGCATGCCGATGCGTATGCGTTTAGAGAGTACGAGAACACGATTTACGATTTGCAGTGCCGTGGCTACCAGGTGATCATCGCTCATCCTGAGCGCTATCGTGCGGTTCAAAAGGATGTAAGCGTGGCGGAGCGCCTGGTCGATATGGGCTGCAAGCTGCAGGCTTCGGCGGACTTTATTGCCGGCGGTCGCTTTGGTCGCGAGAAAAAGCCGGCACAGCGCCTGTTCGATCAGAACCTGTACAGCTTCATCGCGAGCGATGCCCATAACGTGGGTCATTACGACTGCCTGGCGAAGGCTCGCGCGAAGTTTAGCGTGCGCGGAGCTCATTTTCGCTAAAATCTGTCCCTAACGTTCGCATTGAATGAAAGGGCAGCCATGGATATCCAACTTAAGACGGGATGCTTTGATGACGCGGCGTTGGTGCGCCGCGTCGTTTTTATGGACGAGCAGGGCTACGAGAACGAGTTTGACGCTATCGACGAGGATCCGAACTGCATTCATGTGACGCTCTATGTAGACGGCGAGCTTGCCGGTTGCTCGCGCGTGTTTCCCGAAGAGCTTGAGCGTGCGGCTGACGCGGAGGCTCCGGTGTCGCCGGCGTGCGACTTGGACGAAGGCGTCGCGGCGGGGGAGACCTACATTATGGGGCGCGTGGCTGTGCTGCCGAGCATGCGCCGTCGCGGTCTGGCGAGCAAGATTGTCGAGGCCAGTGATACGCGCGCGCGTGATGCCGGCGCCAAGCTCATTAAGCTGCATGCGCAGGAATACGTGCTGCCGCTCTATGCCAAGGCGGGCTACACGCAGATTGCCCCGGTGGACTACGAAGACGAGGGCCAGCCCCATGCTTGGATGGCCAAGCGCGTAGATGGCAGATAGGGACGTTCCTTTCCTGCCGGCAGTCGGGGACACTCCTTGGCAATTGGCGTATCAGAGCGTTTGGACATACAGTTTTTCGATTCCGTATGTATATATGCGCGCTAATGGGTTATAAAATCTAAGTCTGGACATAGCAGGTCTGCGATGCGGCTCGGGCAACCGGGCCGTTTTTGCGGACGGGGGTAGCGCGAAAGGACTGCACATGCGTCAATTTAAGACCGAGAGCAAAAAACTGCTCGACCTCATGATCAACTCCATCTACACCAATAAGGAAATCTTCCTGCGCGAGCTTATCTCTAATGCGAGCGACGCCGTCGACAAGCTCAACTTTAAGAGCCTGCAGGACCCGAGTGTCAAACTCGACCAGGGCGACCTGGCTATTCGCGTCTCTTTTGATAAAGACGCCCGCACCATTACCATCTCGGATAACGGCATTGGCATGACCGCCGAGGAGCTCGAGCGCAATCTGGGCACCATCGCCCATTCCGGCTCCGAGGAGTTTAAGACCGAGAACGCCGAGCAACAGGGCTCCGATGTCGACATCATCGGCCAGTTTGGCGTGGGCTTCTACTCCGCCTTTATGGTCGCCAGCCACGTAAAGGTCGTCAGCCGCGCTTATGGCGAGGACACCGCTCACGTGTGGGAGTCTGATGGTCTTGAGGGTTACACCATCGAAGACGGCGAGCGCGCCGAGCACGGCACCGATGTCATCCTGACGCTGCGCGAGAACGAGAAGCTCGACGCCGACGGCGAGGCCGAGACCTACGATCGCTTCCTGACCGAGTGGGGCCTCAAGAGCCTGATTCAGCAGTACAGCAACTATGTGCGCTACCCGATTCAGATGATGGTGAGCAAGAGCCGCCAGAAACCCAAGCCCGAGGACGCCGGCGACGACTACAAGCCCGAGTACGAGGACTACCAGGAGCTCGAGACCATCAACTCCATGACGCCGATCTGGAAAAAGCGCAGCTCCGACGTTGAGCAGAAGGATTACAACGAGTTCTACAAGTCCACGTTCCACGACTTTGACGATCCCGCGCGCACTATCAGCTTCCATGCCGAGGGTACGCTTGAGTACGATGCGCTGCTGTTTGTGCCGGGTCGCGCCCCGTTCGATCTGTACAGCAAGGACTACGAGAAGGGCCTGGCGCTCTACAGTTCCAACGTGCTGATTATGGAGAAGTGCGACGACCTGCTGCCCGACTACTACAACTTTGTGCGCGGTGTCGTGGACTCTGCCGACGTGACGCTCAACATCTCGCGTGAGACGCTGCAACAGAACCGTCAGCTCAAGGCCATTGCCAAGCGTGTCGAGAAGAAGATCACTGCCGATCTTGAGGACATGCGCGACAACGACCGCGAGGCATACGAGAAGTTCTTTGAGAACTTTGGTCGCGGTCTGAAGTACGGCATCTACTCGAGTTACGGCATGAAGGCCGACGAGCTCGCCGACCTGCTGCTGTTCTGGTCTGCCAAGGAGCAGAAGATGATCACCCTGGCCGAGTATGCCAAGGGCATGCCCGAGGATCAGAAGGCCATCTACTACGCCGCCGGCGACTCGCGTGAGCGCTTGGCCAAGATGCCCGTGGTAAAGGGCGTGCTCGAGCGCGGCTATGACGTGCTGTTGCTGACGCAGGATGTGGATGAGTTCACGTTCCAGGCTATGCGTGAGTACGTGGCCGCCGATATGCCCAAGATCTACGAGGACGACGCCGCCCGCGAGGCTGCCGAAAAGGCCGTTGCCGACGGTGCCGAGCCCGAGGTCGAGGATCGTCACCTGGAGCTCAAGAACGTTGCGACTGGCGATCTTGATCTGGCGACCGAGGACGAGAAGAAGGAGGCCGAGGACGCCACCAAGGAAAACGAGGACCTCTTTAGCGCTATGAAGGAGGCGCTCGGTGACAAGGTCGAGAAAGTTGCCGTCTCCGCGCGCCTGACCGATGCCCCCGCTTGCATCACCACCGAGGGTCCGCTTTCGCTCGAGATGGAGAAGGTGCTCCAGAAGGGGCCCGAGGGCGCGCCCGACGGCATGCCCAAGAGCCAGCGCGTGCTCGAGCTCAACGCCAAGCACCCGGTCTTTGACAAGCTTGTCGCTGCCCAGAAGGCAGGTGACGCCGACAAGATCAAGCAGTACTCCGGCCTGCTCTACGATCAGGCCCTGCTGGTCGAGGGTATCCTCCCCGAGGACCCCGTTGCCTTCGCGGCGGCTGTTTGCAACTTGATGTAGTTAAGTAGTTACGCCTTTGGGTCCGCCGTTCTAACGAACCTATTGGTTCCGTCGTTCTAACGAACGACGGACCGGTCGACGCTGCAAACGCCCCTAAGCGGCAATCTGACGTTCAATCGTCGGTCGCGTACC
>CAJJRZ010000016.1:0-54985 GCA_905194345.1 Coriobacteriaceae bacterium
GCCCGTGGGAGGCCAGGGCGCCGCTGACCGGTGGACGGCACCGAGCCGTCATCGAAACTGAAGAAGGGGGAGGCCTCGCGGCCTCCCCCTTTTTTGCGTTAACGGGGTGTAAATGACTCAATTACACCAGACGATCTTGTTGTTTTCGGTATTGAGCCTTTATTTAAAGAAAATAAATCGTATAACAAGGGCAACTGCTATGGCCGCAATGATCATAAGCAGGATTGTCAGTTGATGCTGCTTGCGTCGTTTACTTGACGAAACGAAGATTGACTTTCCCTGTTTTGGCGTTTCGAGATAGCGAGCCGAATGCGTCAAGGTTTGCTTGGGTCGAGGCCCTCTTTGTTGATGAGCGGCGGATGCTTTCATCGGCTCATCACTAGCTGCGCTGTTTTTAGATAATGGTGCGTCTTTCAGATATACAGGGTCTCCCGAGGCGACGCCCATATGTTTGCGCCCCGTTTGCGCTTCTTCGAGTGTTTGATATCGGTTTCTTGTCACATATTTGGGCTCTGGGTCATTGATAGGCTCTTGCGAGATGTGGGGGCGATGGAATCGAATCGGTTGCGGGCTGGATGCTTCGTCCTGCTCCGGCATAAACGTGTTGTCCTGTTTTTGATCGTCCATGATGCCCTTAGTTCGTCATCAATATCGTGTATGCGCCCATTGTAAGCCAGCCGTCTAGTTTTGATGGGATTGCATACATTATTTAAGCCTACGTCCAAATTCCGTTTGTTAGACAAAACCTTAGTCAACCAGACTTAGATATGCTTATATAAATAGACTCAAAAAACTTTATAGTCGATGTATATATAAGAAGCGGCTGGGCATATATAACAGCGTCAAAAGAAGTCCCAGTCACCTAGAAGATGACTCGGCAGTCCTTACAAGGAGTGGTAAACATGGCAAGCATGGTTCCTTATCGTTCGGTTTTTGGCGTCCGTCCTTCTGCAAGTTCGCTGTTCGATTTGTTTGATGACATGACCGACCTGGCGAATAGCTCGATTGCCTCCAAGGCGTTCCCCGTTGACGTTGAGGACAAGGGCGATGGCTACGAGGTCAAGGCGTATCTTACCGGTGTCGCCAAGGATGACATCGACGTCGAGCTCAATGAGGGTCGCCTGTCGATCAGTGTGAACGTCGAGGAGAGCGCCGAAAACGAGGGCAAGAACTTCCTCCAGAAGGAGTTCGGCTCGTACAGCGCGACGCGCGGCGTGTATCTGAAGGACGCTTCGAGCGAGGGCCTTTCGGCTAAGTATGCTGACGGCATCCTTACCGTTACGGTTCCCAAGATTGTCGAGAAGAAGAACGTTACGAAGATTTCCATCGACTAACGATGGCTCTGCTTCAATCGAGAGTATGAGTTAAGGGGGCTGGGAAGTGATTCCCAGCCCCCCCTTGTTGTCTTGAGGGGCTATTGAATGGTTGTCGGTTGATACTGGCTTGCAGGGCGTATCGAGAGCTTCCGTGGCCCTTGAAGACGGGTGGCAGAACTGCCGAGTTCATCATCGAGACTTGCATCAAGCGCGTTGGCATAGCTTTTGACGGTAAGGCTTGGACGATTATTGTCCTGGCTGATATGCATGGCGATGAGCTGTTCGGTGCGATCGGTAACGAGTTCGCGCGCGGCTTCGGCGGCTTGGCCATTGGAGAGGTGTCCCCTTGCAGACAGGATGCGCTCCTGAAGAAAGCGGGGATATTCTCCCTCGCGCAGCATGGTCACATCGTGGTTGCTTTCGAGCGCGAGGACTCGACAATCTTTGAGGATGTTCATGGCTTGGCTCGATAGCTCTCCGGTGTCGGTGGCAAACCCAATGGAATCATCGAGAGCATTAAATCGATAGCCGACAGGATTGATGACATCGTGCGATGTTGAGTAGGTTTGCACGTGGATGCCGGCAATGGGGAGCGTGTCGCCGGGGTCAAATTCCTCTACGGGCAGGTGCGCGAGGTTTTCTTTGCATGAAAGGGTGTCCCTGCTGGCAAAGAGGGGACCATGCCAGTGCTTGCACCATACATCGAGCCCCTTGATATGGTCACCATGCTCATGGGTGATTACTAGAGCGGCGACGTCGTCTGCCGAGAGGCCAAGCTCCGCCATGCGTTTAAGTGTCTCGCGGCGGGACAGGCCGTTGTCGATCATGATGAGCCCCTGAGGCCCCTCGACGAGTGCGCAGTTGCCTTTTGAGCCGCTGCCGAGGATATGAAGGTGCAGGCGAGACATAAGATTCCAAAGGATACAATGGGTGCGGATGAATAGAGGAGGAAGCGAATGCCAACGGTATCTCAGCACTATGGACATCATGCCGCGCCGAGGACGGATAAGAGCGCCCTGGCAACGCGGCAGGCCGCTGCCCCCGTAGTGCTCATGGTATCAGGCGGTGCGGACTCGACGGCGCTGCTCCTTATGGCTTGCACATCAAAGCTGGATATCCAGGACGGGCGCGGCGTCGCTCCCATTGCGCGCGAGCGATTGCACGTGCTGCATGTAAACCATCATCTGCGCGGGGAGGCATCCGATGGCGACGAGGCCTTTGTACGTGACCTGTGCGCGCAATACGGCTTGCCGCTGTGTGTTGAGCATGCCTATTTTGATGACGAATCGGGCAATATCGAGGCTGCGGCTCGCGAGGTGCGCTATGCCGCGGCACGGAGATATGTTCGCGAACTTTGTGCCGAATCGGGCGCACCGCGGACGGCGGCTCGTATCTGTACCGCGCATACTTCGTCGGACCGCGCGGAAACATTTTTGATGAACGCCATTAAGGGGTCGGGCCCGGCTGGGCTTTCGAGCATTCCCCGTCGAAGGAATATCGTGGTGCGCCCCTTGCTTGACCTAACTCATGGCGAGCTCGTGGGCTATCTACAGGTACATGGTCAGCCGTGGCGTGAAGATGAGAGCAATGAGGATGTCTCGTATCTGCGAAACTACGTGCGCCATAGAGTGATGCCAGTGGTGGCGCAGCGCAATGCGAGCGTCTGCAAGACGATTGGCGCCGCCTGCGAGATCTTAGGCGATGAGGATGCCTTTCTTTCTCAGCTTTCGGCACAGGCGTTTCGAAGCTGCCTGCGCAAGGAAGCGGCGGGCGCACTGGTGCTCGATGCGCGCCGTCTTGCCGCCGCTGAGGTTGTGATTGCACGGCGTATCGTACGGTTGGCGATTAAGCGCATCGATCCCGACGCGCGACCGGAGATGCGGCACGTGGAGCGCGTGCTCGCCTGCGTCGCTGCGGGCTCGGGCTCGGTAACGCTTCCTGCGGGAATTGATGCCCGTGTGGAGTTTGGCATGCTGGCGTTCAAGGCCCCGGCGGCGCGCGAGGACTTAGTGGCCGACTGGATCTCCGTTCCCGGTCGTCTGCCGCTGGGGGCGGGGCGTATGCTGACAGCAGAGCCGATGGCTGTGGAGCCGGGACGCGATATCGTGCACCGTGCCCGCGAGCTTGCTGCTGCCGGAGAGGTTGCGGCCTTGGTGGATGCGGCGGCCCTGGGGTTCGCCGACCGCGATAGCGAGCGGATGCTAGCCGGCTCGCGCGGGGAGATTCCCGCCGAGGCGCGATTGGCGCGCCTGTGGGTGGATAGCCCTGCGCCGGGAGACGTGATGTGCCCGTTGGGGATGAACGGCCGAAGCAAGAAAGTGTCAGACCTGTTGAACGAGGCGCGCATTCCTGTTTCAGACCGCTCTGGCGTACCCGTGGTAAGAACGGCTCCGGGAGGTGCCGTAGTATGGGTCGCGGGCGTTCGCGCGGACGAGCGTTTTAAATGCACGGCCGCAACGCGCGTGGCATATCTGCTTCGTGTGGTCGATGCGGAATAGCGCTTCGCGCCAGCTATTCTGTGCGACGTTGACGGTATTCCCGCGCTGATGGCGCACGTGCTGGTAAATATACCCCGTGCGCTGCTAGAATGTGTAGTTCGCGTCCATGCGGCGGTGCGTGGGCGATAAGCACAAGAAAGGGTTGTCATGGCTTCTCAACATCCGGATATCGAGAAGGTTCTGTTTACGCAGGAGGATATCGACGGTATCGTCTCTCGCCTAGGCGAGCAGATTACTCGCGACTACGCGGGTAAGGATCTGGTGCTGATTGCGGTCCTGCGCGGCGCCGTGGTCTTTATGGGCGACCTGATGCGCAAGATCGAGCTGCCGACCAACATCGATTTCATGGCTGTTTCGAGCTATGGCGACGGTGTGAAGTCTTCGGGTATCGTGCGTATCATTAAGGACCTGGATATCGACATCCGTGGTCGCGACGTGCTGATCGTCGAGGACATTCTGGACTCGGGCCTGACCCTCAAGTACCTGATGAAGAACCTCGAGAGCCGCAAGCCCGCTTCTCTGGAGGTCGCCGCCTTCCTATGGAAGGACGTTGAGGACCGTACCTCGGCCGTCACGCCCAAGTATGTTGGAACCCATTGCCCCGATGCCTTTGTGGTGGGCTACGGCCTCGACTATGCCGAGCGCTATCGCAACCTTCCGTATCTGGGCATTTTGAAACCGGAGGTTTATTCGTAAGATGCCCGACGACCGTAACGACAACAATTCCCAGACTCCCCGGGAGCCTAAGATCCCGGGGATGCCCGGAGGCAAGAAGCCCACGCGTACGGGCTGGCTGTATTTTATTTTGGCTTGCGCGCTTCTGGGCTACGCCTTCTTTAACATGGGCTCCGGCTTTGCCAACTCCAGCAATACCGTTAAGCTCGCGACGAGTGAGATGGTCAGCGCCATCAAGCAGGATCGCGTCGAAGATCTGACCTATACGGTTCAGGACGGAAGCGTGACGGGTCATTACTGGAAGACGAAAAAGGACAAGGGCGACACGAGCGAGCTCAAGAGCTTTTCCTCGACCTATGTCGGTTCCGATTCGCTTGCCGAGCTCATGGCGGAGCACCCCGATACCAAGTACATCGTCAACACCAACGATCCCGATTTTTGGGGCGACTTGGCGATGAGTGTGCTTCCGACGATTGCCTTGATCGCCATCATGTTCTACTTTATGCGCCAGATGATGGGCGCCAACAACAGGAACATGCAGTTTGGCAAGACCAACGCCAAGACCAACGAGGCAACGCGCCCCAAGGTCAAGTTTGAGGATGTTGCCGGTGTGGACGAGGCAGTCGAGGAGCTCGAGGAGATTCGCGACTTTTTGAGCGATCCGGACCGCTATCGCAAGCTGGGCGCCAAGATTCCGCGCGGCGTGCTGCTGGTTGGCCCTCCGGGTACCGGTAAAACCCTGCTGGCCAAGGCCGTTGCCGGCGAGGCGGGCGTGCCGTTCTTTAGCATCTCGGGTTCCGACTTTGTCGAGATGTTCGTGGGTGTCGGCGCCAGCCGCGTGCGCGACCTTTTTAAGGAGGCCAAGTCTCAGGCTCCGTCAATCATCTTTATTGACGAGATCGATGCCGTGGGACGTCAGCGCGGAGCTGGCTTGGGCGGCGGTCACGACGAGCGCGAGCAAACGCTCAACCAGCTGCTGGTCGAGATGGACGGCTTTGAGGAAAGCGAGTCGGTCATCCTGATCGCTGCGACCAACCGTCCTGACATCCTGGATCCGGCATTGCTGCGTCCCGGCCGTTTTGACCGTCAGGTTACGGTCGACCGTCCGGATGTGAAGGGCCGCGAGCAGATCTTGCGCGTGCATGCCGAGAACAAGCCGATGGACGAGGACGTTAAGTTTGAGAAGCTCGCCCAGATGACCGTTGGCTTTACTGGTGCCGATTTGGCGAACCTGCTCAACGAGTCTGCGTTGCTGGCCGCTCGCCGTCATCGTTCTGTGATCTCGATGGACGAGGCCGAGGAGTCGATGGAGCGCGTGATTGCCGGACCGCAACGCAAGGGTCGCGTGATGACCGAAGCCGAGCGCACCACGATTGCCTACCATGAGAGCGGTCACGCTTTGGTGGGCCACATCCTGGAGCACTCCGATCCGGTTCATAAGATCTCGATCGTCAGCCGCGGTCAGGCCCTGGGCTACACACTGCAGCTTCCGCAGGAGGATCACTTCCTCAAGACCAAGAACGAGATGCTCGACGAGCTCGCCGTGTTCTTGGGCGGTCGCGTTGCCGAGGAGCTCATGTGCGACGACATCACGTCGGGCGCGAGCAACGATCTGGAGCGCGCGACTAAGATGGCGCGCGAGATGGTCACGCGCTTGGGCATGAGCGAGGAGTTGGGCACGCAAGTGTTTGGCGAGGCGCAGCATCAGGTGTTCCTGGGTCGCGACTATGCCGATCACCAGGATTACTCCGAGGAGACGGCGCGTCGCATCGACATCGAGGTCCAGCGCATTATGCGTGAGGCCCATCGTCGTGCGGTCGAGATTTTGGATGCCCGCCGCGATCAACTCGATCTGATGGCCAAGGTGCTGCTTGAGCGCGAGACCGTCGAGGGTGACGCCGTGAACGCCCTGCTCGACAACGAGTGGGACGCTTACCTTGAGCGCGAGGGCGATATCCTGGCGGCCAAGGAGGAGCGCAACGCCAAGGCGGCTGGCATGCCGACCAAGAAGCGCTCGCTTCGCATGAGCGAGGAGGAGTTGGCGGCTGATGCCGCGGCCTTTGCGCAGGCGGCCATGCAGGAGGATGCCGAAGCCGCATCCGATGATGCCGGAGATGGCAATGCTGCCAACGCTGACGGCAACATCGACGCCGACAAATAGTTCTTGTAGCGAAAGCCTCCGCGGGGAAACCTGTGGAGGCTCTTTCTTTTGAGCGATATGTTGATTGGGGACAGACTTAAATGAGCGTTTTCACGCATTTAAGTCTGTCCCCAATCAACATTGCTGCGGCACTTTGCTCAGCTAAAGCGTACAATAGCGCCTATGCGAAAGGGGAACAGATGATCAACGAAACTATGTATGCTCGCGGTGCGGAAAGCTCCATCATCCGTGAGATTTTTAGCTATGGCCTTGAGCGCAAGGCACAGATCGGTGCGGAGAACGTATTCGATTTTTCGCTGGGCAACCCGAGTGTTCCGGCGCCCGCTGCTGTTGCTGAGTCCATTAAGAAGGCATTGGAGCTGCCGAGCGACCAGCTGCATGGATACACGCCTGCGCCGGGTCTGCCACAATGTCGAGCGGCCGTCGCCGACTCGCTCAACCGTCGCTTTGGCACGAGCTATGAGGGTAAGGACGTCTTTATGACGGTGGGTGCCGCGGCTTCGCTCACCTGCACGCTCAACGCCGTTACGAACCCGGGCGATGAGGTTGTTGTTATCGCCCCGTACTTTCCGGAGTATCGCGTGTGGATTGAGAAGGCCGGCTGCACGTGTGTTGAGGCGCTCGCCGATGAAGATACGTTCCAGCTGAGCGTGAGTAACGTGCTCAAGGCGATTACCGATAAGACGGCTGCCGTCATCATCGACTCGCCCAACAATCCGACCGGTGCCGTATATACACGCGACACGCTGACGCGACTGGCCAATGTTCTGCGCGAGGCCAACGCTCAGCGCGATCCCGAGAATCCGATTATGCTCATCTCTGATGAGCCGTATCGCGAGATTGTCTATGGCGCCGAGGTGCCTTGGGTGCCTTCGATCTACGAGCACACCATCGTGTGCTACTCGTATTCCAAGTCGCTTTCGCTACCGGGCGAGCGCGTCGGGTGGATCCTGGTTCCCAATACGAATCCTCAGGCAGCTCGTCTAATGCCCGCCGTTGCCGGTGCCGCCCGTACGCTGGGCTTCGTGTGTGCACCGGCGCTCTTCCAGCGTGTAATCATCGACTGCATTGATGAACCGAGCGATGTCGAGGCCTATGCTCGCAACCGCACCGCGCTTACCGATGCACTAGCGGAGTACGGCTACACCTATGTTGAGCCGGATGGCGCGTTCTACCTATGGGTGAAAGCGCTGGAGTCCGATGCGAATGCGTTCTGTGAGCGCGCGAAGAAGCATGAGCTGCTCGCGGTGCCTTCGGATAGCTTTGGCATGCCGGGCTGGTTCCGCCTGGGCTACTGCGTGAGCTATGAGACAATCGTCAACTCTCTGCCTGCCTGGAAGCAGCTGGCCGACGAATATCGTCGAAAGTAAAGCGCTCTGCTTACAATGTTTTACGTGAAACGGGGTTTGGTTTTAAGCCAGACCCCGTTGTCTATGCCGTTGTGTGATTGGGATGAAGCAGTTTTACGACTGCCGAAAGCTATGCGTACAATGAATATACGCGACGGCCATACTGGACAAGGAGACCCGATGCCCTACCTTCTTTCTTGTGATATTCATACTCATACGATGTTCTCTGCGCATGCGTACTCAACCATCGAGGAGAACATCTATTGGGCGGCGGAGCGCGGCCTTCAGGTGCTCGGTTCCGCCGATCATTTAAGCTCGATGGTTACGCCTTGTCCCAATGACCTGCGCAGTTTCCAATTCTTTATTAACCAGGATATCTGGCCGCGCATTTGGAGCGGCGTGCTGGTGCTGCGTGGTGCCGAGGCTGATATCGTTTCGCTGGACGGCAGCTTGTTTGGCGAAGACATTCCCGTTTCGCTCGATATCGCCGGCGATCCGTATAGTCGTGAGCATTCGCTGTTCGATTTGGTGACGCGTAATTTGGATTATTTGGTGGCAAGCGTGCATAACCCGCAGTTTGCCGAAGGCGCGACGCTCGCCCAAACGACCCAGATGTACATCAATGCCCTGGAGCACCCCAAGGTGTTCATGCTTGGGCATGCGGGTCGTTCGGGCGTGCCGTTCGATATCGATGAGGTGCTGTTGGCGGCCAAGGCCAAGCACAAGATCATCGAGATCAACAACCATAGTCTTGAACACGGTGTCGACACTGAGCATTGGGCCGTATGCCGCAAGATCGCCGAGCGCTGCGCCGAGCTGGGCGTGGGTATTGGCGTGTCGACCGATGCCCACATTGGCATGGCCATTGGCAAGCTCGATCACGCGCGCAAGATGCTCGACGAGATTCACTTCCCGCTGGATTTGATCGTGACGCGCGACCGCGAGACGCTGCTGCGCGAGATGGCGGCAGCCGGCGTGTGTGACCTGCGCAAGGGGATGTAGCGGAGTTCATAAACCAAGCGAAGGGGGCGGTCCAGACGGGCCGCCCCCTTTCTTGTCTCGAAAATCTACCGGGGTGGATTAGCGGCGCTCGAGGACCGCTACGGTTTCGGTGTGGTCGGTATGGGGGAACATGTCGACGGGCGTGATCTTGAGCAGGCGATAGCCTCCGTCGAGGAGCTGGTGCAGGTCACGCTCTTGGGTCACGGGGTTGCAGCTGATATAGGTGATGCGGCGCGGCTTGAGTGCGCAGGCGGCTTCGAGGAACTCGGGGGTGGAGCCGGCGCGCGGCGGGTCGATGGAGAGAACGTCAACGCGCTCGTTGTTATCGGCAGCGTCCAGGATGTAATCGGTGGCGTCGTCGGCCATAAACCAAGCGCTGCGGGTGAGGCCGTTGAGCTCGGCATTGCGACGTGCGTCGGCAATGCCCGCCGGGTTGCGCTCCACGCCGAGCAGCATAATGCCGACACCTCTGTCCTGGGCTTCTTTAGCTGCGCAAAGACCGATGGTGCCGCTGCCGCAGTAAGCGTCCATAAGAATGTCACCCTGCTGCAGGTCCATGCCGTCAATCGCGAGCTGATAGAGCAGCTCGGTCTGCTGCGGATTGGTCTGATAGAACGCGGTGGGGGAGATATCGAATTCGCAACCGAGCAGCTGGTCGCGCATGCACTCGGCGCCATAGACGATACGAGTCTCCTCACCCAAGATGGCGTTACCGGGACGGCCATTGATATTTTGGGCGACGGTGGCGATATGCGGATCGAGTGCGGCGACAGCCTCAAAGAACTCCTGCGCATGCGGCAGGTCGTGCTGAGCGGTCACGAGGGTGACCATAATCTGGTCGGTGCGCCAGCCGCAGCGAACGACGGCATAGCGGAGCAGCCCTAGATGCTTGTCTTCGTTAAAGGCAGGAATATGCAGACGTTCGGCCTCGCGAGCGATGCCGTTGAGAATTTGACGAGCGCCCGGCGCCTCGACAGGACACTCGGGTACGGCAACGATCTTGTGCGTGCCGCGCTCAAAGAAACCGCAACGGACAGTGCCCTCCTTACCGGGAGCAAACGGAGTGGCGGCCTTATGACGAAAACCACGCGGCGCAGGATACTTGCCCGGGTCGCCCAGGGTAACACCCATACCGCGAATGGGATCAACGGCAATACCCTCGCGCTCGCAGAGCTCAGCAAACAGCTCCTCCATAGCAGCCTGCTTGGCCGCCAACTGCTTCTTATAAGGACGATTGAGCGCCGTGCACCCACCGCAGGCCTTCATGATGGAACAAGGAGACTTGGGATCCACAACCTTACGAGCAGGCGAAACCGAATCTTTATGCGGGCGCTTGGAGCGAGTCTGAGGCGCTTTATCGCCGTCCCGACGAGAACCAGAACGCTTGGTCTTAGCCCTGCTCTTGTTCGATTTGCTTTTTGCAGCTTTAGAAGACTTGGATTTCGTGGAAGATTTCTCCTCCGACCCCTCAGCCGCCTCGATCAAAGCACGACGAGCCTTACGCTCCGCACGAGATTCTGCCATCAATAACTCCACTAATTCATGAATTAAAGCTGCAAGTATTGTACCGTGCCAAGCCAGCAGACGATATACAAGCGCCCATTTCCTGTCAGTGATAAGCCCAACGTCGTTTGCCCGGCGCGGGCGGGGAGCGGCGCGTAATTAAGTTTATCGCGAGTTCCGCACGCAAAGGAAAGCACTTAATGTGCTTTCCGTCTTGCGCAGGACTGTAGAGCAGGAAACTTAACCCCCCACACCCCTCACGCGGCGGGCAAACTCGCCTTGTGCTCTATCACGCTAAAGTGTATGATTCTGAACGTTACATGACTCACTTTACTTAACTAAAGTGCCATCAAGGGGGAATACCATGAACACCGATATGTCTCGTCGTCAGTTTGTTGGTCTAGCCGGCTCGCTCGCCGCGGTGCTTGGCCTTGGTCTTGTCGGTTGCGGCGGTGGTGCTGGCAAGGGCTCCGCTGCTGGCTCTGCCGCGGCCAAGGATGTGAAGGGCGCCGCGGAGTCCAAGAAGCTCGTGGTGGGCTTTGATAAGTCCTATCCTCCGTACGGCTTTGTGGGCGACGATGGCGAGTACACCGGCTTTGATCTCGATCTGGCCAAGGCTGTTGCCGATAAGCAGGGCTGGGAGGTCAAATACGAGGCCATCGACTGGAACGCCAAGGATACGCTGCTCAACTCCGGCGCCATCAACTGCATCTGGAACGGCTTTACCATGGAGGGCCGTGAGGACGGCTACACGTTCTCCGAGCCGTACATGCTCAACGAGCAAGTGCTCGTGGTCAAGAAGGACGCGGGTATCAAGAGCTGGGACGATCTCGCTGGCAAGACCGTGATCACTCAGACCGATTCCGCTGCGCAGGATGTGCTCGAGGGCGATCAGAAGGATCTGGCCGCGACGTTTGCCACGCTCGATACCATCGGCGAGTACAACACGGCCTTTATGCAGCTCGAGAGCGGCGCGGTCGATGCCGTGGCTTGCGACCTTTCGATTGCCCAGTATCAGCTTGCCGCCAAGCCCGATGCCTACACGCAGCTTGATGAGCCGCTGTCCAGCGAGCACTACGCCGTTGGCTTTAAGAAAGGCGACACCAAGTCGGCCGATGCTGTGACCGAGTCGCTCAAGGCGCTCTACGAGGACGGCACGGTTAAGGACCTCTGCGATAAGTATGCGAGCTACGGTCTTTCCTTCGACAACTGGGTGCTCAAATAGCGGCTTTCCCAGGCACCCGATTTTGCCGTTCAAACCGTCGCTTGCGTACATTTAGTACGCGGCGCTCCTCTTTCACGGCAAACTCGGGCACCTGGAAAACCCGCTTTAGCATTGGGTTCGCTGTTCCGTTGCTGTGAAAGAGAGCTTGGGTTGTCTATTCAGGTCATGATGCAGATGCTTGGCCAGGGATTCTTGGTCAGTTTGCAGCTGTTTGTGCTGACGTTGCTCGGATCGATTCCGCTGGGAATCCCCGTGGCGTTTATGCGCATGAGCAAGGTCGCGCCGCTGCGTTGGATTGCGCGCATCTATATTTCGGTCATGCGCGGCACGCCGCTCATGCTACAGATGTTTGCCATCTACTTCGCCCCGTACTACGTGTTCGGCATCTCGCTCACGCCCGATTCCAAGTGGACGGCGTGCGTTGTGGCGTTCATCATCAACTACGCCGGCTACTTTGCCGAGATCTATCGCTCGGGCCTGCAGTCGATTCCGCGTGGTCAATATGAGGCCGCCGAGGTGCTGGGCTACTCGCGTCTGCAGACATTTTTGTACATCGTGATGCCGCAAGTTGCCAAACGCATTTTGCCGGCGATGGGCAACGAGATCATCACGCTGGTCAAGGACACATCGCTGGCGTTTGCCATCGGCGTGGGGGAGATGTTCTCGACGGCCAAGGCGCTGGTTGCCTCGCAAGTGAGTATGGTGCCGTTTGCGATCGCGGCGCTGATTTACTGGGTCTTTAACTTTGTGGTCGAGATGCTGCTGGGCGCCGCCGAAAAGAAGCTGGACTATTATCATGACTAGATCGTTCCGCCGTTCTAGCGAACGGCGGACTGCTCGACGCTGCGCGCGTGCCTGACGGCCAATCTGCTCCTCAAACCGTCGCTTGCGTACAGAAGTACGCGGCGCTCCTCTTTCGAAGCACATTGTCTCGTCAGCCACACGCTCGCTGACTTCTCAAACACATGGAGGTTCCCGTGTCCGGAACGGTAATGATGATAACGAACGCGCGTAAGGCGTTTGGCGGCAATGAGGTGCTCAAGGATATCTCACTCGAAGTCAAGCGCGGTGAGGTCGTGGCGATTATCGGACCTTCGGGTGGCGGTAAGTCAACGCTGTTGCGCTGCGCTACGCTACTCGAGACGCTCGACGGTGGCTCGCTTTCGTTTGGTGGCCTTGCCGTTGCGATGGATGCGGGTTCGGGCGCGGTCTATGCGAAGGGCGACGTGCCCAAGCAGGCGCGCTCGCGATTTGGCCTGGTGTTTCAGAACTACAATCTGTTCCCGCACTATACGGTGATGAAAAACATCACCGATGCTCCGATTCGCGTGCTCAAGCGCCCGCGCGAGCAGGCCGAAGCGCGTGCGCGTGAGTTGATCGCGCAGATGGGGCTTACGGGCAACGAGAATAAGGTTCCGTGTGAGCTTTCGGGCGGTCAGCAGCAGCGCGTGAGTATTGCCCGCGCCCTAGCGCTCGACCCGGAGATCCTGTTCTTTGACGAGCCGACCTCGGCGCTCGATCCCGAGCTGACGGCCGAGGTGCTGCGTGTCATTAAGGACCTCGCTGCGCAGAACATGACGATGGTGATCGTGACCCACGCAATGCAGTTTGCGCGCGATGTTGCCGACCGCGTGGTCTTTATGGATGGCGGTCGTATTGTCGAGGAGGGTCCTGCCGAGCAGGTCATCGACCATCCGTGCGAGCGGCGCACGCGTGAGTTCTTGAGCCGTATCGAGGGATAGGCTCAGGTATTTACTCAACTATTAATTGAGGCGAAGCCGCCACAGGTCTTACGGTCTGTGGCGGCTTTTTGTTTACATCGACGGGGTTCAATAATTGCCTCACAAGCTTGTCTCTTCCTCTCGCCGCCTGTATTTATACGTGCGCCGAAAGGTATGCATGGACAGCCGTCCGTGAGGGTAGGGTGGTGGCATAGGACATTTGGAGGGTGAGTCGGCTCGGCTGCCGACCATGCTGCTCCTGGGACGGCACCGACCGCGAACCCTCCCCGTTGGCGTCGCGCATTGCGCGCGGCCCTGCAAGGAGGTCATCATGGGTGCTCCCAAGACCGGCAATGTAAGGAACGTGGTGCTCGTAGGCCAAGGCGGGGTGGGCAAGACTTCACTCGCCGAGGCCATGCTCCACCTTTCCGGCAAGACCGCCCGCCTGGGCGGCCACGACGGCACCAAGCCCACGCTCGACTATGACCCCGAAGAGGTCAAGCGTGCATTTTCCATCTCGACGACCATTGCGCCGATCGACTGGAAGGGCGCGCGCATCAACGTGCTCGATGCCCCGTGCTATCCCGATTTTATCGGCGACGCCTATGCCGCGATGAGCGTCTGCGAGACGGCTCTGTTTGTGGTCGACGCCGAGGCCGGCCCGCAGCCTACGACGGTTAAGCTCTGGTATGCCGCCGAGGACCTGCGCCTGGCGCGTGCGGTGTTCGTAAACCGCCTGTCGCGCTCCGAGGCCAGCTTTGCGACCACGATGGACCTGCTGCAAGAGCGCTTTGGCACGCGCCTGGGCGCCGTGACCCTTCCCTGGGGCGAGGGCGAGGACTTTGACGGCATCATCGACCTGGTGCGCATGAAGGCGCGCCACTGCAACGGCACCGAAGCCGTTGAGTCGGAGATTCCCGAGGAGTATCGTGCCCAGGCCGAGGAAGCCCATGACCATCTGTGCGAGCTGGTGGCCGAGGCTGACGATGAGCTGATGATGAAGTACCTGGAAGGCGAGGAGACGCTGACGCAGGAGGAGCTTGAGGGCCTGCTGTCGAAGGCGATTGCCGAGCGCATCTTTGTGCCGGTCTTTGCGGGCGATTGCATTAAGGAGCAGGGCGTCAACTCGCTGATGGACGACATCGCCACGTACTTCCCGGCGCCGACCGACTACGGCGAGATGCCGCTCATCGACGGCGATTCGCTCAAGATCTCGAGTGACGATGACCGCCCGGTGGCGTTTGTGTTTAAGACGCTGGCCGACCCGCAGCAGGGTCGCATCAGCTTTATCAAGGTGCTGACGGGCACGCTTGAGCCGGGTCTTGAGCTGGTCAACGCCCGTACGCGCAAGAGCGACCGTCTGGCTCACCTGTATGTGATGTGCGGCCGCGACATGACCGAGGTAGGTCACGCCTATGCCGGTGACATCATCGTGGCGCCCAAGCTGGCTGCCGAGACGGGCGATACGCTCTCCATTACCGGTAAGGTCGAGGCTGCGGCGTTTAAGTTCCCCAACTCTCAGTACCGCATCGCCATCGAGGCCGAGAATCGCGGGGACGAAGAGAAGCTCTACACGTTTATCGAGAAGGCCTGCAAGGCCGATCCGACTATGAGCATCGACCGCGACGAGGAGACTGGCCAGACCATTATCTCCGCCGTTGGCGAGGCGCAGGTTTCGGTGCTGCTCAATCGTCTGGAGGATCGCACCAAGGTTGCTGCCAAGAGTGTGCCGATCCGCATTCCGTATCGCGAGACCATTCGCCGTACGGCAAGTGCCCAGGGCCGCCATAAGAAGCAGACCGGCGGCGCCGGTCAGTACGGCGACTGCCGGCTGCGCGTGGAGCCGCTCATTGGGCCCGACGGCACGAGCGACGGCTATGAGTTTGTGGACGAGGTCGTGGGCGGCCGCATTCCGCGCTCGCTGATTCCCGCCGTGGACAAGGGCGTTCAGGAGACCATGAAGGACGGTATTATTGCCGGCTATCCGCTCACGGGCATTCGCGTGGCTGTGTACGATGGCTCGTATCACAGCGTCGACTCCAACGAGATGGCGTTCCGCGCGGCGGCTCGCATCGGCCTGCGCAAGGCGTGCGCCGATGCCGACCCGGTGGTGCTAGAGCCCATCGAGGAAATCACGGTGACGATCCCCGAGAGCTACGCCGGCGCCGTGATGGGCGATATCTCGGCCTCGCGCGGTCGCGTGACGGGCATGGAGACCGATGAGCGCGGCGATACCGTGGTCATTGCCCAGGCGCCGCTGGCCGAGCTGACGGATTATTCGACGCGCCTGCGCTCTATCACGCGTGGTACGGGCGACTTTACCATGAAGCCCGCAGGCTATGAGCAGGTGCCTTATGACGTTCAGGCCAAGCTGGTCGAGCGCTATGAGGAGGGTCGCGCTAAGTAACGTGTGGCTTTGTCTGCGCCACGCATGTTGATGCAAGGGCCGCTCTGGGTAATCCGGAGCGGCCCTTTTTGATCCCTGGGGGATGCAAATCGGTTCTTGTCGCGGTTAGGGCTAGTCCCCCGAGGCCTGGTTGCGGCCGGTGGCGTAGTCAATCTGCACATGCGGCTGCAAGTTGTAGCAATAAACGTGGAAACAGAGGGTCTTGCCGTGGTCCTCGACCGATTGGGCCTCAAGGCGCACGCCGCGGCAGAGAAGTTCCTCTTCGTTGTACATGGGCGTGACGCGGTAGAGCACGTGGTTGCCCGTATCGCGGATATAGTTGAGAATCTGCTCTTCAAACGGTAGCATGCCCGTCTCGTTGAGATAGCGCGTGCCGGTGAGGAGATTCTTGCGATTGGCATTTTCGCCGCAGAGCGACCAGGCGATGAGGTGGCAGCGGTTGTAGAGGCTCTGGCCTGGAATAAAGTCGTAGCGCTGCTGGTGCCAACCGGCGGGATGGATACGCGAGATATCGCCGCGCTTGCCTTGGCCGAGCGATTCGGGTCCTACGCAGGCGAGCGCTTTGCGGGTACGGCCCAGGCTGTCGAGCTTGGAGAATTTCTTAAAGCAGCCCTCTTCTGTAGCGCGCTCGTATTCATCGAGCGTGAATAATGGTGTGCCGAGCGGGTGCGTGCTGTCGGCGCGCAGGGCAACATAGGGGTTACCCGCGTAGTCGGGAATGCTGCTGAGGTATACGCCGCGGGCGCGGTTGAGGTTGGGGTTTTCCACCTCGTCGATGGGGGTGGCGGCACTATCCGCGGAGGCAACGTTGCCGTTGGTGTTGGTCGCGGTGGATTCGGAGCCATCGCCAGAGTCTTGGCTATTTTGAGAGTCCGAGGAGCTCGCTGTTCCTGATTCGAGCCGGGCAACCAGGTCTGCTTCGTCGTCGGTGCGGTTGGGGCTCTCGTTTTGTTTTTCGGCCAGAGCCGCCGCCTGCTCGTCGCTTTGCGGCGAGAGCAGCTTGGGCGCCCCGTCGAGCGATCCCGTAAACAGCGCAAACCCCAGCACCACGGCGGTGCCGATGGAAAGTACTTGCTTGTAGGCGGACTTGCGCGACATGGGGGCTCCTGGAGGGACGGTTGGGAATCTACCAGTCTAGCAGGAGCCGGCAGGGGCCGTTCTATCGAACAAATACTTAAGATTTGGGACAAACACTACTGATTAATTTGTCTCGCGGTCTAGATCGAGGTGGAGTCGAGCCAGTTGAGCTTGCACTCGAGAATGCGCTGCTCGCCGGGTTGGCTGCTGCCATCAAGCAAGGCGAGCAGCATCTCGGCCGCCTCCCTGCCTTCCTGGTCGACGGGCTCGATGATCGTGGAGACGGTCGGCGTGGTGAGGTTGGTCCAGTCTTCGCAGTTGAGTCCCAAAAGACCTATTTGCTGCGGAAGTAGATGGGCCATGGGTTGGAGGGCCTTGTAGACACGGGGAAGTGCCCATTGGTTTTGTACGAAGATGAGCGTGCGCTTGGCGGGGTTGAACTTGTATTTAAAGTATTCGGTGAGCTCGTTGATTGACGGCTTGTTGTGATCGATGGGGATGGCTTTGTAGAGCTGCCCATTCGCGGCTAATGCCTCGGCATATCCCTGAAAACGTTCCATGCGGGTGCGCATTTCGGTCATATTGGCGGCAATGGAGAAAAAGTCCTCGTAGCCGGCATCGAGAAGCGCCTGCGTGGCGTTGTACACGCCGTCGTAGAGGTTGGTTTTGATCCAGCTGGTGCCTGGGCTGTAGATGGCCGCGTCAAAAAAGACGACGGGCTTGCCGGCGCGCTTGATGCGGTCGTGGACGGCCTTGAAATTTGCCGTGGGCTGGATGATAAAACCATCGACGCCCAGCGAGAGCATCTTGTCGACGTACATGAGCTCGGTCTCGGGGTTAAAGTTGCTTGTGCAAACGACCGTTTGATAACCCGCGGGGAGCATGACCTGTTCCATGCCGTTGAGGACGAGGCCCGCCCACTTGTTGGTGTTATCCAAAATGATGATGGCGATGACGTGGGTCTGCTTGCCGGTGAGCGTTTGCGCTTGGGCGTTGGGAACGTATCCGAGTTCCTTGATGACGCGCGCAATCTTTGTCTGCGTCTTCTCGCTAAGCTTTTCTCGTTTGTCGTTGAGGTAATACGAGACGCTTGCCGTCGAGGTTCCCGCCTCTCGAGCGACGTCTGCAATCGTAACGCGCTGTTTTGCCACAGCGACTCCTTCCGACAGATGAGCATTTTCCAACATGATGACTTTGAGTCTTGGTGAGGGATGCGCTTCGGTGAGCGACCTTTTCCTTTCATATGAGTATGCAACAAATGCGGTATACGGGTGGGGTCGAAATTTGTGACCGGCATGCGTATCTGCCGTCTACCGAGAAAATCAAATACTTCTTGACTTTTGAAATCGAGGGTAAAATCGCAGGATTCATTTTTGGTTAAACGCATAACTAAATAGCGTAACCAACGCTCTGACCTGCGCGTTTACCGAAATAAGCTGGCATTAAGAAAATTGAGCACCTATATTGGTCTTGTCGAAAAGACAGCAAGTCCAAACGGCAGGGGATGCTCCGGAGGCCTCCGCAAACGGTGTCTTGCGCACGCAACTCTATGAAAAGAGGGAAGCAATGAAGATCGTAGGCGTTGCCGCCTGTACCGTGGGTATCGCCCACACGTATATGGCCCAGAAGGCGATTCAAGATGAATGCGCCGCCCGTGGCATCGAGTGCAAGGTCGAGGCTCAGGGTGGCCTGGGTATCGAGAATGAGCTCACGCAGGAAGACGTGGACTCCGCCGACCTGGTCCTGGAGTCCGTCGACGTGGGTGTCGAGAACGAGGACCGTTTTGAGCAGAAGATGGCCGAGGGCAAGTTCCTCAAGGTCGGTACTTCCGATGTAATCGCCGATCCGGTCAAGATCATCGACCAGGCTGTTGAGATTATCAAGGCGACGGGTGGCGCCGTTGACGCGCCCAAGGCCGAGGCCAAGGCAGAGAAGAAGGCCGTCTCCGCTGCCCCGCAGGCCCCGACACCGGCGTCCAAGCAGTCTATCTTTGCCGATCCTGGCAAGACGCTGCTCAATGCATTCAATACCGGCGTTTCCTATTTTATCCCCATTGTCGTTATCGGCGGCGTGTTCCTTGCCTTCTCACTGGCATCCGGCACCGCCGGCGCCAATGGCATGGAGGTTACGAACCCGCTAATGGTGAGCCTTAACACCATCGGTATGGCCGGCATCTCCATGATGATTCCGGTGCTTGCGGCATACATCTCCTATTCGATGGCCGGCAAGCCCGCGCTCGCCCCCGGTTTTGTCCTGGGCTACCTGGTCAACAACGCAGTCGTTACCCCTAACGGCAACAGCGTTTCGACCGGTTTCTTGGGTGCCATGATCATGGCGGTCATCTGCGGCTACTTTGTCCGCTGGATGAAGACCTGGAAGGTCAACAACACCATCCAGACCATCATGCCCATCCTGATCATCCCGATTCTGACCTCGCTTGTCCTGGGTATGGCCTATATCTACATCCTGGCCACGCCGCTTGGCTTTGTGATGGACTGGCTTACCAGCGTGCTCGGCAGCCTGCAGGGCGGCTCCGCTGTTGTCCTTGGTCTGGTCATTGGTGTTATGACCGCCTTCGACATGGGTGGCCCCATCAACAAGACCGCCTCGACCTTTACCATGGCTATCATGGCATCCGGTATCTATGGTCCTAACGGTATGTTCCGCGTCGCCGTCGCCGTTCCCCCGATCGCCTGTGGCCTCGCTGCGCTCATCGCCAAGAATAAGTTCGATGACGCCGATCGTCAGATGGGTATCTCCGCACTGTTCATGGGCTGCATCGGCATTACCGAGGGCGCTATCCCCTTCGCGGTCAAGGACCTTGGCCACACCCTGCCCGGCATCTGCATCGGCTCTGCCGTGGGTGCGGCGCTCGCCGCCTTCCAGGGTATCGACTGCTACGTCCCGCACGGTGGCTTTATCGTCGCCCTTGCCACCAACAACGTCGCGCTGTTCTGCCTGGACATCGTGATTGGCTCTGTGGTTGCCGCTGCAATCCTGATTGCCATGAAGCCCACGCTCGATAAGCAGGCCAAGTAAACCTTTAAGGACTCCGGTTGTGCGGAGGGATGGATTTGACTCCGCACAACCGCCCCTACACAACAAAATCCATCTGCACTGATAGGGCCCGCATCTGGGTCCCAGGGAACTTTTGTCAAAAATCCTCTGGAGAAGGAGAACAAAATGTCCAATCTCACCATCCGTCAGGCCGTTCAGGGCATGCTCAAGCTGCAGGATAGCGGCGATCACGCAACCATGGTCGGCATTGGCCCCATGAGCCCCAACCTGATTCAGGCCGTGTTCGAGCTTGCCAAGGACGAGGATTTCCCGCCCATGTTTATCGCTAGCCGCAACCAGGTCGATATGGACGAGATGGGCGCCGGCTACGTCAACGGCTGGGACCAGACGCGCTTTGCCGCCGACATTAAGAAGGTTGCCGACGAGGTGGGCTACACCGGTCCGTACTACCTGTGCCGCGATCACGGCGGTCCGTGGCAGCGCGACGAGGAGCGTAACGCCCACCTGCCCGAGGACGAGGCCATGGAGCTCGCCCGCAAGTCCTTTGTCGCCGACATGGAGGCGGGCTTTGACCTGCTGATGGTCGACCCCACCAAGGACCCCTATCAGATCGGCAAGGTTATTCCGCTCGACGTGGTGCTTCGCCGCACGATCGATCTTATCGACTACCTTGAGCAATACCGTCGCGAGCATAACCTGCCCGAGGTTGCCTATGAGGTCGGTACCGAGGAGACCAATGGCGGCTTGACCTCTACCGATAAGTACGAGGAGTTCATTTCTCAGCTGCAGCCCGAGCTCGAGAAGCGCGGCTGCCCCATGCCCACCTTTATCGTCGGCCAGACCGGCACCCTTACCCGCTGGACGGAGCAGGTCGGTCACTACAACTTCAAGAACGCTCGCGAGCTTGCCGATATGGCCAAGCGCTACGGCGTGGGTCTGAAGGAGCACAACGCCGACTACCTGGATGACGCGACGCTGCTCGAGCATATCCCGGCACACGTGACCGCCTCCAACGTTGCTCCGCAGTATGGCACCGAGGAGACCCGCGCTTACCTCAAACTCTGCGCTACCGAGCAGATTCTGGTCGACAACGGCCTGTGCGACGATCCCTCCGACCTGTATCACACGCTGCTGGTCAAGGCTATCAAGACCGAGCGTTGGCGCAAGTGGATGACCGGCGACGACGTCAACCTGCAGGTTGACGACATCCTGGCCGACGACGAGCTCAGCCTGAAGATTCTGGATGTCTCCGGCCACTACGCCTTTAACGATCCCGAGGTCAAGGAGCAGGTCGGGAAGCTCTACCGCAACCTCGCTGCCCAGGACATCGACGGCAAGCGCTTTGTGATCGAGCACATCAAGCGCCCGATCAAGCAGTACGTCGTCGGTCTTAACCTCAAGGGCGTCACGAGCCGCATCGAGAAGGCTCTCGAGGACTAAGTAGTTTTTCCTACACGACGCCGGGCCTGGGGCATGTCCCAGCTGCAGGCCCGGCACATAGGACAAAGGGGCATCCCCTTTGTCCTTTCTTTTGAGTTTTGGATTCCTCCGAAGGAGTTTGCACCATGAAGTTCTTTATCGATACCGCCAACCTTGACGAGATCGCCGAGGCCAAGAGCTGGGGCTGCCTTGCTGGCGTCACCACCAATCCGTCCCTGTACGCCAAGACCGGCGGTAAGCTCGCCGACTTTGAGCCCCATATGCTCAAGATTGCCGAGCTCTGCGAGGGCCTGCCCGTGTCCGCCGAGTCCACCGCGACTACTGCCGAGGGCATGATCGAGGAGGGCAAGCGTCTTGCCGCTCTGGCTCCCAACATCGTGGTCAAGCTTCCCGTGTGCGAGGCCGGCCTCGCCGCCTGCCGCGCCCTGGCCGATGCGGGCGTGCGCGTCAACATGACGCTTGTTTTCTCGCCGACGCAGGCCCTCATGGCCGCCAACGCCGGTGCCCGCTACATCAGCCCGTTTGTCGGCCGCTTTGACGACATCGCCGAGGACGGCATCTCGCAGCTCGACAATGTCGTGACCTGCATCAAGAACTATGACTGGACCGGCAAGAACGTCGACGACACCGTCGAGATCATCACCGCTTCGGTCCGCACACCCAACCACGTGACCCAGGCGGCTCTTCTTGGTGCCGACATCGCGACCGTGCCCATGGCCGCTCTCAAGAAGTGCCTGCATCACCCGCTGACCGACCAGGGCCTCGCCTCTTTTGAGGCTGACTGGCAGAAGGTCGTCGCTCAGGCTTAACGACCGGGTTGCCCTCGGCATCGCGCCATCCGGTGCCGGGGTTGTTCTCAAGAGAGGAATTCGTATGACCAACCAGGAGCTGGCGAAGGTCGCCAATGAGGTCAGGAAGGGTGTCGTGACTGCGGTTCACGCGGCCAAGTCGGGACATCCGGGTGGATCGCTCGGTGCAGCCGACATCATGACGTATCTGTACTTTGAGGAAATGAATATCGATCCTGCCGACCCTCACAAGGCCGATCGCGACCGCTTTGTGCTCTCCAAGGGTCACGCGGCGCCGGGCCTGTATTCGGTGTTGGCAAATCGCGGCTATTTTCCCGTCGAAGAGCTCGAGACGCTCCGCCATATTGGCAGCCGACTGCAGGGCCATCCCAACATGAACGATACCCCAGGCATCGATATGTCCACCGGCTCGCTCGGTCAGGGCATCTCTGTTGCAGTTGGAATGGCGCTTGCCGCTAAGCACTGGGGCGACAGCTACCGTGTCTACACGTTGCTGGGCGACGGTGAGTGCGAGGAAGGCCAGGTGTGGGAGGCGGCTATGTTTGCCGGCAACCATGCGCTCGACAATCTTGTTGCCGTCGTCGACCACAACGGCTTGCAGATTGACGGCACGATCGATGAAGTCAACTCGGCCATGCCGCTTGCCGACAAGTTCCGCGCCTTTAAGTGGCATGTGATAGAGCTAGCCGATGGCAACGACATGGCGCAGATTGAGGCGGCTTTCGCCGAAGCTCGCGAGGTGACCGGCGCGCCCGTCGCTATCATCGCCGAGACGGTGAAGGGCAAAGGCGTCTCCTTTATGGAGAACCAGGTTGGCTGGCATGGCAAGGCGCCCAATGACGAGCAGTTTGAGCAGGCCATGGCCGAGCTCGCGGCAGCAGGAGAGGAGCTCTAATGGCAGAGGTCAAAAAAGTCGCCACGCGCGTAAGCTACGGCGAGGCGCTCGTCGAGCTGGGCAATGAGCACGATGACTTTGTAGTGCTCGATGCCGACCTGGCTGCCGCTACGCAGACGGGTAAGTTTAAGACTGCCCATCCTGAGCGCTTTTACGATGCCGGCATCGCCGAGAGCAACCTGATGGGTCTTGCCGCCGGCATCGCGACCACGGGCCGCGTTGCTTTTGCGAGCACCTTTGCGATGTTTGCCGCCGGTCGCGCCTACGAGCAGGTCCGCAATTCCATTGGCTACCCGCACCTCAACGTCAAGATTGGCGCCACCCATGCCGGCATTTCGGTGGGCGAGGACGGCGCCACGCACCAGTGCTGCGAGGATATCGCACTCATGCGTACGATTCCGGGTATGACGGTGGTCGTTCCCGCCGACGATGTCGAGGCCCGCGCCTGTGTGCGCGCCGCCTATGAGTTTGAGGGGCCGGTCTACATGCGCTTCGGCCGCCTGGCAACACCGGTCATCAACGATCACGAGGACTACGAGTTCAAGATCGGCCGCGGTGTTGTTGTACGGGAGGGCTCTGATGTCACGATCGTCGCGTGCGGCCTCATGGTCGCTGAGGCACTCGCTGCTGCCGAGGCGCTCGCTGCCGACGGCATCGATGCTGAGGTCATCAACATGCATACGATCAAACCGCTCGATGAGCGTTTGGTGGTTGCCAGCGCCAAGAAGACCGGTCGCGTGGTCACCGCCGAGGAGCATTCGATTATCGGTGGTCTTGGCGAGGCCGTTGCCTCGGTGCTCGCGGAGCAGCATCCAGTGCCGATGCGTCGCGTCGGCGTGCGCGATGTGTACGGCGAGTCCGGCCCTGCGGTCGATTTGCTGCATAAGTACGGTTTGGACGCCGACGGCATCGAAGCTGCGGTCAGGTCCGTGTTGTAAGGAAGGCTTTCCATGGGGTTTGTATCTGCCAACCAAGTGACGATTGGCTACGCCGCCGCCTCGCGCGAGGACGCGCTGCATTATCTGTCCGAGCAGGCTGTTGAGCTTGGTTTTGCCGATGACGCGTCTGCTGTAGAGGCGGCTTTTATTGCTCGCGAAAACGAGGCCGAGACTGGCCTCGTCGCCGGTTTTGCCGTTCCGCATGCCAAGAGCGATGCGATCCATACGCCGGGCGTGGCCGTGCTCAAGCTGTCCGAGCCTGTTGAGTGGCCGAGCTTTGATGGCGTGCCCGTCGATGTGGCGCTCGCGCTGTACGTGCCCGCCGGCGAAGCGGGAACCACGCACCTGCGTCTGCTCTCCAAGGCTGCCGTGATGCTGATGGATGCTGGCTTCCGTGACAGGGTGCGCGAAAGCACCGATCCTGTCGAGATTGCCGAGCTCATCAACGCCGGGCTCGAGGGCTAGAACGGGCTCTCCGTTCCATTAATCGGTCCTTCTCCAAGGAAAAGGGCCGCGACGCTATAGGCGTCGCGGCCCTGTCTGCGTTTCCCCAGATAAAACCTGCCAAAATAAACCTGTCCCTTTTTGGTAGGTTACTGGTTCATGTTGCCGTGGATGTAGGGGGTGACCTCGGGGGAGATATGGCCGCAGCCTAGGTTGCGCAGGGCAGATTCGATGGCGGCGGGAAGCGGGGCCTTGCCCTCGTCGTTGACCGCGGTGCTGCCGAGGGCGGCGATCTTGGCGACGTCTGCCGGCGCGGCCTCGATATGCATGCAGCCGCCGACGAGGCGTGCGCGGACCTGGTCCAGGCCAAGGTCGTGCAGGTAGTCCTCGCAGGCGCGGATCACATCGACCTTCTCGCGCGTGAGCTCCTCGCCCGTGGGGACTCGCGTGGCCAGGCAGGCTCCTGCCGGCAGGTTCCAGACGGGGTATCCCCAGGCGCGTAGCAGCTCGCGCTCCTCGTCCTTGGTAAAGCCGACCTCCATAAGCGGCGAGCGCACGCCGAGCTCCTGGGCGGCGCGCATGCCGGGGCGGTAGTCGCCGCGGTCGCTTGCGTTGCTGCCGTCGATGACGGTGGGAAAACCCAGCGACTTGGCGTGGTTGATGATGGCGGTAAAGCCGGCGCGCTTGCAGTGGTAGCAGCGGTCGGCGTCGTTGCAGGCTACCTGGGGGAGCTGCAGCTGATCGACCGAGAGGTTGAGCACGGGGAGCTTGAAATGCGGCCCCTCATCGGCCCGCCCGTCAACCGCCCGCTCAAACGAAGCCTGCTCGGGCGTGCCGATGAGCGGCGTGGTGAGGTGAACGAGAAGCGTGCTGGCGGGCATGATGCGGGCGCAGACCGCGGCCAAAAAGCTGCTGTCGACGCCACCGGAAAAGCCGATGGCGACGCGTCCGTATGCCAAAAGCAGCTGCTCGAGCGCTGCGAGTTTGTCCTGAAGCCCCTCTGCAGGTGCGGTGGTGTCTGGAAGCATGAATCGATCCTTGCCGTTGAGTACTCGGTCGAAAACTATAATCCTACCGAGTCGCTTGTCATAAGACTTCTATCTATGTAACGAAAGTGCAATATGCTATATACGTTATATACAAGTTTACAGGTGCGGTAAAGTTGCGGGAGTACAGCAGCGCGAAGAGATGGGGGACCGATATGATCAAGGCTGTCATTTTTGACATGGACGGAACGCTGGTCGACACCGAGCGTTTGGGTATCAAGGCGTGGAAGGCGGGCGCGGCCGAGCTGGGATTCGCGATTGACGATGCGCTGATCCATCAGTTTATCGGCCGCACGCTGCCTGATGTCATGGAGATCCTTGATGGGCATTACGGCAGCCGCGAAACCGCTGAGGCAATCTATCGTCGCCATAGGGAGATTCGCGACGAGATGGTCAAGACCGATCTGGAGCTTAAGGCCGGCGCCGCCGAGTGCCTGGACGAACTGCTGGCTGCGGGCTATCACGTGGGTCTTGCGACGTCGTCGCGCCATGTTACCGCCGAGCGCAACCTTAAGACGGTTGGCCTCTTTGACAAGTTTGAGACGGTGACCTGCGGCGAGGACGTCGCACACGGCAAGCCCGATCCCGAGATGTACCTGCTCGCCTGCGAGCGCGCGGGCTTTGCTCCCGAAGAATGTGCCGTGGTCGAGGATTCGCGCAACGGCTGCGTCTCGGGCATCACGGCCGGCTGCCACGTCTTTGCCGTTCCCGATATCGTGCCGCTGCCGCAGGACGTGGTGGATGGCTGCGAGGCTGTGCTCGATACGCTGTTCGATCTGCCGGCCGCGGTCAAGGCCGTGCGCTAGCGTTTGCACGCAAGTCGCCATGCCCCGCGCCCGATCTCGCAGGACGGTGACGGTAACGGCGCCTGCGCGGAGGCACTGTTCTAAAAAATGGAATTGAATCCATTTTTGCAAAAAAGCTAATGAAAAATGGATTACATTCCATAAAAATCCGTAGCCGCAGGTTCGGCTAAACGGGGAAGGCCCGTGGGGTCAGCAAAAACGCCGCAGCGGGGCTGTTTCCGTTGCGGCGTTTTTTTGTTACAGGTAGGCGCCCAGGTTGATGTCGGTTATAGGGGCCGCGGATGGGCCCGTCGGTTGCCGCTCGGCCTTTTGGGTGCTCACACGCTCGAGCAAGAAGGGGCGCACGAGCTCCTGACGGTTAATGTCCTCGGTGGCCGTGACCGTGGTGACGGTGCGCGCGGCGGAGCCGATGCGGACTCGTTTGGTCTTGGCGGCAGGTTTATCCTCGATTTGTTCCATGAGCAGCTGCACGCCCTTGCGGCCGATCTCGTAGCCCGGTGGTGCTACCGTGGTGAGGGGGACCGATCCGCTCCAGGCAAGCGGGTTGCCATCGCAGCCGGCCACGCGGACCTGCTCGGGGACGGAGATGCCTTTGTCTATCAGCGCCGAGATAACGCCCGACGCCAGTACGTCGGTCAGGCCGACCACGAAGTCGGGGCGCTCGTCCGCGGGGCGCTCAGCGATTTGGGCACCGATGCCGTAGCCGTCGGCAGCGGTATTCCATTCGCCGGCGTCGATGACTTCGATCTTGATATCGGGATGCAGGGCGAGGGCCTTGTGGATGCCAAGTACGCGCAAGGTGAGCTGCATAAATGCCGCTCTGCCCACAACGGTGATATGGCGTGCGCCACGGGCAACGGCGAGCTCGGCGATAATGCGGCCTTGTGCCTCGTTGTCGGCAGCCACGTAATAACCGGGCTCGGAGCAGTGGATGTCCAGATGGACGATCGGCACGGGCACTTTAGTCATGGCCGGGTGCCAGTCGGGGGATGCCATGGGCTGAACCATGACGCCGGACATCTGCGTGCCCATAAAGTAGCGCAGGTAATGGTCTTCGAGAATGTCGTCGTTGTCGGCGTTAGCGATGAGCAAGTCATAGCCGTGCTTGCGTGCCTCGTTGTGGGCACCGCTGGCAATTTGGAGCGAAAAGCCGTGGTCGAGACGGGGGAGGACCAGGCCAAAGGACTTGGTGGTGCCGCCCGCGAGCTGACGGGCGCTTTGGTTGGGCAGGTAGCCAAGGCGATTGATGGTCTCGTTGATGAGCTTGAGGGTCTCGGGGCGCAGCTTTTCGGGGTGGTTGAGCGCGTTGGATACCGTGCCCAGCGAGACCCCTGCCTCGCGCGCGACGTCGCTGATTTTTACTTTTGCCATAGCGGCCCCTTTGATGCGTTTCAAGTACAAGCCAGATTGTAGCATCGCCCGCCCCTGGGGTGTCAAAACCTGCCAATTAGGGACAGGTTTATTTTGGTAGGTTTTATCTGCGGAAACGCCGTTGCCAGCGCGACCACCACGAAGGGGACAGGCACCTTTGTGGTGGTTTGGACCGGCTGGACGTGTGTGCATCGGGTGGTATCTAAGTTGAGATACCACTTCTGGTATATCAGCTTGCGCTTGCGTGAGTACAATACTCGAACGTTATACGTCTCAGCGCCCCCTGTGCGTGGACGTCTTGCAGTCACGCGAACGAAGGGATTTATCCTATGTGCGGAATCGTCGGCTACACCGGCTCTGATATTGCAAAGAACATCCTGGTCACGGGCCTCAAGCGTATGGAGTATCGCGGCTATGACTCCTCGGGCGTCGCGCTCGAGGTGGGCGAGGGCGCCGCGGCGCACCTCGACGTCATCCGCCGCGTGGGCAAGGTCGCGGGCCTGGAGAGCGAGCTTTCCAACATCGACAGTGACGCTACCTGCGGTATCGGCCACACCCGTTGGGCCACCCACGGCAAGCCCTCCGTCGTTAACGCCCATCCCCACACCAGCTGCGACGGTCGTATCGCCATCGTCCACAACGGCATCATCGAGAACTTCGCCGAGCTGCGCGAAGAGCTGGAGGGCCGCGGCCATCACTTTAAGAGCGAGACCGATACCGAGGTCTTCGCGCATCTGATCGAAGAGGCCTATGCCGAGACGCACGACCTGATGGCTTCCGTGCGCGAGGCTTGCACCCACGTGGTCGGTGCCTATGGTCTGGCCGCCGTGTGCGCTGACGAGCCCGGCGTGATCGCCGTGGCCCGCAAGGATTCCCCGATCGTGGTCGGCGCGGGCGAGACCGGCGCCTATGTCGCCTCCGATGTCATCGCGCTCATCGACGCCACCCGCGATGTCGTGGTGCTCGAGGACGGTCAGTTTGCCAAGCTCACGCCCGCAGGCGTCGAGTACACCGACGAGGCCGGCAACGTTATCGAGCCCAAGGTCACCCACATCGACTGGGACCTGGACATGGCCGAAAAGGGCGGTTATCCCGACTTTATGCTCAAGGAAATCCACGAGCAGCCGCGCGTCGTGCGTGACACGCTGGTCGGTCGTATGACGCCGGCCGGCGAGCTCGACATCGACGAGCTGGGCCTTTCGCTCGAGGAACTCAACGACATCGACCGCGTCTACGTGATCGCTTGCGGAACCAGCTATCACGCTGGCCTCATTGCCAAGAATCTCATTGAGGGCTGGGCTCGCATCCCCACCGAGGTGGAGGCGGCCAGCGAGTTCCGCTACCGCAACCCCATCATCACGCCGACGACGCTCGTCGTGGCTGTGTCCCAGTCGGGCGAGACGGCCGACACCCTTGCCGCCATTCGCGACGCGCGCATCAAGGGCGCCAAGGTCTTTGGCATCACCAACGTGGTGGGCAGCCCGGTGGCGCGCGAGAGCGACGGCGTTATCTACACCAAGGCTAATAAGGAGATCGCAGTCGCCTCGACTAAAAGCTTCATCGGCCAGGTCGTGAGCCTCACACTGTTGGCTCTGCTGCTGGCGCAGGTCAAATATCGTCTGACCACCAAGCAGGCGCGCATGCTGTTCCGCGAGCTTTCCGATACGGCCGAGCAGATCCAGTGGATTCTGGACACGCAGACCGAGGCCGTGCACGAGGCCGCCCTGCTGTGCAAGGACGCGCAGTCGGCGCTGTTCGTGGGTCGCGGCATGGGCGCCGCCATTTCCTACGAGGGCGCGCTCAAGCTCAAGGAGGTCAGCTACCTGCACGCCGAGGCCTACGCCGCCGGTGAGATGAAGCACGGCCCCATCGCCCTGATCGACCCGGGCTTCCCCGTCATCGCCGTGGCCACCAAGAGCGCCACCTACGACAAGACCGTGTCGAACCTCATGGAGTGCAAGGCGCGCGGCGCCAAGGTCATCGTCGTTGCCACCGAGGGCGACGAGGAGATCAACAAGATCGCCGACTGCATCATCCGCGTGCCGGCAGTCCGCGACGTGTTCAGCCCCATCACGGCGAGCGTCCCGCTGCAGCTGCTCGCCCGCGAGGTCGCCATTCTGCGCGGCTGCGACGTCGACCAGCCCCGCAACCTGGCGAAAAGCGTTACTGTCGAGTAATCGAGTTTCGTCATCCTAACAACTAAGGCCCGGCTCCGCATCATCAGACGGAGCCGGGCCTTTATGTGCGGAGAAACCACCACAAAGGTGCCTGTCCCCTTTGTGGTGGTTTTGGCAGGTTAGCGGAGCTTGCTGGTCTCGAAGTACTCGGGGAACTGGTCCAGAACCTCGGTTTGGTTGCGGAACATCATGTGCAGGTGCTTGCTGACCAAAAAGCTCGCTTCGATGGGGTCGCGACCGGCGATAGCGCGGCGAATCTGCTTGTGCTCGTTCACGATGTCCTGATTGTCGAGAACCTGCGTGGCGGCGCGCAGCCAGCGGAAGCGCTCCAGGTCGGCATTGGTCTCTTCGAGCCACGACCACACGGTGCTGCGACATGCGATGCTAAAAATCATGTGATGCATGAGGTTGTCGCTCAAAAAGAAGCCGATGCGATCCTCTTCGGCCATGGCCTTTTCCTGCAGCGCGATGGCGCGGTCGAGCTGCTCGATGCCGGCCGACGTGGCGCGCGCACAGCACTCCACAATCACCTGCTTTTCCAGATGCTCGCGGATGTAACAGGCACTCTCGGCAAGGGTGAGGTTGATGGGTGAGACGTAGGTACCGCTCTGGGGCACGGTGCGCACCAGGCCCTCTTGCGCCAGACGCACCAGTGCCTCGCGCACAGGGGTGCGCCCCATATCCAGGTCGTCGCAAAGTTGCTTGACGCCCAGCTTTTCGCCCGGCTTGTAGTCCAGGTAGACGATTTTGCGTCGAATGGTGTGGTAGGACTGGTCCTGTAGGCTCGTTTCCTGCTCGCCGACGTGCATCGATTCTTCCATAGCGCCTCGCAACTGTTCTATCAAACTCATATGTCAGTTGTTAATTATGCCGCGAATCAGCTCTCCGCGGTGGGTAATTCGGCTGTTGCCTGAGAACTATTGCGGCATCTTAGTCTGTGTTTGCGCAAGGCTACGCTCAATGTTGCCGTATCATAAGCCGTCGCAAACGTGAAATAGAAAGAAGGAATCCCATATGCAACTGGCAAATTTCGTACGCGAGCGCTGGAAAGGCGTCTTGTTCTGCCTGATCATCGCCATTCCCGCGACGTTGCTCGGCAAACAAATTGAAGTGGTCGGCGGTCCGGTGTTTGCCATCCTCTTTGGCATGGTCCTGGCGCTCGTCTTTCCCAAGAATCGTCGCGAACAGCTCGCCGCCGGCGTTACCTATACGTCCAAAAAAGTCTTGCAGTACGCGGTTATCCTGCTTGGCTTTGGCATGAACCTCTCCCAGATTCTGTCCAAGGGCGCCCAGTCGCTGCCGATTATCGTGGCGACAATCTCGACCTCGCTTGTCATCGCCTTTGTGCTCTGCCGCGTTATGAACGTGCCGGGTAAGATCGCGACGCTTGTGGGTGTGGGTTCGTCGATTTGCGGCGGTTCTGCTATCGCCGCGACCGCACCCGTCATCGATGCCGACGATCGCGAGATTGCCCAGGCTATTTCGGTCATCTTCCTGTTTAACGTTATCGCGGCGCTCGTGTTTCCGACGCTCGGCGGCATGCTCGGGCTGACCAACGAGGGCTTTGGCCTGTTTGCCGGCACCGCTATCAACGACACCTCGTCGGTAACGGCTGCGGCGAGCGCCTGGGACAGTATGCATCCCGGCGCCAATGTTCTCGAGAGCGCCACGGTGGTCAAGCTCACCAGGACGCTGGCTATCATTCCCATCACGTTGGTTCTCGCATGCTGGCAGATGCATCTGGCGCACAAGGCCGGCGGCGACGCCAAAAGCACGTTCTCGCTTAAACGCGCGTTTCCCATGTTCGTGCTGTTCTTTGTGCTGGCGAGCGTGATCACCACGGTGTTTCAGCTTCCCGCGTCTTTTACGGCGCCCATCAAGGAGCTGTCGAAGTTCTTTATCGTGATGGCCATGGCGGCTATTGGTTTTAATACCGATATCGTCGAGCTGGTCAAAAAGGGCGGCAAGCCCATCGCATTGGGCTTTTGCTGCTGGATTGGCATTGCGTGCATGAGTTTGGGAATGCAGCACGTGCTGGGAATCTGGTAGAGAAGTAGCTTATTTGCGTGCTGGTTGCTGGTGAGCGCATCCTCGCGGTGGAGCGATAGGAGCTCTTGCGGGTATGGCTTGTCCGCAGGTTGATAGGTCCCGAAGAGCTCTTATCGCCCCGCCAGGATGGCGATGCGGGGCAATTCATATATTCGCAAGAAGGCGCTGCAGGCCCTATAGTGTTTGGTGAACATTATCGTTCAATTTTGAAACACTTGAGATGCCGGGGCCCAGATGGGACGGCGACTGGAGACGGGGCGAACCATGGACAGCGATGCCAAGCTGCAGATTCTGATTGAGGCATTGTCCGCGGCCGGAGCATCGGCGCTGGCAATCGACGAGCGCGGTGGCGTTGTGATTTCGACTATGAGTGACGCTGCGCTCGAGCGGGATGTCGCCGCTTTTGTTTCCGAGCGTCTCGCTCGCGTGGGTGATGGGGCGCGCCTGGTGATGGGCCACGAGGGCGTGCGGTTGAGCTTGACGGTGCGCCCGACGGCCAAGGAGCGCGGAGCGCTTTGGGTGGTTGTGGCGCATGGGGTGCGCGCCGCTGCGACGCATGCGGGCATCGAGTGGCTTAATGCCGACGAAGTCGAGGCTCGCTACGAGTCGAGCACGTACGGCATCGTCGAAGACGCGGCAGCGGTCGCTGCCCCCGTACGGGAGAGCTACGCACGCGGGGTGCCCCTTATGCTCGAGGGTGAACTGGGCGCGGGGCAGGACCAGATTGCAAAACGCCTGTACCTGGATGGACCCTATGCCGATCAGCCCTTTGTGTCCGTTGCACTCGATGAGCTTACGGATCGCGGTTGGCGCCATCTGCTTAAAAGTTCCGAATCGCCGCTTTTCCAAACGGGGCTGACGCTTTGCATGGGCGGCTGGCATGCCGTTGGATCCCAGCGCCTGCGCGAGCTCGTGTCCGCAATGATCGACATGGCGCTCGCAACTCGTTGCCATGTGGTGTTGACGGCAAACGATATGCCGGGTGGTGGCGAAAGCGACCAGGCTGCCTTTGTGACCGAACGTCTGGCCTGCGCCGTGAGTGTGGCGCCGGCGATTGCCGAGCAGGGCGGCGCGTCGGAAAAAGTTGCGCGCTATCTGGAGTATCTGGCAGATATGTTTGAGACGGCAACGCCTGCCTTGTCGCCCGCCGCGGCAAAGACGCTCGATGCGTACCGCTGGCCCCGCAACTACCTGCAGCTCCGCGAGGTCTCGGAACGACTGTATATATTGGTGGGGGCGGGCACGGTGGACCGCGCTGTGGCGGAGGAAGTGCTCGCCCAAGAGGACGTGATTAAGACCGCAACCTTTGGCGCCCCGACACTCGAAAGCGACCTGTATATTCTGCGACCGCTGGCCGATACCGAGCGAGATATCGCGCATCTGGTTGTAGATCATCTCCACGGCAACCGAACCCGTGCGGCGGAGGTGCTGGGCATAAGCCGTACAACGCTGTGGCGCTTGCTGAAGGACGATGACCGTTGAGCGAGGCACCCGTGACCGCGCGCGACGCGTGTGCTACAGTCCAAAGCGTTATTGTTTCGATTTGGTTACGGCGTGCGAGGGCGTATGGCTGAGACTACAAAACCGAGCCGCAGAAGGCGGAGTGCCGCGCCGGTTAACCGACGCACGACATCGGTGACGTGGGGCAAACACGCCTCGGGGTTCGACGGCTCGTTCAAGCGCACAAAATATGGCTATCCTTCGGCAAGCGCTCGCTTGGCCATGCAGGCCGAGTCCTCGTTGTGGGGACGAAGTCGCGTGGTGGGCTCAAAGCTCAAGCACGATGGCACGCTTGGCTATATTAGCCGCGGTGCTGCCCGCCGTAGCGGCCTCAATCCTGCAGGCTGGCATCGTTACGTGCCGATCGTGGTCGTTGCCGCGATAATCGTCATCGCGCTCGCGGCGCTTGGCTATGCCGGCGGTGGCGCCAACTTGGACGCAGTGTTTAAATCGCCCGAGCTCGCGCATGCAGGCATAGAAGTTGTCGAAGGCGCTCAGGCCCAGACGGGTGTCGCGCCCCAGCGCGGCATGGTCGCAGTCGCTGCTACCATTGCCGATGCTCAAAAGGATGAAGGCGGGCAAGGCAGCGAAGCCGATGCGAATCAGACGAGCGAAACGGCAACAACTCCATCGGCAAGATAACTTGCGAGCGGGGCAGCTAATTTGGGATGGGCCTTTTTAGCTGCCCAAGTGTCGAATGTCAGCAGCAATTCATTCGATGTCAGTCGCCAGCAGCGAGCGAGCCGCATTTGCGCCAAGGTGACGTGAAATGAGAGGGCGCTGACCTTTTGGTCGCGCCCTCGAAATTGAACGTCAGATTGGCGTGAATGCGGCCCGCGCAGCGTCAACGGGTCCGCCGTTCGTTAGAACGGCGGAACATACACCACGTTGTCGCGGCGCGGCTTTGCCTCGGGTAGCGTGTCTTCGGCGTAGCCCAGAATGCAGTGACCGACACCGCGCAGGCTGCCGTCGGCGGGCAGGCCCCAGCTGGCCAGCAGCTCCAGGCCCTCGGGCGAGTCAAAGACCTCATGCGCGCGGTGAATCCAGCACGAATCGACACCCAGTGCATAGGCGGCGTTGAGCAGGTTGCCCATGGCGAGCGAGCCGTCTTCCAGATGTGTGGGCACGCTGCGGTCAACCAGCACCACCACAACGGTCTTGGCACCATAGAAGGGGTCGCTGTTGCTGCCCATGACCTGGGCGTTGAGCAGTGAGAGACGCTCGACGGTCGCGGGGTCGGTGACGGCGACAAACGTCACCGGCTGGCGGCCCATGCCGCTCGGCGCATATTGGCCGGCTTCGATTATACGTGCAAGCTTTTCGGCCTCGACGGGACGATCGCTGTAGTTGCGGCAGCTGCGGCGGTGAATGAGCGCTTCGATGGTTTCCATGGTGTCTCCTTGTGGTGGCGTTGCAGATGCCACGTTCATACCCGTCGGGCTCAAACGATAGACGGTCAATTGCCCGGCCAAAAGGATAGATTCCAATTGGGAAAGTAGGTTTGCATAAAAGTACCTTCAGAATGTGACAAACCAATGGGATGGTTAAACGTTTTATCCCGTCTACCCTGCGGTTTTTTACCACTTGCCTAAATGACGAACGCATAACCTCTGATAAAGGTTTTACTAAAGGAGTACCAACGTTTATCAATGCGCCGTGGTGGCGCCGGGCCAGGAGGTAACATCATGTTCCAGGCTGGAGATGTCGTCGAGACCGATTTCGAAGGATTTCTGAAGCTGCTGCGTTCCAAGACGCGCGCTTTCGTGTCGATCAACGATCACGAGTACTACATCACGCACACCGATGGCTATTGGCGTGTTCAGGATTGCGAGGCCCTCAACGACAAGGGCCACTTTACTGACTGCTCCGAGCTGGTCAACACGGTCTGCGAGGTCGTCGAGCTGCCGTGGATCTGTGGCAAGAGCCTGCATGATAGCTTCTCGGGCGCTACGGTCTATGAGGCCGTCGCCGCTTAACAGGCAATAAAACCCGATTTTCACGTGACCGCTGGCGCCGCCCCCGCGCCGGCGGTCTTTTTCTGCCGATAGGCCATAAAAGTGCAAGTATTTGCGGAGAGCCTGTTGACGATAGTCAAAACTCGGACCAATCTAGAGATACAAAATTGGTCAAAAATCGGACAATCGAATGGTGGGATAGATGAATAGTGCGGTTACACTGGTCGACTTCGACCGGTTGCTCAATGGACTCGACCATATCTATTCGGAGTTCTCGCGCGCCTGCGGTCTTTCGGACTGCGCTTACTGGATGCTCGTCGATACCAGCACGGCGGGCGGCAGTGTTGCCGTAAGCCGTCTGACAAGCGAATGGTTCTACAGCAAGCGGACTATCAACTCGGCAATTAAAACCTTGACGGCGCGGGGCTTCGCAACGTTGGAGTTTGCCGAAGGCAGCCGTAAGAACAAGGTTGTGAGCCTGACCGAAGAGGGCAGGCAATTTGCCGAGCGTTATGCGCTGCCGGCACTCAAGGCCGAGCAGCGAGCCTTTGCCGCGCTTGAGCCGTGTGAGCAACGCGAAATCATGCGCCTAATCGGAAAATTTTCCCATGCGCTCGGCGATGAGTGCGATGCCTTTAAGCAGCATATCGCTGTCGAGAGCCAGGCCGAGAATCAAGGTGAGGGGGAGTCGTGCGACTCTTAATGAGGTTTATGAAGCCGTATCGCAGGCTTGTCGCGGTGACGTTGTTGGTGCTGCTAATCGACAACGTCGGTACGCTGTTGGTTCCCACGATGCTGGCGAACATGGTCAACACCGGCATCACCACGGGCGATGTCGACTACATTTTGCGCAACGGCCTCTACATGCTTATCGCGACTGGCATGGCCAGCGGCGGCGCGGTGCTGGGCTGCTACCTTTCGGCCCGTCTGGCGGCCAATGTGGCCTGCGACATCCGCAACGCCGTCTACGATAAGTCGCTCGAGCTGTCCGCCAGCGACTTTGAGCGCTTTGGCACGGGCTCGATGATCACGCGCTCGCTCAACGACATCAACGTGATTCAGCAGGCGATTCTGCAGACCATTCAGCTGGTGCTGCCGGTGCCGTTCTTGGCCGTGGCGGGCATCATCTTTGCCTGGCTCATCGATCCTGCTATGGGTACGCTGCTGGGCGTGGTCGTTGCGATCGTGCTGGTTGCGGCGGTCTTTACGGTTGCCAACGCGGCTCCGATCTTTATGCGCTTGCAGAGCTTTATCGACCGCATGAACGTGGTACTGCGCGAGAACATCGTGGGCGTTCGCGTCATCCGCGCTTTCAATAAGGAGCGCCACGAGGAGCAGCGCCTGGACGAGGTATTTAGCGATTACGCGGCCAATGCCATCAAGGTCAACCACCTGTTTGTGGGCCTCGACAGCTCCACCTTCTTTTTGATGAACATCGCAGAGGTGGCGGTACTGTGGGTGGGCGGCAACCGCGTGGGCGCCCACGCCATGCAGATCGCGAGCATCTCGGCGGTGCTGGAGTACGCGCTTCTGATCCTGTTCTTTGTGATGATGGCGCAGATGGTGGTGCTGACGCTTCCGCGTGCCGCGGCGTGTCTCAACCGCGCGCAGCAGGTGCTCGAAATCGAGCCGAGCATTGTGGACGGCAAGGCTACGCTGGGCGACGGGGCGCCTGAGTCCGCAGACGGCGCCGACGTGGTGGCCGTGTTCGACCACATGTCGTTCCGTTTTGACGATGCCGACGAGGACACCCTGTGCAACCTGAGTTTTGCCTGCCGCCGCGGACAGACGACCGCGATCGTGGGCTCAACGGGCTCGGGCAAGTCAACGGTGGCCAAACTCTTGCTTCGCTTCCACGATGCCACGAAGGGCGCCATTCGCCTGAACGGCGTCGATCTGCGCGACCTTTCGCAAGACGACATCCGCGGGCGTATCGCCTATGTGCCGCAGAAGGCATGGCTGTTCTCGGGTACCGTGGCAAGCAATCTGCGCTTTGGTAACGAGGGTGCGACCGAGGCTGACATGCTCCATGCGCTCCAGGTTGCCCAGAGCACCTTTGTGCTCGACCAGCCCCAGGGGCTCGATACGCCGGTGGCGCAGGGCGGTACGAACTTTTCGGGCGGCCAGCGCCAGCGCCTGGCCATCGCCCGTGCGCTCATGAAGCACGCTGATCTGTATATCTTCGACGATAGCTTTTCGGCCCTGGACTTTAAGACCGATGCGGCACTGCGCCATGCGCTGCAGGACGAGACGTGCGATGCCGCGGTGCTCATCATCGCCCAGCGCATCTCGACTATTTTGCATGCCGATCAGATCGTGGTGCTCAAGGACGGCGAGATCGTGGGCCTGGGCACGCACGACGAGCTCATGGAAACCTGCGAGGTGTACCGCGCTATCGCGGAATCGCAGATGAAGGGAGGTGAGTAGCATGACCGAGGAGCTCAAGAAGCAGGGCATCGCCGATGACGCCGCGGTTGCAGAGACAGTCGAGGAGGCGGGCGCCACGCCCGGCCTGGACGAAGCCGCCAAGGCGGCGGAGCGCGAGGCTCGCCGCCAGGCACTCTACGAGGAAAACGAGCGCGCCGAGGACGAGCGCGCCCGCGCCGAGGCGGAGCGCATGCGCGACGTTGATGACGAGGACGAGGACGAGACGCCCCGCGACACCTGGGCGACGGTGCGCCGCCTGTGGAGCGAGGCCGCCGGCGACCATTGGCGCTTCTATATCGTGTTCGCGAGCATTGTGTTCTATGCCATCTTTAACACCGCTGCGCCGGCATATAGTGCCCGCGTGATCGATGAGCTGTGGGGGCACATGAAGGTGGCGTTTGCCAACAACACTACCTTCGGTATTACCTGGGAGAACTGCGGCAGGACCATCTTCATCTACTTTATGATCTGGACCGCCGCCGCCTCGTTCTACGCACTCCAGAGCTTTTTGATGTCGAGCGTTGCCGAGCGCCTCAACCTGCGCCTACGCAACCGCATCGCACAAAAGCTCAACCGCCTGCCGCTTGCCTACTTTGACGCGCATCGTCCCGGCGAGGTCGTCAGCCGCGCGACCAACGACTTGGACAAGATGTCCGAGAGTATGCAGCGCGGATTGCTGCAGCTGCTGGTGTCGATCGGTACCGTAGTGGGCGCCGTGAGCGTGATGTTCGTGTTTAGCGTGCCGCTCACGCTCGTCTTTTTGTTCTTTACGGCGCTTTCGCTGCTGGTGACGAAGGTCGTGTCGCGCCGCACGCACGATGTGACGGGCGAGCGCCAGGAGTGGGTGTCCAAGATTACGAGCGCGGTCGAGGAAGGCTACTCGGGCCGTCTGGTGATCCGTGCGTTTAACCGCGAGCGCCAGAGCTCTGTCGAGGTACACGAGGCTTCGAAGGAGCTGGCGCGCGTGAGCACCAAGGCCGACTTTATGATTAACGCCGTCGGCCCTGCGGTGCGCTTTATCGGCCGTTTGGCGCAGATCGTGATTGCGCTGGTGGGCTGCAGCATGCTGGTTGCCGGGCATATGACCGTCGGCGTGTTCCAGGCGTTCTTCCAGTTTATCTACGAGGCGTCCGAACCCATGACGCAGTTGTCGTTTACCTTTAACTCGCTGCAGAGCGCGCTGGCGAGCGCAGAGCGCGTGTTCGACCTGCTCGATGAGCCCGAGATGGAGGCCGATCCGCAGCCGGGCGAGGCTGCCAAGCTGCCGGGCAAGGTGGAGGGCCGCGTCGCTTTTGAGCATGTGCGCTTTGGCTATGCGCCCGACAAGCCGCTCATGCGCGACGTGTCGTTTGCCGCCGAGCCGGGCCAGAAGATCGCCGTGGTGGGAACTACGGGCGCGGGCAAGACCACGCTCATCAACCTGCTCATGCGCTTCTACGAGATTGACGGCGGCCACATTACGCTCGACGGCGTGGATACGAGCCGCATGGACCGCGGCGAGCTGCGCCAGCAGTTTGGAATGGTGTTGCAGGACGCCTGGCTGTTCGATGGCACCATTGCCGAGAATATCGCCTATGGCTGTCCCGAGGCGACGCGCGAGGAGATTGTCGCGGCCGCACGTGCCGCTCAGGTCGACTTCTTTGTGCGCACTATGCCGCAGGGCTACGACACACGGGTGGCTAACGATGCCGAGAGCATCAGCCAGGGCCAGCGTCAGCTGCTGACCATCGCGCGCGTGCTGCTCAACAACCCGGCGATCCTCATCCTGGACGAGGCGACGTCGAGCGTGGACACGCGCACCGAGCTTGCCATCGGCCGCGCCATGGACGCGCTCATGCGCGGGCGCACGAGCTTTGTGATCGCGCACCGTCTGTCGACGATCGTCGATGCCGACCTCATCCTGGTCATGGATCACGGCAATATCATCGAGCAGGGTACGCACAAGGAGCTGCTGGCTGCCGAGGGCGCTTACGCCGACCTCTACCTAAGCCAGTTCGCATAAGGTGACAAAGGGGCAGTCCCGCATGTCGCATCGAAAAGAAGGCGCGCCGGGGGCGGATTCCCTGGCGCGCCTTTTGTGCTGGCGTTCATGCTGTGGCGGCTGCCCACGGCCCTAGCGCTCGTCCACGAGCTTGGCGACGAGGGCTTTGAGCTCGGCCACCTCTCGCTCGAGTTCCTTGACGCGACGGGCGTTTTCGTTGATGCCCTGGCGGTTGAGGGCGCTCTGCTCGGCGGCATCGTCGGGCATGTACTCGCGATGCTGCTTGGCGTCGAAGCTCTCCTCGAACACGCGGCAGCCGTTGCGCTTGATGATGCGCCCGGGCACGCCCACGACGGTGCAGTTGTCGGGCACGTCCTTGACGACGACCGAGTTGCCGCCGATCTTGACGTTGTCGCCAATGTGGATGTTGCCAAGCACCTTGGCGCCCGTGCCCACCGTGACATTGTTGCCCAGGGTGGGATGGCGTTTGCCGGTCTCGTTGCCGGTACCGCCGAGCGTGACGCCTTGGTAGAGCACGCAGTTGTCGCCCACAATGGTGGTCTCGCCGATGACAACGCCCATGGCGTGGTCGATAAAGAAATGTTTGCCGATCTGTGCAGCGGGATGAATCTCGACGCCGGTGATGTGGCGGGTGATTTGCGAGAGCACCCGGGCGAGCGAGCGATGGCCGTGCTCCCACAGCCAGTGCTCGGCCACGTGGTTCCACTTGGCGTGCAGGCCGGGGTACGAAAGAAAAATGACCAGACCGTTTTGCGCGGCGGGGTCCTGCGCTTGGACGGTCTTGATGTCCTCGCGAATGGTATTGATAAAGCTCACTGGCCGCCCTCCCTCAGCGCCGTGACAATGCGATTCAATAAAGTATAGCGATTCGCTAGGGATTAAGAAGGGCGATCTTGCTTTGCTTTGGGCGACAAGTGTCAGTTATGCAAACTTGCTGGTAATGGAGTCATGCTTTTGTGGGGTTGCGCACGAGGGGGCGCCGCAACCGTATACTGGTCAACTTGGACGTGTCCGCGCCCACAACTGAGAGGTTTTACTTCATGGGTTTCATCAATTTTATCGCCGAGCTGCTTAAGGATCCGCGCACCGCGATCGCCAGCTGGATCGCCGCCGGCCCGCTTATGGCCTATGGCTGCGTGTTCCTGATCATCTTTATCGAGACGGGCGTGGTGTTCTTCCCGTTCCTTCCCGGCGATTCGCTGCTGTTTGCCTCGGGTTTCTTTGCCCACAACGGCGGCTTTAACATCGTGGCTCTGCTGGCCGTCGCATGGACGGCTGCCATCTTGGGCGATCAGTGCAACTTTATGATCGGTCATTTCTTTGGCCAAAAGATCATCGCCTCGGGCAAGGTGAAGGCCATGACGCCCGAGCGCATCAAAAAGTCCGAGGACTTCCTGGACAAATGGGGCCACCTGGCCATCTTCCTGGGTCGCTTCTTCCCGTTTATCCGCACCTTTGTGCCCTTCATCGCCGGCATGGGCGGCATGCATTGGCGCAACTTTGTCATCTTTAACGTGCTGGGCGGCATTACCTGGTCGACGGTCTTCACTCTGCTGGGCTACTTCTTTGGCGGCATCCCCTTTGTGCAGGAGCACTTTGAGCTGCTGATTATCGGCATCGTCGCCGTGTCGATCATCCCGACCGTGGTCGGTCTGGTTAAGGCTAAGCTGGGCAAAAAGAACGCGTAGCTCGAGCCAGCGCGCAAACCGTGCCGTTGAGGCCCGTCACCGCTTACGGTGGCGGGCCTTTTTGCTTCGGTCAAATGAAAATACTTTACTTAGTTAAAGAAAAGCGTTTTATCAGACGCGTACGGGGAGTACAATCTCGTGCATGCGAATCGACGTGCCATCGGCTTTGATGCCGTTCGCGTGTCCCGTCCGGCTCTACGCTCCGGGCGTGCGACGTTGCGACGCGGTCGGCCCCGGTCCTTGCGTGCGGGTTCGCGAGTATGCAACTGTGTATGTAAGGAGCGACATATGGCTGTCGAGAAGAAGGATATCGATTGGGGTAGCCTCGGCTTTGGCTACATGAAGACCGATTACAGCTACGAGGCCCATTGGAAGGACGGCGAGTGGGACGAGGGCGGCCTGACCACCGACCACACCCTGCATGTCTCCGAGTGCGGTGGCATCTTCCATTACTGCCAGGAGGTCTTTGAGGGCCTGAAGGCCTATACCGCCGAGGACGGCAGCATCGTCTGCTTCCGTCCCGACATGAACGCCGAGCGTATGTATAACTCTGCCCAGCGCCTCGAGATGCCCCCGTTCCCCAAGGACAAGTTTGTTGAGGCCGTCAAGCAGGTCGTTTCTGCCAACGCCGCCTGGGTTCCGCCCTTCGGTTCCGGCGCGACCCTGTACGTGCGTCCGTTTATGATCGGCTCCGGTGACGTGATCGGCGTGGCTCCCGCTCCTGAGTACACGTTCCGCATTCTCGTGACCCCGGTCGGTCCGTACTTTAAGGGTGGCCTTAAGCCCGTCAAGCTGCGCGTTTCCGAGTATGACCGTGCGGCACCGCACGGCACCGGCAACATCAAGGCCGGCCTCAACTACGCCATGTCCCTCAAGCCCACGATGGAGGCCCATCGCGAGGGCTATGCCGAGAACCTGTATCTCGACTCCGAGTCCCGCACCTATGTCGAGGAGACCGGTGGCGCTAACGTCCTGTTCGTGAAGGAGGACGGCACGCTCGTCGTTCCTCAGTCGCACACCGACTCCATCCTGCCCTCCATCACCCGTCGCTCGCTCGTTCAGGTTGCTCAGGACCTGGGCATGACCGTCGACCAGCGTCCCGTCGAGTGGGCTGAGGTCAAGGCCGGTACCTTTGTCGAGTGCGGCCTGTGCGGCACCGCTGCCGTCATCTCCCCGGTTGGCGAGATTGACAACAAGGTCTATGGTGCCGATGAGACCGTGACCTTCCCGGCTGGCTACACCGAGATTGGCCCCGTGATGAAGAAGCTCCGCGAGACCCTGACCGGCATCCAGTCTGGTGCTGTTGAGGATAAGCACGACTGGGTTTACACCGTCGCGTAAGCTGCCATAGCTGTTCGGCCCGAGGGCGACCTTCCTTTCCGGCGCGTCCTCGGACATGAAAGAACCTCCGCTGCGCACTACGTGCGGCGGAGGTTCTTTCGTCCTGCGGAGTGCGCCGGAAAGGAAGGTTGCCCTCGGGCCTGCGTTACCTCGGCGCTGCCGTTACGGGCAATATAGATCTGAATTAAAGATGGCGCGCGGCCTTTTAGGCCGCGCTTTTGTTTTGGTTCGCGCCATGTGGGGGTGATGGCGACGTGCATTTTTGCGAGTATTCTGCAATCGAAGGCCCCTGCATACCGACCTCGGGCAAAAAATCGGGATTTCTCGATGTTTTCTACGAATGATGGGCGGGGTTATGGGCTGACAGCGTTTGATTTGCAGGGATATTTGCGCTCTTTGGCATTTATCGCGGCGCCCGAAGCCCTTGGTTATGTTGAATACTCCTAAAAATGCACGGCGCTTAGAGGGGGAGCTTCGCGAAAAAGGAAACCGCCCCGTCGAAGTATGCATTCGACGGGGCGGTTTATGCATTTGGCCGATTAAGGATGCGCTGCCAAACTACTAGAACTTGACGGTCGGGGCCTGGCGGGCTGCTTCGGCGGCCTCGAAGCCCTGGCGCTCCTTAAACTGGAAGATGCCGGCAAAGATGACAGCCGGGAACGTCTGAATGGCGTTGTTGTAGCTGAGCACGCAGTCGTTGTAGCTCTGGCGTGCATAGCTAATCTTGTTCTCGGTATCCTCGAGCGACGCCTGCAGCTGCGTAAAGTTGGTGTTTGCCTTAAGGTCGGGATAGGCCTCGGCTACGGCGAAGAGCTGGCGTAGCGCACCGGTCAGCACGTTGTCGGCCTCCATCTTGGCCTCGGGCGTGGTGGCCTTGACGGCGGTGTTACGCGCGCTGATCACGGCGGAGAGCGTCTCTTGCTCGTGCTTGGCGTAGCCCTTGACGGTCTCGACCAGGTTGGGGATCAGGTCGTTGCGGCGCTGCAGCTGCGTATCGATGTTCTGCCAGGCGTTATCGATGCGGTTACGCTTGGTGACCATGTTGTTGTAAATGCCGGCGATGGCGCAGACAATCACAATGACAACAACGATGCCGATGATGACGGTAATCATGATGTCTCCGTTTCGAATGGCCGCGGCGGCATGCGCCAGCTGCCGTTGGTATAACGCTACTAGTATACCCGCAACGTTTTGCCGTGCCGAACTTTCCGGTAAGCGTTATGTTTTCGGCGGGGTCGGCACCGGGGTAAAACGCGCGAGGTACAGGTGTAAGATATGCGACAGATTGACGAGTACTGTCTTTGCCCTGAGGATGGCGATACGGATGGACCTTCGCATCAAGAAAACCTATCGTGCCCTGTTCGATGCTTTCACCGAGCTTCTCGAGGAGCATCGTTTTGAGGACCTGACGGTTGCCATGCTGTGCGACCGCGCCATGATTCGCCGCACGACGTTCTACAAGCACTTTCGCGACAAGAACGATTACTTTGCCTTTTATATCGATGAGCTCATGTCCGGCTTGCCGCAAAAACAGCCCGATGAGGCCGGCACAGTGTCTGCCGAGGACGTGCGCGCGCTTCGGCACGCGATTTTGGACGATGCCATGGATTTGATTCTGGCGCACGAGCAACTCATGGATAACATTTTGGCAAGCAGCATGTCGGGCATGTTGACCAACGTTATTTGCGATCGTATTGCCCGCTCCATCCGCGAGCGTGTGATGAACGTGCTTGCCGAGGATGCCCTGGCCCCCGTGTCGCTCGAGACGACGTCTGAGTTTGTCGCCGGCGGTATTATTCGACTTTTCACGATATGGTGGGAATCGGGCCACGATCTTGAGCGTCGACCCGAGATGGCCGACGTGGTCGATGCGCTGTTTGAGCGGACCATGACACCGGTGCATCACTAAAAGTGGCGGAGAGAGGGGGATTCGAACCCCCGGAACGCTCTCGCGCTCAACGGTTTTCAAGACCGCCGCATTCAACCGCTCTGCCATCTCTCCGTGAGTCGTAATGATAGCATCGTTTTGAATTTGCAACAGGGAAGGCGAACGATGACGATCACCGAAATCGACGAGAAGTTCATGCGCGAGGCGTTGGCGGAGGCGCGAGCCGCCGCGGCGGTGGGCGAGGTGCCCATCGGAGCCGTAGTGGTGCGCGACGGCGAGATCGTCGCGAGGGCGCACAATCGGCGCGAGCTCGACCAGGACCCTTCGGCGCATGCAGAGTTCGCGGCCCTGTGCGCCGCTGCCCAGGTGCTTGGCCGCTGGCGCCTTTCCGACTGTACGGTCTATGTGACGTTGGAACCCTGCTGCATGTGTGCGGGGCTTATGGTCAATGCGCGCGTGGGGCGCTGCGTGTATGGCGCGAGCGACGCCAAGGCGGGTGCGTTGGGCTCGTTGTACGATCTCAATGCCGATTCGCGCCTAAACCATCGGTTTCATGTGACCGCCGGCGTGTTGGCGGATGAGTGTCGCGCGGTGCTGAGCAACTATTTTGCCGGTTTGCGCGGTGCGGATGGCGTCGGTTGCGGCTGCGGTGCAAACCTTGAGGCGCATGTTGCCCACGCCGAGGCCCTTGCTGACGGCGAGGATCTTGCCGGCGAGACGCTCGACTTTGGTCCCGTGCAGCGCCGGCCTCGCCGTGTGCTGCTGGCGATTGATTCCTTTAAGGGCAGCGTTTCGAGTGCGCAGGCAGAGGAGGTCGTTGCCGAAGGCGTGCGCCGCGTGTGGCCCGATGCCCAAGTAAGCGCGCTGCCGCTGGCGGATGGCGGTGAGGGAACGCTCGATGCCGTTGCCGCGTGCGGCGGTGAGATTGTGACCTGCGAGGTGGCAGGTCCCTTGGGCAAGTGCGTGGCTGCCCGGATGCTGGTGGACGGCGAGCACGAGTCGGCTGTCATTGAGATGGCCGAAGCCGCGGGCATCGGGTGCTCGCCGTGCACGGAGTCGGCGGCGTTGGCCGCTACGACCTATGGCGTGGGCGAGCTGATGCTTCGTGCGGTTCGCGCGGGGGCGAGGACCCTATATATGGGACTGGGCGGCAGCGCCACCAACGACGGTGGCGCCGGCATGCTGCAAGCGCTGGGCGCGCGTCTTGTCGATGACCGTGGCTGCAATATCGCGCTGGGGCTCACGGGCCTTGAACACGTGGCGAGTATCGATTTGGCACCGGCGCTTCGGGCACTGAATGGCGCGCGTGTCGTGGTGCTTTCCGATGTCGAGAATCCGCTCGTGGGGCGTCGCGGGGCGCTTGCGGTGTTTGGCGGGCAAAAGGGCCTGCCGACAGACGATGTCGAAGCGCTGGGCGGGTACGACGACTGGATGGTCGGTTACGGTCGCCTGCTCGATACGGCGATTGCCGAGGCACGGGCTCAGGGGTTACTGCGCGTGCCCGAGGGTGCGCGGACGTTTGGCTCGGTGCTCGGCGTGCCCGGCGCCGGTGCCGCTGGCGGTCTGGGCGCCGCGCTGCTAGCGCTCGGTGCAGAGCTACATTCGGGCGTGGAGACGGTGCTTGATCTGATTGGGTTTGACGAGCGCGTGCGGGATGTCGATCTGGTCATAACGGGCGAGGGCAATATGGACGAGCAATCCGCCGCCGGCAAAGCGCCGGTGGGTGTGGCCCGCCGTGCCAAGCGCTATGGCAAGCCGGTGGTCGCCGTCGTGGGCGGTCGCGCTGACAACCTGGATGCGGTGTATGGGCAGGGCATCGACCTTGTACTGCCGATCTGTCGCAAGCCCATGGACCTGGAGCAGGCACTCGACCCGCAAGAAGCCACAACTAACCTCATCTGCGCCGGCGAGGCGGTCGCTCGATCCTACGACCTCGGTCGCCTCTAAAACCAATCCCTCCCCAATAACTTGCGGTGAAATACGGAGTGTTTTTGCCTTTAAGGCGCCAATTCAGTCCGTATTCCACCGCAACTTCGTGAATGGCCATCCGAGGCTGGTCGCCTTGTGCTTTGGGTCGGACCGTCTGCCATGAAATGCGGTAATCTACTACGTTTAGCGGAACACCCTCGACCATCCCGGAATTTGTGAAATTAAAACCGCAGGTAGAAAGCTTGCCGATTTTCGAAAAAGTCGGCTATGGTTGACCCCGCGGCCTAAACGTAGTAGATGGGCCCTTTCCGTGGCACAGCACCAGATCAGTCTTTTTGGGGCTAGAAAAACACCCGTAAAGGCATGTGAATCTGAACAATTCAATCCTGCGCCTTGTGGCGCTCGATGGTGCTGTCTAGGGATCGGAGGCTATGCACTTCAGGTGTTGACGCCGCCATTGATGTGCCATTAGTAGATTGCTCTTCGTTCAGTTGTTCGCCAATTAATCCTGCCAATTAATTATCATTTCGGGCGAAGACGTGGATTATCTCCATGATGGATCTCTTTGGGCATAATGTTGTCTTTAAACTGTCCTAATCAATAGATCGCTCTTGGGAAGAGAAGGCGACACCAGAGGGGGAGAAGGGAATTGGAGAGGAAAGTTTTCGGCGGGGGGGGGCAGAGAGTCGTCGCTCTCTGTCTTGCGCTGGTTCTCGGCTTCGGATGTTTATCCGTTGGCGCGACGGCCGGTGTCGCATATGCGGCCACGGAATCGCGGGCTGCGTATACTGCGGAGGAGTTTGAGATCACCCAGGACGGCGTGACCTATTCGTGCGAGACCACGGATAAGGGCACGGCGGAAATCACATGTATTGTTGCCGACGACAGTGTGACCGTGGTGAGTGTGCCCAGCTCCATCGAGCATGGTGGCCAGACCTACAAAGTCACCAAACTTTATTTCTCGTCTGGTATCGTGGCCGAGAATGTTGAGCAGCTGACGCTTCCCGACACGCTCGAAAACGTGCGCGGATGGTATTTCCGGAAGTTCGTAAAGGTCAAGGAGCTCCATATCCCTGGCTCCATCAAGAACTTCGGTTGCTCGCTGCAAAACGCTGGCTCGCTCGAAAAGCTCTATTTTGATGAGGGCGTCGAGGAGATTAGCGCCAACATGATGGTCAATGGCTGCAGCAGCCTTTCGGAGATCAATCTCCCCTCCACCCTCAAAATGATTTCGGGCTCGGGCGCCTTCGAGGGGGCTACGGCCCTCACAAGCATCGAGTTTCCAAAAGATGTCGCCTTCTCCGACACCATAACGGGCGTGTTCGAAGACTGCACGTCTCTGACAAGCGTGTCGTTGCCCGCTTCGGTTACCAAGATCCCCTCGCACATGTTTGACGGATGCACCTCTCTCACGTCCGTCACCGCGCTGAGCGAAATCGAGTCCATCGGGGATGGGGCGTTTCGGAATTGCTCGAGTTTAACCGGAATTGATTTCCCGGGCACATTGACGAGCATCGGATCCTCTGCTTTCCAGGGGTGTGCCAGCCTGGTGAGTGTGCCCAATCTAAGCAAGGTGACAAAGATGGGCTGGGGGGCTTTTTACGAGTGCAAAAATCTGCAGGCGTCCGTGGATCTGTCCTCGCTTCAGAACATTCCGGGCTATGCGTTTTGCTACACGCCAGTTAAGATCGCGGGGCTCTGCGACAGCCTGAAGAGCATTGGCGACTGGGCCTTTATCTGGAGCAATGTTGCCGTCCAGTTCCCCGAGACGCTCGAGAAAATTGGCAACTACGCCTTTTTTAGCGGTACGTTGCCGGAGCAGCTTTCCATTCCAGATTCCGTGACTTCCGTTGGCACGGCAGCCTTCTCGGGCGTAGATGGCGTGAAGGATGTGACGATCGGGCGCGGCCTCACCAAAATACCCCTGGACATGTTTGACGGCAGCACGGTTCAAAAGATCACGATCGAAAACAGCAGGGACGACATCACCGACTCGGAGAACCTCCCGTCCTCTGGCGTCGATATCGTCTACACGCGCGAGTCCATCGATGACGGCGTCGGCGATACCGTGAGCAATGACAGCACCAAGACCCTTCAGGAGCTGGTCAGCGAGGCCCCCAATGGCAAGGAGACCGTCATCAAGCTGGAAAAGCACGTGAAGCTCGGCTCCACGCTCACGATTCCTGTCAGGAAGATGATTAAGATCACGTCGGATGAGCCCTATGCCATCTTGGCAAAGAAAAGCGGCTTCTCCGTACTGGTCAATGTTGCCGAGGGGGCATCCCTCGAACTGTCGGGGAAAGTGTCCCTGAGTGGTCGCTACAACAAGGGCGCCATTATTTCTAGCAAGGGAGCAGTTGTGCTCTCTGACGAGGCCGTTGTGTGCGACGGCGCCACGAGCAGTGATAACGCGGGCGCCGTCGACGTATCGGGAGACAAGGCCTCGCTTACCATGAGGGGCGGCGTTATCGAGCAGTGCGAGCTGCGCCATTCGTATTGCGGTGCCGTTCGCGCGTCCAGCGGCGCTCATGTAGTTATGAGGGGTGGCGTTATCCGTAACAACGGAGTCGTTACCGGGGCCACCAATTGCTATTGGCTTACATCTTCTGGCGTCATTTTGTGGGGCGACGCTCGCTTTGACATGAGCGGAGGCCGCATCGAGGGCAACAACGGTTATCGAGGCAGTGCGGTGCTTGCGTACGGCCAGGGTAAGGGCGAAAACCAAAGAGCCAAGTTCACGATGACTGGTGGCCAGATTTCCGGCAACAGGAGCAGTAGGCTGGAGGCGGCCTACGATCCTTCCGGAGCAGTTCATATTGAGGGCAACGCCGAGTTCACCATGACGGGTGGAAAGATTGAGAACAACGTTGCGTCTGGCAAAGGCAAAGGCGGCGGAGTGTGTGTGGTCGACCCGGGCTGTCAGAATAGTGAAAAGGGGAATACTGCTTTCATCATGCAGGGCGGGTCCATATCTGGCAACTCCGCTTCCGCCGGTGGAGGTGTCTATACCTATTCGAATGACGTCACGCTCAGCGCGGGCAAGATCGAGGGTAATACTGCTTGGAGCATGGGCGGCGGCGTGTATAGCGAAGGCAACGAGTATCTTGGCTATAGTACGCTCCATATCGAAAACGCTTGCGTTGTTGATAACCATGCGGATAAACAGGGCGGCGGCATGTGGTTCTGCCCGACCGGAGATGCCAAGGTCTACGTCCAGGACGGCGGCCTGATCGCCAAGAACACGGCTGACGAGGCGGGAGACGACTTCGTCTTCACCGGCTTCAAAGACGCCAAATACAAACTGACCTTGGCCAACCGCGCTCCGGGCGGCGGAAAGGTCAGCTGGTACAGAGACGGTGGGCTGTTTAACCCCGAAGGCACTTATGCGTCAACAAACCACGATGTCCCGCGATTCACGCCCGATGGTGACAACGGCGAGCCTCTGTCCTTTACCGACGCCACGCCGAACGTCGCGCTTAAATCTGTGATGAGTGAGGATGTGTATAACCTCGGCGGCGGCCAGACGTCGCTGACGATCTCTGGCAATACGGCGCCGTTGGGAGGCGGCATCGGCGCCAACGGCGGTGTCGTCATCGGTAAGTCCGAGAACATCGACATCCCCATCAAAAAGGTCTGGGAGAACCCCAGGATCCCCCATCCTAATAAGGTCAAAGTAAATCTCAAGAACGGCGATACCGTCATCGATTCGATCACCCTGAGCGAGTCCAACGGCTGGAAGGGCTCCTTCGAGGGCCTGCCCAAGTACTCCAAGTCCGGCGCCGTGATCGACTACGCCGTGGCCGAGGACGCCGTCAAGGGCTACAGCTCTGAGGTCTCCGGCGACGCCGAGCACGGCTTCACCGTGACCAACACCTCCACGGCCAAGGTCTCGGTGCCCGTCGAGAAGAAGTGGGTCGGCCCGGCGGCCGAGAAGGCCACCGTGCGCCTGCTCGCCGACGGCAAGGCCACCGGCGATCCGATCGAGCTCAACGAGTCCAACGGCTGGAAGGGCTCCTTCAAGGGCCTGCCCAAGTACTCCAAGTCCGGCTCCGCGATCGACTACGCCGTGGCCGAGGTGCCCGTCGAGGGCTACAGCTCGAAGGTCACCGGCGACGCCGAGCGCGGCTTCACCGTGACCAACACTGTGAAGACGGGCGAGCTCGACGTCTCCAAGACCGTCGCGGCGCGCGAGGGCCTGGCGGTCGACGCGGACAAGACATTTGAGTTTGCGGTCGAGGCCACCGATGTCGCGGGCCGCAAAGTATCCGGCGCCTACGGTGACGCGACGTTCGAGGACGGCAAGGCGACCCTCAAGCTCAAAGATGGCCAGACGGCGAGGATCACGGGGCTGCCCGCGGGAACCGCCTACACGGTGACCGAACGTGCCGCCGATGGCTACAAAGCCGCGGTGAACGGTGTCGAGGGATCCAAGGCCGATGGCTCCATCTCGGCTGACCAGGTCTCCTCCGTCGCCTTCGCCAACACCTTCGACCCCGCTCCCGCAACGGCGTCCGTCCCCGAGCTCACCAAGGTGCTCGCGGGCGGCCGCAAGCCCGGCCTCCAGGAGGGGGAGTTCGCCTTTGAGCTCTCCCTCGCCGACGGCGCGGGCAATGTGCTCGAGGGCTACCCGATCGAGGCGAAGAATGACAAGGACGGCAAGGTTTCCTTTGGCGAGCTCAGCTTCACCAATCCGGGTGCCTACCACGCGACCGTGACCGAGAAGGCAAGCGGCGATGTCCTGATTGAGGGCGATGCGCATGCCTACACCTTCGACATCACGGTGACTCAGACCGGTTCCGGCCTTAAGGCCGTGATCTCCAACGAGCGGGGTAAGAAGACCTTCACCAACACCTTCACGCCGCACGACAACACCAAGACCGTCACCAAGGCGGACGCCTCGGGCGCCAAGGTCGATGTGGACGGCAAGCCGGTGGGCGTGGGCGATACCCTCACCTATACCATCGGCTGGGCCAATAACAGTGTCGACGACAGGGGCGCCGCGCAGGCGGCCGACGTGACGGTGACCGATGTCCTGCCCAAGGGCGTTAACTATGTTGAGGGTTCTGCCGACGGTGCCGCCTACGACGCCGCGACGCGCACCCTTACCTGGTCGCTCGGCGAGCAGGCTGCGGGCGCCACGGGCACGCTCAGCTTTGACGTGAAGGTCTCCGCCGAAGCCGCCGTGGTCGACGACATCTCCAACACCGCCACGGTCAAGGTGGGGGAGAACGAATCCCAGACCAACACGACCCACAACAGCGTGTCCCGCGAGGGCAGCCTCACCGTCAAGAAGACGGTCGTCGGCGGCGACAGCCAGCGAGAGTTCGGCTTCACGGTCGCGCTGACCGACGGGGACGGCGAGCCCGTCTCCGGCACCTTCGGCAAGGGCGAGCACGCCGTGACGTTCGCGGACGGCAAGGCGAACTTCACGCTTAAGGATGGCGGGGAGAAGATCATTTCCGGCCTACCCGTGGGCGCGCACTATACCGTGACCGAGGATGCCGCCGAGGGCTACGCGACCACGGCCGAGGGGGCCGAGGGCGCCGTGACCGAGGCAGGCGCGACTGCGGCGTTCACCAACACGTACGGAACGGCCACCGAGGGCAGGGACGTCTCCACCGCGGGACTCTTCACCAAGACGCTCGAGGGCCGCGACTGGGCGGAGGGCGACAGCTTCCAGTTCGCGCTCGCGGGCGAGGGCGGCGCTCCCATGCCCGAGGGCTCTGCCGACGGCTCCAAGACCGTCAGTGTGACGGCCGCCGCCGGCACCAAGGCGGGCGATAGGGTCGCCTTCGACTTCGGCCCCATCCGCTACACGCTCGATGACATCAAGGACGCCGGGTTCGCCGAGGTCGGCGGCAAGCGCGTGCGCGCCAAGACCTTCACCTACACGGTGCGCGAGGTCAGGCCCGATGACGGCTCCGCCATCGCTGGTGTGGCCTACGACGGCCACGCCGCCACGATGACGGTGACCGTGACCGACGACGGCTCCGGCAACCTCACGGCCACGACGCCCGCGATCGCGCAGGCGAGCGGCGGCGACTTCGTCAACACCTACACGACCGAGCTCGACTACTCGGCCCGCGCGGGAGTGCGCCTGTCCAAGACGCTCTCCGGCCGCGCCATGGAGGCGGGGCAGTTCGCCTTCACCGTGACCGCGGACGCCGAGACGGCCGCCAGGCTCGGCCTCAAGACCGGCAAGGACGCCTACGCCGTGGCCGCGGCCGATGACGGTGCGGCCGACCTGGTCGACCTCATCGGCGGTGCCGCGGAGAGCGACGTGAAGTTCACCGACGCCGACGCGGGCAAGACCTACAGCTTCACCGTCGCCGAGACCAAGCTCGGCGGCAAGGGCTACACCAACGACACCGCGCCGCGCACGGTGACCATCGCGCCCGCCTACGATGCCGCGACGGGCAGGCTCACGGTCACGACCACGGTTGCCAAGGACGGTGTCGAGGTCGCACGCAGCGAGGTCTCCACGGCAGATGACGCCACGACGGCGCCCGCGCCCGTGACGGTCGCGTTCCAGAACTCCTACGAGGCCACCGGAACGCTCGGCGGCGAGGGCAACGTGGCCATCAACGCCACCAAGACGCTGACGGGTCGCGCCGCGGCGGCGGGCGAGTTCTCGTTCTCCGTCCGCGATGCCCGGCGCAACGTGGTCGCGACCACGACCAACCAGGCCTCCGGCGACGGCGAGGCCGCGGGGCTCGCGTTCTCACCCATTGCCTACACCACCGACGCTCTCGAGCAGATGGTGGCGGACGGCACCGCCACCAGGGCCGCTGACGGCTCCTGGGCCATTCCCTATACCGTATCCGAGGACGGCACGGACCGGCTGCCCGCGGGCGTGACGGCGACCGCCTCGAGCTTCGACATCACGGTCAAGGTGGCAGATGACGGCAAGGGCGGGCTGGACGTTAGCGTGGTCTACCCCGAGGGATCCGGCGGCACGCTGCCGTTCGCGAACGGCTATAGCGCCGGCGAGGCGACAGTCGACCTCGCGGGCACCAAGACGCTGGCGCTCGGCCAGGCCGGGCTCGGCCTCACGCAGGCCGACATCGAGGGCAAGTACACCTTTAAGATTGAGCCGCTGGACGGCGCGCCCGCACCGGTCGACGCCTCCGGCAAGACGGTGACCGAGGCGACCAACGACGCCGCCGGCAACGTCGAGCTGGGCCGCGTCACGTTCAGGCAGCCGAGCGACCTCGATGACGTCGAGATCGACGGCGACGGCCTGCGCACCAAGACGTTTGCCTACCGGGTGAGCGAGTCCGGCTCGGTCGACGGCGTGGTCAACGACGCGACGGCGACCAAGACCTTCGCGGTCAGGGTCGTCGAGGACACCAAGGCGGGCACGCTCGCCGCGGAGGTCCTGCCCGCAGAGGGCACGCCCGGGGGCAAGGGCGCGTTCGAGTTCACCAACACCTACGGCGTGAACCCGACGCCGAGCTCCGTCACCGACCAGATCAAGGTGGGCAAGAAGCTCAAGGGCCGCGACCTGGCCGAGGGCGAGTTCGAGTTCCAGCTGGTCGAGATTGCCGCCGACGGCAGCGAGATCGTCGCGGCGACGGGCAGGAACGCCGCCGACGGCACGGTCGCGCTCAACCCTGTCACCTACACCGCGCCCGGCGCGTACGGCTACGAGCTGCGCGAGGTCGCCGGCACGGCGGGCGGCGTGACGTACGACAGGGCGACGTACCGCGTGCGCACGACGGTCACCGATGCCGGAAACGGCACGCTCGCCGTCAGGCACGAGCTCATGGATGCCGAGGGCAATGCCGCGGGCGACGACTCGGTGACGTTCACCAACGGCTACGAGGCCGCGCCCGTCACCCTCAAGCTGGGCGCCGCCAAGGTGCTCAAGGGCGCCGAGCTCAAGGCGGGCCAGTTCAGCTTTGAGCTCAAGGGCCGGGACGGCAAGGTCATGTCGACCGCCAAGAACGCCGCGGACGGCAGCGTCGCGTTCGATGCGCTGACGTTCAAGCAGGCCGGCACCTACACCTTCACGGTGAGCGAGGTCGACGACGGCCAGGCGCACGTGACCTACGACAAGGCGGTGCACAGGATCGTCGTCACGGTGAGCGACGAGGCGGCAGACGGCACCAAGACGGGCTATCTGTCGGCGAAGGTCTCCTACGAGGGCGAGGCCAACGTGCCGCCAGTCTTCACCAACAGCTACGCCGAGAATCCCGGGACCCCCGGCACCCCCGGGACCCCCGGCACGCCGAGCGGCGGCTCGGGCGGCGGTTCCGATAACGGCTCCGGCAGCGGCTCCAGCGGCGACGGCTCCAAGGGCGGCATGCCCGACACCGGCGACCGCAG
>CAJJRZ010000017.1:0-54150 GCA_905194345.1 Coriobacteriaceae bacterium
TGGTTAGAGCGTCCGGCTGATAACCGGGAGGTCACAAGTTCGAATCTTGTCAGGTCCACCACTTTCTTTCGCAATAAACACCCCAGCGAGAGCCGAGTCGCCGCTGGGGTGTTTATTACTGTCTCCGTGGGGGTTTAGCTCAGCTGGGAGAGCGCGGGCTTTGCAAGCCTGAGGTCAGGGGTTCGATCCCCCTAACCTCCACCATGATGGACCTGTAGCTCAGTTGGTTAGAGCGTCCGGCTGATAACCGGGAGGTCACAAGTTCGAATCTTGTCAGGTTCACCATTAAAACTGTGAAGAGCCCTGGGGCGTTGCCTCGGGGCTTTTTTCTTACCTACTGAAAGTAGTCAAAAAAACCCGTCCCAAATTAACTACTTTGATTTTGTGTGCTGTGCGAAAGATTGGGTAGTATAGCTATTCAATGCGGCGCGCTGCCGCGTGTTAACCGCTACGTACCGGAGGTGTTCCATGGTTCGCGTCGACATAGAGACCATCGTCATGGCCGCCGGTCCCGTGCCATCGCTTATCGTACTTCGTGAGCGCAGCAGCAAATCGGACTCGCCCGCGCCGCTGCGTTCCCTTTCCATTCAGACTGGTTCGTTTGAAGCTGCTGCCATCAGCCGCGGCATCGATAGCGGCCGCGCCGAGCGCCCGATTACCCATGACCTGCTGCTCGATACCGTTGACGCCCTGGGCGCCAAGCTCGAGCGCATCGAGATCGTTCGCGCCGAGCCGCCGGTGTTCTACGCGACGATCGTCGTACTGGCCGATGGCGAGGAGCGCAAGATCGACGCCCGCCCCAGTGATGCCATTGCCCTTGCCGTGCGCAGCAATGCCCCCATGTTTGTGGAGGACGACATCATGAATCGCCTGGGCACTGTTTCCACCCACGCCGAGGATGTCGACGACGAGCAGGAGTTCGAGAAGTTCGACGAGTTCGTCCATACGCTCTCCCCCGATGATTTCTAAATGTCTGGCACGCGAGCGGAGAGGTCGCTGATGGGTACCCGCGTATCGGCTGAGGCGGCGGCCATTGCGCGCGAGGCCCAGATGCGCTCGGAGGCTTCTGAGGCGGCTCGCATTGCCTATGTGACGCAGGCCCGCACGCTTCGCGAGCGCCGCGGCTCGTTTATCAAGATGGTTGTCGTCTCCGCCCTTGTCGCGGCAATCTGCTCGCGCCTTCGTGGTACAGTTGGTGCGCTTGGGTTTTCGATTTCAACAGGCTTGGTAATCTGGGGTGTGGTCGATGCGGTCATGCTGACCAACCAGATCAAGGTACTCGACAAGCGCGCGATGGATATGATGCGCGCCCGCGACGCTGCCGCCAAGATCGCTGCCGAGGCACAGGAACTGTAACGACGCCAGACTCGATGGGAAGGTCTAAAGATGGCACAGGATATGCAGGACGCCGGTAACGTCTCCGCCGAGCTCGACGCCATGGTGTGCGATCTGATCGGCGCGTTCTTGGACGACCTTGCCGCCGGCGAGAATCCGGGCGTAGTTGTGGCGATCGAGGACGCTGCTTCCAACCGATATCTGGCGGCGCTCGACGAAGATGGCGAGGAGGCATGCCTCGAGGCTGCCACCAACTTTATCTCCGAGCACAAGATGGGTCTTAAGGACGAGGGGCTGGGCCGCATCGCCCGCTATGCCATCGGCTACACCGGTTGTGTCGAAATTGACGGCGGCTATCACGACGCCCTGCTCGTGAGCTTCTTCGAAACCACGCTCGAGAGCGGTTTTTCGGCATACGTGCTGTATGAGGGCATGGGTGCCGGCGATGGTTTTATGTGGAGCGACCCTGAACCTGCAGGTGAGGAAACCCCTCTCATCTAAAATCGCTAAAATAAACGAGTTTTCGGTAAAAGGCTCAATATTCCCGCTGAGCGTTGTGTCGCTGGGCGGGCCGCATACGCGTGCCGTTTGTATATGGATAGAAGATAGGGGAACTACATGCGCGTAGACAATCTGAGGAACATCGCCATCATCGCCCACGTCGACCACGGCAAGACGACGATGGTCGACAAGCTCCTGCGTGCCACGGACGCCTTCCGTGCCAACCAGCAGGTCGAGGACCGCGTCCTGGACTCTAACGACCAGGAGCGCGAGCGCGGCATCACGATTCTCGCCAAGAACATCTCTATCGAGTACAAGGACGTCAAGATCAACGTCATCGACACCCCGGGCCACGCCGACTTTGGCGGCGAGGTCGAGCGCGTGCTGCGTATGGCCGACGGCGCCCTGCTGCTGGTCGACGCTTTTGAGGGCCCCATGCCCCAGACCCGTTTCGTGCTGCGTCACGCTATCGACACCGGCCTCAAGATCATGATCGTCATCAACAAGATCGATCGTCCGGGCGCCAACCCCGAGAAGGCCTACAACGACTGCCTGGACCTCATGGCCGACTTGGGTGCCACCGACGACCAGCTCGAGTTCGCCATGGAGCACGTGGTCTACGCCAGCGCCATGAATGGCTTTGCCCGCCTTGACCCCAACGACGGCAACATGGACATGTACCCGCTGCTCGACATGATCATCGACGACATGCCCGCACCCGAGGTTGACGAGAACGCCCCGCTCGCCATGCAGTGCGTGACCATCGACCACTCCAACTTCGTCGGCCGTATCGGCATCGGTCGCGTGTACTCCGGCACCATCCACCAGGGCGACCAGATCCTGGTTGTCAAGAACGACGGCTCCAGCGCCACCGCTACCGTCAAACAGCTCTTTACCTTCGACTACCTGGGCCGCACCGAGTGCCAGGAAGTCGGCGCCGGCGACATCGCTGCCGTCGTGGGCATCGACCGCACCGATATCGGCGATGTCTACACCGATCCCGAGAACCCCGTTGAGCTCGAGCCCATCGAGATCGACCCGCCGACCCTGTCCATCGTCTTTGAGGCTTCGACCTCCCCGCTCGTCGGTCGCGACGGCGACATCGTTGGTGCCCGTCAGCTCAAGGAACGCCTGTTCAACGAGGCCGAGAACAACGTGACCATGAAGATCGAGGAGCTCGAGGACAAGAGCGGCGTTGAGGTCTCGGGTCGCGGCATCCTGCACCTGTCCGTTCTGATGGAGTCCATGCGTCGCGAGGGCTTTGAGTTCCAGGTTGGCCGTCCCCGCGTTCTGTTTAAGAAGGACGAGAACGGCAACAAGATGGAGCCCGTCGAGCAGGCCGTCGTCGAGTGCCCGGACGAGTACTCGGGCAAGGTCGTTGAGGTCTTCGGTACCTCCGGCGGCATCATGACGAGCATGGATACCTCGGGCATCGTGACGCACCTCGAGTTTAAGATCCCGACCCGCGGCATCATGGGCCTTAAGAACCGCATCATGAACGTCACCCACGGCGAGGGCGTGTTCTACCACACCTTCTTGGAGTATGGCCCCTACGCCGGCGAGATCGGCAACCGTCAGAACGGCGCTATGATCTCCATGACCACCGAGAAGGCCGTTGCCTACGCCCTGGGCACGCTGCAGGAGCGCGGCCAGCTGTTTGTTGAGCCGGGCACCGAGTGCTACGAGGGCATGATCGTGGGCGAGCGCAGCAAGGCCGGCGACATGGTCGTCAACATCGCCCGCACCAAGAACCTGGGCAACCAGCGTTCTTCGACCTCCGATATCTCCGTCCAGCTGGTGCCGCCCCGCACCTTCTCGCTGGAGGAGGCGCTGGAGTACATCGCCGACGACGAGCTGGTCGAGATTACCCCCAAGAACATCCGCCTGCGCAAGCGTCTGCTCAACGCCACCGACCGCAAGAAGGCTGCCGTCCGCGCCGGTCAGGTCAACAAATAAGCGCTGGGGCTTATAACCGCCAATAAGAAAGGGCGTCGACCGCGATGGTCGGCGCCCTTTTTGGTGCAAGGGGGACGGGTCCGTTTGCACCACGGTGGAGGAGGTTATCCCCCCCCCGGCTGTTTTCAGGCAAAGTTAAGTTGTTTAAACATATACACGAATCATTGAAATACAACCGTTTTGATACAAAACTGTCACAGGTAAATATCAACTGGTATTAAATTAAAAGACCTCTTTACCTGCGGTTTACATGACTGGTATCTATATTGTATTTTATGCATTGTGGCATAGACGAACCGTCTTAGAAGCTGCTCCCCAATGGGTTCTTGCAATGCGCTAGGTAGGTTCTCGTTGATGTTGGGGTTTGTGTTCGATCCGACGATTCGCCGTATTCCACAACGTGTTGTAGGAATTAGGGGACAACTATGGACACACACCGCTCACGGTCGCTGGGTATGGCGGCCCTGATCTTCATTTTAATTAGCCTCACCGTCGCAGTTTTCCACGGCGCAGCCCCCGTGCGCGCCGATGACGTGACGACGCCGACGCCGATTGAGATCAACGGTGATACGGCAACGGTTGAGGTCAAGCTGTATACCGATGAGAACCATACTCAAGAGCTCAATGGCGCCGTAACGTCTACTTCGAAGCTCTATGGAGCTTTTTCGGCACAATTCAAAAGCGGCGAGGCGCCTTCGCCCGAGAACTATATCGCTGTCTATGAGCTTCCCGGCACCATCGTCGTTGACGATAACGCCGGTGGCAACCTCATGGAGGGCCCGGAGGCGACCGCTGACAAGGCTGGCACGTGGAAAATCGAGGACAATAAGATCATCTTTACGTTTGATAAGAGCTGGCTTGACAAAAACCCTGCGGAAATTTTTGTCGGAGCCAATTTTTCATTTGAGTTAGCAAATAAGAACGCTGGCTCGGACAGCAGTACACCTATCAAGTTCCCCGGTGCGGGATCAATCAATATTCCAACTACGGATGGCGCCGTCAAAGGGGAGAAATCGGGAGCCTTCTCCCAGGGAGCCGACGGCGTGGCCAAGGTCACCTGGTCTGTTAAGCTCACCGTCGAGTCGTACGCTACGAACGTCAAGTTTACTGACAGCCTAGGCGACAACTTTGAGTTTGTGGACGGCAGCTTCACGCTCGATGGCAAGAAGCTCGGCCCGCAGCCAACGATCAACGGTCAGATTGCGACTCTCGACACCTTAGGCAACGTTTCCCAGGGGGAGCACACGATTGCCTATGAGACGAAACTGAAGAGAAGCGTTTCGGTTAACAATGGCGAGTTCATCGATGAGCAGGAAGCGTCTAAGAACACGGCAACGTGGGAGTGGGGCGGCTTGAGCAATCGCCAGAGCGGCTCCGTGACTGCTGCTCCCAGCAAGTTTCGTTACGACATGATCAACAAGTCCAACGGCTCGGGTACACCGTCCGACATCACGTGGACGGTCACGCTCAACCAAGGCGAGATCAAGGCCGACATGAGCGGCTACAAGTTCACCGATACGCTTGACGATAAGCAGGCCTATATGGGGAGCTACACGGTTTACAAGGGCAGCTCGGGGTCGGAGGTTCTTCCGGGCGGCGTGCTTGACTCGTCGCAGAGCTCGTTTACCTACACATTCCCGACCGATCTTGTCGACAAGTACGCCACCTACCGCATCGTCTATCACACAAAGATGAACGATACGAGCTCGTACGATACCGTGCATAACGACGCGGCCATCGAGCGCGAAGGCTCCGTTTCCGGTACCGATGAAGGCAGTTTCACGCCGCAGCTGACGGGTGTTGTGCCGATCACCAAGAGGCTCGTGAGATCCGATGAGGCGGCGACGACGGGCAGGGCGACATGGGAGACGAAGGTCGCGCTGAAGGCGATCGTCAATGCGGTCCATCCAGGCGAGGTGACGGTGAAGGACACGTTTCAGTCGGCATGGTCGCAGAAACTCGGTGTCGACGAAAGCTCCATTACCATTAAAATCGGCAATACCGAGCTGGTTCCGGGCACCGACTGGAGACCAACGACCAGCTATCCGGGTAATGAAACAAAGAAAAACTACGACCTCAAAATCATCGTTACCGACAAAGTGAAAGCCGCTCTCGAGAACGAGGACTACGCCGTTATCACCTACAACACCACATCAGAAGCGCTGTCGGGCTGGTACTCAAACTTTGCGTCGGTCAGCGCGCCGGGCCTGAAATTACAGCGGTCGTTCACCGAACCCGTCAAGTACGTTGTCAACCAAGAAACGAAGCCTGCGGTCGAGAAGCCGAAAGCGGAGTCGAAGGTGTCTTGGGTTGAGAACTTCGATTGGCATACCGTTAACGGCTCGGATGAGAAGGGCGCCTGGATCGTCGACTGGACGGTGTATGCAAACCGCCAAAAGGGTAATAAGGGCGCAAATGGCGAGTTCGAATGCTTTGGAGCTGGAAAGCTGGGCGGGAAACCGCTGAATATCGTTGACAGCCTTCCGGATGGTATGAGCTATGTCGCGAATTCCGCAAAGTTCACGCTCGTGCAGAATCCCTACGAAGAGCATACGGGGCTTGGTCGCGGAAGTGAGGCCAAGACGGTCGTTGATAATCAACAGCTTGCCACCGACAACGTCAGCAGCGCCGGCAATACGGTCACTTTCTCCATCCCCACAACTGGGCTTGGCGACTATGCCGGCTATGCGAAGCTCACATACAAAACAGCGGTCAAGCGCAGCGAGCTCGATGTCTCTAAGAATGAGGTGAAGTTCACCAACTCGGCAAGCGCCGAGTCGGGAGACAAGAAATTCGATACCGGTAGCGGCACCGTCACCATCAAGAACAACGTCATCAAAAAGACTGGTGAGCAAGTCAGTAATAGCAACCGTATTAAGTACACCATTCTTGTTAACGAGTCTGGCGTTGCCCTTAAGAATGGCACTGACTTCCTCGAGCTCGTGGACACCATGGATGCCGAGTGCACGCTGGTGCCGTCGACGCTTAAGGTCTATGAGTGCGTGAACGGTGCCTGGTCACCGCTGACTGATAAGGACTATTCGTCGAAGATGGAACAAGTCAAGGATGAATCTGGCTCGCGTACGAAGTTGACTCTTGAGGTGCCCGACGAGAAATACCTCAAGGTCGAGTACGAAGTTATCCCGACCGGAAACCCCGGTGAAGAGGTGTCTCTTTCCAATACCGCCGAGCTTACGGGTGTGACGGAAGGCTCGGCGATCGACGAGCAAAAATGGACCATCCAGAGCGCTTCTGCCAGTGCGGGCGGCAACGGCTACGATATCACGATGACCAAATACGATGCGCAGCAGGTCGGTGCTACGCTCAAAGGGGCGGAGTTCACGCTCTACAGCGTGAATATGGACCAGGTTGCGGATGACGGAAATGTAGAGAACGCCAGAACGCCGTTTTACGAGGCCGCGACCGACGACAACGGCAAAATCTCGTTCGGCACAAGCGACAAGAAGATGAGTAATTGCGTGCTCTACCAGCTCGTGGAGACCAAGGCGCCTGTTGGCTATGCCAAGGCCGATCCCACGCGGATCATGCTCAAGGGCAGCGCGAGCGAAGAGGATTATCAGGCTGCGCTAACTAAGGCAAAGGACATCGTCGACGGTGCGGAGATCATCGACGATACAAAGAAGGACGAGATCTGGATCTACGACAATCGCCTAACGGGCTCTGCGGTTATTAAAGCAAAGAAAGTGCTTGAAGGTGGCACCTTCAAGGCGGGACAGTTCTCGTTCGAGCTCAAGGATGCCGAGGGCAGGGTGCTCCAGACGGTGACCAACGACGCCGGGGGCAATGTCTCTTTCAACGTCGACTACAACAAGGCTGATACCTACACATACACCATCTCCGAGGTCGTCCCCGATGGCGCCGAGAACAACGTCAAGGACCACATCACCTACGACACAGTCGGGCACAATGTCACGGTTAACGTGACTATCGACAATAAAAGTAAGCAGCTCGACACCGTCGTCACGTATGACGATGACTCCCAGGTGCCGCCGACTTTTATCAACAAGTATTCGACCACGCTTCCTGAGGCGGGCGGGGCTGGCTTGACTATGACGTATCTGGCTGGTGCATCGCTGCTGTGTTTTGCTGCGACATGGATGCATGCTCGTCGCCATCGCGATCAAGATCGAGGTGGTCGCCGTGAGTAAACTGCACCGCCGCTTGTTGACCGTCATGATGGTGGCCATGACGGCTATCCTCGCTTTTGCAGCGTCGCCCGTGATGGCCCGTGCTGCCGATGCCGGGGCCATCACGATTGGCGGCGACGTCGCGACGCAATACGATGCGTACCAGCTCTTTTCGGCAACTGTTACCGATAAAGCCGGCTTCGATCAAAAGGTCGCGACGGACTTGGCGTGGGCGAATGATGCTGTTCGCCAGGCCGTTCTTCCCGTGCTTCATGATGCGGGGCTTGACAGCACGGCCTCGACGGCGCAAGAGGCTGCCGAATGGATGAATGCCGACGGACACATGACGACGGCGCTGACGGCAAAACTTGCCCGCGCAATAGTCAAAGCAGGCGCTGTGTCCGTGGCCCTTAACGCGGGCACGGCGGCCGAGCTGCCCTGCGGCTACTGGCTCATCGTCGCCGACGACGACACCATCGCCCAGAACGAGGCCGGTACCGCGCCGATCATGGCCCTGGTCGGCGGCAGCGCCGTCGCCGTCAAGCCCAAGGCCGCCACTCCCAAGGTGGCCAAGCACGTGCTGGAGGACAGTACCGATGCCTGGCAGAAGGCCGCCGACGCCACGGTCGCCGACGACCTGTACTGGCGCCTCTCTGCCACGGTCCCGGCGGGCCTCACGGCCTACGACACCTACGCGGTGCAGTTCGTCGACACCATGAGCGCGGGGCTCGACCTATCCAAGGTGGCCACGAGCATGCGCGTGTACGCGGCGCCGGGCACGGACGGCGGCTTCGACGCCATCGAATGTGAGGACGGCAACGCCAACTCGACGCCGGCCAAAGGGTGGACAGACATTACTTCACAGTGCAAGGTCTCGATCGAGGGGGACGCCTTCACCGTACGCACCGGCGACCTGGTCGCCGCGCTCGGCGGGGCCGACGCCTTCGCCGCGGGCGCCCGCGTGGTCGCCGTGTACGACGCGCCGTTGGGGGCCAACTGCAATCGAGGCGCTACCAAGGGCAACCCCAACGAGGTCTACCTGCGCTACCCGCGCTCTCCTCTCGCCGACCAGTCCGGCGACGCCGGATTCACTCGCACGCCGAGCGATGACGCTGCGGCCTATACCTGGGGACTCAGTCTGATCAAGCGCTCAAGCGCAGACGATAAGCCGCTCGCGGGCGCCAAGCTGCGCATCATCGATGACCGCGGGCGCATCCTAACGACCGACGGCTCGTGGTCGACGGATGCCGACGCGTACGTCATCACGGGCGCGGATGGCCATGTGGAATTGAGCGGTGTGGACGCGGGTGTCTACACCGTCGAGGAAATCGCGGCACCCAAGGGCTACACCGCCTTTGGGGGCAAGCGTACGGTGACGGTTACGGCCGAGGGTCTGGACGTTAAACAGGTGACGGCCGCGAAGCCCAAGGTGACTGTATCGGTCGAAAGCCCTCTGCGGGTTGATGCAGCCGATGCCGGGACGGGTTCGATTGAACTGTCGGTGATCAACACCCCAAGCAAAGAAGTAAGTCGAGGCTTTATGCCCTCGACGGGAGATAGAACGTTGGTGCTGGTGGCGGCTTTGGCTGCCATCGGAGTGGCGGCTATTGTTGTCGCGCTCGTCATCAAGCGGGGAGGAGGTCGCCGTGAAAAATAATTGCCCCCCTTGCTCAATGGCGTACTGCCTCCGTAGCGAGTGACGCGCAGGCCTACCGACCTGATGATCATTGGTTTTAAAAAAGTTACTAGAGAACCCTCCAAGAAAAGCGGGGCACCCGGTCGAATGTGACCGAGTGCCCCGCCTCGTTTGTTGGTGCAAAGTAACCTGACCCCTTTGCACCACCACAAAGGTGCCTGGCCCCTTTGTGGTGATCGGCTGCTAGGCGGTGGGGAGTTCTGGCGTGTTAGCCGGCTGCCGCGGCTTGAGGTGGGCGTTGTGCCAAATGATTTGGATGACGTAGCCGAGCGTGAAGACGAAGGCTACGCCGCTGACAAAGTTGCCCATAAGAGGAAGTGCCGTGAGTGCGCCCGCGACGATACCGCCCGCGGCGGCCATGGCGAAGCGGTTTTGGTTGTGTCCGGCCATGCGTGCGATCGCGGTACCCGTAAATGCCGCCGAGACCAAAGCGATGCCGATGATGCTGCACATGAGTGCTCCGGCGAGCGACAGGCCTGCAATCGAGATGATAAGCAGCAGGACGGCGGGAGCGATGGCGACCGTGCCCAGAAGGCCACTTACCCACAGTGGCATGGGATGCTGATGGAGCATGCCGGCGGCGCTGGCGGTTGCGCGCGGAAAGACAAGCTCAAGCAGGATAGCGACAAAGCAGGTGGAAAGCGCTGCGGCAGCGATGCCGCCAATCATGTCGTTGACCGTAGAGGTGTTCTCGTTCTCGGTCCGGTCGATCTTGAGGGCTCCAACCTGGGCGCCCTCGGCCCGCTCGGGGTCTTGTGAGACGTGGGCGTTCACCGTGCCGGTGATGCGGGCGTTTTTACCCAGGATGAGCTTGTCGGCCCAGACTTCAACATTGCCATCGACGGTGCCGTCGATGGCAACGGTGTCGCCGGCAAGCGCCGCCGATTTGGCGGAGCCGCGCAGGGCGACGGTTTCGCCCGCCGCGTAAAAACAGTTGGCGGTGCTGCCGGTGTTGAGCACGACGTGCTGGCCGGCCACCGTGACGCTGCCATCGATTGCGGTTTTGGCGATATCGATGGTGCGTGCCGCCAGACGAACGGCGCCGCCTACGGTGCAATCGCGAATCGACAGGCTCTCACCCGCCGCGATAATATCGCGGCCGATGGAGGCGTCGTCTAGATTGAGACTTTGGCCGGCCCAGTACAGGTCGCCTTCGATACCGGACGGAGTTGAGTCAACTTCGGTTGCGAGCACGTTTCCCGCGGTGTCGGTGCCGGCGAACGACACCGTGGGAAGTGCGGTGAGCGCGAGCGCAATCAGCGCGAATAGGATGGTGATGCGGGCCTGCGCTTTGTGGCGCCGGATCGACGGTACTTGGTTGCAAGGCATAGCGAATCCTTCGTTAGATACTCGACAGGTATCTAACAGGGTACCCAACGCGCGGGCGCTCTAAAAGAATCTCTCGGTTGCATTTCGAGGGGTTGTGCTGTGCTACCTACTTTTTACGGTGCAAAAAGCGCGCGATGTCTTCCTCGGTAGGGCTTTTGATGTCAAAGCGCAGTGATAGCCAGCGCAGCCCCATGGTCATCACAACGCATACGACCAGCGCGGCAACATTGCTCATGAGGTCGCTCATGACGAGGGCTACATAGCTTGCCGATCCGGCGATGGCCGCGATGGCATAGAAGTTGGTGCGTTGGAAAATGCCCGGGACCACGCCCATAAAGCCGTCGCGCAGCATGCCGCCGCCCACGGCGGTAAAGAAGCCCATCATGATACATACGGCGGGCGCAAATCCGTACACCAACGCCTTGTCCGCGCCGGTTGCTGCATAGATGCCGACCGAGATGATGTCGAGCAGGGGAATGAGTTTTTCGGGCTTATCGACGATTGCCGGGAAGATATAGATGATGGCGGCTGTGGCGATGGAGAGCGGTAGTGCCATGGGCTGGTTGAGGATGTAGACGTTGCCGACCTGGAGCGTCATATCGCGCAAAAGACCGCCGCCCAGACCGCAGACCACCGCGAGCGCAACTGCACCCACCAGGTCGAGTTTGTGCTCGCGCGCGACCAACACGCCCGAGATTGAAGCCGCGACGACGGCGAACATTTCGAGCCAAAACGGGATGGCGACCATGGCATCCGTGGCGTGTGAGGTAACGGTCATAGCGGCGACGACGGGCAAGATGGGGTCCTTTTGGTTGCGGGTTTAGACAATGCCCGTACATAGTACATGGTTGGCGGGCGTGGCGACCCTATTGCTCGGTAAACGGTCGGGACTGGGAACGGTCATGGGTACCAAACATGTACATCAGCCTCCAAAGATGCCGAAAAATGTCGTTTTTGGAGGGTGATGTACATGTTTGAGATTCAAGGTGAAATCGAAAGCAATGGGGGACGTGGCTGAATAGGAGGGATGTCCAAATTTTGAGCTTTGCTCAAAATTTATCCGGTCGGCTTACGCCGACCGCGCTGCGCTAAAAACGCGCCACGGGCGCGTTTTCTTTACGCTCCGCGCTCTGGCGGGTTCGAATCCCTCCTCCTGCGCGTTATTGAAATGTGCCCGAAAAGAAAAAAGCCCCATTGCTGGGGCTTATACCATCTAATGGCGGAGGAGGAGGGATTCGAACCCTCGTGACCTTATACAGGCCAAACGGTTTTCGAGACCGCCGCATTCAACCACTCTGCCACCCCTCCGCGTAGGGTAAAAACAAAGCAGGCTCGAAGGCCTGCTTTGGAATTAACTGGCGGAGAGTCAGGGATTTGAACCCTGGAGACGCTTTTGACGCCTACACGATTTCCAATCGTGCTCCTTCGGCCACTCGGACAACTCTCCGTTAAATGCGAAAGTCAGTATACACGAGGAATCGCAAAGTGCAAACAGAAAAGTTGGCATTTTTTAAAACGCTTGGCCGCGCTTGGCGTTGCAGTGGGGTTTGAGGTGCCAAAAAACGACTTCCGACCAGCGTGGTTGATCAACTCAATTGTTCAAAAGGGGTATTCATAAGCGACTTGGCAATGAATATAAAAATCTTTGGGTGGTGCTGTGGACCACTGGTATGCATTTGGCGACCACAGCCTTGTGCCCGTTGACCTGCGGCTTGGCTCAGCTTGTCCCCGCGGCACCGTATCTTGTCCACAAATCCGTCAAGCTCTTGGTCGGCATTTGGTTGGAATGCGCATGAAACGTCGTGCGAATATGAGCATATGTGGAGGTCATGAGGTTGTAGCTGCATATTCTTGCGGCCTGGGAGGTTGAAAGATATTATTACCAAGTCTTTTCCTGCTTCAGGCGCACCTTCACGACCTGAAGCCACATTTGCCCAGAGGAGGTGACAATATGAAGGCTTATGAACTGCTGTTCTTTGTTGACCCGTCGCTCGACCCCGAGACTCGTCTCGCTGTTATGAAGCGTATCGATACCACGATCGCTGAGGGCGCTGGCAAGGTCGACTCCGTTGACGAGTGGGGCAAGCGCAAGCTCGCCTACGAGATCAACGACCTCACCGATGGTGACTACACCCTCATCAACTTCCACGCAGATCCTACCCAGATCGCCGAGCTTGATCGCGTCCTGCGCATCACCGACGCTGTGGTCCGCCACATGATCGTCCGTCGTGACGACCAGGAGTAAGACTGTCGTTTTGGACTGGGCTTGTGCCCCAAGAGGAAGTAGTGAGTTATGAGCATCAATCGAGTGAACATCACCGGTAACCTCACCCGCGATCCCGAGCTGCGCGCCACCGCCGGCGGAACCCAGGTTCTGTCCTTTGGCGTCGCCGTGAACGATCGTCGCCGCAACGCGCAGACTGGCGAGTGGGAGGACTATCCCAACTTTGTCGACTGCACCATGTTCGGCACCCGCGCCGAGGCCGTGAGCCGTTTCCTGGCAAAGGGAAACAAGGTCGCGATCGAGGGCAAGCTGCGCTACAGCTCTTGGGAGCGCGACGGCCAGCGCCGGAGCAAGCTTGAGGTCATCGTCGATGAGATCGAGTTTATGAGCTCCCGTGGTGGCCAGGGTGGCTACGATCAGGGCGGTTACGCCCCCGCAGCTCCCGCGCCCGCAGCACGTCCTGCCGCACCGGTGGCTACGCCGCCCGCGGTCGACGTCTACGATGAGGACATCCCGTTCTAAGGGTTGTTCACCTATTTTTGAGTGAGAGGCGGCTTCGGTTCGCCGAAGTTGCCAAATGAAAGGTATTTTGACATGGCTAATGATTTTTCTGCACGTCAGCCGCGTCGTAAGTACTGCCAGTTCTGCAAGGAGAACACTGAGTTCATCGACTATAAGGACACTCAGCTTCTCCGTAAGTACATGACCGACCGTGGCAAGATCAAGCCCCGTCGCGTCACTGGCGCTTGCACGCAGCATCAGCATGACATCGCCAATGCCATCAAGCGCGCCCGCGAGATGGCTCTCCTGCCGTACACCGTCCCCGTGGTTTCCTCTCGTGGCAACCGCGACCGCGGCTAAGAAGGGAGACGCATCATGAAGGTTATTCTTCTCGATGAGATCAAGGGCAAGGGCGGCGAGGGTGACGTCGTAGAGGTCGCTCAGGGTTACGCTGAGAACTTCCTGTTCCCCAAGAAGCTCGCTGTTGCCGCCACCAAGGGCAACCTCAAGCAGCTTGACGAGCGTCGCAACAACATCGCCAAGCGCGAGGCCGTCCGTCTGGCTACCGCCAACGAGACCAAGGCTGCCTTCGAGGGCAAGACGGTCACCGTTGACGTCAAGGTCGGCGACGAGGGCATCCTCTTTGGCTCCGTTACCGCCGCTATGATCGCTGACGCCATCAAGGCTCAGCTCGGTATGGACATCGACCGCAAGCGCGTCGAGCTCGGTAAGCCCATCAAGGTTGCCGGTGCCCACACCGTTGCCATCTCGCTGTACCGCGAGATCAAGGCCGAGGTTGTCGTTCTCGTCGGCGTTACCGCCGAGGAGCTCGCTGCCGAGGCTGAGGTTGAGGAGGCCGCTGAGGCCGCCGAGGCCGAGACCGCCGAGGTCGAGACTGAGGCTGCTGCCGAGTAGCATTTGCTGCAACGCAACAATCTTGTTCTAAGAAGGGCGCTCTGGGAAACCAGGGCGCCCTTTTGTTTTTTTGCGCTGAGTGAGTGTCATGGTGAACGTTGCGTCGAAGTCCTATATACAGGACCGTTCATCCGCTTGGTTCGGTGATGATTGACGGCGCGCGGCGCGTTTTGGGACCGTGGCTGATACTATGGATGCTCGCAAGCGATATGAATGAGGATGCTCATGGCATATGACGATAGGGAGACCGGGCTGACGGTTGAGGACCGCGGCTCAAAGTTGGGTCTTCCCCAAAACCAAGATGCAGAGGCCAATGTACTGGCCGCTATGCTGCTATCGCCCGAGGTGGTCGAAGAAGCCCAGGTCGAGCTGCAGCCCGATGACTTCTACCGGCCCATTCACAAGACCATCTATACCGCGATGGTCGATATGTACAACAGCCGCATTCCCATCGACTCCATCTCGCTGATCGATTACCTGCGAAGCATCAATAAGCTCGATGCCGTGGGCGGCGAGGCCTACATTTTGGAGTTGATGGGTCAGACCCTGTCGCTCGTCAACTGGCAGCACCATGCCGCCATCGTCCGTCGCGACTCGATGCTACGCGAGCTGATCGGTGCCACCAACGAGATCAACGCACTGGCCTATAACGCCCCTACCGACACCAAAGAGGTCGTGGAGCTGGCCGAGAGCAAGCTGCTCAAGGTCACGGCGCGCGAGGTCAAGTCGAGCTATAAGACACTGACCGAGTTTATGGTCGAGGCCTATAACGAGGCCGAGGAAGTGTGTAAGGCCGGCGGACAGGCCGCGGGCGTGCCCACCGGCTTCCCGTCGCTCGACCGCATGCTTATGGGTTTCCGCGAGGGCCAGCTCATCATTATCGGCGCCCGCCCTGCCGTGGGTAAGACGTCGTTCGCTCTGAACCTGGCGCTGAATGCCGCCGCTGCGGGCTATACCGTTGGCTTCTTTTCGCTGGAGATGTCGGGCAAGGAAATTGCCCAGCGCCTGATTTGCGCCTACGCCATGATTTCGATCAGCGACTTCCGTACGGGCCGCATTAGCCCCGAGCAGTGGGCCAATATCAACGAGGCCACGCAGACTTTGTCTAAGCTCGACATTCTGATTGACGATACGCCCGGCACCACGGTGACCGAGATCCGCGCCAAGAGCCGCCGCATGCTTCACAACAAGGAGAAGGCCATCATTATCCTGGACTACCTGCAGCTGGTGAGTCCTCCGCCGGGGCGTCGCTCCGAGAGCCGTACCGTCGAGGTCTCCGAGATGTCGCGTGGTTTAAAGATCATGGCCAAGGAGCTCAAGATTCCGTTGATCGCGCTGTCGCAGCTGTCGCGTCAGGTCGAGTCCCGTACCGGCAAACGCCCGCAGCTTTCCGACCTGCGTGAATCGGGCTCCATCGAGCAGGACGCCGACATCGTTATGTTCTTGGACCGCTCCGCCGACGAGGCCGAGGCCTCGCGTGACGATCGACCCGACGAGGGCGTTACGCGTATCGTCGTGGCCAAGAACCGTTCGGGCCCGATCGGTGACGTCGACCTGATGTTCCTGCCGGCATCCACCAAGTTCTATGAGCTTGATGGGGCGCATACCGAGGAGTAGGACAGGCGCCCGTTGCACGGGTATACTGGGAATGTTTTGTGCTTCTGCGTGCCGGCGTGGCGCGTAGACAGTCCATGAATGTAAGGAGTAAACATGCCGTCAACCGTTTTGGTCGGTGCCCAGTGGGGCGATGAGGGCAAGGGTAAGATTTGCGACCTGGTCGCCGGCGACTTCGATGCCGTCGTGCGCTATTCGGGCGGTAATAACGCCGGCCACACCATCGTCGTCAACGGCAAGAAGTACGGCCTGCACCAGGTGCCCTCCGGCATCATGTATTCCGACCATGTGTCGGTGATCGGTAACGGCTGCGTCGTCAACCCCAAGGTTGTCCTTGAGGAGATTGACATGTTCGAGGCCGACGGCATCACCACCAAGAACCTCAAGATCAGTGGCAACGCGCACATCATCATGCCGTACCACATCGATCTGGATGGTGCTTTTGAGCAGAAGCTCGGCAAGAAGAACATCGGTACCACCAAGCGCGGCATCGGTCCGTGCTACCAGGACAAGATGGCCCGCATCGGCCTGCGCATGCAGGACATGCTGGACGAGGCGCTGTTCCGCGACAAGCTGGAGACTGCTCTTGCCCGCGTGAATCCCGAGCTCGAGCTCATCTACCACCTGCCCACCTACACCGTGGACCAGATCTGCGACGAGTACCTGCCCATGGCCGAGCGCCTGCGCCCCTACATCACCGAGACGAGCCTGCTGCTCAACAACATGATCGATGAGGGCAAGGACCTGCTGTTCGAGGGTGCCCAGGCGACGCTGCTCGACATCGATCACGGCACCTATCCGTACGTGACGTCTTCCAATTGCACCGCCGGCGGCGCCATCACCGGCTCCGGCGTCGGTATGAAGAATGTCGACCGCGTGCTGGGCGTCATGAAGGCCTATATCACCCGCGTCGGTTCGGGCCCCATGCCCACCGAGCTTTCCTATGAGTCCGAGGCCGGCCACACGCTGACCGAGGAGGGCCACGAGTACGGCGTGACCACCGGTCGCCGTCGTCGTTGCGGCTGGTTTGACGGCCCTATCGCCAACTATGCCTCGCGCGTCAACGGCCTCACCGACATCGCCATGACCAAGCTCGACGTGCTTTCGGCCTTCGACACCATTAAGGTATGCGTTGCCTATGACGTCGATGGCGAGCGTTACACGAGCGTGCCTGAGCACCAGGTGCGCTTTGAGCATGCCAAACCCATCTACGAGGAGCTCCCGGGCTGGAAGTGCGATATCACCGGTTGCCGCAGCTTTGACGAGCTGCCGCAGGAGGCTCAGGACTACGTGGCGTTTATCGAGGATCTGGCACACACCCGCGTGACGTTCATTGGCGTCGGCGCCGATCGCGAGCAGATCATCAACCGATTCTGGAAGTAATCGGCACTATTCGGTTATTGCGATATACCCCTTTGCAGCCCAAGCGGGCGGCCGAGGGGTATATTTGCTTTGTAATGGGTCCGCATGGTTGGCGGGCCGTTCATCCATAGAGGAGGCACCCTTGAAGGCGGACACTCAAACCATCGACATCCTGTTGTTGGGCAGCGGCGGCCGCGAGCATGCTCTGGCAGCTAAGCTCGCAGCATCACCGCGCGCCGGCAAGCTCTACATTGCGCCGGGTAACGGCGGCACCGCGAGCTGCGGCGAGAACGTGGTTCTCGACGATTGCGATCCTGCGGCCGTGGCGGCGTTTGCCCAGAGCCACGGATGCGGACTTGTGGTAATTGGCCCCGAGGCTCCGCTCGTGGCGGGCGTAGCCGATGCCGTGCGCGCGGCGGGCATTCCCTGCTTTGGCCCGGGTGCCGAGGGCGCTCAGATGGAGGGCTCCAAGCTGTTCTCCAAGCAGCTCATGGAGCGTGCCGGCATTCCGACGGCCGCCTACGGCTCGTTTACTGACGAGGCTTCGGCTCTTGCCTATGTGCGCGAGCAGGGTGCCCCGCTGGTCGTGAAGGCTGACGGCCTGGCCGCGGGCAAGGGCGTTATCGTGGCGACTGAGCTTGCGCAGGCCGAGGAAGCCGTGCGCGAGTGCTTTGGCGGCACCTTTGGCGATGCCGGCAACACCGTTGTCATTGAGGAAATGCTGGTTGGCCCCGAGTGCTCGCTGCTGGCCTTTACCGACGGCAAGACCGTGCGTCCTATGGCCACCTCGCAGGATCACAAGCGTGCGCTCGAGGGCGACCTTGGCCCCAACACCGGCGGCATGGGCGTTTACAGCCCGGTGCCCATCGTGACCGACGAGGAGCACGCCACGATGGTGGCGGTCATGGAGCAGACCGTGGCCGAGCTTGTCGCCGAGGGCATCGACTACCGCGGCTGCCTGTACGGAGGCTTTATGCTCACCCCCGCCGGCCCCAAGGTGCTGGAGTTCAACGCCCGCTTTGGCGACCCTGAGACGCAGGTCGTGCTGCCGCGCCTCAAGAACGACCTGGTCGAGGTCATGCTGGCTTGTGCCAACTGCGAGCTCGATCAGATTGAGCTCGATTGGCGTGACGAGTGGGCCGTGGCTGTTGTCCTGACGAGCGCGGGCTACCCCGGCAGCTACGAGAAGGGCAAAGTCATCACCGGCATCGCCGACGCCGAGGCCATGGAGAACGTGACCGTGTACCATGCCGGCACCGCCGTGGTGGATGGCCAGCTCGTGACCAACGGCGGCCGTGTGCTTGCCGTGACCGCGCTGGGCGACACGTTCGAGAACGCCCGCAACCTTGCCTACGAGGCTTGCGAGAAGATTGATTTTGAGGGCAAGACCCTGCGTCATGACATCGGTCTGCGCGCGCTGCGTGGCCGCGACGCCTGGGATGCCTAAAGTCCGAGAGGAATGAGACGGATGGACGAGAAGAACGAAGAGCTCGTGGACGCGCAGATCGTCGAAGAGGGCAGCCGCATGTATGGGCACGCCGAGGGCGAGCCTGGTGGCGAGGTCGCTGACGAGCCGTCGCTGGTGCTGGGCGACGACGACCCGCACGATGCCGAGCTGCACGAGAAGATTCTTTCGGAGGAGTGTGCCTGGAAGGGCAAGATCCTCGACGTCCACCGTCTTGAGGTTGAGCTGCCCAACGGTCACCGCAGCGCCCGCGATATCGTTCGCCATCCGGGTGCGGCGGCCGTTGTGGCACTGACCGAGAGCGGCAAGATTGTACTGGTGCGTCAGTACCGCACCGCCATCGACCGCGTGACGGTCGAGATTCCCGCCGGCAAGCTCGATCCAGGCGAGGACCCGCTCGATTGCGCCAAGCGCGAGCTGCATGAGGAGACGGGCTTTAGGGCCGGTCGCATTCGCTTTTTGACGTCGATTGTCACGTCCTGCGGCTTCTGTGACGAGATCATTCACATCTACTTGGCTACCAAGCTCGAGTTTGATGCGCCCAACCCCGATGATGACGAGTTTGTCAACGTGGACCTGGTGCCGCTGCACGAGCTGATCGACGCCGTACTCGACGGCAAGATCGAAGACGCCAAGACCGTTGTGGGTGCCTTGGCTTGCGATAGCATCGCACACAGGCTGGGCGGAACTGAGCTTTAAAAGCGAGGGCGACCCTGGGGCAAACACTACTGATTATTTTGCCCCAGGGTCTTACGTTATTGTTTTATCTCCGAGGACTGCATGTTTAGAAGGTTTTTGTCTTATTACAAGCCCCAGATGGGGCTTTTTGTTGCTGATACTGTTTGCGCTCTGGTGCTTGCCGCCATTGACCTTGCGTTCCCCATTATCCTGCGCAATTTGACCGGTGGGCTATTTACTCAGGGTCAGGCTGCCATTATGCAGGCGCTCGGCATGATCGCGGTGGGCTTGGTGCTGATGTATGCCGTCCGCTGCGCCTGCCGCTATTTTGTGAGCTATTGGGGTCACGTGATGGGCGCGCGCATGGAGTCCAAAATGCGCGAGGACCTGTTTGACCAGTATGAGCGCTTTAGCTTTGCGTACTTTGACCGCAACAGCTCGGGCGACATGATGAGCCGCGTGGTCAACGACCTGTTCGATATCTGCGAGGCGGCGCACCACGTGCCCGAGTGGATCATCATCTGCGGCATCGAGATTATCGGCTCGTTTGTGATCCTCTTTACCATCGCCCCAGTGCTGGCGCTCGCCATGGCCGTGGTGACGGCGGCGTTTGCGGTCATCATGTTTTGGCAGAACATGCGCATGCGCGAGGTCTTTAGCGACAATCGCAAAAAGATCAGCGGCATCAATGCGCAGCTGCAGGATTCGCTGGCGGGCATGCGCGTGGTCAAGAGCTTTGCCAATGAGGAGACCGAACGTTTCAAGTTCCGCGCCTCCAACAATCGCTACCTTTCGTCCAAAGAGAACATGTACCACGCCATGGGCGTCTATACCGCGACGTATGGCCTGCTCTCGGGCGTGCTCTACGTGATCGTGGTGCTGCTCGGCGGCTGGCTGGTGGCTCAGGGACAGCTGCAGGCGGTCGATATGGCGACCTTTGCACTCTATATTTCGCTGTTCTGCACGCCGCTCGAGACACTCGTCAATTCGGCCGAAACGTATCAGAAGGCTATCGCCGGCTTTAAGCGTATGGACGAGGTGCTCTCGACCGCGCCGGATATCCAGGACAAGCCGGGCGCTACGGATCTGCAGGTGACTGCCGGCGCCGTGGAGTATCACGACGTGTGCTTTAACTACGAGGATGTTGAGCTGGGCGAGGGCGATGCCGACGAGCGTACCGTTATCGACCATATGGACCTGTCCATCAAGCCCGGGCAGACCATCGCTTTGGTTGGCCCTTCGGGCGGTGGCAAGTCCACGACCTGTTCGCTGCTGCCGCGCTTTTATGACGTGGCCGCCGGATCCATTAGCATCGACGGCCAGGACGTGCGCGATGTGACGCAGCGGAGCCTGCGTCGCGCCATCGGCCTGGTGCAGCAGGATGTCTATCTGTTTGACGGCACGATTGGCGAGAACATCGCCTACGGCAAGCCGGGCGCTACGGCGGAAGAGATCGCCGAGGCCGCCCGTCGCGCCAACATCGATGCCTTTATCGAGTCGCTTCCACAGGGCTATGACACGGTCGTGGGCGAGCGCGGCAGCCGTCTTTCGGGCGGACAGAAACAGCGCGTTGCCATCGCGCGTGTGTTTCTCAAGAATCCCAAAATCTTGATCTTGGACGAGGCGACGAGTGCTTTGGATAACGAGAGCGAGGAGGCAGTCCAGGAGTCGCTCGAAGAGCTGGCACGCGGCCGCACCACGATTATCATCGCCCACCGTCTCTCGACCATTAAACATGCCGATGAGATTGCGACCGTTGAGCATGGTCGCGTTGTGGAACGTGGCACGCATGAACAGCTTCTCGCCCGTGGCGGCACCTATGCCCGTTACTATCGAATGCAGTTCGAAGGTGCGCGTGCGCACGAGCTCGACTGATTGATATGACAGGAAGTTTATGGCTGACAAGAACCCTTTGACTCCGGAAGAAGTGACGGAGTTATTCTCCGAAATCGATGCATCCGGTGTCTTGGATCCCACGCTTGCCAAAAAGCGAACCGAGCGCATGCGTGAGAAGGAGGCTGCGGCCAAGCGCGGTGACAAAGCTGCGCTAGCGCAGCTGCGCAGCGAGGACCGCGCGAGCCAGGCAAAACATATCGACCCGCTGTCCGAGGACGATCCTTCGGGCTCGCAGGTGAGCCATACCATTACGAAGACCGCGATGGCCGTGGTCATCGGTATTTTGGTGCTGATCGTGGGCATGCAGATTGGCTACGGCGTGATGCGCCGTCTGAATACCGCCAATCTGTCCGAGAGCGTTTCGGTCGATACCGTTTCGACGGCGCTGAAGGGCGGCCTTGAGTGGGGCAACGGCTTTACGCAGTTCCCGCTCGACTTTACCGTCGATGAAGCCGATGAGCGTACGGGCACGGTCGAGGTGACGGTGTTGGACACATCGTCTGCCAACGAGCTCGAGCTGCTGTCCAACGGGCAGATTCAGGCCGCGACACTTGCGACCAACGCGCTGCTCAACGATAAGATTGACCGCGTGGTGTATAACGTTCACGCCTATATCGACGAGGATAGCAACATTCAGCACGATTCCTTCTTTGGCATGTTTCCCGCTCAGGGCCACCAGAGCGCCATCCTGACGTTCGTGTGGACCAAGAGCTCATCCAACGCTACGAGTATCGACTGGAAGATGCGCATCGTGAGTATGGATGACACCATCGCCGAGCGCATTCAGAAGCAGGTGAACTCGGTGTCGTCGTTGATTGAGGACCCGGTGGTGAGCCAGACCAAGATTGACGAGGAAAAGGCCGAACGTGACCTGGAGCATCGTCTGCATGGCCGCGAGATTTTCCGCGGCGGCAAGCCCGACCGAACGCCGTCCGAACTGCTGGAGCAGGACAAGAAAAAGTAAGAGGCCATTATCCCGCGTGAGCCACAAGCCCACGCGGGATAATTTTTCTGGGACGGGGATTAAAAAATCATTATGCATAGAAAGTCATAATTATCATTTCGTAAACATTTCGATGAAATTAACGCCATGGAGCATACTTGCGGTTACAATACCGCGAGGCCTAACTACCAACCTTTAAGCCGGTCCCGTGAGACCGGGAAGGAGAATTATGGCGAACAACCATACCGCGGGCACTGCTGCCCGCACCATCGCGCCCAGCGAACTTTGCCAGCGTATGCTGGCAAAAACCAGTAAGGGCATCTGCGGTCCCTGCATCCTGTACCTTGAGGATGGGACCATTTTTTATGGACGTTCATGCGGCGCCGAGGGCACCGCGACCGGCGAAGTCTGCTTCAACACCTCGCTCGAGGGCTATTTTGAGGTCATGACCGATCCGAGCTATGCCGGCCAAATCGTAACCATGACCTATCCGCAGATCGGCAACTACGGCATCGATGAGACCGACGTCCAGTCGGCCTTCCCCGGTGACGCCGCTCGCCCTGCGAGCGCTCCGGCCATGCGTGGCATGATCGTGCGCGACATGTGCGCCACGCCTTCTAACTGGCGTTCTGCCGAAAGCGTGCCGGAGTACCTGCGCGCCCACGGTATCGTCGCTATCGAGGGCGTCGACACCCGCGCCTTGGTGCGCCACCTGCGCGACAACGGCTCCAAGATGGGCATTATCTCGACCGAGGTCTTTGACGTCGACGAACTTGCCGAGCGTCTGGCCGCAGCCCCCACGTTGGTGGGCGAGAACCTGGTCAAGACCGTGAGCTGCCCTGAGCCCCATGCCTTTGCTGCGAGCGACCTGCCTACTACGCATGATTTTGCGCTCACCGCCGCCGCCCCTGCCCGCCACAAGGTGGTTGCCTACGACTGCGGCGTGAAGCGCGGCATTCTGGAGGGCCTGGTCCGCGCCGGCTGCGATCTTACCGTCGTGCCGTGGGATACGCCCGCGAGTGAGGTGCTCGACATGAATCCCGATGGCGTCTTTTTGTCCAACGGCCCCGGCGACCCCGATGCCGTGGTGGAGACCTACGAGCAGGTGCAGCAGCTGATCGGCAAGGTGCCGGTCTTTGGTATTTGCCTGGGTCATCAGATGATCAGCCTGGCCTGCGGCGCTCAGATGGAAAAGCTTAAGTTCGGTCACCGCGGTGGTAACCAGCCGGTTATGAACCTGGTGAGCCGCCGCGTGGAGATTACCGCGCAAAACCATGGCTTTGGCCTGCTGTTCCCCAGCTTGGGCAAACTTGTCCCCGAGCTTTCCGGTGGCGAGACCGAGCACGCGGCCGATGGCGACCTGCGCGTCTGGGTGCGCCGCGGTATCGCGCCGGTCGTGATGAACGAGCGCTTCGGCCGCATTCGCCTGACGCATGTGAACCTCAACGACGGCACCGCCGAGGGCATCCAACTGCTCGACGCGCCGTGCTTCTCGGTGCAGTACCACCCCGAGGCCTCGCCCGGCCCCACCGATGCCCACTATCTCTTTACCGCCTTTACGCGACTCATGGACGGCGAGGAGAACTACCTGGACATCGACACCGCGAAGGACCGCCTCGCCGGCTGGAATTTCGCCGAGTCCGAGAACGCCGCGATCGAGACCGAGGAGAACTAGCATGCCTAAACGTACCGACATCAAGCGTATCCTCGTCATTGGCTCGGGCCCCATCGTCATTGGCCAGGCCTGCGAGTTCGATTACTCCGGCGCCCAGGCCTGCAAGGTCCTCAAGGAGGATGGCTTTGAGGTCATCCTGGTCAACTCCAACCCGGCGACCATCATGACCGACCCGGGCTTGGCCGACCGCACCTATGTCGAGCCCATCACCGCCGAGTTTATCGAGCGCGTGATCAAGAAGGAGCGCCCGGACGCGCTGCTGCCCACGCTGGGCGGCCAGACCGGTCTGAATGCCGCGGTCGAGCTGGCAAAGGACGGCACACTCGACAAGTACGGCGTCGAGATGATCGGCTGTGACCTGGCCGCCATCGAGCGCGGCGAGGACCGTAAGCTCTTTAACGAGGCCATGGCCGAGATCGGCCTGGAGGTCGCGCGCTCGGGCTATGCCTACAGCGTGGCTGACGCCGAGGCCATCGCCGAGCGTGTGGGCTATCCCTGCGTGCTGCGTCCGAGCTTTACCTTGGGCGGCGCCGGTGGCGGCATCGCGCATACTCACGAGGAACTCGTCTCCATCGTGAGCCAGGGCCTTGAACTCTCGCCTGCCCATGAGGTGCTGGTCGAGGAGTCCATCGAGGGCTGGAAAGAGTACGAGATGGAGGTCATGCGCGACCACGCCGGCAACGGCATCATCGTGTGCTCCATCGAGAACCTCGACCCCATGGGCGTACATACCGGCGACTCCATCACCGTGGCGCCGGCACAGACCCTCTCCGACCTTGAGTATCAGCGCATGCGTGTCGCCTCGCTCGCTATCTTGGAGAAGATCGGCGTCGAGACTGGCGGCTCTAACGTGCAGTTTGCCGTGAATCCTCAAACCGGCCGCCTGATTGTCATCGAGATGAACCCGCGCGTGAGCCGTTCGTCCGCGCTGGCCTCCAAGGCCACGGGTTTCCCCATCGCCAAGGCCGCCGCTCGCCTGGCCGTGGGCTACACGCTCGACGAGATCGTCAACGACATTACCAAGGCCACGCCCGCCTGCTTTGAGCCCACGATCGACTACTGCGTGGTCAAGGTACCGCGCTTTGCCTTCGAGAAGTTCAAGGGCACCGACCCCACGCTCACCACGCGCATGAAGGCTGTGGGCGAGATTATGGCGATCGGTCGCACCTTTGAGGAGGCCTTTGGCAAGGCCATGCGCTCGTTGGAGGATGGGCACCAGGGCATTTGCGCCGGCGGCAAGGAGGGCGCCGACAAGCTGAGCGACGCTGAGCTCGCCCAGGCCGTGGGCACCCCGACCGAGCACCGCATCTTCTTTGTGGTCGAGGCCCTGCGCCGCGGCTGGGATGTTGCACGCATCCACGCCATTTGCGGTATCGATCCGTGGTACCTCAACCGCATCAACGATATGGTGCAGGTCCAGGAAAGCATCCGCGGCCTGCGCGTGGAGGACATTGACGCCGACGCGATGCGCCTACTCAAGCAGTATGGCACGAGCGATGCCGAGATTGCCGCGCTGACCGGCTCGGACGAGCGTTTTGTTCGCGCTTACCGCAAGGGTCTGGGCGTGGTCCCCAGCATGAAGACGGTCGATACCTGCGCCGCCGAGTTCTCGAGTGCGACGGAATACCACTACAAGACCTACGAGAACATCTACCGCACGAGCCCGGTCGCCAAGAAGTGCGTTGCCCCCGACGAGACCACGCCGGCAAGCAAGCCCAAGGCGATGATTCTGGGTGCCGGCCCCAACCGTATCGGCCAGGGTATCGAGTTTGACTACTGCTGCGTGCATGCGAGCTATGCGTTGGCGGCCCGCGGCTTCGAGACCATCATGGTCAACTGCAACCCCGAGACCGTCTCGACCGACTATGACACGTCCGACCGCCTGTACTTTGAGCCGCTTACCTACGAGGACGTCATGGACGTTATCGATGTTGAGCGCCCTGACGGTGTCGTGGTGACGCTCGGCGGCCAGACCCCGCTTAAGCTGGCGCGCATGCTCGAGGAGAGCGGCGTGAACATCATGGGTACCAAGCCCGACGCCATCGATTTTGCCGAGGACCGCGAGCGTTTTGCCGCCCTGCTCGACAAACTGGGCATCATGTACCCGCCGGCGGGTCAGGCCACCTCGTTTGAGGAGGCCGAGGCCGTGGCCGCACACATTGGCTACCCGTTGCTGGTGCGTCCGAGCTATGTGCTGGGCGGCCGCGGCATGATGATCGCCTACGATGCCGAGCATCTGCGCGATTACATGGCCGAGGCTGCGCGCATTAGCCCCGACTATCCGGTGTACCTCGATCGCTTCCTGGAGGGTGCGATCGAGTCCGATGTCGACGCATTGTGCGACGGCGAGGAGGTCTACATCGGAGGCATCCTGGAGCATATTGAGGAGGCCGGCATTCACTCCGGTGACTCCGCGACCTGCATTCCGCCGTTCAGCTTTAGCGAGAGCCTGCAGGCGAAGCTCCGCGAGACCACGCGTCGCATCGCGATGGCGCTGGGAGTCCGCGGCCTGGTCAACGTACAGTACGCCATCAAGGGCGAGACCGTCTACGTGATCGAGGCCAACCCGCGTGCCAGCCGTACCGTGCCGTTCATCTCCAAGGCCACCGGCGTGCCGCTGGCCAAGTGCGCGGCGCGTATCATGGCAGGCGATTCCATCGCGAGCTTGGGCCTGCCGAGCGACGAGCGTCAGCTGGACTGGTTCTGTATGAAGGAAGCCGTTATGCCCTGGGGCCGTTTCCCAGGCGCCGACGTTATCCTGGGGCCCGAGATGAAGTCGACGGGCGAGGTCATGGGTATCGCCAAGAGCTATCCCGAGGCATACGCCAAGACGCAGCTGGCGATCGACTACAAGCTGCCCGACCCGAGCAGCGGCAAGGTGTTCATCAGTGTGTGCGACCGCGACAAGCGCCATATCCTTTCGGTCGCCCGCATCTTGCGCTACCTGGGCTTTGATATCTGCTCCACCGAGGGCACGGCGCGCGTGCTGCGCGGCGGCAACGTGACGTGCGAAGTCGTGGAGAAGATCAGCGGCCCGCATGACGGCGAGCGCCCCAACATCGGCGACCTTATCGCCGATGGCAAGATTGCGGTGATTATCAACACGCCGTACGGTCCGGGCTCGCGTGGCGATGGCTACCTGCTGCGTACCGAGGCCGTGCGCCGCGGCGTGACCTGCGTGACGGCGATGTCTGCAGCCAACACATACGTGAGCGCCATCGAGGCCGTGCGCGAGGACCAGCAGGGTCACGGCAGCGCCAACGACATGGGCATGGACGTCATCGCCCTGCAGGACCTGCCGCAGCACACGGTGTAATGTGACCTGGTCGGCCGGGGCGGCAGCCGGACACTTTCTCTCGGAAACTGGGCTTCGCGAAGTTTTCCGAGAGAAAGGACCGCCTCCCGCCCCGGCCTACGGTGACTCGGTTGCACCGTGTGCTGCCGAAGGGGCTTTGTGCGATGACTAGGGCTGAATAGAAAATGAGTGTGGGCGCCGTCGTTCGTTTGAACGACAGCGCCCACGTTTTGGATTTATTGGGCTGTGGCAGTGAAGGTTGTTTTGTCGGCGGCGATGTGCACGTGCAGCTTTGCCTGACCGTCGCAGCTGATGAGCACGCCTACCTCGAACGGGGTTCCCGTCTTGTCGTAGGTCGAACGCACGATGCGCATTGCCGCCTTACCGGTGTTCTGTCCCAAAAGGCGCGCCTCATGCTTGTCGAGGTTGACCGCCTCGTAGACGGCATCGACGCTTGCGGGCAGGATGCCGGTCTTTTCCGCGATATAGGCGTAGAGCGAGCCATCCACGTCTTTGCGCGTGAGCTCGGGGCAAAGTGACACGGGGATATAGACGTAGTTGAGCTCCATGGGTTTGTCGTTGGCGAGACGCAGGCGGCGAATCTCCCAGACGGGTGTCCCTTCGGGCACTTTGAGCCCGGAGGCGATGCCACGGATGGCCGGTATGCTTGAAAAGGCGAGAATCTGCGAGCTCGGAACCCGTCCCGCTTCGCGCATCCGCGCGCTGAAATTCAGGGCCAGGTCGATGCCGGGCGCTGAGGTTTGGGGCTTGATGAACGTGCCCTGCCCGCGTTTGCGCACCACGCGCCCCTCGATGACGAGATCTTGGAAACAGCGGCGCACGGTCGCGCGCGATAACTCCAGCCGCTCACAGATTTCGAGCTCGCGTGGCAGCGGCGTCTTGGTGTCGAACGCCTGGCTGGCGATAAGCAGAGCGATTCGATGTTTAAGTTGGACATAGAGCGGCGTATCACCGCTGCGATCGAAGGGTTCGGAGGCGAGAAACGAGATCATGTCCATGGGGTACCTCCATGTCGTGAGCATACGTGACATGGTCTGACACTGCGGGACAAACCGGTGATATCAGGCCCGATTCTTGTTGATATGTATGGTACATAAGGAACATAAAACATTTACCAGGCAATCTACCTGCTATTTTAAAAATAATTGGAAGAAAAAATAATTTAGGCACAAAAATAGTTGCTACCGTTAACCGATGAATAGTTACCGTTCGCAACTATTTTCTTGTACCGAACATGCCCCAGCGCAACAATAATCTCGGCAAAAAGCAAAGCCGTGCGATACACGGCAGGTCGAGAGGAGACCGCATGCGGTATCTGGTAATGGTCAGTCACGGAACGCTCGCTCCCGGACTGCACAGTGTCCTCAAGATGCTCGGCAATGACGCCCCGAACATCTTGTCGACGAGTCTCGTGGACGGCATGGGCGCTGACGAGTATGTCGAGAACGTCAAGGCGATGCTCGCTCCTGTTACCGCCGATGACGAGGTTGTCCTGCTCGGTGACATCCTGGGCGGATCGCCGCTCACCAATGCTATGAACACGCTGGCCGAGAAGGGCCTGCTCGCCCACACCATTGCCTTCGGCGGTATGAATCTGCCCATGGCTATGACCGCCATGATGGGGCTTGCCACCATGGACCTGGATTCCCTCAAGCAGATGATGCTGCAGGAGGGCAAGAACGGTATGTCCGAGCTCGTGGTCCCGACCGATGACGCCGACGACGAGGACGACGACATCTAGGCAGCGCATCCGCCCCAATTTTTGTGATGGAGCGGGGGTTAAGAGGAAAGACCCCCGGTGATAAGGAAAGGGAGAACGCATGATTTCGTTCATCCGCATTGACGACCGTATGATCCATGGACAGACCGTTACCCGTTGGGCCCTCGAGTATCCCTGCGACGGTCTTATCGCCGTCAACGACGCCGCGGCGTCCAATCCCGTGCTCAAGGAGGCCTACAAGAGTGCCTCGGGCAAGAAGACGTTCGTGTGGACCAAGGAGCACTTCAAGGAGGTCTCCGAGAAGGTTATCAAGTCTCCGACCAAGTACTTCCTGATTACCAAGAACCCGCAGGACATGAAGGAGCTTCTCGTCGACTTCGGGTTCGATCCGGGTATGCGCCATATCATCGTCGGCCCCTGCAACGACCGTCCCGGCGCCACCAAGCTCGGCAACAACCAGTCGATCACGCAGGAAGAGGCCCAGGCGCTCGAGGATCTCACCAACGCCGGCTACACGGTCGAGTTCGCCCTTATCAAGGAGAAATCCATTGGTGAGTGGCCCAAGTTCCGCGGTCAGTTTGGCTTCTAGTTAGGCGCCAGCTGCATTTTGGTACCTACAGCCCTGGGGAAAGGGGCTGAGGAATAAAGAAAGGGGAAAGCTTGGCAATCAATGCATTCCAAGCCGCGCTGTTCGGCCTGTTCGCCTGCCTGGCATCACTGCCTGGCATGGGCGGCACGACGATCGGCAACTACACTCTGGGTCGTCCTCTGGTCGCCGGCCTCATCGTCGGCATCATCATGGGCGATATGCAGACGGGCATCCTCGTCGGCGCTGCTATCCAGGTTGTCTACATCGCTCTCGTGACCCCCGGCGGAACCGTCTCCGCCGACGTCCGCGCCGTGTCCTATATCGGCATCCCGCTGGCGATCCTCGCCATCAAGAACTCGGGCATCGATCCCGCCTCCGCTGAGGCTGCCGGCATGGCCGCATCCCTCGGTGCCGCCGTCGGCACGCTCGGCACTGTGCTCTTCTATGGCACCGCCACCATTAACCTGGTGTGGCAGGGCATGGGCTGGAAGTGGCTCGAGAAGGGCGACCTCCACAAGCTCTACCTGGTCAACAACGTTCTGCCTTGGATCGGTCACATCGTCTGCTCGTTCCTCCCGACGTTCATCATCACCATGGGCGGCACCGCCATGGTCGACCTCATGAAGACCTACATGCCCATGGACGGCATCGCGATGAAGACGCTGTTCACCGTCGGCTCGCTGCTGCCTACCGTCGGTATCGCCATCCTGCTCAAGCAGGTCATCTCCAAGCCGACGGACTTCCTCACGTTCTTCTTCGGCTTCACCCTGTCCGCTGTCATGGGATGCAACCTGATTGCCGCCGCCGGCATCGGCTGCTTCTTCGCCCTGATCAACTATGAGATCGCTTCGCTCAAGATCGACCTCGCAAACGCTCCCAAGGCAGCTATCGCCTCGGGCTCCGATGATGAGGAAGAGGAGGACATCTAATGGCAGAGAAGAAAAAGCTCTCTAAGAAAACGCTTGCCAAGTCGTTCCGTAACTGGTCCTATGGCAACCTGACCTGCTTCTCGCAGGAGCACATGCAGACCTTCGGTTACCTGTGCGCCATGCTTCCGATTGTCGAGGAGCTCTACGACACGCCCGAGGAGCAGAAGCAGGCCCTCCAGACCTACTCCGCGTTCTTCAACACCGAGCCGCAGATCGGCACCATGATTGTCGGCGTCACCGCCGGCCTCGAGGAGGCTCGCGCAAACGGCGAGGCCATCGACGACGACGCCATCAACGGCATCCGCGCCGGCCTCATGGGCCCGCTTGCCGGCCTTGGCGACTCGCTGATCGTCGGTACCCTGATCCCGATCCTGCTCGGTATTGCCCTCGGTCTCTCGACCGGCGGCTCCCCGCTCGGCGCCATCTTCTATATTGTCGTGTGGAACCTGCTCATGTTCCTTGGCATGCGCTTTGCCTACAAGCAGGGCTATGAGCTCGGCGGCAAGGCGGTCGAGGCCCTCGTCGGCCCCAAGGCCAAGGCTCTGCGTGATTCCATCGTGATGGTCGGTACCATGGTCATCGGTGCAGTCGGTGCTACCTGGGTCTCCATCACCTGCAGCCCCAACCTGGTGCTGCCCGGTGGCGGTAAGTTCCAGGACACGCTCGATGGCATCTATCCGCACCTGCTGCCGATGATCTTCATCATCTTCTGCTGGTACATGATGACCAAGAAGAAGGTCAACCCCATCGTTATGATGCTGATCCTCGTTGTGATCGCATTTGTGGGCGTTCTCATTGGCTTCTTCGACCCGGCACTGAGCTACTAGTCATCATCCCCTGGCCCCCTGTAAGGCCGTGCGGCCTCAACCGCACGGCCTTCTGATTTTGCGCCGCCCTTCAAGGGCAATATGGCCAGCGACCTCCATCGCCTACACGACACCCGCTATATTGCTCTTGAAAGATGACGTATTCGACAAACGATGCACTTGCGCATGATGCACACTTTGCACGAGGAGGACCATATGCACGAGAAACATGGACACGACCTTTCGCGCGACGACTTGATTCGCGAGGCAAAGATGCAGACCGATGCTATTCAGCGGCTCAATGTTTGGCTGCGCCTGGGCTATTCGCTCGTGGCGATTGGCTTTTTGATGGGGATGTGGGGTATGCAGGGCGGCCCCGGCTGGGGTGTCCCCGTGGGCATCGTGTGCCTGGTGGTGGGCACTCCGCTTTCGATCGTGCTTAAGGTCGGCACGACCAACGCCAAAAAGAATGTCGAGCGCATGCTCGAGGCCGCTGGTGTCGACGTTGAGGAGCTTATGCGACGCAAGAAGGACGAGCAATAGACTTCCGCGTTGGGGTATCATAAATAATTGTTGCGAATGTTAACTAATGTACGGCAAATGACGGTTTTATGGCCCTTCTAGAGTTGCAAAGGACAATATCCCCAGTGGATTACGATGACGTCGCTCGAAAACTGATTGTGTACTCACGTTCCCTTGCCAAGGGATCCTTGAGTGCTGCCGGCGGCGCCAGTGTGGGCGAGGCACCGGTTTTACAGTATCTATCGGGTATTGACGGTGATGTCATTCCCTCCGAGATTGCCAAGAAGCTGAAATTCTCCCGTGCGCGCATGTCGCATATCTTGGATTCACTCGAGAGTAAGGGTTACGTTCAGCGCAGGACTGATCCAAACGATCGTCGGCGTGTGCTGGTGAGCATTACCGAGGAAGGCCGTGATTTCGCGGCGAAAAAAAATGCCGAGAGTGTGGCATCGCTCTCGAAACAACTCTCAGCGCTCGGCGAGCACGATGCCCAGGAGCTCGTGCGCATCCTGAATAAAGCTTACAGCCTTACCTATGATGCCGACGACTACCTGGACAATCTATAAGGATAAAGACAGACATTTAGGTGCATCTTGAAATGCACCCGGGACAGTTGTGCCCATCAGCCACCGTCAACATCTCATTCCAAACCAAATCAGCCAACGTACGTCATGGCAATCCCCGGTAGGTTGCAGGATGGCGGCTGAGCCTTTCCCTCGGGAAACTTCGCGAAGCCCAGTTCCCGAGGGAAAGGTATGGTCTGTGTAATACCAGATAAACAGTACATTTTTGCTAGATTGGTATTTGACTGAAGAACCAATTGGTATGGCTTATTAAGCCCACCTTGCCGTTGACGCTTATTTTGCTGCCGCTGGGAGAATTCCGAACTTGGGTGCGCAAGTGCTCCCATATGTTGATATGACCTAGTAGGTGGCTATCTGGTTACTACCAGTTGGCCCCTTGGTAACGGGTGGCCCCCATTGTGCGGAATGTACCGAACATCTCCGTTTGATACGTTTTCCCATGCTGCCGGGGGGGGCGTCCTCGGCACCTCAGCATGTCGGAAGAAAGGAGACCAGATGCGCAGGAATTCCATTTTTACGAAACGGTGGGTGAAGGGAAGCGCGGTCCTCGTTGCCACTGCAGCGACGCTCGTGTTTGCCAATCCCCAGCAGGCGATTGCCACGCCACTCAAGGGCGTCGACTCGGCGACCGTGTCCCAGTCTGCCTCGAATGTCGTCGACATCGATTTCGCTGACGGCATCAAGGGCCGTATTACGTTCCTCGAGGACGGTATTTTCCGTTATAACGTCGACCCCAAGGGTGAGTTTTCCGAGTACGCCACGCCGCGCAGTAAGTCCCACACGGCTAAGATCCAGGCTCAGCCCGATACCTCGGACACCTACAGCAAGCCGAGTGCGACGGTTGCCGACAAGGGCGACACTATCGAGATCACCGGCGGAAAGGCGACCGTGATCCTGGACAAGGCGACTGGCAAGATGAGTATCAAGTCAGGCGACCGTGTCGTGGTTTCCGAGTCCGCGTCCCTCGACCTTGATAAGAAGGGTACCGTCCAGACGCTCGCCAAGGAGAAGTCCGAGAACTTCTTTGGCGGCGGCACCCAGAACGGACGCTTCCTGCACACCAACCAGACCATCGCCATCTCCAACACGAACAACTGGACCGATGGCGGCGTTGCCTCGCCCAACCCGTTTTATTGGACGAGTGACGGCTACGGCGTGCTCCGAAACACGTTTGCAGAGGGTTCCTACGACTTCGGTTCCACGGACTCATCGACGGTCACGACTTTGCACAGCGAGAATGAGTTTGATGCCTACTACTTCGTGGCGACCAACGAGGGAGCTTCGAACGTGGCAACTGAGATGCTGCAGGACTACTACAAGGTGACCGGTAACCCGGTACTGCTGCCCGAGTACGGGTTCTACCTTGGTCATCTTAATGCCTATAACCGTGATGGCTGGTCAACGACCTCGGGTCAAAAGAAGTGGGAGACCAAGGGCAGCAAGTCCTCGAGCGAGAAGGGCGACGTTAAGTACGAGTCTGGCATGTCGACGGGCTACAAGCTCGACGGCACACTTGCGGCCGAGACGCTCAACGGTGAGGGCCCTACGGTTGATACCGAGAACATGAAAGCGACCGATTTCGACCGCCAGTTCTCTGCTCGTCAGGTTATCGATGACTACGAGGACAACGACATGCCGCTCGGCTGGTTCCTGCCGAACGACGGTTACGGCGCCGGCTATGGCCAGAACGGTTACTACAAGACCGGCGGCGTCAACTCCGACGGAGCGAGCTCGGCCGACCGTCTTAACGCTGTGCGTGCCAATGTCGACAACCTTAAGAAGTTCACCGAGTATGCCAACTCCAAGGGTGTGAGCACGGGCTTGTGGACCCAGTCCAACCTTGAGCCCGACAGCAACCCTGAGACCCCGTGGCATCTGCTTCGCGACTTCGACGCCGAGGTCAAGACGGGAGGCATCACTACCCTTAAGACCGACGTTGCCTGGGTTGGATCTGGCTACTCCTTTGGTCTTAATGGCATCAAGACAGCTTATGACACGGTGACGACCGGCGCTAACAAGCGCCCCAACATCATCACGCTCGATGGTTGGGCCGGCACGCAGCGCTTTGGTGGCATTTGGACCGGCGACCAGTATGGCGGTAACTGGGAGTACATTCGCTTCCATATCCCCACGTATATCGGTCAGAGTCTTTCGGGCAACCCCAACATCGGCTCCGACATGGATGGCATCTTTGGCGGCGACCCCATCATCTCTGCGCGTGACTACCAGTGGAAGACGTTCACGCCCTCTATGCTTGACATGGACGGTTGGGGCACCTACCGTAAATCGCCCATGACGCACGGCGATCCCTACACAGGCATCTCGCGCTTCTACCTCAAGCTCAAGGCGCAGCTCATGCCCTATATCTACACGAGCGCGGCCTCGGCGGCCAACATCGACACGGGTAACGGCGATGCCGGCCTGCCCATGATCCGCGCCATGCTGCTTTCCGACAACTCCGAGTACGCCGCAAGCACTTCGACGCAGTACCAGTATATGTTCGGTGAGAACTTCCTAGTGGCACCGGTGTATCAGGATACCCAGGCAGACGAGAACGGCAACGACATTCGCAATGGGATTTACCTCCCCAACTACGGCACCGACGAGAATCCCACCATCTGGATCGATTACTTCTCGGGTAAGCAGTATCGCGGCGGCCAGGTTCTCAACAACTACGAGGCTCCGCTTTGGAAGCTGCCGCTGTTTGTGAAGGCCAACGCTATCGTGCCGATGTACGCCGAGAACAACAACCCCGAGGCCGTGAGCGACACCAACACCAAGGGTACCGACCGCAGCCAGCGTATCGTCGAGTTCTTCGCCACCGAGGGCGACGGCACCTTTACGCAGTACGAGGACGACGGCTCCTCCATCGAGAACAACACGACTGAGGACGATTCCTACGGCACGATCGACAATATCTCCTACGGTGAGCATGTGAGCACCGTCTACAGCTCCAAGGCCGCAGGCGGCACCGCGACCTTTACCGCCGAGGCCTCGCAGGGCGGCTACAACGGCTACGACTCCAACCGCACCACGACCTTCGTGGCCAATGTGTCCGCCAAGCCCACGAGCGTTGTCGCCAAGAACGGCGGATCCGCACTCAACGTGGTTGAGGTCGACTCGCAGGAGACCTTTGACGCCGCGACCCCCGAGGCCGGCCAGGCGGTCTACTTCTACAGCGAGACCCCCAACCTCAACCACTACGGCAGCGATGCGGACGGCACCGAGGCCGAGCAGGGCGAGAGCTTCAACAACACCAAGATCACCACGAACCCCAAGGTCTACGTCAAGTTCGCGAAGACCGATGTTGCTGCAGCGGCGCAGACGCTTGAGCTGGGCGGTTTCGTGAACGCCGACGTCACGCTCACAGCCGATCGCCTCAACGAGAACCTCTCCGCACCCACGAACCTTGCTGCCCCCGAGGACGCCACGACCCCAACGAGCATCAAGCTCACCTGGGGAAAGGTCGATGGTGCTACCTCCTACGACCTTAAGGTCGACGGCACTGTGTTTGCCGTGGGTGATGCGGCCGAGTTCACGCACACCGACCTCGCCTACAATAGCAAGCACACCTACCAGATTCGTTCGCGCAACGCCGAAGGTTACTCCGCCTGGAGCGATGTGCTCGAGGCGAACTCCGCACTCGATCCGTGGCGGAACGTCCCCGACGCCGAGGAAATCACCTGGGAGGGCTCACTTTACGGCAGCCATAAGGCCGAGCTCGCCTTCGACCATGAGTTCCAGTCGGGCGACGGCGGTTTCCACTCCGGTGGCAACGATCTGGGCAAGGCGCTTACCGTTGACTATGGACGCGCTTACAAGCTCGATAAGCTCGAGTACTATCCGCGCGATGACGCCGGCAACGGCACCGTGACCAAGATGCGTGTTGAGACGAGTCTCGATGGCGTCCACTGGACGAGCCAGGAGGTCGATTGGGCACGTTCCGCTGATTGTAAGACGGTAGCGTTTGACGGCACCGTGGCCGCCCGTTACGTGCGCATGACACCGCTCGCCTCGGTCGGCAATTTCTTCTCCGCGTCCGAGATTGCCATCTACAAGACCGACGGCACGGATGGCTTCGCCGTGGGCTCCAACCTCAACAAGGCCACGATCTCCGACGGAGACTACTCCAACATGAAGAACTATCTGGGCCTCGAGAATCGCGAGCCCGATACCCCGACGTTCGGTTCGCAGATCCGCGACCACTTCGCCGACCTCAACGATAACGGCGTTTACGACGTCTACGATTACTCGTTCACCATGGCGGGTCTTGACGGCGGCACTAAACAAAAGGGCAAGGTCGCAGGTTCGCTCGCGGTGATTCCGAGCAAGACCGAGGTCGAGGCCGGTGATGAGATCACCGTTGATGTCTATGCGGCCGACGCCAAGAACGTCAACGCCCTGGGCGCCCTCGTCAACTTCAAGAGCGACCAGTTCGAGTTTGTGTCCGAGAGCATCGCGCAGGACGGCTCGACTGCCGGCATGGAGAACCTGTCTCGCGAGAAGGTCCAGTTCGTGGACGGAACGCAGACTATCAATCTCGCCTTTGCCAACCGCGGCGATGGCAAGCTCTACAACGGTACTGGCGCGGTGGCGAGTTTCAAGCTCAAGGCCAAGACCGCCGGAAAGGTCGAACTGCCCTCGACATCTTGGCTTATCGGCCCGGCATGCGACGCACTTGAGTTTGCGAGCGACGGCACGGTGACGATGCCGGACGTTCCTCAGCCAACGGTCGCCGAGTACGCCCAGGATGCCTTCAACATCACGATGACCAACGATGAGCTCACGACCGACGACGGGACCAACGTCGAGAAACTTATCCAGCAGAAGAGCTATAACGCGCTGTTCGATAATAACGAGGGCGACAACGGCTTTGAGTTCCTGTGGAACTGGAGTGGCAACTGGGACAGCGAGGGTAAGCTACCGAGTTACGTGAAGCTTCCCACCACGATGACATTCGCATTTAAGACGCCGTCGAAACTCGATAGCGTCGAGGTCGTTAACCGCAACGGCGGCAACGGAACCGTACAGAAGATCAAGGCCGTCGTGACGTTCGAGGATGGCTCGATCCAAGAGTTCGCGGGCGGGGAGTACGATTCCTTCCTGGCTCGCTACGCCTTTGACCTCTCTGCCGAGAACAAGGGCAAGAAGGCGACCAAGGTCGAGGTCACGCCGCTTGAGGCATCGGGTGACCAGATGCTCACACTGCGTGAGGTCAACTTCAACTACACGCAGGGTGTCGAGGCCATCGAGGGTGTCGAGCTAGGCAAGAACCAGACCGAGTTCTTTGAAGGCGACATTACGCCCGTCGACGCCAAGGCTACGCCTGAGAGCGCTGGCTACCCCTATGTGACGGTCGAGAGCTCCGACCCCTCTGTGGTAAGCGTCTCCGCTGTTCAGGCTGGCGATAGCGTGAGCTACTACCTGCGTGCCAACAAGGCCGGCAAGGCAAAGATCACGGTGGCGTCGGTACTCGACCCCTCCAAGACCGCATCCTATGAGGTCGAGGTCAAGGCTGGTGTCGATACCTCTGCGCTCGTGGCAGCGCTTTCCAAGGCCGCGGGCTACAGCGAGTCCGTCTACACCAAGGATTCCTATGCAGCTCTCACCACTGCGGTCGAGGCGGCTCGGAAGCTCCTCGACAGCGGCCAGGGCAGCTATAGCAAGAAGGATGTCGCAGACGCCACTGCCAAGATCGAGAAGGCAATCGACGGCCTCAAGATGCGCCCTGTCGATGAGAAGATCCTCATCAACACGCCCGAGAACCGCAAGAACGTCAAGGTGGCCGACTTCTCGAGTGAGGCCGACTACGAGGGCAGCAACGCCGTCAACGCTCTCGACGGCGACGAGCGGACGCTTTGGCACAGCGACTGGGCCCATGGGACCGGTATGCCCCAGTATCTGAGTGTCGACCTGGGCCGCGACTACGATCTCACCGACGTTACATTCCTGCCGCGCCAGGACGGCGGCACTAACGGCGATATCTTCGAGGCCGAGATACTGGTCTCCGACACTGCCGACGGTTATGAGATGGGCACCGCCGCGTCGATGGGTACGTTCGCCTTCGACAACGACGGCCGCGTGCTCACCGACCGTGGCGACTGGAAGCAGATGAGCTTTGGCGCCGCGCGCGGTCGCTACGTGACCGTCAAGGTGATTCACGCCGGCGGTGGCGACGTTGATGCCTACTGCAGCATGGCGGAGCTCAAGTTCTACGGTACGGCCGTCCCCGATCCGGTGGCGAAGGATGATCTCGCTACCGCGATCGAAAAGGTTGATGCCGAGGTTGCTGCCGGCGACCTCAAGGCCGGTGACTACACCGAGGCCTCCTGGACGGCGCTCGAGAACGCCCTGGCGAGCGCCCGCGCCATCTTGAGTGACGAGAACGCCACGCAGGACGAGGTCGACCAGGCGCTCAGGGCGCTCGAGAGCGCCCGCGGCGCGCTCGAGAAGACCCCGGTGGCCCCGGTCGAGAATCCGACTAAGAAGCAGCTCAAGGCTCTGGTCAAGCAGGCGAAGGAGACTGACACCAGGGGCAAGACGGCCGAGTCTGTCAAGGCCCTGACGGATGCCATTACCTACGCCGAGGACGTCTTGGGTGATGAGGATGCTTCCGACACCCAGATCCAGGCGGCCTATGGCCAGCTCAAGCTGGCCATTGAGAGCCTCAAGGATGCCGATTCCGGCAACCAGGGCGGCTCGGGCAACCAGGGTTCCGGCAATGGCTCGAACGGCGGCAACCAGGCGGGCAAGCCCGCAGGCGACAAGGCCCAGGGCAGCAAGAAGAACGGTTCGGCGATTCCCAATACCGGAGACCAGACGGCGGCGACCGTCGCGACCGTCGGTGGTCTTGGCGCCATCATCGCCGCGATCGGCGCTTTCTTCCATCGTCGCAGCAAGGCTAAGTAGCCCCAGCAACAGCTAAGCAAGCGTGCCCGCCGCCCCACCCAAGGACGGTGGGCACGCTTTTTGAATGTAGGCAGAAAGCTCCGACCCTTCGGCCCTAATCTCGCAAAGCGTTCCGTCTCCCGCCGAACACATCAGCATCGGCGGCTATACTTGATTTATTTGCAGTTAAGGGTCGCGGATTCGCTGCGTCACCGCTCTCAACAGGAGGTCTATGTTTATGGCAGATCAAAAGCCGGTTGTCGGGATCATCATGGGTTCCAAGTCCGATCTGGGCGTTATGGAAGGCTGCACCGCCGAGCTCGAGGCACTGGGTGTGCCCTATGAGCTCGTCATTGCGAGCGCGCACCGCACGCCGGCGAAGGTCCACGAGTGGGCTTCGACTGCCGCCGATCGCGGTATCAAAGTGATTATCGCCGCCGCCGGCAAGGCCGCTCACTTGGGTGGTGTCGTGGCTGCCTTTACGCCGCTGCCGGTTATCGGCGTGCCTATGAAGACGAGTGACCTGGGCGGCATGGATTCGCTGCTATCGATGGTGCAGATGCCTTCGGGCGTGCCCGTGGCCTGCGTTGCCATCAACGGCGCCAAGAACGCCGCCATCTATGCCACGCAGATTCTGGGTGCTTGCGACCCCGAGTACCGCAAGGTTATCGAGAAGATGAAGCAGGAGATGGCTGACGCCTAAGCGTTCCGCCGTTTCACCGCAGTATAAGGAGAGCCATGTCCGATTATCAGGGAAAACGATTCAAGGCTTCTCAGATTCCCGATCCGTCGAAGCCAGGTGCTGCCCGTGCGGCACAGCAGGGTCGGACATCCTCTCCTCAGCAGCCGCGCGCGCCGCGCCCCGTGACACCGGCGACGCATCGTCGACAGGACGCGCCGGCCGCATATCGTCCTTCGTCTTATAGCTCCGCTAAGAAGCCGCCCCGGTCCTCATCGCATGCCGCGCCGTCGGATTGCACCGAGCCGCCGCGCAAAAAGCGCCGCTCCATTATTCCCATTCTGCTCATCATCATCGGTATCGGCCTGATTGTCGCCGCCGCCGCTATCTTTATTAATGCCCAGATTGGCTATAAGCAGGCGAGCGATTCGTATCAGAAAATCGAGAAGCAATATGTAAGCGATAAGGATGCCAGCGGCGTGCCGATTATCGACTTTGATGCGCTTGCTCAGACGAACCCCGAGATTGTGGGTTGGATTTACGTGCCGGGAACCAACATCAACTATCCCGTGGTGCAGACCAACAACAACTCCAAATACCTCAACACGCTGTTCGACGGAACGGCTAACGCGTCCGGTGCCATTTTCCTGGATAGCGATGACACCGCGCCGGGAATGGTCGACCAGCAGACCACGATCTACGGCCACCATATGAACGACGGATCGATGTTCAACGTGATTTCGGACACCACTGATCAGGCGACGTTCGATAGCATCGAGTTTGTGTACTACATCACGCGCGATGCGACGTATAAGCTGCGTCCGCTGGCGACCAAGGTGGTCGAGGACACGTATGCCAAGGCGCGCACGACCAATTTTGAGGGCGACGACGGACTCAAGAACTACCTGTCCGAGATGCTCGACGGCGCTTCTGCCGTGGCGAGTGATGCTACCGATCGTGCCGCTTCGGCAACTAAGGTTGTAACGCTTGTGACCTGTCGTTCGCTGTCGCTGAGCAACACACGCGCCGTCATGGTGCTCACGCCGGTCGAGGAATAGATAATGGGCTACTCAATGACGGTGAAAGGGGAAATGATGCTCGAGAATGGCAAAACGATGCCTTCGGTTGATGCTTGGCTGCGCGAGGCCAAGGCCGATTCGTCGGCACCTGCGTGCGGTATGTATCTGACACATAACGGTGTGGTGCGCGCGACTCCCAAGGCCGAGGCGCGCGGTGTCGAGACCGATGGCGTGGCGCCAGGCCACAAGGTGGGCGGCATGGTGTTCGGTTTCGATGCTCAGAAGGTGCAGGCTGCTATCGAGGCCACGCGCGCGATGCCGGGTATCGGCTATGTGCGCGTGTGGCTGGCAAGCGGCGAGCTTGCCGTAGGTGACGACATCATGCTCGTGCTCATCGGCGGGGACATTCGCCCGCACGTGGTCGATGCGCTGCAGGCGCTCGTTGGCACCATCAAGAACGAATGCGTGAGTGAGGTCGAGCGCGAGGCGTAGAGGCTTGCGTCGATAGAAGGCTCGTTTATAAAAATGCCCACCGGTACGTGTGATACCGGCGGGCATTTTGCGTTTTGGGCGCGGTGAGCGCTATACGCGTGTCGCATCCTTGGGGCTCATGGTCATGCTCTGGAAGCGGTTTTCCATGTACTCGTTATCGAAGTGCTCTCCGTAGAACTGTGCGACGGGAATGTCCGGCTCCGTGCCGTTAACGCGCTGGTACCAGTAGTCGAGCGACTGCAGCGTCATGACGCCGTCGACCAGCATGATAACGGTAAAGATGACGGTGGCCGAGTAGCGGCTCTTCCAGGGGATCTTGTTGATAAGCTTAAGCAGCCTCGGCAGCAGCAGCTTGATCCAGATGAGGCCGCCCAGGCCCCACAGGCAGGCGAAGCCCGTGCAGGTGCGTCCGCCCGTGAGGACCACGAGCGGATCGGGCAAACCGAACAGCGTTATGTGCGAGTAGCTCCACGAGACCACGCCAAACGCGGTCTGCATAAACCAGCCCACGAACACCTCAAAGCTGGCGCCGAGCAGGGCGCTCACCAGGAAAATGATGATGGGGTTCTTTTTGTAGAAGCGGTTAAGCACCATGGTCATGAGCACGGCGCCAAATCCGTAGATGGGGCTGAAGGGGCCAAACAGCATGCCGGCGCGGTTCTGGTAGACGCCCGGGTCGTCGACCGTCATGTGCCAGATGTCCTCGGCGATCAGGCCGAGTATGCAGCAGACAAAGAATACCCAGAACAGGTTGAAGTAGTTGAGCTTGATGTAGCCCTCGCCGGTTTCATCGCGCCCGAGCATGCCCTCGGCGGCGGCGTCGCGATCGAGCATCTCCTGCAGGCGGCGCTGCAGCTCGCGCTCCTGGCGCAGCGTGGGGTCGACGGTGGCCGAAAGCGCGACGAGGATGCCGAGCTGGATGGCAGGGCGAAGCAAGAAGGGCCCGATGCCCTGGAGCATCACGTCAACCAAAAGCTCGACGACGGTGAATGCAATAAGGATGTAGGACAGGCGGGCGGCGTTGCGGCGCTGGTTTTTGATAAGGTCCAGGCCAAAGATGATCAGGATGACGGCGCTTGCCGCAGAGAGCATGATGCCGGCGACGATAAGGCCGACCGCGACGAGCGTGTTGTCACCGAGCTTGGCGGCGGCGTTGCCGTTGATGAGCGCGGTGATGACCTGCCACATAAAGGCGCCGACCGAAGGGAGCGTGCCCACGCCGGACAGGATGCACAGGACGGCGTACACCTTAATGATGAGGGGGATCTTCTTGACCTCTGTGGCGCTGGGGACGCTGGGGTCGAGTTCGTTTCGATCCATACATAACCTTTCTCGTTTTGCTGTAGGTACAAGGATACGCCGCCGACCTGCCAAAAGACAGGACGAACGTCCCAATTGCAACAATGCAAGCCCCAACGGCGGGCGAGACGCGTAGTAACGGAAGTATGCGGGATCGTCGGCCCCGAGGCGGTTGCCCAATAAAATGTTTGGCTGCAAAACGGATTATAAGCTCGGTGGGCTTTTAAAAAGCGCTGTTCATGCGCGGGAGTGCTTGTCTTGCCGTGCGTATAATAGGGCAGGTAACGCCAAATAACGAGGCTCTGAGGGGATGCCATGTCTCAAGAAACCATCCACGCGGCCGAGCGCGCCGCGGGACAGGTGAAGACCATGTCGACGTATGATCCGGACTCCGACCAGCTGCATGAGGAATGCGGCATTTTTGGTGTGTGGGCACCCGATCGCGATGTGGCTCGACTGACGTACTTTGGTCTGCGCGCGCTGCAGCATCGCGGCCAGGAATCGGCGGGAATCGCCGTGGGCGACGGCGGCACGGTTATGGTTCGCAAAGACCTGGGACTGCTCGATCGCGTGTTCTCCAACGCCGACCTGTCGACGCTCTCCGGCCAGCTGGCCGTGGGCCACGTGCGCTATGGCACCGCCGGCGCCAAGAGCTGGGAAGCCTCGCAGCCGCATCTTTCCACCATCAACAGCGTCATTATCGCGCTTGCTCACAACGGCACCCTCGTCAACACCGACGAGCTGCGCCGTCAGCTGATCGAGCTGGGCGTGCCGTTCCTCTCCAATTCGGATTCCGAGGTCGCGACCAAACTCATCGGCTACTTTACCCAGCGTACAGGCCATCTGCGCGAGGGCATTCGCAAGACCATGGAGCTCGTGCGCGGCGGCTACGCCATGACGCTCATCAACGAGCAAGCGCTCTACGCATTCCGCGATCCACACGGCATTCGCCCGCTCGTGCTGGGCAAGCTGGTGGACGAGGGTCTGGACCAGGCCGATGCCGCAGCCGTTTCGCAGCTGCCGTCGCAGGACGGCGCCGCGACGGTCGACTCCGCCGTCCGTGTCACGCGCGCCGGCGGCTGGGTCGTTGCTTCCGAGACCTGCGCACTCGACATCGTGGGTGCCGAGTACGTCCGTGACGTCCGTCCCGGCGAGATCTTGCGCATCAGCGCCGAGGGTCTGGTATCCGAGCAGGGCGTGCCTGCAGCCGAAGAGCCCGCCAACTGCATCTTTGAGCAGGTCTACTTTGCCCGCCCCGACTCCATCATGAACGGCAAGAGCGTCTATGCCTGCCGTTACGACATGGGTCGTCAGCTGGCACATGAGGAGCCCGTCGAGGCCGACCTGGTCATCGGCGTGCCCGACTCCGGCCTGCCGCCCGCGGAGGGGTATTCGCACGAGAGCGGTATTCCCTTTGGCGAGGGCCTTATCAAGAACCGCTACGTGGGCCGTACGTTTATCGAGCCTACGCAGGAGTTGCGCGCCATGGGCGTGCGTATGAAACTCAACCCGCTGCGCGACAATATCGAGGGCAAGCGCCTGGTCGTCATCGACGACTCCATCGTGCGCGGCACCACCATGGTGCAGCTCGTCAAGATGCTGCGCAACGCCGGCGCCAAGGAGATTCACATCCGCATCAACTCGCCCGAGGTCATTTGGCCGTGCTTCTACGGTATCGATACCGACGTGCAGTCGCAGCTTATCAGCGCCAACAAGACGGTCGACGAGATTTGCGAGTATATCGGCGCCGATTCGCTGGCCTTCCTTTCGGTCGAGGGCCTGCTTAAGGTCATGCCCAAGGGCGGCTACTGCGACGCGTGCTTTACCGGCCGCTATCCCGTGGCGATTCCCGAGAGCTTTGGCCGCGACAAGTTTATGGAGGGCTTTAAGCCCCGCAACCTGGACAAGCCGCTGTACTTTGACGACGACGCCGTGATCGAGAAATACGACGACCGCAGCTGGGAAGAGGAGCACGGCGAGGCATAAAACCTGCCATATGGGGACAGGTTTATTTTGGTAGGTTTTACCTGCTGTTTTGTTGATATGACGGCGCGTGCTGTTATGGCGCGCGCCGAAATGAACGCAACTATGAGCACCGTTTGGCGCCCGCGCGGCGCCACGGTAGTGGGAGAGGAAGGCTCAGATGAGCGACAGCAAGCATGTGACGTATGAGGACGCCGGCGTTGATACCGCCGAGGGCGGCCGCGCCGTCGACGCTATTAAGCAGATGGTCAAGGACACCAACCGCCCCGAGGTCATCGGCGGCATCGGTGGCTTTGGCGGCCTGTTCTCGGCCGCCGCGCTTAAGGATATGGAAGACCCGATCCTGATTAGCGGCACCGACGGCGTGGGCACCAAGCTCGTGCTCGCCCAGATCATGGACCGTCACGAGACGGTGGGCCAGGACCTGGTCGCTATGTGCGTCAACGACATTTTGGCTTCGGGCGCCGAGCCGCTGTTCTTCCTGGACTACGTTGCCATCGGTCACATCGAGGCCGAGCACATGGCAAAGATCATCAAGGGCGTGGCCGACGGCTGCAAGCTCGCGGGCTGCGCGCTCGTGGGCGGCGAGATGGCCGAGCACCCGGGCGTTATGGCTCCGGCCGACTACGACCTCGCCGGCTTTACCGTGGGCGTCGTCGATCGTCCCAAGATGCTCGACCCCGCGAACGTTCGCCCGGGCGATGTGATCCTGGGCCTGCCTTCCACCGGCGTGCACTCCAACGGCTACTCGCTCGTGCGCAAGGTCATCGGCGTCGACGGCATCAAGCCGGGCACGCCCGAGGCCGCCGCTAAGGCCGAGGAGCTGAGCCGTCCGCTCGAGGAGCTCGGCGGCGCTTCGCTGGCTGACGCCCTGCTGGCTCCCACGCGCATTTATGTGAAGCCGATTCTTGAGCTGCTGCGCGGCGGCGCCAACGTGCATGCTATCGCCCACATCACCGGCGGCGGTATTACCGAGAACCTCAACCGCGCGCTCGCCGACGACGTTGACGCCGTGGTCACCCGCAACGGCGCCGAGATGGGTTGGGACGTTCCGCCCGTCATCACCTACGTGTCGCGCCAGGCCGAGCTTGCGCCCAACGAGGCATGCAAGACCTTCAACATGGGCGTCGGCCTGTGCCTGATCGTCGCCCCCGAGGACAAGGCCGCCGTGACCGAGGCACTGGTCGCGCTGGGCGAGAAGCCGTTCCGCGTGGGCGAGTGCGTCGAGGGTTCCGGTAAGGTCGTGTACTCCGATGAGCGCTAACGAGCAGATGGCTGCTGCCGAGGGCCTGGGCTTTGTGCCCTACACCCGTCCGACCGGCACCGATACGGCCGAGCCGCTTAAGATTGGCGTGCTTATCAGCGGCTCGGGTACCAACCTGCAGGCGCTGATCGACCTAATCGCCGCCGGCAAGCTCAACGCCTCGATTGAGCTCGTGGTGTCGAGCCGTCCTTCGGCCAAGGGCCTACAGCGCGCCGAGCGTGCGGGCATCCAGACGCTCACGCTGTCCAAGGATGTCTATGCCGACCCCATCGCGGCTGACGAGATCATCGCGCATGAGCTGCTCGAACGTGGCTGCGAGTACGTGGTGATGGCCGGCTATATGCGCATGGTGCACACGCCGCTGCTGGCGGCGTTCCCCAATCGCGTGGTCAACCTGCATCCGGCGCTGCTGCCGAGCTTTACCGGTGCCCATGCGATTGACGATGCGTTTGCGCGTGGCGTCAAGGTGACCGGCGTGACCGTGCACTTTGCCAACGAGATTTACGACAACGGCCCCATCATCGCCCAGCGTGCGCTGGCTGTCGAGGAAGGCTGGGACGTCGACACGCTCGAGGAGCATATCCACGCGATTGAGCACGTGCTGTATCCCGAGGTCGTGCAGATGCTCGCCGACGGCCGCGTCCACGTGCTGGAGAGCGGCAAGGTCGCAATTGATGCGCCCCGCGGCTAGCGGCGCACAGTACAATTTAGTTGAGTGGTCAGGGTGGTCATTGGCGCCAAGGCGCGCGTGGCCACCTTTTGTTTTGGGTGGTCATCGGGGACGTTCCTGAATGACTAGGTGAGAGAGGTGAGCGCATGGCGGATAACGAAGCGCTGTTTACGCCTGAGCTGGTGTTTTTTGATTGGGAGTGTGCGACGCCGGGTGAGGTGTTTGCGCAACTCGAGAGTGAGCTTGCTCCGCGCGGCTACATTGCCGACGGTTGGCTCGACGCCGTTCGCACGCGCGAGGATGCCTATCCCACGGGTCTTGCCATGCCGGCGGTAAACATTGCCATTCCGCATACCGATCCGGGGTTTGTGGCCAAGCCCTATATCGCGGTGGTGAAGCCCGCCGCGCCCGTGATATTTAACGCTATGGCTGGCATGGGCGCTCCGGTGCCGGCGCAGATCGTCATCAACCTGGGCATTGCCGAGCCGGGCGGCCAGGTCGAGGCCCTGCAGGCGCTCATGAATATCTTTATGGACGCCGATGCCGCAGCCGACGTGCTCGGCCAGACCACGCCCCAGGGCATGGTCGACGCCATCCGCCGTCACTTCTAAGGTGGGGCTAAACCGGCACCTAGGGACGTTCCTTATGTGCCGGCACTTGGGGACTGTCCCTAACTGTCGGCAGAAAAGGAACGTCCCTAACTGCCGGCTGCCAGAGCTGTCCCCTTTGCACCAAAATGGTGCAGATTAACCTGTCCCCAATGCACCAAGCGTGCCGCGGGGGCTGCGTTGTGACACAATGGCGTTTGTTCGATTCGTTATGCGAAAGGCCAACTATGGCAAATAAGAAAAAGAACCCCGCACCCGAGCCGACGCCCGAGCAGCAGGCTCGCGCCGCCTCCAGCTCTCGCAAGAAGCAGCGCAAGACCCGCGTGTCCAAGACCGTCAAGATCGTTCTGGTGGTCATCGGCGTGCTGGCAATGCTGCTTTCCGTCTCGGCCATGGCGTGCTCCGGCCTGATGTCGCAGGCAGAGGATACCTCGGGCTACAAGCTTACCGGCGGTGTAGCTGCCACTATCAACGGCACCAACCTCACCGAGGACACCGTGACCAAGCAGATCATGAGCATGCGCACGTCCTACGGCTACACCAAGGACAAGGACTGGGCACAGTATCTGGTCGACAACGACCTCACGCCCAAGAAGTACCGCAAGCAACTCATCGACTCCTACACGCAGCAGATTCTGCTTCAACAGGCACAGAAGGAGAACGGCGTGACGGTGTCGGACGAGGAGGTCGAGAAGGCTTGGAAGGACGCGTGCAAGAGCGCGGGCGGTGCCAAGGCCTTTAAGAAGACCCTTAAGACCTACGGCTACACCGAGGACACCTACAAGGACTCGCTCAAGGAGAGCCTGGCGCAGCAAAAGCTTAAGGATGCGGTAGCGCCCACAAGCAAGCCCAAGGACAGTGAGATTGTCGATTACATCAACGAGAACCTGTCCAACTACAATGACGCCCGTCGCTCGTCGAACATCCTGATCAAGGTTGATTCCGACGCTTCCGACGAGGACAAGGCTGCCGCCAAGGCCAAGGCGCAGGAGTGCCTGGACAAGATCAACTCCGGTGAGCTGAGCTTTGAGGATGCCGTTGAACAGTACTCCGAGGACACCGGATCCAAGGAGAAGAAGGGCGATGTGGGCTGGGATAAGCTCACCACCTTTGTCGACAGCTACCAGACGGCGCTCGAGGGGCTCAACAAGGGCGACGTGAGCGAAGTCATCGAGTCGACCTATGGCTACCACATCATCAAGTGCACCGACTACTTCCATGTCGATAATCAGGTTGACGACATCAACCAGGTGCCCAAGGCCATCAAAAAGTACGTCTCCAACGTGGTGAAGACGCAAGCGGTCAGCACCGCGTACAGCGAGTGGCTGGAGCAGTACAAGAAGGATGCCGACATCACCGTCAACCCCATGCCCAAAGACGTGCCATACAACGTCAGTCTGAAGGGCGTCACCAAGAGTTCGACCGACGATTCGTCGACGACTGAGTAATCATGGGGCGGTGCTCGCGCGAGTGCCGCCCGCGCTATTAGAGAGGATTTGCAGATGACCAACGAAGAGCTGCAGAAAGAAATGATCGCGGCCATGAAGGCCAAGGACAAGGTTCGCCTGTCCATCATTCGCCAGGTTAAGGCCGAGGTGAAGAATATCGAGGTCAACGAGCGCCGCGATGTGACTGAGGAAGACGTCAACAGCATGATCAAGCGTCTGATCAAGCAGACGAGCGAGACGCTGGAGATGTCCATCAAGGCCGGCACCGACCAGGAGCGTACCGACAACCTGACCGAGCAGGTCAAGATTCTGGAGAGCCTGCTGCCCGCGCAGGTTTCGGGCAAGGAGCTCGAGGCTCTGATCGAGCAGGTCATCGCTGAGCTGGGCGCCACGTCCAAGAAGCAGATGGGCCAGGTCATGGGCGCTCTGGGTAAGGCCACTGGCGGCAACTTCGATAAGCCGGCCGCGGCAAAGATCGTCGGAGCCAAACTCGCGTAATTTGTTACGCGGTTTTACCAAACCGCGTAACGGCTCGACGCTGCAAACCCGTACACGCGGCAATCTGACGTTCAATTTCAAGGGCGCGACCATAAGGTCTGCGCCCTTTCATTTCACGTCACCTTGCTCGCGTGTACGGGTTTTCGCTGACTTATGCTCAACAAGGGCGGTTGGGCGCTCACTGGGGACAGACTTAAATGAGTGCCCAATGAGTGGGTGGAAGATTGCGGGTTCTTTACGGGAATGTAGTGTGGGCTGCGGAAACGTGGTTCTTTCCGTACAATAGTTCAACTCGTGTAAACGCAGGGAAGGGACATTCATGGCAGACATGATCGAGATCAAGCATCTCAACAAGTACTTTGGCGACCTGCATGTGCTCAAAGATATCAACCTCACCGTCAAGCGCGGCGAGAAGCTCGTAATGATCGGGCCTTCCGGCTCGGGTAAGTCGACGCTCATCCGCTGTGTCGATTATCTTGAGGAGCCCACGTCGGGCGAGGTCATCATCGACGGTACGCCGCTCACTAAGAAGAATCACCTGGAAATGGCTCGCAAATATAGCTCCATGGTGTTTCAGCAGTTCAACCTGTATCCCAACATGACGGTGCTGGGCAATCTGACGCTCGCGCCCATCAAGCTGCAAAAGAAGAGCAAGGAGGAGGCGACCGAGATCGCCGTCGCCGCGCTCAAGCGCGTCGGCATGGCGCATAAGGCCGGCGAGTATCCGCAGAACCTCTCGGGCGGTCAGCAGCAGCGCATCGCCATCGCCCGTGCCCTGTGCACCAAGCAGCCCATCATCCTGTTTGACGAGCCGACCTCGGCGCTCGACCCCGAGATGGTCCAGGAGGTTCTGGACGTTATGATTGAGCTCGCGCAGGAGGACATCACCATGATCTGCGTGACGCACGAGATGGGCTTTGCGCGCCAGGTGGCCGACCGCGTCATCTTTATGGAGGACGGCCGCATCCTGGAGGAGGGCACACCCGAGCACTTCTTCGATAACCCCGAGAACCCGCGCTGCCGCGAGTTCCTGTCCAAGATTCTGCACTAGGCGCGGTGATGGACATGACGGATATGACGAGGGCGGCCGTGTCGCGCCGTCACTTTTTGCAGCTGGCGGGCGCCGGCATGCTCGCGCTGACGGGGACCGCGCTCACCGGTTGCGGCAACTCCACCAGCGGCGAGGGTTCCGACAAGGGATCAAAGCTTGCGGCCATCAAGTCGCGCGGCCATCTGAATGCCGGCGTCAAGAAAGATGTTCCCGGCTACGGCTATTACGACACCGCCAAAGGCCGCTTTGAGGGCATGGAAGTCGATTTGTGCTACCAGATCGCCGCCGCTGTCTTTGGCGTGAGCTACAAGGAAGCCCGTGCCCAGGAGCTTGTCGAGTTTACCGACGTAACGCCCAAGACACGCGGCCCGCTGATCGATAACGGCCAACTCGACGTGGTCGCAGCGACCTACACCATCACCGACGAGCGCAAGAAGAGCTGGGATTTCTCGACGCCGTACCGCACCGACTACGTGGGACTCATGGTCAAGAAGCGTTCGGGCTTTACCTCGATTGAGGACCTGGACGGCAAGGTCATCGGCGTGAGCCAGGGTGCCACCACGCAGGGCCTGATCGAGCAGATGATCAAGGACAACGGCTTTAGCTGCAAGCCCGAGTTTAGGGCCTTTAGCGGCTACCCCATCATCAAGAGCTCGCTCGACGCCGGCAATATCGACGTCTTTGCCATGGACCGCTCCACGCTGGCCGGTTACATGAACGAGACCGTTGAGCTGTTGCAGCCCGAGGTCAAGTTTGGCGAGCAGGGCTACGGCGTGGCGACCAAGAAGGGCTGCGACCTTTCGGCCGTGGTCGATCAGGTGATTTGCGATCGTCTGGCCGACGGCTGGCTCGACCAAGAGGTCAAGACCTGGGGTCTTGTATAGGCGCATCGTCCAAGGAAGGAATCAAATGCTCGAAGGATTATTTGACGCCGACCGTTGGTCGACGACATTTCAAAACATGGGGCCCTTCTGGGAGGGCTTTGGCGTGACGCTACAGGTGGTCGTTGCCGGTCTGCTGCTGTCGCTGGTGCTGGGCACGCTGCTGGGTGTGTTCTCTACCACCCGTTCGCGCGTGCTGCGCGCCATAAGCCGCGTATACGTGGAGTTTTACCAGAACACCCCGTTGCCCGTGCAGGTGCTCTTTATGTACATGGCTGGTCCGCAGTTTTTGCAGGCCATAACCGGTGCCGACCAGCCGGTGCGCATCGCGCCGTTCGTGCTGGGCTTCTTGGGCGTGGGCCTGTATCACGCGGCCTACATCTCGGAGGTCATCCGCACCGGTATCGAGGCGGTTCCGCGCGGTCAGATGGAGGCGGCGCAGAGCCAGGGCTTCACCCGTGCGCAGGCGTACTGGTACATCGTGCTGCCCCAGACATTCAAGATCATTCTGCCGCCGCTGTGCAACCAGGCACTCAACCTAGTCAAGAACACGTCGGTGCTGGCGCTTGTGGCCGGCGGCGACCTTATGTACCGTTCCGACAACTTTGTGAGTCTGTACGGTTACCTGCAGGGATACATCGTCTGCTGCCTTATGTACTTCATCATCTGCTTTCCGCTCGCCATGCTGGTGCAGTGGCTCGAGCGCCGCTCCAAGGAGCGTCCGCGCGGCGTGAGCCTCGCCGAGCTGGGGCTCGACAACGTAGAGGAGGCCTAGCGCATGGAAATCTTCAACGCGACCAACCTGCTCTACATTTGGGGCGGCTTTGTTAAGACGATCGAGATCTCGGCGCTGTCGATCTTTTTCTCGCTCATCTTTGGCACGGTGCTGGCGCTTGTTAAAAGCTATGCGCCCCGCCCGTTCCGTATTTTGGTGAGTGCCTATATCGAGCTGTTCCGTTGCACGCCGAACCTGCTGTGGATCCTGTTTATCTACTTTACGGTGCAGGGCTTGGACATTGTGATTTCGACCATCGCCTTTACGCTGTTTACCAGCGCTGTTATGGCCGAGATTGTGCGCGGCGGCCTCAACTCGATTCCGCGCGGCCAGTTTGAGGCAGCGCAGAGCCAAGGCTTCGGCTTTTTTGCCACCATGCGCTACATCATTCTGCCGCAGACGTTTAAGACGATCATTCCGGCGCTGTTTAGCCAATGCACGACCGTCATTAAGGACAGCTCGTATCTTTCGGGCATTAACGTGGCCGAGCTCATGTACACGGCAAACGTCGTGATGGCCCACGCGATTGATCTGTCGCAGGTACTTATGCTCTACGGCCTGGTGTTTGCGATGTACTTTATGCTCAACTTTGGTATCTCGTTGTTGGTGAGGGCATATCAACGCCGCATCGTGGCCGCATAGTCCTGCTTCCCCAAGCACGGCACCTTGCCCCTCAATCGTCGCTTGCGTACATTTAGTACGCGGCGCTCCTCTTTCGGGGCAATCTGCCGCACTTGGGAAACCAGGACGGTCGTAAGTGACAAAATGGGAATCAGGAATTGCCTTTTCTCATTTGTTAGAAAGGAATCGCGATGAGCGATCTGGAGAACAAGAAGAGTCCTGTGGTCATTACCATCGCGCGCGACTTTGGTGCCGAGGGCCACGAGATCGGACGCATCCTCGCCAACGAGTTGGGGATTCCTCTGTACGACAACGAGCTGCTGGTGCGCGCGTCGCTGCGTGCGGGCGAGTCGCTCGATAAGATGGCCGCCTACGACGAGCGTCTGGCTGTGGAGAACATGGCGTTTCTGCCCGACCGCTACGACGCGCGCTCGTACTCGGACAAGTTGTTCCAAAAGATGAGCCAGGTGATTTTGGACCTGGGCGAGACCGAGAGTTGCATTATCGAAGGCCGCCTGTCCGATTATCTGCTTCACAACAACCCCAACCACATTGCCGTGTTGGTGACCGCACCCTTTGAGGACCGCGTCGAGATCGTGCGCAAGAAGCGCGGCCTTAACAAAAAGAAGGGCGCCAAGCTGGTCAAGCAGCAGCAGAAGGCGCGCGAGGCGTTCTACAAGCGCTACAGCGCCGGAAAGTGGAAGATGACGAGCGGCAAGGACATCGTCGTCAACCGCGCCAAGTTGGGCCGCGAGGGCTGTAAAGACGTCATCGCCGCAGCCTACCGCTATAAAGTGGCGCAGCTCGAAGGCTAGCCGACCAAAACCACCACAAAGGGGACAGGCACCTTTGTGGTGGTTTTTGTTTTAGGCTGAGGGGAAGGCCTTGGCGGCAGTGCCTATCCTCGGCTTTTGCATAGTCTCGATCTGTAACACCAAGCCAGCGAAAATGGCTCTAACTGTTACAGATTGAGATGAACCGTTCGGCCGTCAGCCCAACGTCTTGATCTGTAACACCAGGCGGCATATTTGGTCTCTAACTGTTACAGATTGAGATGCAGCGTGGCCGGCCGGCACAATATCTCAATCTGTAACAACTGCAGGGCTCAACGGACTCCAGCTGTTACAGATTGAGACAAAACGACCGGGCAAGTCCCAAACCACCACAAAGGTGCCTGCCCCATCGTGGTGGTTTGGGCGGCCGGCATAAAAAAGTGATCGCGTCGAAAATGTTGGTGTAAGGGTGGCACCCTAACGTCCCTTTAACGAAG
>CAJJRZ010000018.1:0-49915 GCA_905194345.1 Coriobacteriaceae bacterium
CGCTTGCCGGCATGGGCGGAGCCGCCGCGACCGGTGCCGCCGTGGGCCTAGGCGCCGCAGCCGGCATCGCCTCCAACATGGCAAGCACTCGCGCCCCGCAGCGCCCGCTCGCCCAGCTCGTCGACGTCGTGAGCGGCGAGAGCCATAGCATCACCTCCGCACAGGTAACCATCGGTCGCGAGCGCTCAGTTTCCGACATTGCCCTGCGCGACCCCAACGTGTCGCGCCGCCACGCCCAGCTCACCTTTACGGGCTCGGATTGGTCGATCGAGGACCTCAATTCCACCAACGGCACGCTCGTCAACAACCGCCGCATTACGCGCTGCCCGCTGCGCAACGGCGATCTGCTGACGTTTGGCCTGAGTACCTTTGAATTTAGGGGATAGTCGCTTATGAACATCGATATCGTCCTTTTTGCAGGCCGCATCGTCTTGGTCGCCCTGCTCTATATCTTCCTGTTCGCCGTCATGAAGACCGGCGTGGGACTCGTGCGCGGGCAGCGCCGCGACTCGGCTATCTGGACGATCGATGTGGACAAGGGCCCGCGCGGTATCCGCGGCATCCACGTAGACATGCTCGGCCCCGTCATCGTCGGTCGCTCGCCATCTTCGGACATCTGCATCAACGAACCGTTCGTCTCGGCCTCGCATGCGCGCTTTTCGCTGCAGGGCCCGGCGCTCATCATCGAGGACCTCAACTCGCTTAACGGCACGCTCGTCAACGGCCGCCAGCTCGTGGAGCCCGCGACGCTGCGTGAGGGCGACGAAGTCCAGATTGGCGACGTGGTCATGAAGGTGAACCGTCGATGATCGACGAGGAGAACAAGTCCGCAACTATGACCGAGGCACCGGCCGCCGCCACAGCTGCGCCGGCCCACGCCGCTCCGGCGGGCTCCGCGCCCGTGGAGCCCGAGGACACCGTGTTCTCCCTGCCTCTTTCGCATGTAACGCATGATATTTCGGATCTCGCCGATAACGAGGACGAAGAGGATGCCGTAGCGGCGCCCATCGGCGCACATGCTGCGGAACAGCCCACAGCGCCCGAAGCAACCCCGGCGCCGGCTCACTTTGCAGAGTCCGTCGCCGCGGCAATCAACGAGAGCGCTGCGGTGTTTGCGGCACCCGAACCCGCCGCGCCGGCGTTTCCCATAGCCCCGGCATCCGAGGTTGCGCCCGCGTCTACGCCGGCGCCCGAGGCGGGGCCATCCCCCGAGGACGGCCCTGCACCCAAGGCCCCGCAGCCTGCGCCCGCAAGCGAGTCCGATACCGTGGCCGAGCCCGCCGCCCAGTCGCAAAGCACGCCCGCGCCGTCGCACTTTGCGACACCCGAGCCTATAGACGTCAGCCCGCAAGACGACGAGTCGACCGCCCGCGCGCCCGAGGAGCCCGGCTCCCCGGACACCGGCGATTCCGAATCAAACGCCGAGACCGACACCGTCTCTCCCGGTGACACAGCCGAGATCGACGTTGCCGCCGTTGAGACCAAGCTCAAAGACCCCGGCTCGACCATGAGCTTTGAGCCCCTGACCGAGGAGCGCATCGAGACCGACTCGACCTATGATGCCGGCACCACCACGCAACTCATGTGGGGCGCCCGCTCTGACGTTGGCTGCGTACGCCCGCACAATGAGGATTCCTACCTGGTGCAGTCGCCGCTCTTTTGCGTATGCGACGGCATGGGCGGTCACGCCGCCGGCGAGGTAGCCTCTTCCATTGCCGTCGAGACTATTGCCAAGACGGCCCCGCAGTCCGCCGACGCAGCACGCCTGGCCGCAGCCGTCGAGGCAGCCAACGCCGCCGTAATCGAGGCGGCCCTGAACGGCCTGGGCAAGCCCGGCATGGGCTGCACAGCCACTTGCGCCTATATCGAAAACGACACGCTCGCCATCGCCCACGTGGGTGACTCTCGCGCCTACCTGCTCCACGAGGGCACGCTCATCCGCGTGACCCGCGACCACTCCTACGTGGAGGAGCTCGTGGACGCCGGTGAGATTACGGCAGACGAGGCTCGCGTCCACCCAAACCGCTCGGTCATCACCCGTGCGCTGGGCTCGGACCCCGCCATGTATGCCGACCACTTCACTCTGCATATCGAGGAAGGCGACCGCCTGATCCTGTGCTCCGACGGCCTTTCGAGCATGATTCCCGATAGCGATATCGAGAACATCGCCACGCAGTCCTCAACCGCGCAAATCTGCGTCGACAACCTAGTGGACGCGGCGCTTGCCGCCGGCGGCCACGACAACGTGACCGTAGTAGTCGTTGACCTGGTTGACGATGGCGTTATGCGCGAGGCGCAACGCGTGCGTCGCCGCAACGTCACCATCGGCGTCGTCTTAGGTCTCGTCTTGGTGCTGGCGGCTGCCATCTGGGCCTACACGGGTGTCACCGGCTCGTACTACCTGGGTACCTACCAGGGCAATGTCGCCGTCTGGCGCGGCCTGCCCGGCAAGCCGCTCGGACTCAAGCTCCACTGGCTCGAAAGCGAAACCAGTATCAAGCTGTCCGACCTGCCCGAAGACACGCAAAACCGCCTCAAGGCGGGCATTCCGCAAACAAGTGTCGACGATGCGCAGGACACGATATCCAAGTACCGCCACCAGATCGACGAGGAGCAGACCCGCCAGGTGATCGACGCGCAAACGATTCGCGACAACACCGACCAGGGATCGACCTCCGAATCAGATTCCGAGAAAACCGCCGAACAGTCCGCCGAGGCCGAAGCCTCCGATAAGAATTAGAAAGGGAGTGCCGCTTATGAGTCGCCGCAACACCGAACTGCTCTTGCTCATCGCCTCGGCGTTCCCCGTCATCTTGCTGTATGCGATGTACGTCCTCACCGCGGGCGCCGTTATCTCCTTTGAGACGCTCGCCGTACCGATCGGCCTCTTTGCCGCCTTCGCCGCGGCGCATATCGCCGTGCGCATCTTGGCGCCTGGCGCCGACCCTGCCATCCTGCCCATCGTATTTATACTTTCGGGCATCGGCATCACGTTCGTGACACGCCTCGCCCCCGCTCTCGCCATCTCACAGCTCATCATCCTGTTTGTCTCGGTGGCCCTGATGGTGGGAACGCTCGCACTGGTCAAAAACCTCGACGTGGTCATGCGCTACAAGTACACCTTTGGCATTATCGGCATCATTCTGCTGATGCTGCCTATCTTTATCGGCACCACGATCTCGGGCTCCAAGCTGTGGATTCGCATCGCAGGCTTTACCATCCAGCCCGGCGAGTTCGCCAAGGTCTTTATCGTGCTGTTCCTGGCCGGGTACCTGGCCGAGAACCGCGAGCTGCTCTCCATCTCCAACCGCAAGATCTTAGGTCTTAAGATCCCTCGCCTGCGACTGCTGCTGCCGCTGTTTGCCGTGTGGGGTGTGTGCCTGCTCGTCGTCGTCTTCGAACGCGATCTGGGTTCGGCCGTGCTGTTCTACACCATCTTCTTGCTGATGCTCTACGTTGCCACGGGACGATTCTCGTATGTCGTTATCGGCCTTGCGCTCTTAGCTGTCGGAGCCGTGGGCGCCTACAAGTTCCTATCGCACGTTCAGGTGCGTTTCCAGGTTTGGGTCGATCCGTTTAAGGACGCCCAGGGCCAGGGCTACCAGATCGTCCAGTCGCTCTTCTCGCTTGCCGATGGCGGCCTGGTCGGTGTTGGCATCGGCAACGGCATGGCCAACAACATCCCTGTCGTCGAGTCCGACTTTATCTTCTCGGCTATCGGCGAGGAGATGGGCCTTTTGGGCGGCGGCGCCGTGCTCATCCTGTTTATGCTCTTTGCCGTGCGTGGCCTCACCACGGCTGCCCGCGCTAAATCCGACCTCGCCGCCTTTAGCGCCACGGGCCTTACGGCCGCCATCAGCTTCCAGGCCTTCTTGATCGTTGGCGGCGTAACCCGCCTGATCCCGCTGACCGGCGTCACCCTGCCCTTTATGAGCCAGGGCGGTTCCTCGCTGCTGGCGAGCTTTATCATCGTCGCGCTCCTGCTGCGCGCCGGTGACGAGGCGACCGGACGCGAGGCCGAGCTTACCGGCACCGGCACCATGGCTGCCATCACCGATGATCAGGTCGCATCTGCCGCCGCCCCGACGGGCACGCGCTTTGCCACCTCGTCTTCCTACGGCAGCGGCAGCCATTCCGTCGGCTCGCGCATGCGCCGTCGCCTGCTCGACACGCCTGAATCCGGTGTGCTCGGCCGCGTTGCGCTCGCCAACCGTCTAACCCGCGCGGTACTCGCCTTTACGGCGCTGTTCGCCATCCTTATCGGCAACCTCACCTATGTCCAGGTCATCAAGGCCAAGGACTATCAGGACATGCCGACCAACAACCACACCATCGCCCGCTCCAAGTACATCCAGCGCGGTTCCATCATCACGTCCGACGGCGTGACGCTGGCCGAGTCGCTGCAGCAGGAGGACGGCACCTACGTACGCTCCTACCCCAACGGTAACCTGGCAGCGCACGTGGTTGGCTACGTGAGCCAGCAGTATGGCACCACCGCCATCGAGAGCGTCATGAACGACACGCTCACCGGTTCTAAGGACTACTCCAGCTGGAACAACGCCATCGCGTCACTCGCGGGCCAGACCCAGCCGGGCAACACCGCCAAGCTCACCATCGACTCGCGCATCCAGACGGCTGCTGAGCAGGCGCTCAAGGGCTTTAAGGGCGCTGTAGTGGTCATCGACCCGCGTACCGGCGCGGTTCTCGCATGTGCCAGCTCGCCCACCTACGACAACACCAACATCGATGCCCTGCTGCAGACGGGCGGCGGCGAGGACGGCTCCATGTACAATCGCGCCATGGACGCGCTGTACACGCCGGGCTCAACGTTTAAGGTCGTTACGCTTTCCGCGGCACTCGAGACCGGTACCGCCAGCCTTACCAGCACCTACCAGGCGCCCGGCTCCATGGACATCGGCAACGCACCGGTCACCAACTATGCCAACGAGAGCTACGGCACCATCAGCCTGCAGCAGGCCTTTGCCGTGTCCTCCAACGTCGTCTTTGGCCAGGTGGCAAACGAAGTTGGCGCAAACACGCTCGTGCAGTTTGCCAACGCCTTTGGCTACGGCCAAAAGCTCGGCCAGGACCTGACCTCCGCGGCCTCCATCATGGCCGACCCGTCGCTCATGACCGAGTGGGAGACCGCCTGGGCCGGCGCCGGCCAGCCTGTCGGCATGGACCACACGCCCGGCCCGCAGACCACCGTCATGCAAAACGCCGTGATTGCCGCCGCCATCGCTAACAGTGGCGTGGTCATGGACCCGTACTTTGTAGCCCAGGTACTCGCCCCGGACGGAACTGTGGTCAAGACCACGCAGTCCCGCTCGCTGGGTCAGGCCGTCAGCTCCGCCACGGCCGACCAGGTCAAGCAGGCCATGCTCGCCGTCGTCCAGTCCGGTACCGGCACCGATGCCCAGGTCCCCGGCGTCAAGGTCGCCGGCAAGACCGGCTCGGCCGAGACCGGCGGCACCAACGTCAACTCGATGTTCGTTGGCTTTGCACCTTACGATTCACCCACGGTCGCCATCTCGGTGGCCTTGGAGGATTACGACAAACACGACGTCAAGGCGGCCAAGATTGCCGGCATCGTCCTGACCGCAGCGCTCGCCGCACAGGGAGCGTGATGCCCATGATCGAATCGGTCACCCGAGGCGCGCCGCGGCCGAAGAGTTAACGGCAACGCGCCACACGGCCCCAGCGGCCACATCGTAGGTACTACACACATCGTTGAGCGAATAGTTATGTTAGGAGCAGGAATGGAACAGAGGGTCCTCGGGGGAAGATACCTCCTCAAGGATAAGGTGGGGACAGGCGGCATGGCGACCGTCTTCCGTGCGCAGGACCAGGTCCTCGACCGCACGGTAGCCGTCAAGATCATGCTGCCGCAGTATGCTGGCGACGCAACCTTCGCCGCACGCTTTAAGCAGGAGGCCCAGGCAGCAGCCGGTCTCTCCTCCCCCTATATCGTGGGCGTCTACGATTGGGGCAAGGACGGCGACACCTATTACATCGTCATGGAGTACCTGCGCGGCACCGACCTTAAGAGCGGCATCAAGAGCCACGGCGCCCTCGACCCCAAGAAGGTCGCCCAGATCGGCTCGCAGATCAGCTCCGCGCTTTCGGTCGCCCACAAGCACGAGATCATCCACCGCGACATCAAGCCGCAGAACATCATGGTGCTGCCCGACGGCAACATCAAGGTGATGGACTTTGGCATCGCGCGCGCCAAGAACAGCCACCTCACGCAAGACAACAACGTGCTGGGAACCGCCCACTACGTCAGCCCCGAGCAGACCCGTGGTCAGGACCTCGGCCCCACCTCGGATATCTACTCGCTGGGCGTCGTGATGTACGAGTGCGCCACCGGCCGCGTTCCCTTTGACGGTGACGACGCTATCTCGGTCGCACTCAAGCAGGTCAACGAGCTGCCTATTCCGCCGAGCCAGATCAACTCCGGTGTCGACGCCGACCTTGAGCGCATCATCCTCAAGTGCATGGAGAAGGACCCGGCAAACCGCTTCCAGACCGCCGACGAGCTGCGTCAGGTGCTCAACAGCTACCTGTCGGGCCGTGCCGTCAACATCTCGGAGCCCACGCGCATCATCGGTGCCCCCGGTGAGCTGGGCGCCACCAAGACTCGCGAGCTTTCCGATCAGACGCGCACCATGGTGCGTCCCGTCTCGGGCGTGAGCGGCCAGAATACCGCCCGTAGCTCGGTTTCGGGCTCCACCGGCTCCTACGAGGTCGAAAAGCCCAAATCCAACAAAAACAAGATCATCGCCGCCGTGGTGGCAGCCGTTGCCGTCATCGGTATCGTGGTGGCCTTTGCCACAGGACTCTTTGGCGGCGAGCAGGTCACCGTGCCCGATGTGCTAGGCAAGGACCAGCAGACTGCCGTCGAGCAGATCAAGGAAGCCGGCCTCGAGGTCGGCACCATCGACCAAAGCTACAACGACGATGTCGACGAGGGCAAGGTCGCCGAGCAGACGCCCAACGGCAACACCAAGAAGGCCAAGGGCACCAAGGTGAACCTGGTAATCTCCAAGGGCCCCAAGCCCTCCGAGAAGGTCGAGGTTCCCCGGCTGGTCGGCCTGACCAAGGACCAGGCAGAAGCCGCGCTGGCAAGCGTTGGCCTGAAGGGCAACGCCTCCGAGGAGGCCAACGAGGCCGATGAGGGCCAGGTCTTTGAGCAGGGCACCGAAGCCGGTAAGGAAGTCGAGAAGGGCACGACCATCTCGTACAAGGTCTCGAGCGGCCCGGATACCACGTCCGTCCCCGACCTGACCGACATGACCGAGGCCCAGGCGCGCAACGCCCTCGATATGGCAGGCTTTGGCGTCGACGTCAGCTACCAGGAGAACGACTCCGTCACCGAGGGCACCGTCATTAGCTGGAACCCCAGTGGCAAGCAGAAGCCCGGCGCCACGATCACTGTCGTCATTGCCAAGAAGTCCGGCAAGGCCTCCGTCCCGGGCAACCTATACGGCAAGAGCATTTCCGCCGCCGTTACCGCGCTCAACAACGCCGGTTTCTATAACATTGGCTTCTGTGACCAGAACGGCAATCCCGTGAGCGGTAACGAGGATGCCACCGTTACGGGCGTCTCCCCCACCGGCAAGCAGTCCACCGACAGCACGATTACGCTGACGGTTTCGATTTCTGGCTCGGGTTCGGGCTCTGGCTCGGGCACGAGCACGGGCGACGATTCCGGTACGACCAACTAGTCGCCGCCCCACCGCCCATTACGGCTCCCGCCGCAAACATATTCGCTCACAGGCGCCCGCTTGCTCCCCCAGCAAGCGGGCGCTTCGTTTTTGACATGACATGAACCAGAAGAGCCCGGTACCGTGGCGGTGTACCGGGCTCGACAAATCTCTGGTGCCCCCGGGCGGATTCGAACCGTCGACACCCGCTTTAGGAGAGCGGTGCTCTATCCCCTGAGCTACGGAGGCATGCTGTACTAGTGTAGCAGATTTACGCCGCTGTAATGCAACGTATAGCCACTCTTCGAAGTTGCGGTGGAACAGCCCTCCGGAAAGTGCGTCCCACTATCCAGGCAAATTCTGGGTCAGACTTTCCCCATGAAACTTCGCTGGGAAACTGTGACCCAGAATTTCGGCTCGAAACGGGACACGGTTTCCCAAACGACCCCGTTCCGGAAACTACATCCCGGAATCGACGCTCGAACTGGGATGCACTTTCCCGATCGAGCCACATGGGAGACTGCGCCCCACTTTGAGGGGGCGCTCTTTAATGACTACTTGCCTTTGTGGAAAAGGTTTTTGATAACGGAGGGGATGCTCTTGGCGCCCTTGGCCGTCACATCGATAAAGTCGGGCGAACGAACGAGCTTGTCCTCGTCAATGTACTTACGCACCGCGCGAAGCGTTTCCTTGTCATTGCGCGTCGAAAACGTAAAGTGGCCATTCTCTTTGGTAAAGATGGCAAAACGCGTAATCTTCTTGGTGCCGCGCAAAACCTCGGCGGCAATATAGTCGACCTCGTCCCACGGGATTTGGATATAATCCTCGGGATTGCGCTCGTTATAGTACTCAAACGCCTTATTGCCCACCATCACGTTACCGTGACTGGTAAGCCCCATCAGGCAGGTTGCCGGCGTTGCCAGATCGACCGTGCTGTTCTGAGATTGCGCCATACGCGCCTCGCCCTCCAAATAAAACAATCGGACCGCATCCAGTGTACCCACCGGGTGCGGTCCGTTTCAATGGCTCAAAAGCCCTTGCCTAGCAACTCTCGGTCTTAAGCCGAAGCGTGCTTACATGAAGCCGCAGACGCGACCGATGATGCCGACGGCGAAGAGAGCCAGGATGATGACGATCGGGCTGACCTTCTTCTTGAGGAGCTTGCAGACCAGAAGGGTCAGGCACACGGCGGCAAGGCCGGGGATGAGCTGATCGAGGTTGGCCTGAAGCGTGGTGACCTTCACCGGGTCGAGTGCGTTGGCACCGACAGAGCTGTACATCGTCAATGCCTGCTTGATGCCCTCAGAACCGGCGGGCAGGTTGACCCAGTCGATATAGGCGCCAGCGGACTGCGTGACCTTGGAGACGACCGGGGTGAAGGAGATGGACACCCAGCGCTCGACCAGGGCGCCGATGATGAACATACCCAGGATGGAAGCACCCTCGGTGACCTTGCCCATCAGACCGCCGGAGAGGTCCTTGGCGATGGAGGAGCCGACCTTGTAGCCAAACTCCTGCGTGTACCACAGGAAGGCGTAACGGATGATGTTCCACGCGAAGAAGAACAGCAGCGGACCGGCGATGCTGCCGGACAGGGCCAGGGAAGCGCCCAGTGCACCCAGAATCGGGCGAAGGGTGAACCAGAAGGCGGGGTCGCCGACGCCGGCGAGCGGGCCCATCATACCGACCTTGACGCCCTGAATGGCGACGTCGTCAATCGGAGCACCGTTGGCGCGCTCCTCCTCGAGGGCGAGGGTAACGCCAATGACGGGGGCGGAAACATAGGGGTGGGTGTTATAGAACTCCAGGTGGCGCTTAAGAGCGGCAATCTGGTCATCCTTGCTGGTGTAGAGCTTCTTGATCGCAGGGATCATTGCGAAGCACCAGCCGCCGTTCTGCATACGCTCGTAGTTCCACGAGCCCTGAAGGAACTGATGACGGAAGCAAACCTTCTTACGGTCAGCCTTGGTGAGCTGAATCTTGTTCTCTGCCATATGTATCACTCCCCTCCTACTCGTAATCGTTCAGAATGTCGCCGAGCGGGTCACCGGAGCCACCGCCCATGCCGCCACCCTGCTTGGCCAGATCCTTAAGGCCAAGGTAGATGAGGGCAAGGGAGATGCCGATGAGGCCAAGGGCGATCAGCGTGAGCTGAGGGATGGCAGCAAGGACAAAGCCGAGGATGAAGAACGGCCAGGTCTCCTTGGTGGCCATCATGTTGATGACCATGGCGTAACCGACGGAAGCGACCATGCCGCCGCCGACAGCCATGCCGCCGGACAGCCAATCGGGCATAGCGTTAAGCGCGTTGGTAACGGCCTCGGCCGGGATGATGCACAGAAGTACTGCCGGGATGGCGATACGAACACCCTGCATGAGGATGCCGGCGTACTGCCAACGCTCGATGCCGGCGAAGTCGCCCTTCTCGGCGCAGGCGTCCATGGCGTGAACCATAGCGGTAGCCAGGGTACGGCAGATCATGGTCAGGAACAGACCAGCGACCGACAGCGGGACGGCGACGGCGATGGCGGCGGTAACGGCCTTGGCCGAATCGGTGGCGCCACCGTTGAGGGCGAGCACCATGATGATCGAAGAAGCGACCGAGGCCAGAGCGGCGTCAGGCGCGACGGCGGCGCCGACGTTAGCCCAGCCAAGGGCCATCATCTGGAGCGAACCGCCCAGGAGGATGCCCTCCTGAAGGTGACCGGTTACGAGACCGATAAGCGTGCATGCCACGAGCGGCTGATGGAACTGGAACTCATCCAGAATGCCTTCCATACCGGCAAGCAACGCGACAATCGCAACAAGCAGAATAGTGATTGCAGACATGTATCGGACCCTCCTTTACTATGCTTGAGCGGCCAGTTCGGCCTTAGCTTTCTTCAACATGGCGTCGAGATCCTCGGAGGAATCCGAAGGAACCTTGCGGACCTCGAACTTGACGCCCTTGGCCTTGAGAGCCTCGATGGTCTTGACATCGTCATCGCCCATAGCGACAGCGTTAGTGACGACGACCTTGCCCTTGGAGTGGGCCATGGAACCGATGTTGGCTTCCTTGATGTCGACGCCGGCCTCGATGGCCCTGAGCAGATCCTGCGGGTTCTCGAACAGCAGCATCGCCTTGGTGTCGCCAAAGCGCGTGTCCTTGACGACCTCGGCCATCTTCTTGATAGGCACGACGTTGGCGTGGACTCCCGGAGGGGCAGCCTGCTCGATCATGGTCTTGCGGAGCTCGTCGTGAGCAACGCCGTCGGAGACCACGATGATGCGGTTGGGGTTGATCTGCTTGGTCCACGTGGTGGCCACCTGACCATGCAGCAGGCGCGTGTCGATACGGACGTGGGCGATCTTGATGTGCCCGTCGCCGATCACCGTTCCCGGAGGAATGGCACCCGCAGGAGCAGCGGCGGCCGCAGCCGGCTTCTTCTCCTCGGGCTCCAGAGACTCGGGCTTGACGCGCACGCCGGCCTTAGCCTCAGTCACGAGATGTTTTGCGATCGCATGTGCAGTGTTCTTTGCGTCAAAGCGCTGCGAATATGCCTCGATGAGCATAGGCAGGTTGACACCGGTGACGATAGCCCAGGAATCGTGGCCCTCGATGAGCCCGCTGATCTGGTTGAACGGCGTGCCGCCCCACAGATCAACGAGGAAGAGCACCTGCTCCTGGTCCTCGAAGGAAGCGATTGCCTCCTCGACCTTGGCACGGAAGTCGTCGGGGCCCATGCTCGGCTCGAGCGAGACCACGGCAACAGACGGCTGATCGCCAAAGACCATCGAGCCCGTCTGCTTGATTCCAGCCGCCAAGTCACCATGGCTAGCAAGAACAATACTTACCATCACATAACCTCCTTTTTGTCTACGTAATTCCTACACGACAGTTATGGAGTATAGCTGCAAATACAGCAGAATTGTTTGAAAAACTGCAAAAGGTAGCATTATTTGTTTAAACGTCTTAATTTGTTACAAGTTGATTACATTCCAGTATTTTGGCTGATTTGCTGCTGAGGATTGATAGCTGATCTATTTACATGACCGAATTGAGCACGCTGTTCATTATTGCCGGTTTTAAACAGACACAAATGTGCTCGCGTTGAGGCTATTTCGTTTAAACAGATGGTGCTTGACTAATGGTAAGAAATATGATCTAGCAAAGTAGTCGTTGGGGACGTTCTTTAATGACTAGTCGTTTAAGAACGTCCCCAACGACTAAGTTAGGCGATGTGGAGGGGGTTGGCGGCGTCGACGGCATCGGGGGCATCGGATAGGCCGTCGGGGGCAGCGTCTGTCGGGTCCTCGTCGGGGGTCTCGATCTGCTTGATCATGACCTCCTGGCCCTGCAGCAGATAGGTCTCGCCGCTACCGCAATGGGGGCAGGTCTTGCCGTGCTCGACCGTCGCGTAGTCGCAGCCGCACGCCTCGCAATGCGTCACGGCCTCGACAGGCTCCACAATAAGCTCCGCGCCCTGCGTGATAGGCTTTTTATCTGCCGCCCAGCGCCAAGCATCAAGCAGCAGATCGGGAACGACGCCCGAGACCTCGCCCAGGAGCAGCGTCACGTTCGAAACGCGACTCACGCCATTGGCGCGCGCCACATTCTCGACATCGCGAATGATGTGATAGACGATTCCTAATTCATGCACTTTTTCTTCCGCCGTTCTAACGAACGGCGGTCGACTTGACGCTGCGCGAGCCCCAGACGGACGATCTGCCTTTCAATCGTCGGGCATGGGCAAAAGCCCTATGCCCTCCTCTTTCAAGGCACCTCGCCACGCCTGGGACTCGCTCGCTGTCCAACCGTTCTCTGCGCCGTTCTCTTGTTTGTTGCGTTTTTTATTTCTTCCCAAATTTGATTTTGATCGCACGCTTCAAAGCGTACTTGCCCAGGCTGGGGAGCTTTTGCTCGTATTTGACCATCGTGGAGCACTCGGGGCGATCGCGATCCAGATGGATGGCATCGAACGCGCACTTGGTGGTGCACAGGCCGCAGCCGATACACTTGTTGGGGTCGACGATCGAGGCGCCGCAGCCCAGGCAACGGGCGGTCTCGGCGCGCACCTGCTCTTCGGTAAAGGTCTCGACGTACTCGCTAAACGGCGCGGCCTTCTCGCGCTCGCGGTCCACATGGGCAACCTCGCGGCTCGCGTTGTCGTAGCTCTCAATCACAACATCGTCGCGGTCAAGCGCGGTGTAGCGGCGCTGGTTGCGGCCGATGGTGAGCGTGGACCCCGGCTGCACAAAGCGATGGATGGACACGGCGGCCTCGTGGCCGGCGGCGATGGCATCGATGGCAAAACTCGGACCGGTGTAGACGTCGCCGCCCACAAAGATGTCTGGCTCGGCGGTCTGGTAGGTCTGAGGATCGGCAAGGGCACCCTGACCGCGGCCAAGCTCCACCTTGGAGCCAGCCAGCAGGTCGCCCCACACAATGGACTGGCCAATCGACATGACGACACGGTCGGCATCGACACGACGCAGATCGTTCTCATCGTACTCGGGCGCAAAACGGCCCTCGTCGTCAAAGACACGCGTGCAGCGCTTGAAGGTGATGCCGCGCACATGACCGGCCTCGTCCAGGTGAACCTCCTTGGGGCCCCAACCGCAGCTGATGTGCACGCCGTCCTCGATGGCCTCGCGACGCTCCTCCTCGCTGGCGGGCATCTGGGCCTCACTCTCCAGGCAGAACATCTCAACGTGCTCAGAGCCCAGACGGCAGGCGTTGCGCGCGACATCGATAGCAACGTTGCCGCCGCCCACCACAATGGTGCGGCCGGGCAGCGCGTCGATCTTGCCGCTGTTAACCTCGCGAAGGAAGTCGACGGCCACGGTCACGTCCTCGGCATCCTCGCCCGGAATGCCGGCAAGGCGGCCGCCCTGGCAGCCAATGGCAACGTAGAAGGCCTTAAAGCCCTGCGCGCGCAGCTCGTCGAGCGTCACGTCGCGACCGACTTCCACGCCATAGCGGAACTCGGCACCCATCAGGCGAATAACCTCGACCTCGGCCTCGATAACATCCTTCTGCAGCTTAAAGCTGGGAATGCCATAGGTGAGCATGCCGCCCGGGCGCTCGTTTTTCTCGAACACGACGGGCTTGTAGCCCTTCTCGGCCAGGTAGAAAGCGCAGGACAGACCGGCCGGGCCGGCACCGATGATGGCGATCTTCTGGTCGAAGCCGCCGGCACGCGTCGGCGTCACCACGGGCGGGACATAGCGAGTCGCGGCGTCCAGATCGCGCTGGGCGATAAACTTCTTGACCTCGTCGATGGCCACGGCCTCGTCCACGCGACCGCGGGTGCAGGCATCCTCACAGCGGCGGTTGCACACACGGCCGCAGATAGCGGGCAACGGGTTCTCGCGCTTGATGAGCGCCAACGCCTCGTCATAGCGACCCTGAGCCGCGAGCTTCAAATAGCCCTGAACGGCAACATGCGCGGGGCAGGCCGTCTTGCAGGGAGCGGTGCCGGACTCATGCGTCTCGATGCGGTTGTCGTTGCGGTAGTTGGGCGACCACTTGGTGTGGTCCCACTTGGTGGCATCGGGCAGCTCCTGACGCGGATACTCGGGCACCTGTCCGCCGGCCTTTTTGCTGCAGAGCTTCTGGCCGAGCTTGGCTGCACCAGCCGGGCACACCTCAACGCAGCGACCGCAGGCCACGCACTTGTCCTTCTCGACCTTGGCGACATAGGCCGAGCGCGACAGGTTGGGTGTGTTGAACAGCTGCGAGGTGCGCAGGGCGTAGCACACGTTAACGTTGCAGTTGCAGATGGCGAAAATCTTGTTCTCGCCGTCAATGTTGGTGATCTGGTGCACAAAGCCGTTGTCCTCGGCCTGGCGCAAGATGTCGTAAACCTCATCGCGGGTCACGTAATGGCCACGATCGGTCTCGACCACGTAGTCGGCCATATCGCCCACGGCGATGCACCAATCTGCCGGGTCGTCGGCGCAGCCCTCACCCATCACGCGACGGCTCGCGCGGCAGCTGCAGGTGCTAGCGGCATACTTACCTTCGTATTTGTCGAGCCAATGCTCGATATGCTCGATCGGCACCGAGGTGCTCGCGGCATCGATGGCCTTCTCGACCGGAATGACATGCATGCCGATGCCGGCACCGCCGGGCGGCACCATCGGCGTGGCCTTGGACAGCGGTCCCTTGGACGCCTGCTCAAAGAACTTGGCATAGACCGGATGCTCCTCGAGCTGGCTCACGCGCATGTTGAGGAACTCGGCGGAACCCGGCACCAGCATGGGCAGCACCCACTGCTTGGCGCGCTCGGGGTTTTCCCAGTTGTACTCGAGCAGACCCGTGTAGCTCATGTCGTCGAGCATTTTTTCGATATCGGCCTCGGGCATGCCGGTGAGCTTGACCATCTCGGGCAGCGTATAGGGACGGCGCATCTTCATCTTGCAGAGCACTTCGGCCTGCTCGTCGGTTGCGGCCTCGGCAAACGACCAGTACTCGTAGCCCAGCAGCTCGTCGCGGTGCAGCAGGCGGTTGGTGCAGTGCTCACACAGTTTGACGATGGCCTCGCGCGGATGCTCCGGTATCGGCGGCACGAACTCCGCGCCGATATCGGGCTCGGTATAGCTAATCCCCGGTCCGTTGAGAATCATAGTCGTCCCTTCTCTTGCCACAGCCCGGCGAGACCGCGGCGCCCCTCTTTGTACGGGTTCGACATGCCCCCATGCCGTTCACCCGCTATTGTTGACATTGTGTCAAAAACAGTATTGACGAACCGTCAACAATATTCAAGACTGTTAGGCGAACGGTCGGGCCCAAACGGATGAAAGGCGGCAAAACATGGGCAACAACGCAGCAGATATCTCTGTGGTCGATGCCGTCCCCGCATCCGATAGCGCGGCAAAACGCCTGACGGGCGACGAGCGCCGTCGCGAGATCCTCGCCGCTGTGCGCGCCGTGAGCGCCGAGCTTGGTGTGTCCCATCTTTCGGTATCGGCCGTGACCAAGCGGGCTGGCTGCACGCGTTCGCTGTTCTACCACTACTTTGCCGATATGGATGCCGCCGTCACCGCCGTTATGGACGAGGCAATCGACGGCTTTATCGCCGAGCTCGAGCAGTGGAACGCCAGCCGCACGGTTGGCGACATCGAAGGCGCACTCGACACCGTTGCTCCGCTCTTTAAGCGCCTGGTCGTGAGCGGCCACGAGTTGCCGAGCACGCTCACCTCGAGCAGCGGCGCGCTCTACGGCGGCTTTTTGCACAACGTGGTCCAGCGCGTGGCGCAGTATATCTGCGATACCACCGTGGTGGATTTTGTCGCCCATCACGAGCTACGCATCGACCATGTCTACGAGACGTTCTACACCCTCATCATGGGGCTGCTGATGTATATCCGCACGCACCCCGATGTGCCCGACGAGACAGTCAAGGAAATCATCGCCTCGACGCTCCATATCGAGGGCTATACCGCCAAGTATCAGGAGCGCAAGCCCCAGAACTGACGACATTTGGCCAAACTGCCCGCGATCAGAAGAGGGGCCGCGGGCTTGTGAAAGGAGAGCAGCATGCTGTTCGATGTTTGGGGTAGCAATACCCTTATCCACTGGGCCGGCTGGGCCATGGTCTTTATTGGCCTGATCGTGCTCAACGAGGTCGGCCGCCGCACCAAGCTGGGCGCGGCCATCATCTTTGGCGTGGCTCCGCTGGCCATGACCATCTACTGCGTCGCTATCGCCATCGGCGTCTCACAGGGTGCCGAGTGGGCGCTCACCAACCCCACCCATGTGTACCAGAACAGCTGGTTCCACTACGCCAAGGTATACGCGGCGCTGGCCGGTTGCTGGGGCTTCATTGCCATTAAGTACCAGTGGGGCAAGATCGGCAAGGCGCATTGGTTCCGCGCGTGGCCGTTTGTGATCGTCGCCATCAACATCATGATCGCCGTCGTGTCCGACTTTGAGAGCGCCTATCACTTCTTTGTCCTGGGCGAGTCCACCTGGGTCACCTCCGAGGGCGCCACGCAGCTCGCCGGCTGGAACAACGTGTTCAACGGCATCGCCGGTATCATCAACATCTTCTGCATGACCGGTTGGTGGAGTGTCTACGCCTCTGAGGACAAGACCGACATGCTGTGGCCCGACATGACCTGGGTCTACATCATCGCCTACGACATCTGGAACTTCTGCTACACCTACAACTGCCTGCCCACCCACTCCTGGTTCTGCGGCTTTGCACTGCTGCTGGCGCCCACCGTCGCCGCCTTTATCTGGAACAAGGGCGGCTGGATCCAGAACCGCGCCTTTACGCTGGCTATTTGGTGCATGTTTGCCCAGGTGTTCCCGTACTTCCAGGAGGAGTCCATCTTTGTGACCCACTCCACGCTCGACCCCAGCGCCGCTACTGCGGTCTCGATCGCCGCACTGGTCGCCAACATCGCCGCGATCATCTACATCGCCTACCGCGCCAAGAAGCTCGGCCGCAATCCCTACAAGCAGGATGTCTTTGAGGGCACCAGCGATTGGGAGAAGGCTACCGCTCGCCGCGCCAAGGTGGATTACGCACACGCCGAGTAACGCGCTCGCTGCCGTCCGCATTTGGATGTAGGCGCGTCTCTTTGGCTCCGTAATCTCGCGTTATGCGCAGCCCCCGGAAAGCAATTCGTTTGCTTTCCGGGGGCTTTTTGCTGTCGCGCGTGCATTCATGCACATATTCACAATGTATCGCGCAGATAAAATCGAATTTCCGACTGCACGCCAGCTCTATGTGACCTTAATTTTGGGTACATTGTTGTCCCGATATTGAGCTTGGGGGATATATGGAAAATGAGACGAGGGGCCAAGAGGACGCGGCCCAAGATGCAGCGGCGTGCGCCGAGGCCTTGGAGAGCCTAGACCGGTTTTCGCTGGACGAAGTTGCGTTTGACGAGACAATCGTCGACATGCAGGACGCGGCGGGCGATGGCATACCGGATACGGGCGACGACGTCGAGGATGCTCGCGATGAAGCCGATGTCGAAAAAGGCGATGACGAGGGCAATGGCCAACCGGAACCCAACGCGGGAGATGAGACCTCCCTGCTTGGCGACTTGCCCGTCGACGAATCGCTCACCCGTGAGCTCCCCGGCTTGGGCTCTGCGCCAGTCGTCGACGAGACCATCGCCATGGGAGATATTCCCCTGCCGTCCGCTCCCTCGGCACACGAAGCCGAGGTTCGTCATCGTAAGATGTCGCCCAAGCGCCGCAATCTGATGGTCGCCGGCGTCGTAGCCGTCGCGCTCGTCGCCGGCGGCGCGGGCTATGCGGCTTGGAACGGATACCAGCAAGAGCAGGCCGCCGTAGTTGCCGCAAACGCCCATACCATGATGTCGGTGCAAATTGGCGTACATGCCGCGGGACTCGACTGCTCCACCGGCTCAAAGATCCCCGTGCAGGTGAGTGGCCAGGACTCCGACGGCTCTTCTGTGAGCGAAACGCTCTACGTTGACGAGCACGGCCGCGGCATCAAACTGCTGCCCGGCGATTACACGCTCTCCATCGCTGCCTCCCCCATCGCGGCCGACGGCACCATCTATACCGTCCCGACCACCAAGACGCAGGTCACCGTTAAGAGCGATGGACAGGATTTAAGTGCCCAGGCTGCCTTTAAACTCAAGGTGCCTTCGGCCGACACGGTAACCGACGACCAGATCGATGCCGCCGCCAAATATGCCGAGGAGGGAGGCGCGAGCTCCGCCGCCACCGCCAAGGTGCTCCAGCAGGCGGCAACCGCGCGGCGCGACGCCGCCGTCAATGCCCTGAGCGCGCAAAAGGCACAGGCAGCCCGTGATGCCGACGCCCGTCACAAGGCAACCGACCTCTACCAGCTCGATATCCCCGTCGAATGGTACGGCAAGGTCGAGACTTGGCAAAATGGCAGCACGCTATGCATCTATCTTGCCGGCGACAGCGATACGCCGATTGTGACGCTCGTCGCGGTGCGCGAGGGCGAGAGCTTTACGCCCGATGAGGGCGATACGGTTTTGGGTGCGGCCAATCTAGGCAACGGTTATACCGTCTACGCCAGCGGCCCCGTCTATCCGTACGTGGTGCCCCAGACCATCAACGGGCGCACGCAGAACCCCGTGTCGACCTATCCCATGGACACAGCCATTGAGCTTGTCGAGCTTACGACCGGCAACCGCTACACCTACAGCCAGATCAAGAGCGTGCTGGTCGGCAAAGACGGCAAGGCCGACGCTGCCACCAAGCTCGAATGCGACTACATCGCCCAGATTCTGCTGCCGAGCATCAAGGCCCAGGACTAGCCGGGCGCATCATGGTACTCACCAACCGTGATGAAGGGGCCAGGAGGTCCTGGCCCCACAGATCCGTAGATGATTAGGCAAGGAGCCACTTCCATGCGGGCACAGCGTGTACCACACCGTGTTCACATGGAATATCGGCCTGTTCATCCATAGTAACGATTACCGACTCGCCAAGATCAAACTGGGCCATCGAGGCATCGAGGGCTGCAATTTCGCGTTCGCGCGTTTTCTCGCTTGCCATATCCACACTCACCTGAGTCAGGCTATAAGCCTGCATGAGAAGTGCATCCCCAGCCACAAAGTCAACCTCATGGCTTTTATTCTTCTCCTTGACCAGTAGGCGGCAGACCGAACCGACCCGCACCGCAGGAGTCCTTCTTCTGAGCGCATTGAACACCGCAGTCTCGAGCCTCTGGCCCTGGTCCAATGCCGATGCGGGAGAGAATGCTCCAAACATCGCAGGATCGACAGCGTAGACTTTAGACGCAGACCGCGTATTATTTGCAAGTGAACGCGTAAACTCCGGCACAGAAAACAGCAGGTAGGCGTCCTCGTAATACTCAAGTAAGTCGCTGAGCGAATTACGACTGACGGGTATCTGCCTGCTCTTGAACTCGTTGTACACCTTGTTCACCGACAGCTCTCGTCCCGAAGATGCCATACACCGCGTCAGAAACAGTGAGGCCAAACGAGGGCTCTTGACGTCGTAACGCTCCACAACGTCCATAGCGACCGTTCGCGACGCATATTCCTGTAGCAGCTGAATCGCGTCTGCGGGCGTCTGCTCAAGTGTCGCGATGAATCCCCCTCGCTCGAGATATCCGACCAGATGGTGTCGGAGCAACGCTGCAGCGCTTGAGGAGAAGGGCGCGTTCGACTCAGGAACGCTCCCCGTCTTATATCGGACGTATTCCGAAAAACTCAACGGAAAAAGCTCTCGCACAAGAGAACGGCCCCTGAACTCGCTCTTAAGTTCTGAGGACAGCATCTTAGAAGAAGATCCCGTCACGTAAACGGTCGCCTTCTCCGTATCGACCACGCGTCGCAGAAACGCACCCCATTCGGGTATTTCCTGGATCTCGTCAAAGAAAAGGTAGGCGCCCTCGCCTCGAGCAGCAGGATATAGTGCATAGAATGTATCGAGCACGTCCGCTAGTAGCGATGGCTCATACGGACGCAAGCGCTCATCCTCAAAATTGAAATATAGCATCCGGTCAAGCTCGACGCCTTGGCCCTGAAGCCGCCGTATCTCCTGATACAGGCGATACGTCTTTCCACAACGACGGGCGCCCACAATCACATATACGATGTTGTCGCGCTTTGGCTCCTGCGGGTTGCCCAGATCAAGGTCGCGCTCAAAGACCTGCGGAATCCCCTGTTGCTCAAAGTCCTTTATTTTTTGAGCCACCAAGTCGTTGAATGCCATAATTCTCCAATCTTGCTCTCCTGCTAATCAAGATTATAACGATTCTTGATTAGCAGGAGAGCAAGATTATGCGTATCTTGATTAATGGATAAGCAAGTTTTCTATTAGTGGCCCCTCCCGGAGGATATCGAGCGGCCGAGGGGGCAGGCATGAACGCCTCTAGCCGAAAACAAAGTAGCTAAAAAAGCCCCGTCCCAAATCAGCTACTTAACGCCAGGGGTCGGCTTCGAAGAGGGGCTCGCGCTCGGGGCGACGATCGCTATAAGGATCGTAGCCGTCGTCATCCTCGTTCTCGGCACGGATATAGGGGTCGCGCGGCTTGGGCGCCGGTTTAGGCGCAGGCTTAGGTGCGGCGGGTGCGGCATCGGTCGCCGGCGTGTTCGTCTTGTTCTTGTCTGTCATCTGCATAGCTCCTTGCCATGTACTCACGTTCAACACCATCGATTGTCGCACGAAAAAGGGCGGCGGACCCGATTGGATCCGCCGCCCTTGGCGTTTTGCGATGAGGGGCGGTTTTAAAGCCGGCCCAAAATCTACTCGGCGTCGGGGACTTCGTAGGTGGCCGCCGGCGTGTTGTCGCACACGACGGTAAAGCCGCCGTCCTTGTCGACATCGACCGTCACCTGATCGCCCTCGCGCACCGTACCGTCGATGATAGCGGCGGCAATGGCATCCACGACCTCGCGCTGCACGAGACGCTTGAGCGGACGGGCACCAAAGACCGGGTCCAGGCCGCCCACGGCGAGCATCTGCTTGGCCGCCGGGGTGATGGCCAGCGTCATGCGCTCCTTGGCCAGACGCGCGCGGACGTCGGCGAGCTGGATGTCGACGATCTTCTCGATCTGCGCCATGCCGAGCGGATGGAACACCACGATATCGTCGATACGGTTGAGGAACTCGGGGCGGAAGGTTTGAGCCATGGCCCCGTCAACCTGATGGCGCATCTCCTCCTCGTCCTTGCCGGACAGATCGGCGATAGCCTTGGAGCCCACGTTGGACGTCATGATGATAATCGTGTTCTTGAAGGACACTTGGCGACCCTGACCGTCGGTCAAACGGCCGTCGTCGAGCACCTGCAGCAGCACGTTAAAGACATCCGGATGAGCCTTCTCCATCTCGTCGAGCAAGATCACGGAGTAGGGACGACGGCGCACGGCCTCGGTGAGCTGGCCGCCCTCGTCATAGCCCACGTATCCCGGGGGCGCACCGATCAGACGCTGGACGCTGAACTTCTCCATATACTCGGACATGTCGATACGCACGAGCGCGCGCTCGTCATCGAACAGGCACTCGGCCAGCGCCTTGGCGAGCTCGGTCTTGCCTACGCCGGTGGGGCCCAGGAAGAAGAAGCTGCCGATGGGCTTGTCTGGGTCGGAGAGACCCGCACGGCTGCGACGCACGGCCGCGGCTACAGCGGAGACGGCCTCGTCCTGACCGATAACGCGCTTATGCAGCTCGCCCTCCAAGCCCTTCAACTTGTCGAGCTCGCCCTGCATCATCTTGGACACGGGCACACCGGTCCAGGCGCTCACGACCTCGGCGATCTCGTCGGAGGTCACCTGTTCGTTGAGGCCCTCGCCGTCCTGCTGCTTTTGCGCCTCGAGCGCAGCCTCGGAATCCTGAATCTGCTGCTGCAGACCCGGGATCACAGAATAGCGAAGCTCGGACGCACGGCCCAGATCGCCGTTGCGCGTCGCGCGCTCCTCTTCGCTCTTGGCCGCGTCAAGCTGGCCCTTAAGCTCCTGCACGTGGTCGATGGCGTTCTTTTGGTTGAGCCAGCCGGCCTTTTGCACGTTGAGCTTTTCCTGGACTTCGGCAATCTCTTGGCGCAGAGCCTCCAAACGCTCCTTAGAGGCGTCGTCGGTCTCTTTCATGAGCGCCTGTTCCTCGATCTGCAGCTGGGTGAGCTGACGCGTGGTGGCGTCGATCTCGACCGGCATGCTGTCGAGTTCCATGCGCAGGCGGCTCGCGGCCTCATCGACCAGGTCGATAGCCTTGTCGGGCAGGAAGCGGTCGGCGATGTAGCGGTCGGAGAGGTCGGCGGCAGCCACGAGCGCGCTATCGGTGATGTGTACGCCGTGGAAGATCTCGTACTTCTCCTTCAGGCCACGCAGGATTGAAATGGTGTCCTCGACGGTAGGCTCGCTGACCATCACGGTCTGGAAACGACGGGCGAGCGCCGCGTCCTTCTCGATGTACTTGCGGTACTCGTCGAGCGTGGTCGCGCCGATCGCGTGCAGGTCGCCACGAGCGAGCGCCGGTTTGAGGATGTTGCCGGCGTCCATGGAGCCCTCGGTGGCACCCGCGCCCACGATGGTATGGAGCTCATCGATGAACAGGATGACCTTACCTTCGGATTTTTGCACTTCCTTGAGCACGGCCTTCAAGCGGTCCTCGAACTCGCCGCGGTACTTGGCGCCGGCGACCAGCGCGCTCATGTCGAGCTCGATGAGGTCGCGGTCGCGCAGGGTGCTCGGTACGTCGCCGGCCACGATTCGCTGAGCAATGCCCTCGACGATGGCCGTCTTGCCGACGCCCGGCTCGCCGATAAGCACGGGGTTGTTCTTGGTGCGGCGGGACAGAACCTGAATAGTACGACGGATCTCGTCGGTACGGCCGATGACCGGGTCGAGCTTGCCGGCGCGAGCCAGATCGCAGATGTTGCGACCGTACTGCTCCAACGCCTCAAACTGCGTCTTGTCCTCGGCAGACGTCACGCGGTCATCGCCGCGCAGTTCCTCGTAGACTTGCTCGATGCGCTCCTTGGTCACGCCGGCGTCACGCAGCACGCGACCCGCCTCACCCTTGTCCTCGGCAAGTGCCATCAGCAGATGCTCGGTCACCACAAAGCTGTCGCCCATCTTGGTGGCCTTTTTCTCGGCCTTCTCGATCACGCGAACGAGCTCGTTGGACAGGCCCATCTGCTGACCCTCGCCCGACACCTTGGGCGCATGGTCGATGGCATCTTGTGTGGAGCGTGCGAGCTGAGCCGGGTCGGCACCGATGCGCTCGATGATCACGGAGATATTGCGCTCGCCGGCACCGAGCAGGGCAGACAGCAGGTGGATCGGCTCCACCGCGCCGGCCTGTGCATCGGCAGCCGTGCTCATGGCGGTCTGCAGCGCCTCGCGCGACGTCATTGCTAGCTTATCGATTCTCATGGAATCACCTCTCTTGGGGCGGCCGCCCTACGGGGCGGCTTCACGTTGTTCGAGAAGTATTGTTGCCAGCTTTACGCGATCTTATACACAAATCTAAGTCTCTATATATAAGATTTTCTGAGTGAATTACGGATAGGGTACTGAGATGTCAGCCCGCCGCTGCCCAGGCGCGCTACCGTCTCGATCTGTAACATCTAGCAGCCATTTTTGATCCTAGATGTTACAGATCGAGACAGACCGAAAACCACCACAAAGAGGACAGGCACCTTTGTGGTGGTCGCGGTCTCTACTCCTTCGCCGAACCCGTACTTCCCGATTCGACGGTCCAGGGCATCTCATCCTCGAACAGCCATGTACGGGCAGACCCACTATCGCGTGCAGTCTGCGGGTCAGGCAAGCAGGTCTGTTTATAGGCATCTTGGATACACTGACCCATAAAATCGTTGAGCTCGCTCTGGTCGCCCTCCATGACATAGGCGACATCGCCGTCCATGATGTAGATGCCCGGACCCTCATTGCCCTCGTAGCCCGGATCGTACGAGACATCACATAACTTTGCGCCGTTTGCAGTGTCCAGCTCGATGGACGAGTGGCATCCGCCAACCATGTCGTTCGCTTTTGCCCGATAGGACGCATATCCGTACCAACGCTTAAATGTTTTGCCCTTGAGTAGCTCGGACGCCCTATCGATCAGGCTTGTATCCGTGGTATAGCGCATGGCCCCAAGCTGAATACGCGGATAATTACTAATACCCAGCACAGCCGGCTGCTCATCAAAATCAACGGTAATGGTCTCGGGCTTGTCGTCGCCGGTCAGAAGTTCGACAGATTGAGTCACAGGCTTGACCACCGGCTCCGTCACCGCAGCAGGTAGAAATGCCATACCGACAGCGCCCGCGCCAACCACAGCGATCGCAAGCGCCAAGACAATCAATCCAATACGGGCAGAACGGCTCACGGCAAAACACCCCACAATGCAAACCTTCGCCACCTGCACTAATGATACCGCCAGCTAACACTATTACCAAAAGAAGCCGCGCGCTCCTCACCACCACAAAGGGGACAGGCACCTTTGTGGTGGTTTTCGACGCTAACGGTCGACCATCTCGCGCAATGAGATTAAACTTGAATTGCTCTCTGAACATATCCATTTCTGCCTATCCTCAACAGATCTTTGTCTCGAGGAGCGCATATGAAGCCGCCTCATTCCACCGGTCGCAACGTCATCGCCATTCTCGCCATACCCATCGTGATGCTCTTCCTTATCGTCATCACGCCCTTTTCCCTTGGTATCACCTCGCCCTTCGATTTATGCGGAATGGTCGACGCCAGCTCGCGTGCCACCTCGCTCTCTTTTATCTGCCGTGGTGTGTTCTACGAAGACGCAATTCCCACCGGGCTTTGGCGGTCAAAGCTGCCGCTGCTCGGTCAGGTCGATGGACGTTCTCCCTACTTCAACCTTGAACCTCAAGCGATGAACTATCTGATCGATGACCGACCCCTTGCCTCCATCACCCTCACTTACGACTATGCTCCAAACACCGATGAGCGTCACATGAACCAAGTCCTCGACAAACTGCTTGAACAGTGCGGGCTCACCGATGAGGTCGGCCGAACCGTCGACAGCGACCAGAAATTAAAGCGAACAGAACTCCGCCGCATTGGAAAAATCAGAGAGCGAGGCGGAGCTGCCTACTGGCAGGCCTGGGCGATACGCGACAAGAGCGAATTTGGGCACAGCACCTATATAGTCACTGTCTACACCAAAGACGGAATTAAGGACAATGTTGACGATTTCGCGTCATCCAAACTCGGCATCCCCAAAACAACCAAGACTCCCGGCTTGGATGAAATCCTGTAGGGACGCCCATTAACATGCCGCTCAACGATCACAACAACATCGAGCTCGTCCCCACCACCACAAAGGTGCCTGTCCCCTTTGTGGTGGTTTTCGACAAAAAGAAGCCGCCCCGATAGCAGAGGCGGCATCAAGCAAGTCTATTTTTGGCGTCCCTCAAGACCCAACGAGAACATCGCGGTAGCCCCGGCCACACCTTTCCCTCGGGCGACCCTCGCGAAGCGCGTGAGCACGAGGGAAAGGTGTGGCAGGGGCGTACAGCAGAGTTACTCGGCAGCGGCCTTGAACTTGTTGTAGTTGATCAGGCAGCCGGCCTTGACGATGGCACGCTCCTCTGCCGTCATATCGGCAATGTAGAGCTCAATCTGCTCGACCGCACCATCGGCGCGCACCACGTAGGCGGCGATGTCCTTCAGGTCGCCATCGAGCGCGGCACGGATACCCGGCACAAAGACGTAATCGCCCACCTCAAAGTTGGGCTCGGCCTCCATCTGGAAGGGCACCATGCCCCAGTTCATCACGTTGGAGCGATAGCGCTTGGTGGCGTACTCGTGGACGATGTTGGCCAGGCCGCCAATTACGCGCTGGCAGCTCGCGGCCTGCTCGCGGGCGCTGCCGTCGCCAGGCTTCTTGGCGTAAATCATGGAACCGAACTCGGTCGCCTTGGCATCGGCCGCGACACCCGCGCCGGCCAGCGCCTCAAACACACCGGCAAGCTCGGCATCGAACGCCGCCAGGTCGCCCGCGGACTCGCCGGCAACGCGACGCTTCTCCACAGCGTCGACCTCCTTGGAGCGACCCACGTAGGCCGGGTCGCGGCGGCTCAGCGTAAACTCAGCCAGGCCCAGCGGGTTGGAGCGGAAGGAGCTCGTCTCGCCCGAGGGAATGAGCTCGTCGGTCGTGGTGACCGGGTCCATGATCTTGGAGCAAACCTTGAGCAGGATGTCGTCGCCGAGCGGCTCCATCGCGGGCCACGGCTTGATGTTGGGGCCTTCGACCAGCTCGTCGGCAGGCTCCGCCTTGCCAAAGCCCCAGTACACGCGCTTCTTGTACGGCGCGTCGTCAAAGGTGTACTCGCAGGCCTCGTCCCAAGTGTCCTCGGGCAGGTCGGTCGCCGGCGTCAGGACGCCGCCGTTGGCAGCCGTTGCCGCAATGGAGCGGGCGTCCATCAGGGCCACGGCGCTCAGCTGGCCATTACCCGGCTTGGAACCCTCGCGGTTGGGGAAGTTGCGCGTGGTGTGACGGATCGAAAGGCCGTTGTTGGCGGGCGTGTCGCCGGCGCCGAAGCACGGGCCGCAGAATGCCGTGCGCACGATTGCGCCGGCCTCCATGAGGTCGTAGATGTAGCCGCGGCGTGTAAGTTCGAGCGCCACGGGCTGGCTCGTGGGATAGACCGACAGCGAGAACTCGCCGCAGCCGGTATTGGCGCCCTTGAGCACGCGGGCAGCCTGGACCACGGAGTCATAGTTGCCGCCCGAGCAGCCGGCGATAACGCCCTGCTGCACGTGCAGCTTGCCGTCGACGATCTTGTCGAGCAGGCTAAAGTGCGTCTTGCCCTCGCCGATCTTGGCGGCCTCGAGCTCCACCTCGTGCAGGATGTCCTCGAGGTTCTCGTTGAGCTCGTCGATCTCAAAGCCGTTGGAAGGATGGAACGGCAGTGCGATCATGGGCTTGATGCTCGACAGGTCGACCTCGACGCAACCGTCGTAGTAGGCGACATCGGCGGGCTTGAGCTCGCGATAGTCGTCGCCGCGGCCGTGCATGGTCAAAAACGCGTGCGTGTCCTCGTCGGTGGCCCAGATGCTCGACAGGCAGGTGGTCTCGGTGGTCATGACGTCGACGCCGTTGCGGTAGTCGGTCGTCATGCTCGCGATGCCGGGGCCCACAAACTCCATGACCTTGTTCTTGACGTAGCCCTTGGCAAAGACAGCGCGGATGATGGCGAGCGCCACATCGTGCGGGCCGACGCCGGGGCGCGGGGCACCCGTGAGGTAGATGGCGACGACGCCGGGATAGGCGACGTCGTAGGTGTCGCGCAGCAGTTGCTTTGCCAGCTCGCCACCGCCCTCGCCCACGGCCATAGTGCCCAGAGCGCCGTAGCGGGTGTGCGAGTCGGAACCCAGGATCATCTTGCCGCAGCCCGCGAAGTTCTCACGCATAAAGGAGTGGATAACGGCGATATGCGGCGGAACGAAGATGCCACCGTACTTCTTGGCGGCCGAGAGGCCAAAGACGTGGTCGTCCTCGTTGATGGTGCCGCCCACGGCGCACAGCGAATTATGGCAGTTGGTGAGCACGTAAGGCAGCGGGAACTGCTCCATGCCCGAGGCGCGCGCCGTCTGGATGATGCCGACAAAGGTGATGTCGTGGCTCGCCATGGCGTCGAAGCGAATCTTGAGTGCCTCGGGATCTCCGGACGTATTGTGTGCCTGGAGGATCGAATACGCGATGGTGCCGCGCTTGGCATCCTCGGGCGTCTGCGTAATACCGCGCTCGGCAGCCTCGGCCGCAGGCACAACCTCGCTGCCGCCGCGCAGGTAGATGCCGTCCTCGTACAGCTTGACCATACTGTCTCCCACTCTGCCCAAAACGATTTGGGCGCATAGCATACATTCGTTCAATATCGTGCCATAGAACGGTTGCGAGTGGGTTACGAATCTGCACGTTCACTTTATCTCAGTAAAGCAAAGAACGAGTTGGGTGCCGGGGGCAGACTTAGACGCCGAAATGACGAGAGTGGATAATCTCCCACTTTGAGCCTGCAAACAGGCCAAAAACGGGAGATTATCCACTCTCATTCTGCGGGCACTCATTTAAGTCTGTCCCCAATGAGTGCCCGGCAGCGTCGGCGGAGCTATAGGTCGCTACCCGTACCTAGCAGCTTGCGCATGACTTGCTCGGGGTTGACTGAGCCGTCGCGCGGGGCCAGGGCGGTGATCTTCTTCTGCATCTTATACTCGTGCAGCTCGTCCTCGAGCTGGCGCACGCGAGCGCGGAGCTTCTCGTTCTCGCGCTCGCGCTCCTCGGAACGCTCCTTCATATCGAGGATGCGCACCACGCCGGCAAGGTTGATGCCCTCGTCGGTCAGTTGGTTGATGAGTTCCAGACGCTCGATATCGGCACGCGAATACAGGCGCGTGTTACCGCCCGAGCGCTGAGGATTCACCAGGCCCTTGGACTCGTAGACGCGCAGAGTCTGCGGGTGCATGCCGGTCAGCTCGGCCGCCACGCTGATCATGTACAGCGGTTTGTTCCTATTGTCCTCGGCCATGCTACCTGACCCCTTTCCGTCTCGTTATCGTCCATCATAAGCCCGCGGGCGTGGGCGTGCGCCGCGACCGCCCTAGTACGTCGCCTTGTAACGATTGACCTTCTCGCGATAGTCGCGCGTGTCGGCCTCGCGCAGCTTGGTCATGGCATCGCGCTCATCGTCGGACAGGTTCGTGGGAACCTGCACCTTGATCTCGACGAGCAGCGCGCCCGTGCGGCCACGGTGCTTAACATCGGGCGCGCCCATCTCCTTAAAGCGGAACTTCTTGCCCGTCTGGGTACCCGCGGGCACTTTCAAACGGACCGTCGCACCGCCGGGCGTGGGCACGTCCACCGTGCAGCCGAGCGCCGCCTCGTAGACCGAGACCGGTACCTCCATGGTCACGTCGGCGCCTTTGCGCCTAAACAGCGGATGCTCCTCCACATGCGTGGTCACGACCAGGTCGCCGCGCTCGCCGCCGGCAACGCCATACTCGCCGCGACGTTTGTAACGCAGCTTGCCGCCGTCGACCGCGCCTGCAGGCACCGAGACCGTAATGGTCTGCTGCTCGCCTGTCGAGGGAATGCGGTAGGTGACCTTGTGCGTCACACCGCGAAACGCGTCCTCGGCCGTCACATCGACGGTCAGCGACAGGTCGCCGCCCTTGCGAGCGCGGCTGCGGCCAGCGCCGGCACCGGCAGCGCCCGCAGCCCCGGCAAAGCCCGAGCCCCAATCGCTGCCCCAGGCGCCGTTGCCGCTAAAGATGCTGTCGAAGATGTCGCCCCAGCCGCTGGCACCAGCGCCGGCACCGTAGCCGCCGCCATACGCGCCGCCCGCGCCCGGCATGCCGCCAAACATGAGCATCTGGTCGTACTCTTTGCGCTTCTTCTCGTCCGAAAGCGTCTCGTAGGCCTCGCTAATCTCCTTGAACTTGGCCTCGTCGCCTCCGGCATCGGGGTGATATTTTTGCGCGAGCTTGCGAAACGCGCTCTTGATCTCTTTGTCGGAGGCGCTCTTGGATACGCCCAGGATGTCATAGAAGGTTTTGCCTGCAGCCATCGTAGCTCCTCTCCTGTTTCATCCGCCGCCCAGCGGGCGGCGGCTCATGCTTTCATATGGCACTAGGCCAGAAAGGGCCCCGGGTGTTGCCCCGGGGCCCTTCTCAATTACTCCTCGGTGCTCTCGGCCGTATCGGCCGTAGCATCCTCGGGCGCCGCTTCGGGCTCCGGTGCGGGGCGCTTCTCGCCACCGTAGGTCACCGTCACCATCGCGGAACGCAGGATGCGATCCGCCATGCGGTAGCCCTTCTGGTACACGTCGTTGACAGTCTCGTCGTACTGCGATGCGTCCTCGACACGCCCCACGGCCTGGTGCTCGAGCGGATCGAACGCCTCGCCCTTGGGGTCGATGGGCTCAACGCCCTCGTGCGCAAACACATCGAGCAGCTTGGCATGCACCGCATCGACGCCATCGACGAACTGCTTAAAGTCGTCGGAAAGCTCCTGGCTACGGGCATGGTCGATCGCGCGCTCGATATCGTCAATCACCGGCAACAGCGCGGTAACAAGCTTCTCGGTCGCGCGCTCGCGCTCGGCGATACGCTCATTGGCGGTGCGGCGACGGAAGTTCTCCCAGTCGGCCTGCAGACGGGCGGTACGCTCGGTGGCGTCCTTTGCCTTGTCCTCGGCGGCCTTCTGAGCCTCTGCCGCAGCATCGAGCTCATTGCGCACGTCGGCAAGCTCTTTCTGAGCCTGCTCGAACTTGAGCTTAAAGTCGTTGTCGGCGGCTTCCTCACCGGCGCGGATAGCGGCTTCCACCATCTCGTCCTCGGTCATCGTCGCCTCCTTGTTGGAATCCTCTACCTGGTTCTCGGCAGCCTCGGCGGCCGGGGCCTCGTTGGCCACGGTATCGTCAACGGCCTCTACGGGAATCTTCACGTCCTTCTCCTCAGAGTCAACGGGGGCGGCGCCAGCGGCGGCCGCCTCCGTGCGAGCTTTACGGGCGGACATGATTATTTGTCCTCGTCGTCCACAACCTCGTAGTCGGCGTCGACAACGTCATCGTCGGCAGGCTGGGCGCCAGCGGCACCGTCGGTCTGCTGCTGAGCGTCGGCGTAGACAACCTGGGCCAGCTCGTAGGCCACGGACTGCAGGGACTCGCCGGCGGCCTTGATAGCCTCGACGTCAGAACCCTCGAGCGCCTTCTTGGCGTCGGCGATAGCGGCCTCGGCCTTGGACTTCACGTCGGCGGAAACCTTGTCGCCCAGCTCGTTGAGGGTCTGCTCGGTGGAGTAGCACAGGCTATCGGTCTGGTTACGGACCTCGACCTCTTCCTTCTGCTTCTTGTCCTCCTCGGCATGAGCCTCGGCGTCCTTGACCATACGATCGACTTCGTCGTCGGACAGGGCGGTGGAGCCGGAGATGGTGATCTGCTGCTCCTTGCCGGTGCCCTTGTCCTTAGCGGAGACCTTGACGATGCCGTTGGCGTCGATGTCGAAGGTGACCTCGATCTGCGGCACGCCGCGACGGGCAGCCGGGATACCGGTCAGCTGGAACTTACCGAGCGACTTGTTGTCGCGGGCAAGCTCGCGCTCGCCCTGGAGCACGTTGATCTCGACGCTGGTCTGGTTGTCGGCAGCGGTGGAGTAGACCTCGGTCTTGGAGGTCGGGATCGTGGTGTTGCGGTCGATCATCTTGGTCATGATGCCGCCCATGGTCTCGACACCCAGCGACAGCGGGGTAACGTCGAGCAGCAGGATGCCCTCGACGTCGCCGGTGAGCACGCCGCCCTGGACGGCAGCGCCGTCGGCAACGACCTCGTCGGGGTTCACGGACATGTTGGGCTGCTTGCCGGTCATGGTCTTGACGAGCTCCTGGACGGCGGGCATACGAGTGGAGCCGCCGACGAGGATGACCTCGGTCAGATCGGAGAGCTTGAGCTTAGCATCGCGCAGGGCGTTGGTGACAGGCTGTTTGCAGCGCTCGAGCAGGTCACGGGTGATCTTCTCGAACTCGGCGCGGGTCAGCGTGTAGTTGAGGTGCAGCGGGCCAGACTGGTTCATGGTGATGAACGGCAGGTTGATGGTGGACTGCTGGGCTGCGGAGAGCTCCTTCTTGGCGTTCTCGGCGGCCTCCTTCAGACGCTGCAGGGCCATGGGGTCCTGACGCAGGTCGACACCGTTCTCCTGCTGGAACTTATCGGCCATCCAATCGATGACGCGCTGATCCCAGTCGTCGCCGCCCAGGTGGTTGTCGCCCGAGGTGGACAGAACCTCAAACACGCCGTCGGCGAGGTCGAGGATGGAGACGTCGAAGGTACCGCCGCCCAGGTCGAAGACCAGGATGCGCTGGTCGGTGCCCTGCTTGTCCAGGCCATAGGCAAGAGCAGCAGCAGTCGGCTCGTTGACGATACGCTTGACGTTGAGGCCGGCGATCTTACCGGCGTCCTTGGTGGCCTGACGCTGGGCGTCGTTGAAGTAGGCCGGGACGGTGATGACGGCGTCGGTGACGGTCTCGCCCAGATACTTCTCGGCGTCAGCCTTCATCTTGGCGAGCGTCATGGCGCTCACCTGCTCGGCGGTGTAGTCCTTGCCCTCGATATCGACGACGGCACGGCCACCCTGGCCCTCCTTGACCTCATACGGCACGGTCTTGATCTCGGAGGTGCACTCGGAGTACTTGCGGCCCATGAAGCGCTTGATGGAGAACACGGTGTTCTTGGGGTTGGTGACGGCCTGGTTCTTAGCGGCCTTACCCACAACGCGGTCGCCGTCGGCGCGGAAGCCCACGACGGACGGGGTGGTGCGGTCGCCCTCGGCGTTCACGATAATGGTCGGAGAACCGCCCTCGAGAACGGCCATTGCGGAGTTAGTAGTACCAAGGTCGATACCAAGAATCTTACTCATTAGAAATTCCCTCTCTCTTTTGCGTTCGCGCCGCCTCGACGGTCTGTCGCGCGGCGCTTCGGCTTGTCTTTCAGGATGTAGTGTATCCCCTTATGGGCTGGAATATACAAAATCTAAGTCAATTCATATAAGATTTCTTATCTCTGAGAGTTTAGGTTCTCAAATGTGCAGGTAGATGCACTGTTTGAGTTCTCGGCAGATCTATTGAGATCTATGTAGAGTTGACTGAGGTTTGCGTCCGGGGGTGCCTGGGGGCCGTCTTGCGGCAAGCGCATCCCGGTTTGAGCGTGGATTCCGGGTCGCAGTTTCCGTCTGAAGGCTCAACCGGAAACCGTATCCCGTTTTGAGAGCTGATACCGGGTCGCAGTTTCCGCTAGCGGGCCCAACCGGAAACTGCGACCCGGTTTTCGGCCAAATAACGGGATGCCCTTTCCGCAGGCGCGCTCAATAGGTCAATATTACAAGTCACCTATAGCTAACATTTGCGCAGCTCAACGGCCCCACCTGCGCGTTTTTTAGTAAACCTTGGCATACTCGGCGAACGGTATGAAGATGCCGGCCAGAGGGTATTGCAAACGGTCGCTCCCGTGGTATGTTTTTGCCCGAATCAAACCGACGCGCATCGCCTGTAGCGTCGGTCAACAGAGAGGAAACTACCATGGCTCATCCCGTAATTGATGCCGACGAGTGCATCGCTTGTGGCGTTTGCGTCGACTCCTGCCCCGCTGGCGTTCTGGAGCTCCAGGACGTCGCTACCGTCGCCGACGAGGACTCCTGCGTCGCCTGTGGCGCTTGCCAGGACGCTTGCCCCGCTGGCGCGATCACCGAGATCGTCGAGGAGTAACAACTCCCCCACTTGCACACTCAAAAGTACACCGTGCACAAAAAAGGAGGCTTCCGCATCGCCGCGGAGGCCTCCTTTTGTTTGTACAGGCAGCTAATTGGGGACGGGGCTACCTTGGCAGTTGCGGTGGAATAGTTCCTGGCTCATTGCTTAGGTGCCGATTGTAGGAACTATTTCACCGCAACTTATAAAGACAGTATCGGGTTAGGACAAATCATCCTCGTAGGGCATTAAATCGGCAAGGTAGCCTTTCTCCTTGAGCATGGCCTCGATCTCGTCGAGGGTCTGCTCGTCTTCCGCCGCGATGCGATGGAAGTGGTAGCCGCTCGTCACCGTCAGCAGCGGGAAGCTCTTGCCGCTGGCGATGCCCTCTAGGTAGCGCTCGACATCGCGGCGGTTGCGGATGTCCAGGTCGGCCGTGATCTTGCCGTACACGCGGTGATTGACGATCACGTTGAGCACGGCGCCACCGGCGTCGACGATACTCGTGAGCTCATCGCCTGCCTGCTCCACGCTGTGGCGAACCTTGACCAAGCGCGTGGGCACGGCGGGGCTGCTGGGGGCCTCCTGCAGCACGTAGCCGCGGTTGGTCGCCACGATATCGTGCCCATCGGCACGCAACAGGGCAATATCCTGAACCACGACCTGACGGCTCACGCCAACCTCGCGGGCAAGTGCGCTGCCCGAAACGGGCTCCTTGGCTCCTTCGAGCACGCCCATGATGGCACGGCGACGCTCGCGGGCGTTCATTATTTACCGTCCAGCAGACGCAGGTGCTTAAGCGAGAGGTCGAGGATCGGCGCAGAGTGCGTCAGGGCGCCCGAGCTAATATAGTCGACACCCAGATCGGCCAGGGCGCGAATGTTGCTGGCGTCCACGTTGCCCGAGCACTCGGTCTTGGCGCGACCGGCGATAAGCTCGATGGCGGCGGCCATGTCGTCATGGGTCATGTTGTCGAGCATGATAATGTCGGCACCGGCCTCCACGGCTTCGCACACCATGTCCAGGTTCTCGCACTCAATCTCAACTGTCGTGGTAAACGACGCATGGGCGCGCGCCATCTCGATCGCGCGCGTCACGCCACCGGCGGCATCGATATGGTTGTCCTTGAGCATGACGGCCGTCGACAGGTTGTAGCGGTGGTTGCTGCCGCCGCCAATCTCAACCGCCGCCTTCTCAAACACGCGCATGCCCGGCGTGGTCTTGCGCGTGTCGACGAGCACGGTCTTGGTTCCCTCGAGCGCCGCGGCCATGCTGTGCGTGTAGGTAGCGATGCCGCTCATGCGCTGCAGGTAGTTGAGCGCCACGCGCTCACCCGAAAGCAGCACGCGCGCATCGCCGCGCACCTGACCCACATGGTCGCCGGTGTGCACCTCGTCGCCATCGGCAACGTCGAGCAGCACCGAGCTCTGCGAATCCAGCAGCTCAAAGGTACGGGCAAACACATCCAAGCCGGCGATGATGCCGTCGGCCTTGGCGATAAGCTCCACCGTGGCGGGACGCGCCGTGGGGCACACGCTCGCCGTGCTCACGTCCTCAAACGTAATGTCCTCGCGCAGAGCCTGCAAAATCAGATCATCGACGACGAGCTTCATGGTAATGGGATTCATGGTCTACTCCTCTGCGGCCTGCGTGCCGGCGGCACGGGCCAAATCATCGATTGCAAGGGTATCGGAACTCAGGGCGCGATGGCGTCCATCGAGCGCGGGCTCGCCCGCCTGCTCCACGGCCAGCGACTCGCCGGTGCGCATGTACCACGCGGCGCGACGACCCCAGACCAGCGCCTCGAGCAGACTATTTGATGCAAGGCGATTCTTGCCGTGAACGCCGTTGCAAGCCGTCTCGCCCGCGGCGTAGAGCTCGGGCATCGAAGTGCGGCCGTCCTTATCGACCCATACGCCGCCCATAAAGTAGTGCTGCGTGGGCGTAACGGGGATGGGCTCGTCCAAGATGTCGCGGCCGTCCTCAAGGCAGCGCGCGCGAATGTTGGCAAAGTGCCCAGTCACCACGTCGCGCTCGACGGGGGCAAAGCTCAGCCACTCGTGCTCGGTGCCGTCCTGCTTCATCTGCTCGCGGATGGCGGCAGCGACAACGTCGCGCGGCTGCAACTCGTCGGCAAAACGCTCGCCGGCGGCATTGAGCAGAATCGCGCCCTCACCGCGGCAGCTCTCGCTGATTAGGAACGTACGGCCTGGCTGCGGCGAGAACAGGCCCGTGGGATGGATCTGCACGTAGTCCAGGTGCTCCATCTTAATGCCGTGCTCCTGCGCGATGTAGCAGGCGTCGCCCGTGAGCTGCGGGTAGTTGGTCGAATGGTCGTATACGCCACCGATGCCGCCCGTCGCCCACAGCGTATGGCGGGCATGGATCTTAAACGGCTTACCGACATGCACGCCCTCAGCGGCATTTGCCAGCTCGTCGGCGGGGCGAGCTGAATCGTCCTCGTCCACGGCAACAGCGACGACACCAGTGCACACCGTGGCCCCATCGCGCTCGGCCGTCAGGATGTCGGTCATGGCAACGTGTTCGAGAATCTGCACGTTGTCCAGCTTGCGGACGGCCTGAAGCAGCTTGGTCGTAATCTCCTTGCCCGTAATGTCGGCATGGAAGGCAATGCGCGGACGGCTGTGCGCGCCCTCGCGGGTAAAGTCGAGGCCGCCATCGGCCTTGCGCTCAAAATCCACGCCCATCGCTAGCAGGTCGTTGATGACCGAGCGGCTCGAGCGGATCATGATGTCGACGCTCTCGCGGCGGTTCTCGTAATGGCCGGCGTGCATGGTGTCCTCAAAGAAGGCATCGTAGTCCGAGCCCTCGGGCAGCACGCAGATGCCGCCCTGCGCGAGCATCGAATCGCACTCGTCGACCGCGCCCTTGGAGAGCATGATCACGCGCGTACTCGTCGGCAGGTTGAGCGCCGCGTACAGGCCCGCCACGCCGCAGCCGGCAATGACGACGTCGCACTCCATATCGGGGTATTGCTTGGTTTCCACAGGAATCCTCTCCCTTGAATGTGACATAAGGAACCGTCCCTCATGCCACATTGTTCTAGCGTGCTGCGTACTCGAGCATGCGGTCGAGCGTGAGCTTGGCCTGGTCTGCCGCCTCGTCCGAGACGCCGATCTGCACCTCGCCCTCGCCCGTCTCCAGGCAGCGCACGAGCTTTTCGAGCGTGATGAGGTCCATGTTGACGCAGGTGGGCTGCACCGCGGGGAAGTAGAACTTCTTGCCGGTGCCCTGGCAGCGGCGCTCGAGCTCGTAGAGCACGCCGCGAACCGTCACGATAATGAACTCGCTCGCGTCGGACTCCTCGGCATACTTGATGATGCCGGCGGTGGAGCCGATGTAGTCGGCCTCGGCCAGGACGTCGGCCTTGCACTCGGGGTGCGCCAGCACGAGCGCGTCGGGGTGGGCCTCCGTCGCGTCGACGATCTGCTCGACGGTGATGATGTGATGGCGCGGGCAGTAGCCGTTGTTGAGAATGACGTGCTTTTGCGGCACCTGCTCGGCTACGAAGCGGCCGAGGTTTTGGTCGGGAATGAACAGGATATGCTGCTGCGGCAGCTCGGACACGATCTTGACGGCGTTGGAGCTGGTGACGCACACGTCGCTCCAGCTCTTGATCTCGACCGTGGAGTTGACGTAGCAGACCACGGCCAGGTCGTCGCCGTACTCGGCGCGCGCCGCGTCGACCGTCTCGCGCTTGACCATATGAGCCATGGGGCAGTCCGCGCCCGGCTCGGGCAGCAGCACGGTCTTGGTGGGGTTGAGCAGCTTGGCGCTCTCGCCCATAAACTCCACGCCGCACAGCACGATGGTCTGCTGCGGCAGGCTCTTGGCGAGCTTAGCCAGGTAGAAGCTGTCGCCGACGTAATCGGCCACAGCCTGGACCTCGGGCGCCACGTAATAGTGCGCCAGGATCACCGCGTCGCGCTGGGTTTTAAGTTGCTGAATGGCCTCGACGAGCTCTGCGGGCACCAATGCCGCGCGCTCCGTTGCCGTCGTTGCCGATGCCAGGCCGGCCGCAATGTCGCGTGCAAGCTCCGACGCATCCATGTTCGCGCTCTGTGCCATCAAGGCCCCTCTCTTTTGGCGAATCTTGGGGCTTTAGTATGACACCTAGGTTTACAGCTGACAAGACAGCTGTAAACCTAGGTGTAAAGTTGAAATAAAGATTCAATCATGCGGCAGGTCCATTTTCGAACTGGCAAGCTGAGGACAGCCGAAAATGGACCCGCCCCATGATTCGGGCAGCCCGTTTTGTCCTGGACCAAGGGGCAGTGGTCAAAAAGGGCCAAATATGAGTACTGTCACCAAATTAGTAGCATCGATTTTCCGGTCCAGAGCAGCAAAATCGCCTTGTTTGGAGCCCGATCGCGACTCTGAAGAACGAAAATCGATGCACTTTTGGCCTCTGGCACCGATTTTTGAGGCCATTTGGCTGCCACCAAACTGGTAACAGTACTCATATTTGGCCCTTTTTGACCACCGGGTTTCCGGCAGGCCCCAAAAGCGGGCCCGAATCGCTCGATCCGGGCCCGCTGGGGGTAGCGAGCACAATCGAGGTGTAAGAAGCAAGAGAGGGCCATCGCCTAGAATCGTCAGCGCCTAGATATTCAACGAGAGGAAAGACAATGGTCCGCAGCGACATGCTACCCCAGCCGGACCGGGGGCTCGGCCTCGACCGGCCCCAGACCGAGGCATTTCACCGACGAGTTCAAGAGGAAGATAGTCGATCTCCACAACGCCGGAAAACCCAGGCGCGAGGCCATGGACGAGTGCGACCTCGACAAGAGCACCGTGGAGAGGCGGGTCAAGTCGATAAACGAGACCGGCTCGCCGCGCGCCGCCGACAACCGCACGCCCGAGTAGAACCGGATCCTGGAGCCCGAGCGCGAGAACCGCAGGCTCCGGATGGAGGTCAACGTCTTAAGACGAGCGGCGCCAGCATACGCTCGGAAGTCAGGGCCATGGCGGCCAACGGGGGGCCGCTGCCCCATATCGGCGCAGCGCTGGCATCGAGGCCTTCTGACCTGTGTCAAGATTTCGGACACGCATGCTCGAGAAATCAAGCGGCCATAGGCATGGCCTCGAGCTTGGGCTCGGTTCTCTCGAAGAAGGCCGCCATGGCCTCGGCCGGCACCTTGTAGCCGATCGTCGAGCGGGGCCTTCGGCGGTTGTAGTACGCCTCGATGAACTCGACCACCGCGTGCTTGGCGGAATCCCTGGTCGGGAAGCTGCGCCTGTAGTACATCTCGTTCTTCAGCGTGGCGAGGAACGACTCGGCCACCGCGTTGTCGTGGCAGTTGCCGGCGCGGCTGCAGGACAGCCGCACGTCGTTGTCGCGCGCCCATTCGGCCAGAAGCCTGCTGGTGTACTGGGCGCCGCGGTCGGCGTGGAATATCGCGTTGCCGGCCACGTAGCCGCGCGATTTGGCCGACGCCAGCGCCGAAACCACGATGTCGGCGGTCATGCGCTCGGAGAGCGACCAGCCCACCACCATGCGGGTGTTGAGGTCGATGACCGTCGACAGGTACAGCCATCCCTCGCCGGTGCGCAGGTAGGTGATGTCGCCCACGAGCTTGCAGGTTGGAACGGGACTGGTGAAGTCGCGGCGCACCAGGTCGGGCCGGGGCCTGGCCTTCGGGTCGGGGATGGTGGTGCGCTTCCTGGCGTTGGGCGTGCAGCCGCGTATTCCCAGCTCGCGCATCAGCTTGCGCACCCTGTACAGGGTCAATCCGGAGAACTCGCCGGGCAGGAAGCATTTCACGAACCGGAAGCCGAACCTGCGGTCCGACTCCAGCCACACGCGCCGGACCGCCTCGCGCTCGGCCGACCAGTCTTCTCGCGGGCAGCCGTTGGAGAGCCACGAGTAGAAGCCCGATCGGCTCACGCCGAGCACGCGGGCCATCATTTTCACCGGGAATTCGGCCTTCTCCGCCAACATCATCCGGTAGCACGCGGCTACGCCTGGCTTTTGGCGAAGAAGGCCGCGGCTTTTTTCAAGAAGGCGTTCTCCATCTCGAGCTCGCGTATGCGCCTTTTCGCCTCGCGAAGCTCGCGGTCCTCGGCCTTGGGGTCGGGCCCGCCGGCAAGCTCGCGCCGGCGATTCTGCACCCACTTGTTCACGGTCTTGGAATTCAGGCCCAGTTCTGCGCAGCATTCCGTTATCGGCCTGCCCGTCGAGATGATGTAGTCGGCGGTCTCGCGCCTGAACTCGTCGGTGTACTTGGCGGCTGGGTTGGACATAGCATACCGTCCTCTCGGTCGTCGATGAATGCATTCTAAAGGATTGGGCCTCTAGCATGCGTGTCCGAAAAGACGATACAGGTCAGACAACCCAATCAGACGTCGTCTCGAGCGCGTCCTCTGCACGGTCGAGCGTGCTTCTGGCCTTGGCACCCTGTTTGAACCACGAGCGCAGGTCCTCGAGCGTGCTGCCCGCTGCATACACCTTGATTTTGCGACCGCCTTTCGTGGTCACCGTGCAACGGTCGCCGCTCTCGCTGTTCTCGTGCGCCGTGACCTTCTTGAGGTAATCGCGACGGAACGCCACGACGCGGGCATTGCTGATCTCGATGAACCAATCATCGTCGACAAGCGAAGTGCCCGTGGTACCTCGACTTGCCATCTCCTCGGCGAAGGAGAAGCCGAGTTCGCGCTCCTGCCTGCCGATCTCGAGGATGCCGCGGGCGGGCATGCTGAGCATGAGCAGGGGCAGGAGTCCCCCTATGAACAGGAAGAGGAACGGGACGAGCAAGAGCAGACGAGCACCGGCATCGGTGAAAACAGCCATGAAGGCGATCACGAGCGAGAAGACGAGCGCCATGCCGTTGAAAACAATCGTCAACGGCTTGATGGCAGACCAACACAGGCCCGCCTTGGTCATGGGACCGTCGACGGCGTCCGAGACTTCGATGCCCTCTTCCTCCAGACGGGCGAGGAGGTTGAGCGAGCACACCCCCTCGAGGCTTATCGAGCAGAACTTCCGGTCGCCCTCGAACAGGTCGATCCTCATCATCTGCGTGTGAAGCGTTGCACGGGTGATGTTGCCAAACGTCGTCTCCTTGCGGATGCCGAAGGCGTTACGCGAGAGAATTCGCTCACCGTCCACGTCGATGCGCGGGATGCTCAGCAGGGCCCAGATGGCCATGCCCGCGAGCGCCATGGCGTGACCGAACCACACAAGTTCGTGGTCCCACTCGCCCAACGAGACGCCCTGCCAGACGTAGACACCCAGCATGAGCAGTTCGAACGCGACGGCGCAGCAGGCGATGATCGTGCGAATGGCAGCGGGCATGCGCACCGTGAAGCGATCGAGGCTGTCCGTCGCCTCACTGCGCTCGCGCGCGCCGCGACGGGCGACCCATGCAGTGAGCGGACCGACGATGAACACCACCATCGCCACGCGCAGGAACGATTCGAGTATGTCGCCCATATTAACCACCATCCCAATAGAAAACGTGAATTTGGGAGACTATAGCAGAGCGAAGCGATCTGCACGGCATCGTCCGGGTGTTTTCGGCATACGGTGGAAACCAGCGGCAGCGGACGTTGAGAACTCACCCAAAAGACGCGATTCGACCGAAGCGATTCTTCTTGACTTGGTCTCAATGTGATACGACATGCGCCACTACCTGCGCGGTCTTGCGGCCCTGATCGAAGAGGGTCACACCGATGAGGCACTCGGGCGCATCGACGCGCTCTGCGAGACCAACGACCGCACCGCCGTGCGCCGCTACTGCGCCAACGAAACGGTCAACATTGCGCTCTCGTCGCTTTCCGCGGACATCAACGCGCGCGGCATCACCGCCGATCTGCGCGCCGCCGTGCCCGAAACCGTCCACGTGGGCGATGTCGATCTATTCAGTGTGGTATCGAACGCCCTGGACAATGCCATCGCCGCGGCGAGCGCCGCCCCCGAAGGCAAGCGGTTTGTCGACCTGGACCTTCGCTACGAAGACGGTCAGCTTCTATTGCTGGTTTCCAACACGTTTGGCCGTGCGCCGCACATGGTCGACGGCATGCCCGTGGCTCAGCACACTGGGCACGGCTTTGGCACCAAGAGCATTATGCTTGCCGTCGAGCGCATGAACGGCAACTGCCAGCTCCGCATTAACGGCGACCGGTTTGAGCTGCGCGCCGTGATGTAGGGGCTGCCGCCAACCTCGCTACAGCGGTGCAGCCGCCGGGGTCAGCTGCTTAATGTAGGCCCACATGCGCTGCTTGGCGGCCTTGTCGGTGAGCGCCGCCTCAAAACCGTCGAGCGCCAGCACGCGGCGCCCCTGCACATGGGCGACCAGGCCGGGCTTGAGCATGGCGGTGTCAAAGTCATCAATTGCCACAAGCATATCGGCATAGGTCTCGCGCATGACATCGGCCGCACTGTTGTCGAGCAGCAGCACCGCCTCGGGGTCCAAGGTCTCCAGCGCCTCGCGGAACAGGTCGCACGGCAGAGTCTCGCCCACCGCGACCGCTCCGTCACCCGCGCCGGCGACGCTTGCCAGCACGCAAAAGTCCTCGGGGGCATATCCGATGGCGCCGAGCGCCTTGCGCAACGCGGCGCCATCCGCGCCGGCAGCCAGCTCGCCGCCCGAGCACTCGGCTTCATCCAAATCGCCTTTGACCAGCACAATCGGCGAGCACGCGTTGCCCGCGATACGCACACCGCGACCTGCAAGCGACGCGAGCTCCTGCTCGGTCGCCTGAGCGATGGCTTCTTTTTTCTGGCTTTGTGACGTGGGCATGCGCTCTCCAATCGTTTGCGTGCCCACCATTATATAAAAGAGCCGCCCGCGAGTGGTTGCTTTGCGGGCCGCTGGGTATAAGCACGGTCGTACTGAGTTTTACGCGGCCGAGCCGCGTCGTATTATGGAGGTCACCATGGCTGACATTAAGCAGATTACCCCCGAGAACTTCGATTCCATCGTTAACGACAGCCTGCCCGTACTGGTTGATTTTTGGGCCCCGTGGTGCGGCCCCTGCCGCTCGCTCTCGCCCATCGTAGACGAGGTTGCCGACGAGCTGGCCGGCAAGTTGGCTGTGGCCAAGTGCAACGTCGACGACAACCAGGACCTGGCCATGAAGTTTGGCGTCATGAGCATCCCCACGCTGATCGTCTTTAAGAACGGCGAGGAGGTCGACCGCTCGGTCGGCGCCTTGCCCAAGGCAAGACTTCAGGCACTGCTGGAGAAACATCTGTAATACGCTTGTTACCCATCTGCCGTCCATGAGCGGTTTCGCACCGCTCGCCGGAGTGCCAAACGCAAGGTATGCGACCACGGATAGTATGGTAGATACAAACAGCCCCCAGTGAACGGGTGCGGGTCAGACGGACTCGCACCCGTTTTCTTATGCGGCGGCGCTCAAGGCGGGCGTAGTAGAATCTGAACCACCATATCGCCCCGTACAAAAGGAGACTCCCCATGCATGACGTCGGAATGAACATGAGCCAGCTTGCCATGAGCGTCAAGCAGGTCGACGACACCATTGAGCTCGCTCACGAGTGGAGCCATCAGCTGCTGCATGCGACCGAGAACTTTGACATGGAGCGCATTGGCGCCAAGCTCGAGGCCGCCATGGCGGCACTCCACGAGGCGCACGATGCGCTCGAGGGCTACGAGGAGGCCATCGAGGCCGACCACAACTCCGTCGGCTCTGTGAAACTGGTGTAACGTGGCCGAGCACGAGCACGCGCACAATCACGGTGCGGACGACGATGCAAGCTGCCGCTACAGCGGCTCCAGCTCCGAGCTGGTCCGCTTTTCGGTCACCGCGCCCGACGACCTGCTGCGCCGCTTTGACGAGCAGATCGCGCGCCGCGGTGACGTGGCTAACCGATCCGAGGCCGTACGCGATCTGATTCGCGCCTCGATCGCCAAGGAGCAGATGCGCACGCCCGACGAGCAGGTCATCGGTTCGCTCACCATGATCTATGACCACCATACCGGCGATCTGACGCGCCGTCTGGACGAGGTGCAGCACGACTACACCGACGAGATTGTCTCGACCATGCACGTGCATCTGGACCACCACAACTGCCTGGAGATTCTGGCGCTCAAGGGTCGCGGCAAACGCGTCTATGAGCTAGCGGACCGGTTGCTGGGACTGCGCGGCGTTAAGCACGGCGAGCTCACCTGCGCCGCCACCAAGCAGAGCCTGGGGCTGTAGCGGGATTTCCCGCAGCGCACCTGCCAAAAAGGGACAGGTTTGTTTTGGCAGGTTTAGAAGTTTTACCGACCAAAATAAACCTGTCCCTTTTTGGTCGGTTTTGACGAGGGGAAGCCACATGCGGCATGTGCATATTCATGTGACGGGCATTGTGCAGGGCGTTGGCATGCGGCCATTTGTGTATCGCGAGGCTATGGCGCATGGCATCTGTGGCTGGGTGCTCAACGCGGGCGATGGCGTACACATCGAGGCGCATGCTTTGAGCGAGGCGCTCGACGAATTTGTCACCGCGCTGTCGGAGCACGCGCCGGCCGCAGCCCGCGTTGAGCATGTCGCTGTTGCAGACCTGGAGCCCGACGCTTGGGATGCCGACGATGAGCAGGTCTTTCGTATTGTAGCGTCACAGGATCAGACCGTGCACACGACGCTCATCTCCCCCGATATCGCCACCTGTGACGACTGCCTGCGCGAACTGTTCGACCCCGCCGACCGTCGCTATCACTACCCCTTTATCAACTGCACCAACTGCGGGCCGCGCTTTACCATCATCCGGTCGCTGCCTTATGACCGAGCGGCCACGTCGATGGATTGCTTTCCTATGTGCCCCGAGTGCGCTGCAGAGTATGGCGACCCGCTTGACCGGCGCTTTCATGCGCAGCCCGATGCCTGCTTTGACTGCGGGCCACATATTACCTGGCGCGAGGCGGCGGGCGACATGGAGCTCGAGGGCTCGGGGGCGATGCCGGCCGTCGGCAGCACGCGCGAAACCAGCGATGCCATTATTGACCGCTGTGTCGAGCTGCTGGCCAGCGGCGGTATTGTCGCCATCAAGGGGCTGGGCGGATTCCATCTGGCCTGCAACGCCGCCAATGAGCAGGCGGTGGTCGAGCTGCGCCGTCGCAAGCGCCGCAGCAACAAGCCGCTTGCCGTTATGGTGCGCAGCCTTGCCGATACTGAACGCCTGTGCCATGTCGATGATGCCGAGCGCGACTTGCTGGCCGGCAGCATCCGCCCCATTGTGCTGCTGCGCCGCCGTGTTGTTGGCGAGGGAGATTCCCCCGACGGCCTTACACTCGCGCCATCCGTCGCGCACGATCTACCCGATCTCGGCGTCATGCTCCCCTATACACCGCTTCAGCATCTGCTGCTTGCAGCTGCCTCGTCGCATGGCATGCACGCGCTGGTCATGACCAGCGGAAACCTGAGCGAGGAACCTATCGAGACCGACGATGCCCTTGCATGGGAACATCTTGTTGCCGCCGGCATCGCCGACGCGCTACTTGGCAACGACCGTGCGATTCTCTCACGCTACGACGACTCCGTGGTACGTGTGGTCGACGGCACCGTCATGCCTGTGCGTCGCGCACGCGGATATGCGCCGCAACCGTTGTCGCTGCCGGCGCTCGACGGCACTGCACCCTGCGTGCTCGCCTGCGGGCCGCAGCAAAAAGCCACGATCGCGCTCACGCGCGAGGACGCCGACGGCCATGTGGCCTGTTTTGTGTCGCAGCATATCGGCGATGTCGAAAACGGCGCGACCTTCGATGCCTGGAGCGCCGCCCGCGCACGTCTAGAAAACCTCTTTGACCTGACGCCTGCCGCCCTGGCATGCGACATGCATCCCAACTATCTATCGAGCCAGTGGGCGCGTGAGCGGGCACGGGAGCACAGTCTGCCGCTAATCGAAATCCAGCATCATCATGCGCACATCGCGAGCGTAATGGCAGAGGCGATTGTCGCTGGCCGGATTGCGCCTGATGCACGCGTCCTCGGTATTGCCTTCGATGGTACGGGTGCCGGCACCGACGGCACCATATGGGGCGGTGAGTTTCTTATCGCCGGCCTTGCCGATTTTGAACGCGCCGCGCACCTGCGCACCTGGGCGCTGCCAGGCGGAGCCACATCCGTGCGCGATGCCCGGCGCAATGCCTTTGCCCTGCTGAGCGAGCTCGGCCTGCTCGAGCATCCGGGTGCCGCGGGGCTATTGGGCACCCTCGACGAGCAAACACGCAGCGTGACAGCCACCATGATCGAGCGCGGCATCAACAGCCCGCGTACCAGCAGCATGGGGCGTCTCTTTGATGCCGCGGCAGCGATTCTGGGCATCTGCGACAAGGCAACCTACGAAGGCGAACCCGCCATAGAACTCGAAGCCGCCGCCTGGCGCGCGCTCGACGGTAAGACCGTTCGTCTCGACGGCAATCATACGGGCGTATTCACGTCTGCCGACGACTCCCCCATCTTGGACCCCCAACCGCTCATCGAAGCTCTTCTGAATGGAATCGAGGCAGGCGCGCCGGCCGACAGGCTCGCGCTCGACTTCCATATCGCCATCGTGCGCTCTTCGGCACGAATCGCACGCGAAATCTGCGCGCGCGAAGGCCTCGATACCGTCGCGCTCTCGGGCGGTGTGTTCATGAACCGGCTTTTGCTTCAGCTCCTTACCCACGAACTCAAAGACGCCGGTCTTGCCGTCTTGGTCCCCCACGCTGTACCCGCCAACGACGGCTGCATCGCCTACGGTCAGGCCGCCATCGCTCGCGCTCGCCTCGCGCAGACGGCGTTGCGATAGGCTGTTTTGCCAGCCTGCGCGCCGCCGTCTCACAGGTGTAACGCGTTTGCTCGTGACTCCCGCGAGCGCTACCATCAACTGATGGGTAATTAGGCGCCTATCCAGCGCAAAACGTATAAAAGGGGAACATTATGTGCCTTGCCGTTCCCGGTAAAGTGGTCAAACGCGACGACGACCTTAAGGCGACCGTCGACATGATGGGCATCGAGCGCCCCGTTTCGCTGCGCCTCGTGCCGACGGCACAGGTAGGCGACTATATTCTCGTGCACGCCGGCTTTGGCATTCAGATTGTCGACGAGCAGGAAGCCCAAGAGACACTCGAGCTCGTCAATACCATGACCGAGCTGGCCAAAGAGGACCAACTCGCCACCAACCCAGCCGAGGCATACTAGTGGCGGCGGCGCAGCCGGTTCGCTCCGGTATCGACTTTTCGGCATTTCGCGACCCCAAGCTGGCCCGCGAGCTCATCGATCGTATTCATGAGCTTGTCGGCAACCGCAGCATCAACCTTATGGAAGTCTGCGGTACGCATACCGTGAGCATTGGCCGCTATGGCTTTCGCTCCATTATGCCGACGGGGCTCAAACTGCTAAGCGGCCCGGGGTGCCCCGTTTGCGTCACCGCCAACCGCGACATCGATCACGCAATCGCGCTTTCCAACATGGACGGCGCCATCATCACCACCTTTGGCGACATGATGCGCGTGCCCGGATCGTCCACCTCGCTTGCCGCGCAAAAGGCGGCGGGGCGCGACATCCGCATCGTCTACTCTCCGCTCGACGCACTCGACATTGCCGAGCAAAATCCCGAACGCCCGGTCATCTTTATGGGCGTCGGCTTTGAGACCACAACGCCCACCATTGCCGCCGCTATCCTGGAGGCCGACGCGCGCGGGCTCCAGAACTTCTCGGTCTACTGTGCTCACAAGACCACGCCGCCGGCTCTGCGTGCGATCTCCAACGACCCCGAGACCGCCATCGACGGCTTTATCCTGCCTGGTCACGTCGCTACCATCACAGGCCTGGCACCCTTTGGGTTTTTGGTCGATGAGTTCGAGACCCCCGGCGTAGTCACCGGGTTTGAGCCGGTCGATATCTTGCAGGGCATCTGCATGCTGGTCCAGATGATTGTCGAGCACAGGCCCGCAATCGACAACGCCTACCGCCGTGGCGTCAATGCAGACGGCAATCCCGTAGCGCGCCAGCTGGTCGAGCAGGTGTTTGAGCCATGCGACACCACGTGGCGCGGGCTGGGGCCGATTGCGGCTTCGGGTCTTTCCATCCGACCCGAATTCGCGCGCTTTGATGCCGGCGCCCGCTTTGACGTGCCCGTTGAGGCGACGGTCGAGCCACGCGGGTGCCGCTGCGGCGACGTGCTTCGCGGAGCCATCACACCGAGCGACTGCCCGCTGTTCGGCCACGCATGTACGCCCGAACACCCCGTCGGCCCCTGCATGGTGAGCTCCGAAGGCAGCTGCGCGGCGTACTTTAGATACCGCGACTAGCCCGGACGCCCCCGCGTACCGGCACCACCCACGATTGGAGTTTTCGATATGTCCCGTACTGCCACCGATAGCACTGTCCTGCTGGGCCACGGCTCCGGCGGCCAGATGATGAAGCGCATTATCGATGAGGTCTTTCTGGATGCCTTTGGGTCGCCCGAGCTGCTTGCGGGCAACGATGCCGGTGTCGCCGCACTGCCCGCAAGCGGGCGAATCGCCATGTCGACCGACAGCTTTGTGGTAACGCCGCAGTTCTTCCCCGGCGGCAATATCGGCCGACTCGCCGTATGCGGAACCGTCAACGACGTCGCGACCTCGGGCGCTAACGTGCGCTACCTCTCATGCGGCTTTATCCTCGAAGAGGGCTATCCCATGGACAAGCTGCGCCAGATTGTGCAGACCATGGCCGAAACGGCGCGCGAGGCGGGCGTGTCCATAATCACCGGCGACACCAAGGTGGTCGAGCGTGGCGGTGCCGACGGCGTCTACATCAATACCGCCGGCGTGGGCGAAGTGCCCGCGGGCGTAACGCTCAGCGGTGCGAACTGTCGGCCCGGCGACGCCATCCTGGTATCGGGTACGCTAGGCGACCACGGCATCGCCATCATGAGCCAGCGCGAGGGCTTGGCGTTTTCGAGCGACATCGAAAGCGATGCTGCGCCGCTCAATCATCTGATTGCCGACGTGCTCGCCGCCGCCCCCGACACCCGCTGCTTCCGCGACCCCACGCGCGGCGGCCTGGCATCCACGCTCAACGAGTTTGCCCAGGCCAGCGGCGTTGCCATGGAGATCGACGAGGATGCCGTGCCCGTGCGCCCCGACGTGCAGGCGGCATGTGAGATGCTCGGTTACGATGTGCTGCAGGTGGCAAACGAGGGCAAGATGGTTGCCGTGGTGCCGGCCGAGCAAGCCGATGCCGCGCTGGCAGCCATGCGCGCCGCCCGCTACGGCGAGAACGCCGCCATCATCGGTCGCGTGCTGCCACTTGCCGAGGGCGCCCGTCCCGCCGTGCGCGTACGCACCGGCTGGGGCTCGACCCGTATCCTCGACATGCTTGTGGGAGAACAACTGCCGAGGATTTGCTAACGACAAAGGCTCAGGGCTATTAAAGATATTCAGATTCCAAACATGCCCGGCACGCATGCCCAGTATCATGGGGTGCGTTTTACAACTCAAGCGGCAGGAGCACCCATGGCAGCAGCTTTTTCCCATGTGATCTTTGATCTGGATGGCACCATCCTCAACACGCTCGAGGACCTGGCGGCCGCCAGCAACCATACCTGCGAGATGCACGGCTGGCCCACGTTTGCCGTAGACGAGTACCGCTACAAGGTGGGAAACGGCATGCTCAAGCTGGTCGAGCGCTTTATGCCCGCCGAGTACGCGGGCGACGGCCGTATGTTTGAGCAGACGCTTGCCGAGTTTAGGGCCTATTACGGCGAGCACAAGGAGGACCACACCTCACCCTACGCCGGCACGATTGAGATGCTCGACCGTCTGCGCACAGCGGGCGTTCAGCTTGCCGTGCTCACCAACAAGGATCATATTTCGGCAGCCCCGCTTATCGAGAAATACTTTGGCCCCGATCGCTTTGCGCTGGTACAGGGCCGTGTGGGCGCATTTCCGCCCAAGCCCGAGGCACCTGTTACGCTGCACGTGATGAAAGAGCTAGGCGCCGACCCGGCAACCACACTCTATGTAGGCGATTCCAATGTCGATATCCTGACCGGTCACAACGCCGGCCTCAAGAGCGCGGGTGTCACCTGGGGCTTCCGCGGCCGCGCAGAGCTGGAAGCCGCTGGCGCCGACTACGTGGTGGACACCCAGGACGAGCTCGCGGCGCTAATCCTGGGCGAGTAGCGGGGCTGTCGCTCAACACGGCTGCATAGATTCTGTCGCGCGGAAAGCGCATCCCGTTTTGCCGCCTCAGAATGGGATGCGCTTTCCGGTTGAGCCTTGTCGGGAAACGGCATCCCGTTTCAGAGCAATATTCCGGGTCGCGCTTTCCGCAACCCACCCCATCCGGAAACCGCGACCCACTATTCGGCCAAATACCGGCTCGTATTTTCCCGAGCATTCGATGCAACGCTGGCGCAAGGAGTGTCCCCGACTGCCGGCAGAGACGATATGAGCAGGACATAAAAACATTGGGAGCCCCCGGCATGAAAGTCCGCGGATCAGGCCGACAATGGTGAGTGTCTAATCCAGCCGTGGCGGCCACGCCGCATTCATGGAAGGGGCTCCCATGCTCGATACTACCACCTTCG
>CAJJRZ010000019.1:0-44983 GCA_905194345.1 Coriobacteriaceae bacterium
GACGGAAAGCACATTAAGTGCTTTCCTTTGCGTGCGGAACTCGCGACAAACTTAACCCCCGCCCCCAGCACCGGAGACCCTCCCTGCCGTCACATTATTCAACCAGTTTTGCGGGCGTGCGCCGCTGCGCGGCTAGCCCGCGTGCTTCCCGGCGGGGTTGGTCTGATTGTTCTGGTTGGACTTCTTACTTTGGCTCAAAGAAAAACGGGAGATGCGTTGTGCATCCCCCGTTTTTGTTGCGGTTAGTCTAGGTCAATAAACTTGGTACTTATGACATGGCCGTCTTTGACGAGCATTCTGGCCATGGTGGGGCCTCGGGTGCCTCTGGGGTAGCTGGCGCTGCCCGGGTTGAGGACTAAGCAACGGCCTACTTGGGCTTCTTTGGTTACGTGGGTGTGACCGTTGATGGCTACGTCTACGGATCCCACCGGAAGGTCTTCGCGGTAGTGGGCTACGGCGAATTTGAGGCCTTCGTAGGTAAAGAGTGCAAGACGGTCTACATCGGGGCCGTAGTCGCGGTAGTAATCGTTGTTGCCCAAGACGGCCCGCACGGGGGCGATGGTGCATAGGTGCTCGTAGTCCATCTCTGACGTGAGGTCGCCGGCGTGGATGATCAGGTCTGCGCCCTCAAGCTCATCCAAGAGCGCAGGCGATAAATAGCCGTGGGTGTCCGAGATGATGTCGATACGCTTGGCGCTTGCACTGTTCATGGGATCCCTTCCGCAAAAAACGATTCGGCAGATACATACAAAAAAGGCCCCACGGCTCCGCAGACGATGGGTCTACAGGGCTGCGGGGCCAGCGTGCTAGAGACTCAGGGCCTTCTTGAGCGGCACGACGCGGCGGCGAGAAACCGGCACGCGTTCGTCGACGCCCGTAATGCCCAGCTGGATGGCGCCCGAGGGCACCGTCTCGACGTCCGTGACGCACGCTAGGTTGACGATATAGCGGCGGTGAACACGGAAGAAGCCAAAGTCGCAGAGCTTGGCCTCAAACTGCGCCAGCGAGGTCGTCGACAAAAAGCGATCATCGACGGTATAGATGCAGGAGTAATCGTCCTTTGCCATGATAAAGCGGATGTCATCCACGGGAATGAGCACCTTGCGGCCGCCCTTTTCCACCGGGATACGCTCGATGGTCACTTTGCTGTCCGTAACCGGCTTGGCGCGTTGCATGACCTTCTCGATCGCGCGATCCAAGCGAGCTTCCTCGACAGGCTTCATCAGATAATCGACGGCATCGACGTCGAATGCCTCGACCGCATGGTCGCTATACGCAGTCACAAACACGATCGCCGGCGGATTTTTGAGCTTATGCAGCGCCTCGGCAAGTTGCAGGCCCGAGGCACCGGGCATCGAGATATCGAGAAACACGACATCCACGCGACTTTCCATAAGCATCTCGATGGCGGAGCGGACGCTCGACGCCTCCGTGATCGTGCCGATCTTGCCCGTTTGCTCGAGCAAGAAGCGAAGCTCCGAGCGAGCCGGCGCTTCATCATCCACAATCATCGCACGCAGCATAGGGATAAAACCTTTCGTCAACTAACTACGCCGGGCATCCGTCGCATGACGTTGAGCCCGTAGCCTTTTATTTTACTCTTGAATGTCAAAGATGCTCTCTGACAAATCAAGATGAAGAAGCACTTTGGTGCCCTTGCCCGGCGCCGATTCGACACGCGTATAGGAGTGCGGCCCAAAAAAGCGATGGATGCGCTCCGAAATATTGTGCATGGCCACACCGGCGCCGCCACCCTGGGGAGAGCTGGCGTCGGGACGGGCAGAGCGCTCGTCAAACAGTCTGGCGGCGGTACCCTCATCCATGCCCACGCCATTATCGGCCACGGCAATCAAGATTGCATCCTCGCCGTCTTGGTGAACGGTCACGTCGATCCTCAGGGCGTCGTCGTCGCCCATACCATGACGCACGGCGTTCTCGACAATCGGCTGGATCACGAACGCCGGCACCAGCGTATCTTCCACGTCCTCGGACACATCGAACGTCGCAAGCACGCGGTCCTCGCCAAAGCGGGCCTTCTCAAAGGTAAGGTAGCGCTTGGTCTGTGCGACCTCGCGCGAGACCGGAATAAGCGATCCCGAGTTGTCGAGCGTGGCACGATAGAACGATGAGAACTCACGAAGCAGTTCGCGGGCCCGCAGCGGGTCGGTGCGCGTAAACGATGCAATGGTGTTCAGCGCGTTGAACAGGAAGTGCGGGTTAATCTGCGCTTGCAGCGCACGCACCTCGGCGCGCGCCGTGAGTTCCTTTTGTACCTCGAGCTCGTGGATGGCGAGCTGTGTGGACAAGATCTCGGCAAAGCCCGAGGCAAGCGCGTACTGGGTACGGTCGACGGCGCGCGGGGTCTTGTAGTAGAACTTGAGCGTACCGACGGTACGATCGCCCACCTTGATGGGGGCGATAATGCCGGCGGGGACTTGGTTGTGCGAGCCGTCCGAGCCCACGACATCCACCATACGGTTGAACGACTGCACGATGCCATGTTCGATAACGTAGCGTGTGGCAAGCGTGTGGATGGGAGTATCGGGCAGCAGTTTTTCCTCAAACTCGCCCGCGCAGGCAAGCACGTTGTCCTCGTCGGTGATGGCCACCGTCATGGCGCGCGTCTCGGGCAAAATGCGCCGGCACACCAAACGCGCCGACTCCTGCGTCAGACCGCCCTTAATGTCCTCGAGCATGGCCGAGGCCACCGAGAGCGTCTCCTCGGTGTACTGGGAGCGCACCGAATCGGGATTGAGCGTCAAAAAGATAAAAATGCACAGAAAGATGCACAGCAGCGCGCAGGCAATCACCGTGGCGATCGGCTCGATACCGGTCACCAAGGCAAAAATAAAGTACACCAGCACGCAAATGGCGCAGGCAACGGCAATGATGCGAAAGATTGATATTGAACTATCGCGCTGGGCGCGGCGGTCGATCATTCGGCCCCCTCCAGGATACTGATCAGTTGTGCGTCACGCCAAAGCCCGTCCATGATCTTGGGCCAAAAGCTCTGGAAACGCAGATAGCTTGCAGCGTTTTGGCGCGCATAGGCCTTTGCCTCGTCGATACCATGGCGCCAGATGCGCAGGTAGCCCTCATGCTCGCGGGTAAACACGCTGCGGACCATAGCGGTCTTGCGCACGCGGTCGTCGAGCTCGCGCGAAATCCACGGGCCCGGGTAGGGCATGAGCGATGCCGCCGTAACGGGGATGAGCTCCTTTTGATGCGCGGCGAACGTCAACTTGGCCCGTTCGTAGTACCAACGGTATACATCCTGCATAAAGCGCGGTGAGCGCTTTTCGGACTCCGGAGGCAGATGGCGCACGGTCCACTCGTTATCGAACCACACGTCGTAGCCAAACATACGCATGTTAAAGAGGTAATCCAAGTCCTCGCCGCGGGTGATAAACGGGTCAAAGGCCACACGCGTAAAGGCGCGGGCGTGCAGGGCCATCAGGCCGCCGCACACGTAGTTGGAGCGCGAGATGCGGGTGCCCGAGAGCGCCTTTTTCATCCAACGGTTGAACTCGATGCGCTTGGTCCACCAACGATGGCAGATGCCCGCCTTGTCCGTGGGAGCCAGCGGCGAGCCGTCGCGATCGTAGAAATAGCCGCTCTTGACCAAGATCGGCAAGCCCTGACGCGTCTGCTGCCCCAACGCATAGGTCGCGCGCTTCATAAAGTCGGCGTCGATGACAGCCTCATCGTCATCCAAAAAGATAACCGCGTCATGCCCCAGCACAGCGGCACAGGCTAGCCCCATGTTGCGGATGGCACCGTAGCCTCGCAGGCTCACGCACTCGCCCGAACCCTTGGGCGCGATCTGAGCAACCCGGTCTGCGATGCGCGAGGCCTGGGTGTTGGTGACAACGGTGACCTTGAGCGTGGGATGCGCGTCGACAATCTCGTGCACGCGCAGCGACACATCGGCTGTGGCAGAAACAGGACAGACCACCAAAAGGATGATGCGCGGGATGTCGCACACTTGCTCAAGCGAGGCCAGGCAGCGGTCGAGTTCGGGATTGTCGGCGTTGAGTCGCGTCGAATGGTCATAGGTGCCAGGGGCGTTTGCGCAAGCGTCATCGCCCGCCCAATACGTTGGAATCACGACCGTGGCGTTCATGCCTTACCCTCCCTGCAACACAAAAACGGGACGCCGCCAAACACAGGCGACGCCCCGCGACCTAGCTGATTCCATCATACCCACTTGGACAAATCATTGCTCGCAAGTCGCAATGTTTATTGCGGATAACCCCAAAAGAGTACCGTGGACAGGCACAATAGCCGCTCGCTCCTATGCGGCATGCCCTGCCGCCCGAGTCATGCGGGACAAGCGGACCAGCAGCATAAAGCCCACCACCAGCAGCACGCCGATAGACAGGACGCCCAGCGAGGGGTTGCCGGTCAGCGAGGTGACGACCGACACCAGGAAGGTGCCCATAACGCTTGCATAACGACCAAAGATGTCAAAGAAGCCGTAGTACTCGTTGGACTTTTCCTTGGGGATAATGCGGCCAAAGTAGCTACGGCTGAGCGCCTGCACACCGCCCTGGAACAGGCCGACCATAATGGCAAGCACCCAGAATTCAAAGGCGGTCTTTAGGAAGAACGCGGCGAACAGCACAATCCCCATGTAGGCGGCGACCGCCACCAGGATCATGTTGAGCGTGCCCACGCGTCCGGCGAGCTTGCCGTAAATGATGGCAGACGGAAAAGCAACAAACTGCGTGACGAGCAGCGCCAGGACCAGCTGCGTCGAATCGATGCCCAAGGCCGATCCGTAACTGGTGGCCATAGAAATGACCGTGTGCACACCGTCGATATAGAAGAAGAATGCGATCATGTAGACCAGCACGGTCTTGTTGTGGGCGATCTCGCGCATGGTGTGTCCGACCTCGGAGAACACACCGCCCACGATGTGGCCGATGGTGTCCTCGGGACCACGCTCGCGACCGTACTTTTGCTTATAGGTGCGAATGAGCGGCAGGGTAAAGATGAGCCACCAGGCACCAGTGATGATAAACGACAGACGCGTTGCCAGCATGGTGGGGACACCAAGAGCGGGACCACCCATGATAAGCGCCAGGCAGATGATGAACGGCACGGTGGAACCGATGTAGCCCCAGGCATAGCCCGAGCTGGACACGACGTCCATGCGCTCGTCGGTGGTAATGTCGGGCAGCATGGCGTCGTAGAACGTCATAGAAGAGTTGAGGCCGATGGTGCACAGCACGTACACAGTCAAAAATGCCATGGCGGACATTGGGATAGCCTGCGCCAGGCAAAGAACCAGGCCCGTGAGGAAGAAGCCCAAGAAGAACTTGATCTTGTTGCCGGCGTAATCGGCAAGCGCGCCCAGAATGGGCATGAGCATGGCAATGACCAGCGAGGCAATCGTCTGCGCGTTGCCCCAAGCGACCACCAGGTCTGCCGAGGAAGCGCCGGTATTGATGGCGTTAAAGTAGATGGGCACCACCGAGGTATTGAGCAGCACGAGGGCCGAGTTTCCCACATCGTACATGACCCAGTTACGCTCGAGCTTGGTGTATTTCATGGACAGGGACCCTTCGTATTCGCCCGATATGCAGCTAGTTCATCGTACCCCAATTGCACGGAGGCGCCGGTAAGGATTCGGCAAAGAGACAGGAGCGGACCCTACTCCTCGCGGTCGAACTCCTCGTCGGTGCCGAGCACGCGGCCGCTGTAGTTGACGTGACCGGTCACGGCCTCCATGTCACCGGTCTCGATAAAACGCGCGACCGTGCACTCGTAATCGACCAGCGCGCGATCAAAGACCTCGGGGAAACTCTCGTTCGAGACCTCGTCGGTAAAGGGATTCTTCCATGTCAGATGGCCCAGGTTACCGGTGCGCTCGGGCAGCTCCGTCGTCACGCGATGGGCAAGGCCGTCGAGCAGCGAGTAGTCGTGCACCAACCCCTCAACCAGCGAGATCGCGCGCGTCTTTACGGAGCCGGCCGGCTCAATCGCACGGTAAAGTCGCTGCATATTGGCAACGGCAGCACCGTACTCCCCCGCCGGAATGTCAATGCCGTACACGCGTCCGGCAACATAGCTCATCAGCACGCCGGCCACGCGACTGATGCGATCGGTGGTGACGATCTCGCCCGCCGGCGGGTAATCGTCGACCGTAGCGCCATCGCGCTTAAGCTGCAGCATCAGTACATCCAGGTCGCTCTCGATCACGGCATGGACCTGACTGCTCGAATCCTCAAGCTCTGAATCGGACTCCACGATGCCAAACTGCTGCTCATAGACAAAGGGGTGGGCGTTGCGGTCGAGCACGTAATGAGACAGCAGACCCAGCGCAAAGGCGCGACCCAAGCTGGCGTCGCGCGGCAGCAGATGCGACACGCCGTCGCGCAGGCACGCGAACTGGCGAGACATGCGCGAGCGATGCATGACCTGCGCCAGCAGCGTGCAGTCGGAAACACGCGGTGTCAGAATGTGAAAGAAAAACGGGTCGGGGCCTTGGTTGCCCAAGATAAAGGCAATGCGCTCTTCATCGGACGTGATGACGCCCTGCGGAAGACGGTCGATGCTTTCCTCGCCAAACAGATGATGGGTGATAAGCGCGGGCATAATGATCCTTTCGATTTCATTCGATGCCACCCATTATGCCCACCGCGCGCCCATGCCAAACCTGCGATGGTAAACGACAGCACGCAGACCGTCTACGCAAGCCCCAAGTGTGCTTTAACCTCGGCAGCGCGACGGCGGGACACGGGCACCGTCGAACTCGCGCGGTCGAGCCTGAGCTCCATCAGCCCCGTGGAGCCAATCTCAACATTGTGCACGTCTTCCAAATTGACCAGGTAGCTGCGATGAACGCGAATAAAGCCCTCGGAGTCCAAGCGACGCTCGAGCGAAGAGATCGACTCATTGATCAGGTACGTTCCCTCGGCGCAGATGGCGTTGCAAAAATCGGCGCGCGCCTCAAAGTAGCAGACGTCTGCGACGGGAATGAACACCTTTTTGCCCCCGCGGTCCACCGTCAGACGCAAAGGCTGGCGCGGAGCGTGGATAACACGACGGACACCCAAGGCCGCCTCGATCTTGTCGAGTGCCTTTGACAGGCGTGCGTCCTCAACCGGCTTGACGACATAATCGACGGCATCGAGGTTATAGGCATCAGCCGCATACTCGGCAAATGCCGTCACAAACACCACGACCGGCGGCGTCTTTAGGTTCTGCAGCGTCTCGGCAAGCTCAATTCCCGAGCGACCGGGCATGGTAATGTCTAAAAACAACACGTCGGGCTTGTTCGACAGAATCGACTCCACGGCTTCGGTGACATTGCCCGCCTCGGCAATCTGGCCCACACGCGTATCCTTTTCCAACAGATAGCGTAGCTCAGCCCTAATTGGGGGCTCGTCATCAACCACCAAGATGTTCCAGCCTTCGGACATATGTGCTTCCCCTCTTTTTCTCTCAATCCAACCGCGTGCTACGCCGTCAACGGCGCCGGCTCATGCGGCTCGCCGTTCAGCTCGACGATGACCTGCGTTCCCACGCCCTCCTGGGACTTCACGCGCATGCCGGAATCTTCTCCGTAAAAGAAATGGATGCGCTGAAGCACGTTAAAGAGCGCCAGGCCGCAACCTCGCTTGACGGAGCCGTCGGCGATAATGCTCTCGGGCTCCTCTCGGCGATGTTGCTCAAACAGATGCGCGCAGACCTCTTCGCTCATACCGATGCCGTCGTCCTCGACGATGATCTCCAAACCGTCATCGGTCTCGAAAGCCCTAACATGAATAGAAAGCGGCTCGGTCTCGCGCTGCGCGTGCTTGATGCAGTTTTCGAGCAACGGCTGCAAGATAAACGGCGGCACCATGCAATCGCGCACCTCAAAGTCGATATCGACCGAGACGCGCAGACGGCCGTCGCCATAACGAGCCTGCATAAGATTGATATAGCGAGTGCCCTGTTCCACCTCGTGCTCGAGCGTTGTGAGGGTATCGGAATCAGAAAGCGTCTGACGGTAGTAATTGGAAAAGTCGATCAGCAGCGACCTGGCCTTGTCCGGCTCGGTACGTACGAGCGACACGATGGTGCTGATGGTATTGAATAGAAAATGAGGATCGACCTGCGATTGCAAGGCGCGCAGCTCCACGCGGGCCGTAAGCTCGTCCTGGCGCTCGAGCTCAAAGCTTGCAAGCTGCGTGGAAATGAGGTCGGCAAAGCCCGAGGCAAGCGCCGTCTGGCGCATATCGATGCTGCTCAGACGGGGATAATACAGCTCGAGCGTGCCCACGCAATGCCCGCGCACGGTGAGTGGTGCGACGATACCGGCGCGCAGGCGCGGAAAGTAGCCACCTGTCTCGGTCGAGGCATCGCGCGAGAAAACGCTTTGCTCACCGCTGTTGATCACGTTGAGCGTAGTCCGCAGTACCACCGGGGTGCCCGCGGGGCATTTTGCCGAGTCCTCGCCCCAGCTTGCCAACACCTGCTTGCCGTCGGTAAAGCAGATGGCAGAGGCGATAGTTTCGGACAGGATGATCTTAGAGGCGCCCAGGGCAGCTTCGGGCGTAAGGCCGCGCGACGTGTAGGCGAATATTTTTGAAGCGATGGCGAGCGTGCGGTCGGTTGCGCTCGATGTGAGGTCATCGGGAACGACAAAGACGTACGAGAAGAAGAAGCACAGCATGACCAAGCCGGCAATGACGACAACGGCCGGAACAGGATTGGGATTATCGGTTAGATCCCAGATGAGCAGCAGGATAAGCAGCGGAACGACAATACCGAGCAAGATGGCTTGAACCACATGCTGAGCGGTACGAAAGACCTTGGTAGAGTTGTAGCTCTTGCCCAGAATCAGCCTATTGAGATCCACCGTCATCTCCTTCTTACTGACGCACCCCATAGCAATAAAGAGGGCCGCAAGCGACCCTCTCCATTGCATTATGCAATCAAAAACTGTGTTTTACATCCAGCCATCGACAAACGGTATCTTAGGCGCTGTATTTGTTGGCCTCGCCAAAGGTGCCAGCCTCGACGATCCAGCCGTCCTTCATGATGACGTCCATGTTGTCGGTGTTGAGCACGTGGATGTCGGCGGCGACGTCACCGTTGACGACCAGCAGGTCGGCGCACTTGCCGGCCTCGATGGAACCGGTCTCGTCCTCGATGTGGCACATCTTGGCACCGTTGAGGGTGGCGCAGGTGATGGTCTCGACCGGGGTGAAGCCGATCTTGTCGACAAACTCGTACATCTCCTCGATGGAGCAGGTGCCGTACGGGGTGACGAAGGAGAAGGAGTCGGAGCCGATCGTCATGACGACGCCGCGCTTCTTGGCCTCGCGCAGGCAGTCGTAGTTGCGCTGCAGCTCCTTCTCGACCAGGGTGCCCTCGTACTTGTCGTGCAGCTCGGGGACGTAGACGGGCGGATAGGTGGCGTACCAGGTGGGCAGGAAGGCGATCGTCGGGGTGAAGAAGGTGCCCTGCTCGGCCATGAGGTCCATGGTGCGCTCATCGATATCGAAGCCGTGAATCAGCTGCTCGCAGCCAAAGCGAACGGAATCGTAGGCAGCGGCGTGGTTGTTGTAGCAGTGGCTCCACACGGGGATGCCGACCATCTTTGCCTCTTCGACCACGGCCTGGATCTCCTCGGAGCAATAGTGCTGGTCGCGACCGGAGTCCCAGCGCCAGATGCCGCCACCGGTAGCCCAGATCTTGATGGCATCGGGGTTCTCGCGCAGGCGACGACGAACGGCCTTGCGCAGATCCCAAGGACCATCGACCTGGTCGCCCCAGGGGTGGGATTCCTTGTTGAGCTCCTGGGTGCAGTGGTGGGAGTCGCCGTGACCGGCAACGCGGCAGAAGCCCAGGCCGGTGGCCAGAACGCGCGGGCCCTTAAAGACGCCCTTGTCGATGCAGTCACGGATCTGGATACCAAAGCGGCCGATCTCGCAGACGGTGGTGAGGCCGTGGGTGAGGCAGTCGTAGGCCTGCTTGACGGCGACGGCCTGCTTCTCGAGGAGCGGCTGCATAACCCAATCGGTGTCATCGTCGGTCAGGTTGCCCGAGAAGTGCAGGTGGGTGTCGATCAGGCCGGGAAGGACGGTCTTGCCGGCGGCGTCGATAACCTCAACGCCCTCGGGAAGGTCCTGCATAGCACCGGCATACTCGATCTTGCCGCTGTCGTCGACGAGAACGAGGGAGTTCTCGACCGGCTCGGCACCGGTACCGTCGATGAGCTTGCCGCCAACGATTGCATACTTAGTGGACATGGTTCCTCCTTATGGATCCATATAGTGGGCGAGGCCGTGTTGGGTTAAGGCCTCACAAAACTACCCAAGTGGTGCCGGGTTCGGTGCGCGGAAGAGAGGATCCCGCGCACCCGATCCGCCCCGGCTAGGCGTTACTTTTTGCGGGAATTGGTGAAGGCCATAAGAGCCAGGCCAATGGCCAGCCAGCCGATCACGATGCTCCACTCCACCATGTTGAGGGAGGCGGGAGAGAACGGAATCACGAGCAGGCCAATGATGGTGCCGCAGGCAACGATAGCGAGGCTGATGCCAAACTTGCCGCCGGGCACCTCGTAGGGACGAGGCAGGTCGGGCTCGGTGAAGCGCATGCGCAGGCAAGCGAGGGCGACCATGCCGCAGGAGAAGATGAAGGCGAGAGCCGACACGTTGGTCAGAGGGATGAGCATGTTCTTGCCCAGGAACGGACCGACGACGGTGATGACGCCCAGAACGACGCAGGCGAGCTTGGGAGCGCCGGACTTGGGATCGACCTCGGCGAACTTCTCGGGCAGCTGGCCCTTTCGGCCCATGGCGAGCATGATGCGGCTCGTGGCGCCGTAGAAGGAGTTCATCGGGCCCATGGGTCCAAGCGTGGCGATGACGAGCATGGCCAGGTACAGGAGCATGTTGATGCCCTTGAGGCAGGCAAGCGCGGGAACCGGGCTCTTAACAAACTCATGCCAGTCGAGGATGGTGCCGAACGAGTAGATGCAGACCATGTAGAAGCCGCCGGCGGCCAGCAGGGCCAGGGAGATGATCTTGCCGAACTTGTTCCAGTTGAGGCCCTCGGCTGCTTCCTCAGCCTGCTGAGGAATAGTATCGAAGCCGGCGTAGAAGAACGGGGTCAAAACCAGGACCGACACGATGCCGGCGAACAGGCTGGTGCCCTCGGTAGCGGGCTTGCCGCCGCCAGCACCGGTGACCTGGGAGAACACGGGCATGGCGTGTTCCGGCGAACCGGTGAACAGCGAGACACCCATGGCGAGCAGCATGCCGCAGAGCAGAGCCTTGGTCAGGAAGGCCTGGAGCTTGGCGGCCGAGCTGGCACCGCGGAAGTTGAGGAAGATGACGTAGACTGCAAAGCCGAGCGCGATTAGCGTCGGGAACAAGTAAACGTCGGCGCCCAAGATGGTGTAGAGCTTGACGGCGCGCAGCCACTCAAGACCGGGCAGGCTGCCGAACATCTCGGACACGAGGGTCGAAATGGCGATGGCCTCCCACGGGCACAGGATGCCGTTGCCCAGGGCCAGAAGCCAACCGGTGATGTAGCTCAGCGTACGGCCAAAGCTACGGTCGACATACTCGACGATGCCGCCCGAGATGGGGATAGCAGCCGTGAGCTCACCGAAAACAGCTCCGACGGGCACGAGGAAGATTGCACCCAAGAGGAATGCGATCATAGCGGGAACGGGACCACCGCCCACGACCATCCAGTCGCCGACCTGCAGGACCCAGCCAGTTCCGATGATGGCACCGAAACCGATGGTGAAGAAGTTCCAGAGCGAAAGCGTTTTCTTCATGCCGCCGTTACCTTCGACTGCAACTTCTGCGTTCTTGTCCGCCATTGTTCCCCTCCTTTCCTTATTGACGCCTCTTTGGCGTCACCCCTTGCGCGGTCTGTTTTACCGCGCGCTTTTATTTCGTGGCTTTAAGATACGGCCTTGGCACAGCAGCGCCGCTTGCGACTCGACCGAAGGCAGAACTGCAAAACGAGCGGCGCTGTTTTTGGGACGAACGGCGCGGTTTGCCACTCATTGTTGCCGCCCGTCCGACGGGCGTACGCTCATCGGACGCATATAGAGATGTTTTTGAAGCCGTGCGTTTTGCGCCTTTCGTACCGTTTACCGAGCTTTTGACGCGCAGACCCATTTGTTGCACATCTTTTTTGTAGGATAGACAGGTTATACATGAGACAAGGCGGTACGAATGGCATACGGATACAACGACGGTGATCAACGGCGACAAAGCGTTCGCCTTGCTGGCCGCACCACGCCGACGCCTAGAAGTGCCACGAGCAGCAATCCGCAACGCCCTCAAGAGCAACCCAGGCCTTCGTCTCGGCAGCAGACAAGCAGAACACGGCAGAGTGACTGTCCGAGCACGGGCACAAGCGCGCAGCAAGATAGCCGCCTGGGCGCGCGCACTCGACAGCGCCAGGCCGAGGTTCCGCAACTGCGCCGCAACGGCGCACGTCAGTCCGGCATCCATATCAACCGCTTCTTTTCGCATTCCCAAGGCGGACGCGACGGCAAGCCCTACCGCTCGACATCGTACGTGAATGCCCCCGCCCTTCCGGCTCGTCGACTTTGCCTCGCACTGTGCTCTATCCTCATCTGTCTGGTCTTTGTGCTTATGAGCTCCTGTATGTCCCACGGCTCGGCCGGCCTTGAGCCCACCGCCGAGGACAAGCTGCTCAAGGCCCCCGTCGCGCCCGGTTATTCTTTCGCCTTTTCGACCCCGCGCTCGCAATGGCAAGCCGGCACGATGCCCCATATCTATCAGATCGACCCTGCGTGGTCGGAGCTGCCTTACGCCGGCGGCACCATCCGCCAAAATGCATGCGGGCCCACGTGCCTCACCATGGTCTATATCTTTAAGACGGGACGCACCGATATGACCCCCATCGATATGTGCGCGCTTTCCGAGGCGGGCAACTACGCCCCCACCGGTGCAACCGAATGGTCGTTTATGACGAGCGGCGCGTGGCAGTTGGGACTTAACGGAACGGAGCTCCATAACGATCGTGACTCGATGACTCAGGCACTGCGTTCGGGAGCGCCCGTCATCGCCGCCGTTCGGCCGGGCACCTTTACCAACGTCGGCCACTACATTGTGCTTTACGGTATTGACGACGCCGACCATATTGAAGTCTTCGATCCCAACTCGGCCAGCCGCAGCGCCCGCCGCTGGGGTGTCGTAGAGGTCCTTAACGAAGTCGAAGCCATGTGGGCCTACTACTAGTCATTGGGGACAGACTTAATTGAGTGGTCTCTGGATGCCCGGAACTGCTGGCACGGAAAGCGCACCCCGCTTTGAAGTTCGATAGCGGGATGCGCTTTCCGTTAGCGGCCTGTTTGGGAAACTGGGGGCCATTTTTCGGGCAACTTCAGGGATGATTTTTCCGGTTGAGGGCCCCGGGGAAACTGTACCCCATTTTGGACGCTCATTGTGGGATGCACTTTCCGCAGTTGATTGGTGCTACTCATTTAAGTCTGTCCCCAATGACTACCGATAGCAAAAGCCCCGCAGCCGGAGCGGACTGCGGGGCTCATGAAGAGAGGCTAGTTTGTGGGCGTCTTGCCTGGCGCCCACGGGAGAGGCAACGGAGTAGAGACTACTCGTGGATGCGGGTACCGGAGAGGCCGGCCATGGTCTCGGCGGCCTTGTCCAGTGCGCCGATGATGCAGGTGCGGCCCTTGCGGGAACGCGCGAACTTGATGGCAGCGCGGACCTTGGGCTCCATGGAACCCTTGCCGAACTGACCCTCGTCGGCCAGACGCTCGGCCTCGTCGGCGGTGAGGTCCTCGAGCTCCTCCTGGTTGGGCTTGCCAAAGTTGATGGCGACATGCTCAACGGCGGTCAGCAGGAACAGAACGTCGGCGTCGCAGTCCTCGGCCAGCAGCTCGCCGCCCAGGTCCTTGTCGATGACGGCGGGAACGCCCTTGTAGCAGCCCTTGTTCTCGTAGTCGCGGACGACGGGGATGCCGCCGCCACCGCAGGCGATGACGATGAACTCGTTGTCGAGCAGGTTGAGGATGGAGTCAGCCTCGACGATCTTCTTGGGATCGGGAGAAGCGACGACGCGACGCCAGCCGCGGCCGGAATCCTCGACGAAGACCTTGGAGGGATCCTCGGCCATGAACTCCTTGGCCTGCTCCTCGGTGTAGAAGGGACCGATCGGCTTAGTCGGGTTCTTGAACGCGGGATCGTCGGGATCGCACTCGATCTGGGTGACGACGGTGGCGGCGTGCCAACGCTTATAGCGCTTGTGCATCTCGCGGCCGATGCCCTGCTGCAGGTGATAACCAATGTAGCCCTGGGACATGGCGCCGCACTCGGGCAGCGGCATCTCGGGGGTACCGATGGCATCGTGGGCAGCGGCGAAGGCGTTCTGGATCATGCCGACCTGCGGGCCGTTGCCGTGGGTGATGATGATCTCGTTGCCCTGCTCGATAAGACCAAGGAGAGCGTGGGCGGTGTTGCTCACGGCCTCGATCTGCTCGACGGGGTTGTTGCCGAGGGCGTTGCCGCCGAGGGCGACGACAATACGATCGGGCTTGCCAAGAGGCTTAGACATTGCTGGAATCCTTTCTGTAAAAGGCCTACAACCCATTAATAACCCGCGTCCGTGCGATACGCGAGTTTATTAAGGTTTATATTCTCTTTATCGCTCATTTTATTCATTTTGAAAATACCTAAGCGGCGAACGGTCGATTTTACCCGCTCAGCGTAAAGAAGCCCAGTTCAGGCATATCTACGCCATTTACGTGCAACTTTATTTAAATAGAGCAGGGATTAGACCAGATTATGCAAACTATATCTTTGCTAAACACAAAACGGACAGCGCAATATCTTACTCGCACTATACGCGATTCTATACATTAATTTGACGAGTATGCACCCCTGCAAAAACATGGGGCTTTTCATCCAACATAAGGGATAGCCGATCGCGCTTCACCCCGCGGCAAGCGACTGCGAGTTCGCAGTATGGAACTTTACCGTCGGCTTCTGCATGAACGCTACCGACGCCCTTTCGCTCCTGCGCGCCCAAGCAGCCGAGAACGCTAACGGCGCCACTGTCAACCTGGCCACCCTCAACAACGGCGCCGCCAGCCTTTTCGCAAAGTACCGTGCTGGTTCGCTGGCTTTGAGGCCTAAGTGAGCTTTGCTATTTGCCAATTTTTGTATGATTTGGGTCAAATCTATTTGTCAATTTTTGTATGATTAGGGGCAAATCTATTTGCCAATTTTTGTCAATGAGGTGTTTTAATGCTACGCCGCAAGGTCACTGATAGGCTTTTGAGCTGGAAGAATAACTCCCATAAGGCCCTGCTTGTTACCGGTGCGCGTCAGATTGGCAAGAGCTATGCGATTCGCGCGTTTGGAAAGAGCAACTACGCTTCGTATTATGAGGTCAATCTGCTACTTGATGCCGAGGCAAGAGACGTACTTGTTGGCGCTAAGAACTCCATTGACTTCATCAACCGTGTGGCCCTTCTTGCGGATGCACCGCTTGTTGAAGGAGACACGCTTATCTTCGTCGATGAGATTCAGGAGTATCCGCAGATCGTTACACTTATGAAGGCGCTGGTCGAGGACGGACGCTTTAGCTATGTCTTCTCGGGGTCTATGCTTGGGACTGAGTTTAAGGGGATCTCTTCTTTCCCGGTGGGGTATGTCGAGCACATTGTTATGCGGCCAATGGATTTTGAAGAGTTTTGTTGGGCAAACAGCATCAGCGAGAATGTGCTTGCAGACATCCGCAGCTGCCTTGTCGAGAGGCGTCCCGTCGAAAATTTTATTCATGAGGCGATGCTCAAAAACTTTAGAGCTTATATCGTTTGCGGCGGCATGCCGGAGGTCGTTCAGAACTATATCGATTCGGGCTATTCGCTCGTGAGAACGCGTGAGCTTCAAATTCAGCTAGTCGATCAGTACAAAAGCGATATCTCTAAATATGCATCGACTCGAGCGTTTAACGTTCGCTCCATTTTCGAGCAAATTCCCGTTCAGCTTGAGGCGGAGTCCCATCGCTTTATCGTCTCGTCTCTAGGCGAGGGAGCTCGTCTTCAAAAATACGAGCAGGATTTCCTATGGCTGGTGAACGCAGGCGTTGGATTGATGGTCCCCCAGGTGACGGAGGCACGAAGTCCTCTCAAGAGGACGGAGAAAACGACGGCCTTTAAACTATACGAGTCCGATACAGGTATGCTCGCATCGCGGTATCCCGGCAGCACGGCACGCGCCGTCTACCTTGACATGAAAACCCCCAACCTCGGCGGCCTCTATGAGAACGTGGTCGCACAGGAACTCGTTGCCCTCGGAGCAGATACGTGGTACTACCAAACGCGTGAGGTCGGTGAAGTCGACTTTGTAATCGAAGGTGCCCGCGGGCATGTTGTCCCAATCGAAGTCAAATCGGGCAAGAAAGTTCGAGCACATGCAGCCCTCGACCGTTTGATGAGTGTGGGCGAGTACAAAATTCCCGAGGCCGTTGTGCTGAGCCACGAAAACCTTTGCAAAGAGGGCAAGATCCTTTACGTTCCAATCTATATGACATTCTGTCTCGATGAGTTTATGGAAAAGGACGACCCCAACAACGATTTCTCGTTTGCACCCATATCTCTCTAGGTCATCTGAGTCCGCAAGCCAGCCCCCACGCCCAAAGTACTGCGCCTTTCGCGCCAAAGGCGCGAAACAGCAAGGGGATAGAAGGCAGCGACAACCAACTCCCCCACTATGCCCAAAGTGCTGCGATGTTTCGCGCAAAGCGCGAAACAGCACTGGGGCAGCAGAAGGCCACAATCAGCTAGCCCTCCATGCCCAAAGTGGCGCGTGGTTTCGCGGCCACGCCGCGAAACAGCGACCGGGACAAGGCACCCCCACAGCCACGTCCTTCATTCAGCCCCACAATCCGAGGACGTAGTCGTAGCAGGATCTGAGGGCTAACCTTCGCGGACACTCCGCAGGACGAAAGAACCCCCGTCGCACGTAGTGCGCAGCGGGGGTTCTTTCATGTCCGAGGACGTCCGCGAAGGTCAGCCCTCAGATCCTGCGGTGGGAGACTTAAGCCTCGTTGTACACCGTCTTGAGCTTCAGCAGGTGCTGATAGCGGTCCATAGCGGCCTGCTCGTTCTCCTTGAAGAGCTCCTCGGCGCGCTCGGGGAAGGAACGCGTCAGCGAAGCGTAACGGGCCTCGTTCATCAGGAACTCCTGATAACCGCCCGCGGGCTCCTTGGAATCGAGCGAGAACTTCTTGCCGGCAGCAGCCTCGGGGTTGAAGCGGAAGAGGTTCCAGTAACCGCACTCGACAGCCTTCTTCATCTCGGCCTGGCAGTTCTGCATGCCGCCCTTCTTGATGGAGTGCATCTCGCAGGGGCTGTAGCCGATGATGAGGGACGGGCCGTCGTAGGCCTCGGCCTCGTGGATGGCCTTGAGGGTCTGAGCCGGGTTGGCGCCCATGGCAACCTGTGCCACGTAGACGTAGCCGTAGCTCATGGCAATCTCGGCCAGAGACTTCTTCTTGGTCACCTTACCGGCAGCGGCGAACTGAGCGACCTGGCCCAGGTTCGAGGCCTTGGAGGCCTGACCACCGGTGTTGGAGTAGACCTCGGTGTCGAAGACGAAGACGTTGACGTTGTGGCCGGAAGCCAGGACGTGGTCCAGGCCACCGAAACCGATGTCGTAGGCCCAGCCGTCGCCGCCGAAGATCCAGAAGGACTTCTTGGTGAGGTAAGCCTTGTCGGCGAGGATCGCCTTGGAAGCGTCGCAGCCGCACTTCTCGAGCTCGGCAACGTAGGCAGCGGCAGCGGTCTTGGAGGCCTCGGCGTCATTGACGGAGTCGATCCAAGCCTGGCCGGCGGCCTTGAGCTCGTCGGACGGACCATCGGCAGCGATGATGTCCTGGGTAGCGGCGATCAGCTTGTGCTGAACGGCCTCATAGCCAACGGCCATGCCCAGACCATGCTCGGCATTGTCCTCGAACAGGGAGTTGTTCCACGCCGGGCCGTGACCGTCCTTGTCCTTGCAGTAAGGAGCGGTGGCAGCGGGGTTGCCCCAAATGGAGGAGCAGCCGGTGGCGTTGGAGATGAACATGCGGTCGCCGGCAACCTGGGTCACCAGACGTGCATAGGCGGTCTCGGCGCAGCCGGCGCAGGAGCCAGAGAACTCCAGGTAGGGCTGCTTAAACTGGCTGCCCTTGACGTTGGCCGCGATGAGCTCCTTCTTCTCGGAGACGTTCTCAACCATGTAGTCCCAAACAGGCTGCTGGTCCATCTCCTGCTCGGTGGGAACCATCTCGAGGGCACCCTTGGGGCAGACCTTGACGCAGTTGGTGCAGCCCATGCAGTCGAGCGGGGACACGGCCATGGTGAACTTCATGCCCTTGGCCTTGGGGCCCATGGCGTCGAGCGTACGGGTAGCCTCGGGCGCGGCGGCAGCCTCGTCCTCGGTCATCGCGAACGGACGGATGGTGGCATGCGGGCACACGTAGGCGCACTGGTTGCACTGGATGCACTTGGTCTCGTCCCAGTGGGGAACGACCACGGCGACGCCGCGCTTCTCGTATGCGGAGGCGCCCAGCTCAAACTGGCCGTCGGCGCAACCGACGAAGGCGGAAACAGGCAGGCTGTCGCCGTCCATGCGATCGATGGGCTCGAGCAGGTTCTTGACCTGCTGGGCGATGGCGGACTTGGTCTCCTCGGAGAGCTCGATGGGGGCAGCATCCTCGGCAGTTGCCCAGTCGGCCGGAACCTCGAACTTACGGAAGGCGGTAGCGCCGGCATCGATAGCCTTGTGGTTGGCGTCGACGATGGCCTGGCCCTTCTTCATGTAGGACTTGGTAGCCGCGTCCTTCATGTACTGCAGGGCGTCCTCGGCGGGCAGGACCTTGGCCAGCGCGAAGAAGGCGGACTGGAGCACCGTGTTGGTGCGCTTGCCCATGCCGACCTTGGCGGCCAGGTCGATAGCGTCGATCAGGTAGACGTTGACGTTGTTGTTCGCAATGTAGCGCTTGGCCACAGCGGGCATGTGCTCGGCGAACTCCTCGTCGCTCCACTGGCAGTTGACCAGGAAGGTACCGCCCGGCTTGACGTCGCGGACCATCTTGAAGCCCTTGACGATATAGCTGGGGTTGTGGCAAGCGACAAAGTCGGCCTTGGTCACGTAGTACGGCGAACGGATCGGGGAATCACCAAAGCGCAGGTGCGAGACGGTGACGCCGCCGGTCTTCTTGGAGTCGTACTGGAAGTAGGCCTGGACGTACTTGTCGGTGTGGTCGCCGATGATCTTGATCGAGTTCTTGTTGGCGCCGACGGTACCGTCGCCACCCAGACCCCAGAACTTGCACTCGATGGTGCCGGGGGCTGCGGTGTTGGGCGCATCCTCGGCCTCGGGCAGGCTCAGGTTGGTCACGTCATCGACGATGCCGATGGTGAACTCGCGCTTGGGCTCGTCCTTCTTGAGCTCCTCGAAGACAGCGAACGCGGACGCGGGAGGCGTGTCCTTGCTGCCCAGGCCGTAACGGCCGCCGACGACCTTGATGCCCGTCTTGCCGGCCTCGTAGAGAGCAGAAACGACGTCCTGGTAGAGCGGCTCGCCGATGGAACCCGGCTCCTTGGTGCGGTCCATGACGGCAATCTTCTGGACGGTCTCGGGGAGAACGTCGACAAAGTGCTTGATGGAGAACGGACGGAACAGGCGAACCTTGACCAGGCCGACCTTCTCGCCGTGAGCGTTGAGGTAGTCGATGACTTCCTCGAGCACGTCGCAGAAGGAGCCCATGCACACGACGACGCGGTCGGCATCGGGAGCGCCGTAGTAGTTGAACAGGCCGTAATCGGTGCCGAGCTTCTCGTTGATCTTCTTCATGTAGCCCTCGACGACGGCGGGAAGCTCGTCGTAGACCTTGTTGCAGGCCTCACGGTTCTGGAAGAAGATATCGCCGTTCTCGTGGCTGCCGCGGGTGTGCGGGTGCTCAGGGTTGAGCGCGTGGTCGCGGAAAGCCTGGACGGCGTCCATGTCGCACATCTCGGCCAGATCCTTGTAGTCCCACATGGCGACCTTCTGGATCTCGTGGCTGGTGCGGAAGCCGTCGAAGAAGTTAAGGAACGGGGTCTTACCCTCGATGGCGGCAAGGTGAGCCACCGGCGAGAGGTCCATGACCTCCTGGACGTTGCCCTCGGCGAGCATGGCGAAACCGGTCTGGCGGCAGGCCATGACGTCGGAGTGATCGCCAAAGATGTTCAGGGCGTGGGAAGCGACGCAACGCGCGGAGACGTGGAAGACGCCCGGGAGCTGCTCGCCCGCGATCTTGTACATGTTCGGGATCATCAGGAGCAGACCCTGAGAAGCCGTGTAGGTGGTGGTCAGAGCACCGGCGCCCAGCGAACCGTGAACGGTACCGGCTGCACCTGCCTCGGACTCCATCTCGACGACCTTGACCGGGGTGCCGAAGATATTCTTGCGACCCTGGGCCGCCCACTGGTCGACATGGTCGGCCATCGGGCTGGACGGCGTAATGGGATAGATTCCCGCTACCTCGGTGTACGCATACGAAACATATGCGGCCGCCTCGTTGCCGTCCATAGACTTAAACTTACGCGCCATATACCCCTCTCCTCTCATATAGGTATACAGGCCCCGGCGATCGCCGGGATGTTGGCGTGATGGGATTTTCGCTGTTGCTTCCAATCATCTGGCAGGCAGGCTCAGCAGCAGGTACATGGCGTGGAGAGAAGGCATGCCGAGGCGAGGAGGGCTGCACGCGCTCCACAAGCCCAGCTACCCGTCTTGCACATGACCGAGCGCCGCAAAGGCCGCATGCCGGATGCTCCCGGGCACGCCCCGGCGATGGGAAGCGCCCGCAACGGAAATCCGCATGCGGGTTTATTGTACCCCGCCGTCAAGTGTAATTTCGGCAAATATAGGCGGGCGGTAAAGGTTTACCTTGGGTGACCATCAAGGGCAAAATTGATCCTTCCGTCACCGAGGGACCAAATGGCAGCTGCGGTGAAATAGGAACTGTTTTTGCCGGCCGTAGCCTTAAACAGCCCCTATTTCACCGCAACTTATTTAGGAGATGAGTCAGAGGGCGCCGAGGAGGATGGCGTAGGTTGTGGATTCTCCGAGCTTGAGCTCGTCACCGGGGTTGAGCTGGGCGGAGCGGCCGGGCTCGACCTGGGTGCAGACGTTCGTCGCGTCGTTTACCACCACGGTTCCGTTGGTGGACGACAGGTCCTCAACGTACCAGACATTTTGGTCATCGCACCACACGTGGGCATGGCGAGCCGAAACGTCATCGCCCACATCGGTGATGCCGCCCTCCCCCGTTGCCAGCGCGCCGATCTCGACGCCTTCCTCACTCGGCTGAATCCAGCGCGGGACGCTCACCGCGTAGCCGTTTTGCACGCGCAGCAGTCCCAGCGGATGCGCCGGCGCGACCTCGTGCTCGCCCGACTTGGAACCAAGGCGGGCGTGAGAGCAAACGGCATAGGGAACGAATCTTGCGGATGTACTCCTCGACGTCAGGCAGGTAAGCCCCACGAAGTCACCGGGGAGGCCCAAGCGGCCCGGCACCACTTCCAGATTCTGACCAGGGCGAGTCGTTCGCCGGTGGCTGAAGGCTCGCTCCCACCCAAAAGGGGAGATTCGCGTTGTTCCCCAATCGCTCTCGCATCTTTCATTTTGCTCGAGGTGGGCTATAAAAACTTTCCTGGTGAAAGGCGGCGATTGGTTTCCTTTCTTTCTAGAGGAGCGCGCCTGTAATCTGTTTTCATCCTAAATCAAGTTGAGATCGGACCTTCCAGAGGCAAGTCGACTCAAACTGCGAGGCTCCATGTTGGAATAAAGAGCGCTGTCGAAGTGCCAACAACACAAAGCTTGCCAGTCTCAAATAGAACCTTTTGGGAGTCCGATTGGGCCGCACACCGAATCCCCGCTGGTGGTTTTTTATAGCTGCGTAACAATAAACAAGGTTAGTGCCAGTCCAGCATGAAATTGAGGAACGTATGCATTTTTTCTCAGTAAGTGATCGTCGTTACTGCTTCGATGAGGTCACTCGCAATTGCTTTCAGGTTGACCAAGCATCAGAAGATGCGCTTCGCATATTTGAAGCATCGGGAAGAACGGTCAACTCGAAGTTGCTAACAAAGTCACTTGCTGCGAAAGGCTACGACCAAACGACCATAGCAGAACTTGAAGACGACATTGATGAGTATCAACGATTGTCTGAGCGGACTTTCTTAACAAAAGACACGCCTCGAAAACTTAGATCCATCGAACTCCACGTTTCACATGCATGCAACCTTGGTTGTAGTTACTGTTTTGCCGGTAAAGGAGATTATGGAACGTCTCCTCTGCTGATGACAGACGAGATAGCCTTCAAGGCGGTCGACTACCTCGTCGCAAGTTCATCGGAAAACGAAACGCTTGCAATCGTCTTTTTTGGTGGGGAACCCATGATTAACGAGCCGCTGATATGGAAAACGGTCGACTATTCAAAAAGAATATACCCCAATAGAAACTTTACCTATTCTATTACGACCAACGGAACGCTTTTGAATGACACTGCTGTGAATTCTTTCAAGGAGCACGGGTTTTCTGTTCTGATTAGTCTCGATGGTACAGGATGCAAGCACGATGCATCGCGCCCGTACAAGACGGGAGGCGGCTCTTTCTCCGATATCGACAAAAACGTTCGTCGTTTTTCCGAGTCGTTCCCCTTCGGCGCAAGAGCGACCTTAACAAATAATAACTGTAACCTTGTTGAAGACTATCTTCAGTTTAAAGAGATGGGCTTCAGAAGGATTTACTTCTCGCCCGTGAGCTCATTCGATGAGAATATCAAACTCGACGAACACTCATTAAACAAAATCAGGGCGGGCCTAATAGATTTGGCGGATCAATATCTCAAACAGATTGATCAAGGGGAAAAGCCCTTGTTTAGAACATTGAAAACTGCAGTTGATTTGATTATGAGCAACAGGATCGCCTTTGTCGGATGCGGGGCTGGCAGGCGTTTTATTTCCGTGACTCCCGAAGGGGACGTATACCCCTGTCACAGGTTTGTCGGGATGATGCGATTCAAAATGGGCAACATCGTCACCGGAATTGACGAAACTAGGTATATTGAAAACTGGAGTCAGGGTGTCGAAAAAAGAATTGACTGTACGGACTGTTGGGCTCGGTCTTTCTGTGGTGGGGGCTGTAGCTGGGAGGCTGCAGACGAGCACGGCTACTTGCCCAAGAGTCTACACCCTGCATCATGTGAATATAGAAAAATGTGCTACGAGATGGCTTTTGACCTTATTTCCCGCCACTCATCTTCGCAGGAGAAAAATCAACGAGAAGCTACTGTATCGGAATAAGCGGTTCAGCGCATTGCTGTCACCATTGTGGAGGTGTTCGTTCTTCTGATTACCGTCTGCGAAGCTTATTGCTACGTTCGCCGAAACCATTCTAGAAATATGGTGAACTAGACATCTTGGTTTGTTATACACAATATTGAGGTTTTTCTGCACTCAAAGGGAGGTAGTCGTGAAGCATATTCATCCGATTAATCCAGGAAGTGGCGACGAGGCAGGCGTGAAGCCGATGTCTTTTGACTGCCTCTTGGGCATTACTGACATCTGTACTGTTTATGATAAAGCAGATGGCTGTGGTGCATACGATTACTGCGACTATGACATGGATGGCGGCAGCATCTGCGTTGTAGATCACTGTGGCATTGATCAAACGTAGTCTCTAATTGGATTAAGGTGAGGAGCTGTTATGAAGCATATCCATCCTGTTGGTTCAAATGAACATACTCCCGTTGAGCCTTGTTGTCTTGGAGTTGATATATGCAATTTTTACGACATCGCCGAGTGCCCTGTTGCGGATTGGTGCTATGTCGATAAAGAATCAAGCTGTGTTTTGCCAGCAGATTGGTGCGATCCAGTTGACGAGTAGTTTTTGTGTCTAGGAACTATTTGGTCCAATTCAAAATAAGATGGGGACAAATACCAAAATCTCGTGTCTGGGAGGAGTTATGCCATTATTGCAAGGTCTCGTTGGATTAACCTTTGTACTTGCTTTATATCTGGCACCTTTTTTATTGTTATTCTTCATTATCCGATTCTTTCTTCGGAAAAAATAGGAGTATCACGCAAACATTAGCGTAGCTTTCTTCCAATATGAGCCGAGCATTGGCAAGTGGAATAAGAAGCCCGACCGTTCGTCACATGAAAGTGATCGGACGGGCCTCTCAATTTAACCCGGGCCGCCACCCATAGCGGCTTTCCGGGCGTATTTTCGGTGCAAAGCAATCGTCAGTTTAATCCTATGCGTCGATACCGCATTTCATTTGTTCGGCTCGTATTCTACGGCCTTGTAACCCTCGCACTCTCCGGCAAACGGATTGAACACGAAGGCAGAGATGATGTGTGCGTGGACATCGAGGCTGCTGTAGGCAACATACTGGGGCATGGACCCCCGCTGCGCGTGGCATGCGGCCCGGCATATTCATTGCCGTCCAACCCCGTGTAGTTGCAGCAAAGGGTGGAACCTCAATGCTCAGCTCATGTTGTCCGTGGGACACGAGAATTGTAAGTACACTTTGGTGTGATTCTCACGATGATACTGAGCCACCTGGAATAAGATACGTCGCGACAACACTTCGCTTCACCTCTGTCTCGACAAGACAACGTAGACTAAAGTTTCCTTTAGTAAGAGAATGAGAACTATATCTGAAAGCGTTGCGATGGCGTGAAGGCACCGAGTCCGAACCGACTGAATGCTACGTGCATCTGCATCGCTTTTTTGTTATCTCTGTCAGTTGGGTAGCACTACACTTGTCAGCATTTACCCCGGTACATGCTGCCTAAATCCACTACCCCTTCTACCGCGCCGACCATCTCGTCATCGTGAGAGACAATGATGATCAGCTGGCTTTGCTTGTTGCGCTTAACATAGGCCGCAAGCTCGGCGCGGCTTACAGCGTCTAACCCAGTCGTGGGCTCGTCGAGTACCAAAACTGACGACTTGCGTGAAATCGCCGACCATAAGTACACTCGGCGCAGCTCACCGCCCGAAAGCGCGGAGCAACGTTTCCCGAGCAACTCCTTCACGCTGTTTTCCAGCGAAAGTAGGCCATCTACACCCCGGTGATAGGAAGAAAAGGGCGTGTCGAAATACTCTAACAGCTCTTTCACCGTTTCGTCCGGCGCGAAGCACGACTGTGGGCAGCACGATATCTCTCTCGCACGTATGTAATCCAAGTCGCATTCTTCGATTGGCACGCCGTTGTATTTTACTTTGCCTTTCGATGAGTATAGCCCGAGCATCAAGTAAAGAAGTGACGTCTTGCCTCTTCCGTTTTCCCCAACTATGCAATATGTACCAGGACCGGAAAACTTGAAAGAAAACCCGCCGAGGACCTCTCGGACAGATCCGTCTGGAAGGGCAACCGAGAATTCCAAATCAGATACCGAAATGTCATTTATTTCATCGAGTTTAGCTAAATCGGTCCGATTCCACCCCGATCTCTCCTTTTCTCTCGTCGCGATAGCCGTCCTATCCCATGATGCTTTGGCATCTTGATAGGATTTGAACAATGACATCATACTTTTCAAAGTCTTAAAGAGAACCGCGAAGTATGTACCGATGATAGTGTACTCGCCTATTGACATAGTTCCGTTAATGATTCGTACTCCGGAAACAACAAGTATCACCGCTTGAAACAACGCTGCGAAAAGACCATCGAGCGATGTCAGAGAATATGATAGCTTTCCGGAGCGCAAAACTTTGGGAAAATAGCTCTTAAACCCAGCGTCGAGCGCTTGTTCGCTCTTGCCGTACGAAGATGTCAGTTGAATGTTGAGAATCTGATTAAGCTGCGATGCAATTGCGGCGTAAAAGGCGCTGTCCGCCTCTTTCTTCTCATACGTGACCCTATACAAAAGTTTCCTCAACCCAGTAATTACACAGAAATACACGATGAGGAGAATGATGGAAAACACCGCGAGAGTTGAATCAATTGACCATATGATAAGCAATACGATGGGAATGGCTACAATGGACAGCGGCGCACTGATAAAATTCGCCAAAACGAAGGATGAGACCACGCTAGAGTCGGAAATAATCCGTTGCGTTGTATAGGCTGGATCGATGGTCCGACTCACCAAGTAATCGTCTCTTTCAAAACGCAAGACGGCCTCCCTGAGAAGATCAAAGGAAAGTCTCGTGGTTATGCGAATGGAAAGTGTTCCTGCAAAATAAGTAAAGAGGGTGGAGAAAACTCCTATTGACGCAACCAGGAGCGCGAAGAGTACGGCGTCTCTTTCGCTGCGGTTACCGAGAAGAAAATCTAAGAATTTCCCGTTCACGTATGGCATGGCATAGGAGAGAGCGGTTCCAATCACCGTGATAGCAATGAAGACGAAAGCCCCTTTTGCTCTGATGAACCTCGAGAGAACGCATCGAATCAAGGAAGGCCCCAATCTACCCGCCACAAAACATCAATCACTGATACCTTACACCTCAACACAACAGGAGCGAAGATTTGCCAATGAGACTGCTTTAAGATTGCCTTGGGCCAATACGATCTCAAGCTCTTCCTACAAGAGAGTCGGAATCGGACATCTCCTCCGACGAACCTGGCAATCGGGCGGTTGAAATATCTTTTTCAACCGCCCGATTGCCACAATAGATTTGAGCATCCGCCCACAAACGTCCGCGTTTTATACCCATCAAATCCTTTGCCTTTTGTCGTCTAGACTAGAAAAATCGCTCGAAATAACGCAACCGGCCTGCTCGCTTGAAGAAACCTAAGCCCGTAACGTAGATGTGCAAACTTCCGAAACGCCTTGCGCGGCATTGTGCGTATAAACTTCGTCAACCGCCTCAGAAATATCTGAGTATCGCGCCGGGTCAAAAGCATACGATGTCGCAGCTATACCCTGCACCCATTCGGAACGCGGATTAATTGAATAGCCACACAGCATCATCATACATGCATCTAGACCTGATTTCCCAAGTATCCGACGTATTGATGAGAGCATCGCGGGTCGCCCCCGCACCATCGTCGTCACCCCTATTAGCAGTATTTACCGTTTTTCTCTAAATGCGTATCGCCACCCTTAAGAATACGAAGTGTTTTATCCAGACCCGATTGTCCTCCATCTCAAACGAAGGGATAAGGAATCTCATCCGGAATCGGCAGTAACGGAGGATTCACAACGACAAGCGAAAAACATGAGTCATCTCTCAGAGGGGAGTAAAGGCTCCCCTCAAGCACCCTAGTTTCGTCATCCAAAGAGTTGATGGCAGTGTTTTTCTTACAAAGGTCGACAACAAAAGGGTTGATTTCTACAGATGTTACATCCATGCCACAGTTGGTAAGTATCAGGCCCTGTATTCTGGGGCCAGAACACAAATCGAGAGCCTTCCGTGCGCTCTGCGGTGTAAGGCGCCAATCTCAGCAAATCTGTCCCACAATACTGCGCTGAAGAACAACACGGAACCCCTGAGCCAAACTCCCCTATACCTTATTAAGGCTAAGACAGGCAAGTTCACGCACCCGGCATATTCCAGAATAACATCCTATTGTTTTAGATGCTCTACAAGCATGAACAGCCGCGAATCGGAAAGATCTTCTAGTTTCGCCCCGACTGACCGCCAAGGGCCAAAATGGCCTCTCCATCCCCAGGCGACCGGCTCTGGCGCGCCGAGGAGTGTCCCCAAGTGCCGGCAGAAAAGGAACGTCCTTAACTGCCGGCTAGAGGGCACCGAAGAGGATGGCATAGGTAGTGGATTCGCCGAGCTTGAGCTCGTCGCCGGGATTGAGCTGGGCGGAACGGCCGGGCTCGACCTGAATGCAAACGCGCGTGGCCCCGTTTACCACCACGGTTCCGTTGGTGGACGACAAGTCCTCGACGTGCCAGATATTTTGAGCATCGCACCAGATATGGGCATGGCGGGCCGAGACATCGTCGCCGACGTCGGTAATATCGCCCTCACCAGTGGCCAGCGCGCCAATCTCAACACCCTGCTCACTCGGCTGAATCCAGCGCGGGGCGCTCACGACAAAACTGTTTTGCACGCGCAGCAAGCCCAAAGGGTGCGCCGGGGCGGGTTCGCGTTCGCCCGCAGTCAGCGACATGCCAAGCGAACGCGGCGTGGATGTGCCTCCGCCGCAGGTCGCGTTCGCGTAGTCGATGGCATAGTTCACCGAGGACCGCACATCCGCCGAACAACCGACGGCGACAAACAGCACCAGCACGACCTCGGCGCGCTCGGCGGGCATGAGTTCCGCCGCCTGGGACAGGCGACCGAGCGCGTTGCGATAGAGATTCGTGTCCTGGTGGCACTCTTCGAGCGCGCGTACCATCGGTTCACCTGCGGGACCGCACACCATATTGATTACAGCCGTGGAGTCCATGGGATTGCGCTGGCGCAGGGCCAGTTGCGACATAATACGCGCAGCCGAGGTACCGTATTCGGCAAAGTAGCGCTGCTGAAGCGTGCCGACCGGCGCGCGAACGATAAAGCGGGAAACCCAAGAGCGATCGGCGGCTCGGCTCTGCGGGCTGCGGCCGTCGGCGAGCGGACGGGACGAAAGCACCAAGCCGCACAGCTCGATATGGCTCAGATGCGCTGCGCGCTTAAAGATGTCAAACATGGCCCCGCATGGGGTGAGCTCAACTTGAGATGCCATGACCTAGGCCTCCTTGGTCGTAGAAATAGAATCGGACGATACTTCGACAGGTCCGCCAAAAGTACGGACAGCTGCGGCTCCACCGGCAAGCGGAGTCGCCATCTGGGCTTTTGTGCGTCGCGGTGCCGAAACGGGAAGTTCAAAGGCAAAGCCCATCGCAAGCAAAAACCACGTAAGCGTATAGGTTGCAACCAGAGCGGCAACAAGGCCGCCCATCACGGCGCGTTGGGAAAATACGCTACATGCAGCCACAACCAGCACCGGAACCTCGCAGGCAGAAAGCGCAAGCACACCCTGCAGGAAGCCCGAGCGCCGATCGCGCGCAAGTGCCCCCGCGGCAACGCCGGCTATGCCTGGCAGCGCCAACGCCAGTGCGGCAATAATACCCGGTAGCGACCCAGACCACACGAGCGATCCCAAAGTCGCCGTCACGCGAGCGCCCGACGCCAGCAGCGCGGCCGAAACCACGACCACAGCCCAAACCACGCCACAGACGACCGTCGCGCCGACCATCAGCGCGCGACGAACCGCGCGGCCAGACGCATCCATGGGGCACGGCGTGAGCGGCTCGCCGCGGAGCGAACGACCGACATTTTGCGCATAGTGGTCACAAAACGCCGAGAGCGCCGCCTCGACCGCCGCCGGCTCGGGACGATCTTTTTGATGGCTGGACAGACAGGCCATCACCACGTCGAACAGCTGGGCATCGACAAACGCCAGCGCATCGCGTAGCTCCTCGGAATCCGGCTCAAGCCCCAGCTGCTGGGCCTGCTCGGCCGCAGCGAGCGCCACATCGGGCTCACGACGAAGCAGCTGAGTCAAATCGCAACCGGGCGCATGGGCACCAATGGGATAGTCGGGCAGCGTGTCCATCTTGAGACGGTAGGGGCTGGCGATGTCGCGCGTCTTTTTGCGCGAACCCGAGGTGCCCGAAGTGCTCGGCGCGGCTTCGTATGGCGCGGCGCCGGCAATGAGCTCGTAAACCGTGCTTGCTGCGGCATAGACGTCGATCGCCGGCGACATACGCAAAGCGCGCAGGTCGGGAATATCGTCGGTGAGCATCTCGGGCGGGGCATAGGCAACCGTCGCGCGACGCAGCGTGGCATAGCGCTCCGTAAACGACGCCTTGCCGCCGGTACCGGCCACGGCCGACGCAGGCTCAAGCGCCAGCGACGAGCCAAAGTCGATCAGGCACAGGTCAAAGGTGCCCTCGGCAAGCTGCCGGTCAAGCGGTAGACGCGCCGTACGCACCATAATATTAGCGGGCGAGATATCGCGATGGACAAAGCCCTCGCCCACCAGGCTCATACGGCAGAGCAGATCGAACAGGTCGCGACCCAGACGCGCCGCCACAAGCGGCGATAGGCGGCCGGCATCGTCCACGGCAAAGCGCGAGCGCAAGCGGGCGAGCGTCTCGCCCTCGACCCATTCCATGACAATTGCAGGCACACCGTCGACCTCGCCCCAGCCATAGAGGCGGGGAAAGCCCTTAAGGCCCGAAAGGGCGCGATGGCATTCGTATTCCTCGCGAAACGCCGCTTTGAACTTGGCGACCAGCGCCTCATGGGCGGCGGCATCGTCAAACTCATCGCACGTTGGCAAGATGAGCTGCTTGAGTGCCACGGCCTCGCCTTGGGCGTTGACGGCACGCGTCACGCGGCCGATACCGCCACGGCGCATGGTGGCATCGTCGGCAAACAGTATCGTAAAACGACGCAGATAGGCAGGCAGTTCGTCCTGACCGAGCGCAATGGCCGGCTCAAACCCGTCGACACGCGCCAGGCGCAGGCCGACCATGGGATCGCGACCGAGCGATTGTGGTGTGGTGGATGCAAGATCGGTCATCATAGGGCAAGCGCCGCCACGTTATTGTTGAAGTTACCGAGCGCGACGTCATCATCGCCGTAATGGCCGACCCATTGACATAGGTTGGTGTAACAGCCCCACAGATTGGCATACTGCTGATACCACTTTGACCGGGGCGAGAATGTCTGACGACCGAACTCGGCTCGAATGACAAACATCTCCCCGACCAGGCTGTCGCACGGCCTGGGATCTCCCGTAGAGTTATAGGTCGAGACCACGTCATTGGCACGAGAAACATAGCCGTCGAGCATGTTGTACTTGGTCACAAGCCAGCTGTGAATGCTCTCTTCCTCAGCAGCGGAAAGGCCACCGGAGTTTGCATCGTTGTCAGTGTTGCCGCCCGTCGAGCCGCCGTTTCCAGACCCTCCGGCAGAGGAACCCGACCCAGAGCCACCGCCCGAACTCGACGAATCCGAGCCGGAGCCAGAAGTATCCGAGCTACCGGGCTTTCCGGACTGCTGGGCGTCCTGCTCCTTCTGCTGCTCGACCTTATTCACCGTTGCCGCCACGCTATTGTTGGACAACCGATCGATAATCTTGGTGTTGGTGAGCACGATGGTTTTGCCATTGGCAAGCGTGACTTCGTTGTCCGGGGCCTCGGCGCCGTCCGCGTCGCCGGTGCCAAACACAATATGCGCGACCACACTTGCCCAAGCATATCCAGTCGTGGTCCCCAGGTCACTTTTGACCTCATGCCCCACGCGCGGTTCGCGTGCGGCATGTGCCTGCATCATGGACGGCACGGTCATGCCATAGGCAGAAACGCCAGCTATGACCAGCACCAGCGAGCAAGACAGCAGTGCGTACGCCCGCGGCGCCAAGCCCAGTCGGCGTCGCATGCGCACCGCGGTGCCGCGCTTTGTCTGAGTGCCACCGGGCCGCATGCGTTCTCCTCCAACAAAAACACGCCGCTCGGGAGCGGCGCATTCATTCGAATCCATATTTGAGTGTATCAGCGAACCCAAAAGGTTGCGCAACGAATGGGCAAATTAAGGATGCGAGTGGAAGCATCCATGCGATAAGCGGATACAAAGCATCTTTGTTGCACAACAAACTTACAGTCGCACGGGGAAATTATGACTACCCCGTGCGTCGCGAGGAAAACATACGGCAGGAGCAGGCTCGCCACCTAAATCGTGCGACGGGCCTCGATGGCGCGCCCGAGCGTAAGCTCGTCGGCATACTCCAGGTCGCCGCCCACGGGCAGACCGCTCGCCAGACGCGACACCTCGACGCCCAGCGGCTTGATAGTGCGGGCCAGGTAGCTCGCCGTGGTCTCGCCCTCAATATTGGGGTTGGTGGCGATGATGACCTCGTGGATGTCCTCGTGACCCAAGCGCGCCAGCAGCTCGCGAATGTGCAGCTGCTCGGGGCCAATCTTGTCCATGGGGCTGATCACGCCGCCCAATACGTGGTAGAGACCGTGGTAGCTGCCCGTGCGCTCGATCGCCTGGACGTCGCGCGGCTCGCCCACCACGCAAATGCGAGTGGTGTCGCGCATCGAATCCTGGCAGATGGAGCACTCGTCGGCCGTGGCGTAGTTAAAGCAGCGGCTGCAAAAGTGAACCTCCTGCTTAACCTCCAGGATGGCCTCGGCCAGGCGGCGCGCCTCCTCGGCGTCAGCCTCCAACAGGTAATAGGCGATGCGCTGAGCTGACTTGGGACCAATGCCCGGCAGGCGGCCCAGCTCATCGAGCAGTTTTTGCAGACTGTGATTCGCACTCATATATATGCGTGTCTTAGAACGGCATGCCCGGGATGTTGAGGCCGCCGGTGATGGCGCCCATCTGCTTGTTGGCGAGCTCGTTGACGCCGCGGACGGCCTCGTTGACGGCAGCCATGATCATGTCCTGCAGCATATCGACGTCCTCGGGATCGAGCGCATCGGGATCGATGGTGAGGTTGACGAGCTCCATCTCGCCGTTGACGGTCACCTTGACCATGCCGCCGCCGGCAGAGGCGTCGACGGTCTGAGACTTGAGGTTCTCCTGCGCGGCGGCAAGCTGCTCCTGCATCTTGCGGGCCTGCTTCATCATCTGCTGCATGTTCATACCGGCCATGATGGCTCCTTTACGTGCGGCCGTGCGCCGAGCTGCAAGGGCAGCCGGAGCACGGCGGGACTTTCAAACTCAAAAATCGTACCACGGCGCGGGGCAAGCAAGCGGGGCGGACACGCTACCTCAGTCGATATACATGTCCTTGAGCGTGACGCACGCCCAAGATTATGCAAGGTCGAATTATGCAAGGTTGCATAATTATCTCAAGCTACATCTAGCAGAGCTGGAACCAGGCAGTTTATGCGTAGGGCTACAAGGCTACATGGCAAAATGCCGAGCCGCTGCTCGAGGCGGCACGCATGGCGGCTGGGTATAATTTGATTGTCATAGATGACGATTTGGAGGTGCCCTCGTGAATGTCCCAGCCGTACTCCAAAACATCCGCTCAAAACACCCCGTTGCATATGTGGTTCTCTATCTCTTTGTCGTCTGGGTATTACTGGTTATCATCACCCATGCCATAGCTTTTGGAGCAGAACTGCTGATAGCCAGCTCGGACCAGCCCGTCGTCAAATGGGAGACGACCGATGAATGCACCGACGGAACCCGAACCATTTACTACAACAGCCCGTCCCTCTACCAAGAGTTCAAGGTCAAGATAAAGGACTCCAAGATTGTCGATGCCGAACTGGGCTCTTTATTTACAATCGGAGCAACCGTCAACGCCGAGCAAGTCGAGTACACGGACAGCCATGCGACGTATCGTATCGACCTCAGCATCCTAGGCCGACCGTCACGCGCCTGTCTGCTCGAATGCGATATACGCGGCACCACGTTGCACATGTCCGAAATACAGATGCGCCCGGGCAAGGGGTTCTCTTCTTGAGCAGTATACCCGCCTGCGCAGCTACTCCACCGGCTTGAAGATGGTGGACTGGCCGAAGACGCTGCGGATGAGGGCTTTGGCCTCGTCCTCGGTCTGCGGGATGCTCGGGGCTGCACCCTGATGGCCGAAGGGGCCGCCCGCACCGGAGTTGGACTCCCAGGGAGCTGCAGGAGCGTCCTCCTCTTTGGGGGCAGTTGCAGCGGACTTGGGCGCGGACGCCGCACCCGGCACGTCGAACGGAGGCAGATCGTCCCCACCAGCATCGGCAACAAAACCGCCAACCATGGCATCGTCGTAGGGAACCTGCTCGGATTCCCATGGCGCAGACGGCGCGGCGGGCTGAGCCTTGGGAGCGGACGCGCGCTCGGGCGCTCGGGGCGCGGGCTCGGTCGGGAGCTTGCCCGTGGCAGGAGCGCCGGCGGGGTTGTCGGAGCGCAGCCAGGGGGCTTTGCCCAGGTCAGACGACTTGGGCGCGGGCGAGGCAGGCTTGGGCGCGGGTGTCGGAGCAGCCGGTTTGGCCATGACGGGCTTAGGCGCCGACGGGGTCGGCGCCGCTATCGGTGCTGCTTTTGGCTGCGTCGCGCTGGCGCTCGAGGATGCAGGGGCCGCCGAGGACACGGGTTGCGGGTCCGCAGATACCGCAGCCCGTGCAGATGGAGAATGCTCCTCATGTTGAGGAGCCGGCGTGCCACCCCCATCCAGGACATAGTCGACGGTACGACGACCGAAGACCGCACTGACTGTCGGCAGGACCACCGACTGCGTGTCGGCGCGTCCAAGCATCTTGATGGCAAAGGTCGAGCCCGCGGGGAACGAGACCGTGAGCCTGGAGCCGTCGTCAGCCGTGGCGCGGGCATTGAGCAAAAGCCCCGCGTAGGAAGCCTGACGCGCCTTGACACGCTCGACAACCTCGGCCCATTTGCGCTGCAGCTCTCCGGCATCCTCGACCGCGGGCGTCTCGGCAGTACCGGCGGCGGCAACCTGGGCGGCATTGTTGGACTGGGGCTTAGGTGCCGGAGCGGTGGCAGGCGCGGGAGCCGCAACGGGCTGAGGCGTCGGAGTCGGCGCAGGCTGAGGTGCAGGCGCTGCAGGCTTGGAAGCTGACACGGACGCAGAACGGGACGCAGGCTGGGCAGCCGGAACAGCAGCACCACGGTCCCAAGGCATACCGCCCTGGCGCGCGGACGTAGCAGCGGGGGCAGCGGATGCCGCCGGAGCGGCAGCACGAGCGCCCGAAATTAGCGTCGGCTGTTGGGCAGCAGCGGGTACGGATGCTGCAGGCGCGGCGGCCTGAGCAGCAGCCACGCTCGCCGGCACGGCGCCGTTGGCAACCATGGCCTCCAAGCGGGCCACGCGCTCGGCCAATGCCTCAATCGTTAAATCGGCCTCGGGACGTGCCAGGCGCGTGCAGGCGATCTCGAGCACCAGGCGCACGTCGCTCGCGCCCCTCATCTCCAGTGCGGCATCGTCGAGCACCGTCAGCACACGGGCCAGGCGGTCGGCAGGATGCTCGCCAAAGGCAGCGGCCTCGGCAGCAAGCGCCTCGGCCTGCTCGGAGCCGCCCTCAAACAGCTCGGCACGGGCACCGGCAACGCAGGCAACGTACACGTCACGCACATGCGCCACCAGGTCGCGCGTCAGCTCCAGCAGGTCGTTTCCTTCCTCGACCTGCGCACGGATCAGTCCATAGAGCTCGGCAACATCGCGATCGGCAATGGCGCGGGAAAACTCGCCCAGAATCTGGTCCGAAACCTCGCCTAAAAGCGAGCGGGCGTCGTCCGCATGCACAGAACCGTTGCCAAAGACGCTCAGCTGCTCCAGCGTGGACAGCGCGTCGCGCATACCGCCCTTGGCATGGCGCGCCACGATAGCCAGCGCCTCATCGTCGTAATCGAAGCCCTCCTGCTCGCACACGTATGCCAGGCGACGCTCGATATCCTCGTTGCCGATGCGATGGAAATCGAAACGCTGGCAGCGCGAGAGGATGGTCTCCAGAATCTTTTGCGGGTCGGTGGTGCACAGCACAAAGATCACGTGTGCCGGCGGCTCCTCGAGCGTCTTGAGCAGCGCGTTGAACGCCGCCGTCGTGAGCATGTGGACCTCGTCGATGATATAGATCTTGTACTTGCCGCGCACCGGGGCAAAGTTGACGGAGTTGATGATTTCCTCGCGCACATTGTCCACGCCCGTGCGGGAGGCGGCATCGAGCTCGTAGACATCGGGGTGGTTACCCTCGGCAATGAGCTCGCACTCCTCGCAAGTACCGTCGGGCATGCAGCCGCTTGCACCCTCGGCGCGCGCCGCCTCGGCATTGCGGCACAGCAGCGCCTTGGCCAGAATGCGCGCCATGGTGGTCTTGCCCGTGCCGCGCGGTCCGCAGAACAGGTAGGCGTGGGACAGGCGCCCCTCGGTGATGGCGTGCTCGAGCGTCGAGACGATATGCTGCTGGCCCACCACGGAGTCAAAGGTGAGCGGGCGATACTTTCGGTACAACGATTCCATGGGTGCTCCCCCGGGTATACTGAGTCTTGTTGCCGCGGCGGCCATGCGGTCGCACGGCATACTGCATTCCATAATAACCCGTACGGCGAGCCCGCCGCGATAGGAGTCCAAAGAGCATGGCAGACGCAGAGAGCAACCTCGTTCCCTCCGAAGCAGCCGACCAGGTCGAGGTCGCGCTCGAGGAGCAGGCCGCAGCCGACGACGGCATCCTGTACCTCAACGAGTACCAATACGAAAACGACCTCGTCACCGACTTCGCCCGCCTGGTCGCCTCGCCCAGGCGTCGCGGCTCGCTGTATGTCGCCGCGGCAATTGCCGCGCTCATCGGCATCGGCATGCTGGTGGCCGGCGGCAACTGGATCAAGTTTGGCGTCGTCTTGATCGTATTCGGCGCCTTTTTGGCCTGGTGGAGCAAAAACCTGCACCACACCCTCGCCCGCGACTTTATCGACGCCGTTGAGGCCGACGAGTCCATGGGTGGCCGCTATCGCCGCGTCGCCGCCAACGAGGACGGCCTGATGGTTTGGGGCACGAGCGGCAAGTCGCAGTTCTTCCCGTTTGAAAAGCTCGACCACGTGCTCGACGGCGAGCGCATCTTTGTGGCCATGTTCGCCGACCAGGGCGTGACGATCCCTAAGGACACCTTTGTCCGCGGCGATGCCGAGCAGTTCGGTCCCTTCCTTAAGGCGCGCATCAACAAAAAACTCCGCATCGAGACCAAACGCAAGAAGATGAAGGCAGAAAAGGCCGCTGCCGAAGCAAAACAGGGCGACAAGCCCCAGGAGACCAAGGGCAAGCAGCGCAAGCAGAAGAAGAGCAAGAAGAAGCGGTAGGCCGGCCGACACCGAAGGCGCCTCGTCCCGCGCCCGATTCCGGGCCGGGGCGCCTGGAATCGGGCGCGCGTACCGCCAATGGACCCGTTTTGCCTTGCTCTCGAGCTATTTCACTTCAAACCTTAAGAGCCTCCGCTCCGGCAGATCGGTCATCTTCATCGTGTAAGTCCCGGGAAATGCTTTCTCAAAACGGACGGTCTCGTAACCTTCGAAATAGTCGTTGGTGTTCTGCATCATAAATGGGACGAGCAACTCGTTTTCTGCCCCAACCTCCACGGCAAACGCAGCAGAGCCGCCAAGGACCGGCATGGCTTGCGTTATCAGATCGGTATTGACTACAAAATCATAGTTTGGCGCAGACTCCGGAACCAGATGCCAAACATACGCTTTGATTCCACCGTCGATATTATCCCTATTTCTGACACGCATCTTTACGGCGATAACGCACGTGATGTCGGCATCCTTCAGTCTCGTTTTCGTATCCACGGTGCCATATTTTGAATAATCGTCATGTGCTCGTTTGAGATACTCGCGCGGCGTGAGCAACTCTGCCCCGTCTATGCAAAACGAATACCCATCAGTCACCACATCCTTCGACCCCAGAAACGCTCCATCCATCGAGAGCCATTCGCCCTCCGCGTAATATTTCTCAGGAATGACCGTCCGGTTCCCGTTAACGACGCTCACCCTCATGCCCGCAAGGCCGGCAGCAGCACAGCAAAAAAGCGCGAGCGCCGATCTTCTCGTCCACAGGGTCTTCTTCATCGCGCTCACGACCTTTCCCGAACTTTCACAACGGCACCGTCGCGCATGCAGTAAACCCGATCGGCCAGTTCCTCGAGCACCTCTCCGTCATGGCTGGACAGAAGGACCTCACGACCCGTTGATGCCGCCATCGCCACAACGCGCTTGAGCATTTCAACGCCCGCTTCGTCGAGGGCATTCGTTGGCTCATCGAGAACAAGCAGCTTCGGCTTCTCCATAATTGCCGCAGCTATCCCCAGACGCTGCTTCATCCCAAGCGAGTATGCTCGGAACTTCTTTTTTTCGTCTGCATCGAGCCCCACGAGCCGCAGGGCAGAGCGAATGTCCTCGGGGGTGGCAACGCCCTTGATCTGAGCGATGAGCTTCAGATTGTCGTAGCCAGACAGATATCCCAAAAAGGAAGGCGCCTCGATCAACATCCCCAGACTCGGCGGGAACGAGATGTCCGCCCCAAGCCTTTGGCCATCGATAGAGATTTCGCCTTCGGTAGGCTTGATCAACCCGCAAACCGCTCGCATGAGCATGGTCTTACCCGAACCGTTTATCCCCTGAAGCCCGACCACAGTCCCAGGGTCAACCTCGATGGACACGTTGCGCAGAACATCGTTTTTGCCCATGCGCTTCGATACGTCCCTAACGATCACGCTCATATCTTGTCCCCCTTTTCTATAAGGTCGGCCCTTCGAAACCACAGTCCACCCAACGATAGGCATAACGACATAATCACAATTGAAAACAAGCCACTCGAGCCCGCCGCGATTCCCTCTTTGACAATTCCGCCCCAGCGCAACAGCATCAAGGCGTTACCCAATAGCGCCCAATGTCGCGCATATGCCGAGCAGATCAGGTAGCTCGTTAAAACCACAAACGAGACCGACGGCCCAAGTACAAAGCCAATCACTGCCTGCGCAAACGCAAGCGCCTCGAAAGCAAAAAAGAGTCCTACGAAAAACGGCAGCGCATCCGCCTCGGCAGCTTTGAGAAACCACGGCGCCAAATTAGCCAGCTGAAGCGACTCACCATGAATGACCGCGCTGAACGAGGAGCTCACCACCAAGCTCCAAATCACAACAGAGCAAACCACCACGAGCAGTGAAAATGCCGTTACTGCCGCCACCAAGATAAAACGCGAGACCCACCAAAGGGTTCTTGCCCGGCATCGAACAAGCGCTTGCAAACCAAACCCGTGCAACGATTCGGTCGGATAGTCGAGTGTTGTATAGAGAATAAGCAGAATGAGAAATAGCCATCCTAGCGGAGGCACAAACATGACCCCGGGCCTAGGCTCAAACGGAGCAGATCCGGCAAACACGAGCGCAAGATTATCCGCAAACCCCAAGGTATCCGTTCTAACCCCATACACAGAAGACAATCCGTAGGCGTACACCAAGTTCGCAACGGTCACTGCCGCAATTGCAATAAAAGTGATGATGTTCTTCTTCAAAACGGTCCTCAGGTCCGCGGCGACCAGCCTAAACAGCATCAGACCACCTCGCGTCTTTTTAAGAATCTCGCGAAAATCAAAGAAAAGACGAACAGCAAAATGATTTCTGCAAACCCTGCTCGAATGTCGGGCCAGTTATTTAGTGATTCCGACCTGATGCTGTTAAGAATGTTGCAGTTAAAGCCGACGCATGAAAGGACGCTAAAAATCCAGTCGTTAACAAAGTGCCATGCAACCATAATCAGATATGGAACGACCATCGCCTTGATTCTGCTGCGAAACACAACCGACAGACCGGTCACGGCCATGGATAGAGCCCCCAGCGTCACCGCATCGAACAGTGTATAAACCAGCACGTACAACAGAGGCCGGGAATAAAACAGGCCAGAAAAATAGCTATGCAGATAGAGCCCGACGTAAGTCGATTCGTCGACCCGGGGGAGATACGCGGGAAACAGCATTGAGACAATCAGGAAGTTCACGAGTAGCGGAATAGCCGTGACCGCAAACGCAGAGAGGAAAGCAGACAGCATCTTCACGTTCACGTATGCATTTCTAGAAACACGTGTGCAGATCTGCGCCTCGTAACCGCCCAAACGCTCGGACAGGCATGACCACGACCCGGCCAGCATGGCAAGCAACGGCAGCGCATAGAAAAACACTGATGCCGATAGCGGTGCATTTGCACTCACAACGATCCAGTTACCAAAGCTACTTTCACGCGTTTGGCCGAGGTATGCCTGGGCTTGCAAACCAACGCCATAGCCAAGCGATAACAGCTGCTTGCGCTCAGTCTCGAGCGTCCACCATGCCTCAATGGCAGCCGCCATCGAAATTGCAGTTGCAACCATAAGGGTCAACGCAAATATAGGATTGCCAAATATCTTGGACAACTCGTGCCGTAATAGATTTCCATTCAAGCGACATCACCCTCCTATTGGCCAGGCCGAGCAGCAACGCTCGACCCGGCCCTAATCACAAGCGGTTAATGATGCGTCGGCGCACGGCAACCTTTGCATGAATAGAGAATGATGTCTGTAAACACCCGCTATTGAGTTAATCGCTCAGGCGTTTACACGTTATCTACCTGCGATAACAATGAAACAAGCTCCGCTTTATTCTTGATCCTCAACTGGCGGTAAGATGCAGACCGCAGTGCTTGCACCGTAGATGCAGCGTAACCGACGTCCTCCGCAATAGCCTTTGTCGTTGCGCCCTCTGCCGTCATCAGCAAGATTTGCGACTGAACATCGGAAAGGGAGCGCGACGTAAGCAGAGCCAGCTGGCGCACGCGGGCCGTTTCGGTGGACCCGTTCGCCCGGTACTCCAAGACGGCCTTCTCGTCCTCAACCGAGCGGGCGAGCGCGATGTGCGTAACGAACATGGGCACAGACCAGCAAACAATCACCGTTGCCACGACGACATTGACAGCCGAACTTTGCCCCAACAACGACGCGAGGAACAACGGCTCGAAAACCGTCAGATCCTGCACCATATTGAGCAAGACAGCCCAAACAGGAGCCGTCGCCCCGAAGCAAAGCATCCATATCCCAAGCATTTTGCGCTGCGGACAGCTTCGCATCACTATATATGTGAGCAGCACCCCCGTCAGCACCGCAAGTCCATGGATTCGCCCCCTAGCGACCGCATAGATTAAGGCAACCATGCCCATTGACACCAACGGCACGATAGCCCGAGCATGGGCATGCACCTTAAACGGACGCAGCCCAACAGCGAGCGAAGCCGTAGACGCCACGCCGCAAAACAGGACCGGCACAGCCATCAACGGAACGCGTATGCACATCAATGCCGCGATATAGATAAAAGACCATTCCACAGCAGATAGCACCGCCCATACGTACGGGCTTCCGAGCCAAATCGCTTCACCCGCTCTATCCAGCGCAGCGCCACGATTCGCTTTTCCACCCGCGTAGCGTAGCGACAGAAGCAGTCCGAGACCCAATGCGTAGCTTAAGAGGGAAAAGGCGACAGCCCGCGAAACACCGGACCCCCAATCGCTATCCGCCATTACCAAGGGCCCCGCCGCAAGGAGGATAAAGAATAATGTGAGCAGGTATCGAAACAGCCGGCGCGTTCGAGCTGATGCCACTATATCGTCAGCATGCCGCTGCGGTAGCTCATGCCCTACAGTATCGCCCTCACCCGCAAACAGCGCCACGAGCTCGCGTGAGCCCGCAACCGACGCCTTCCCGTATGCTCGGTGAAGCGTTGTTCTCACCGTCGATGGCTTCGTATCCGTCTCCTTGGCAATTTCCGCCGGCGTTTTCCCTTTGAGCAGCAGTCGAACAAACTGCTCTTCTCTAGGCGACAGGGCAGGGGAAAACACCCCCGCATCGAATGTGTCGGACGCACAGGCGATATCCGAATTGTTGTCCCGTTTCCCCCTTAGCAACATGCATACGAAGGCAGCAGCGATAACGGACCCCATCGCCAGCAATGCAATGACCACGGCATCGCTTGCGAAGTATGCCGCCTCAACAGCCGGAATAAGACCAATAGGAACTGCTACGAGCACAGAACAGGCAAACACGTCGCGCCGCCCATGGCCAAAGGCACGAGGGCGGCAAAACGGCGGGGCCACAGTCAATGCGAGATAGACCAACGGAATTAAAAGCGCAAGGCCAATTGACGCGGCCGTTACAGGGGGCATCCCCCATGGCTCGGGAACGACTCTCCATGAAACTCGACAGCAAAACAGCAGGCAAGACATGACGGCTATTGTTTCTGTAAAAATCGCGTCCTGCGGGTGACGAGTTTCCCTTTCGTCAGTCCGTGTCGACCTCTGCGTCAAAGGAGAGTCCGCCGTGCCCCAAATAACATATGAGAGAAGCAGCGACCCAACAAAGCACGAGACACACGAAACGCCATGTAACAACCAAATCGGTGCAAACACGATTGGAATAGAGTCTCCGCGAGCATAGAAAGCCAGGTCGGCCCATTCGGGAACCGTTGCAATAACACCAAGGAAAACACCGATGGCACCGAGATGCCTCGGCCGTCTCATTTCTCCCCCCTTGCATAGCGCAGCACCATGAACAAACGCCGCGAGGCTTGCGCCCAGGATAACGAGCCAGGTCATTGCACCTGATGCCAGGCCGATTGAAGATGAAAACCGGTGATAAGGGGTGACCGCCATTACGACAAGCGCAATGGTGCAGGCAGATGTAGCAGAACGGCGGGAAAAAAGCATATGGCCTCCATAGCGTGTCATTATATCGCTCGAGCCGCTCGTTTATCTCTGTTCTCACACCAGCCAGCATCAATGATTCAGGCGAACTCCAATCCGCGCCAGATCACGGTCCGGCTTTTGTTCGCAGTCCCCACATCAAAGCGGGATGCGGTTTCCTTTTGGACGCCGGTTCGGAAAGCGCGTCCCGTTCCAGGGCAATATTCTGGGATGCAGTTTCCGCAGCCCACCCCATTTGGAAGGCGCATCCCATTATTTGGCTGAAAACTGGGGTGCGCTTTCCGAACGAGCCGAAACGGCCCGAATCGATCGGACCACCTCATCCCCGTTTCCTCGCCATCTGCCCGAGCGTGCTACACTAGCAGCATCTATGCCACCGCGAATGGCTCGGCCCCACGCCCGCCGCTCGCAAACGAACTTTAAACGCACGAGGGTTGGCCATGCCGCTTTTCTCGCAACATACCGCCCGGTTCTCGCCGGACGTTCCTTTGGAGGGCACCAGCTCTCGCGAGCTGCTCAAGCGGTACCAGCCGCTCGAGACACTTGCGACCGGCGGTTTTGGCTCCATCGAGATCTGCCGCGACACGCACCTGCGCCGCCGCGTCGCCATTAAACGCATCCCCCTTATCAACGGTGCTGGCATGCCCGCTAGCGACATCATGGATGTCCTGCGCGAGGCGCACACTGCCGCCATGCTTCAACATCCCAATATCGTGCAGGTCATCGACTTTACGCACGATACCGCCTATGCCTACCTGGTTATGGAATATGTCGACGGCATGTCGCTGGCCGAGTTTTTGCATCGCGTGGACGGCCATTCGCTCACCTTTGACGAGGCCGCGGCCATTGCCGATGCCCTGGGCCAGGCGCTCACCTTCGCCCACAGTAATGGCGTGCTCCACCTGGACATCAAGCCCGCCAACGTGCTCATCGACCACTCGGGCAATGTAAAGCTCACCGACTTTGGCATGGCGCGGCTGTCGTCTGCTGGCGGCTTTGGCGGCTCACGCGGCGGCACCATCGGCTACATGCCGCCCGAGCAGCTCGATATCGAGACCGGCACGGTCGACGAGCGCGCCGATGTCTTTGCCCTCGCCTGTGTGATCTACGAGGGCCTGTGCGGCAGCGCTCCTTTTATGGCGGCCACGCCCGCCGACTCGCTCGGCCGCATCATCGGCGGCGCCACCTATCCCAGCGAGCTGATACCACACTTTCCCTCGGGAGCCGAGGCCGCGCTCATGAGCGCGCTCTCCCCCATGCCGCAGGACCGCCCCAACAGCATCGAGGCATTTTGCGACCAGCTCCTTGCCGGTCTGGGCAGCGTGCGCGAAGGCCGTCGCAGCCTGGAGCAAATGGTTGGCGAACTTTCGGATGACGAGCAGGAGCTCGACGATATCGAGCCGTCGCACTACGAGGACGACGTCATCGAGGTCGACCCCGCACTCGGCTGGGCGGGCACGCGCTGGAGCCATGCGCGCGACTACACCATGCGCGCTATCTCGGCGCTAACGTGCGGCACCTTTAGCTTTTTGCTGATGCAAACGGCCGGGGTCGCGGCGCTTCCCGGCCTGGTCATTGCGGCCATCGCGATCGGAGCGGCGGCTGGCCTGGCCCCCCAGATTGGCTCGGCCATCTCGGCTGTGGGCTTTTTGGTGCTCATGGCCAACGCCACCATGCAGGCACAGGGCATCCTGTCGATGCTGCCCGTCGCGGTGATCTTTGCTGCCGCCATGTCCGGTTGGTGGATCGCCTGGGGTCGCACCGAGGCTGCCGCGAGCGCCGCGCTCACCTGTGCACTCGCGCTTGGCTGTCTGACCGGCAATACCTTCCTGGCAGCTGGGGTCGCCGCCGGCGTCGCGTCATTTTGGCTCGGCCCGGCAAGCGCCGCCGCGGCAACGGGCATGGGCGCGCTTTTTGCCCGTCTGGCCACGATCGCGCTTTCAGCCGAAGGCGTGCTGGGGCTCGGTAACGTTGCCGCAGCGCTGGGAGACCCGCTCCTTTGGGCTGCCTTTGTGCTGGTCGCGGCAACTGCCGCAGCATCATCCGCGTTGCTCAATGCCCATGCCAAGCGTGCCGATCAGGGATCAAACCTTGCCGCAATCGCCGCCATCGCCGTCACCGGCATCGGCTGCGCAGCGGCGTCCTGTCTTGCACACCATATGGAAATTGCCAGCCTTGCAGCCGCGGTCATCGCCAAGGCGGCGGTTGCGGGAATCCTATCCTCTATAATCGTTGGGATATGCCTATATTTGCTCGGATACCAAAGAACCTATACGGAGAGTGATCTTTCGTGAACTTCCTGAACATCTTCGAGGACCACGTGGCCGGCATCTTCGGTGCCACCCGTGCCCCGTTCTCCTTTAAGAAGCTTGCCAAGCAGGCCGCTCGCGACATGGAGGATCAGACTCTGGTGATCAATGGCGTCAACACGGCGCCGGCACTCTATACCATCCTGATCGCCGCCGACGACGACCCCATGCTCGCCCCGTTCTACCCCGAGCTTTCGCGCGAGGTCCGCGAGTTCGTGAAGGCGCAGGCCGAAAAGCGCCGTTATGTCTTTGTCGGCGAGCCCCTCGTGCGCTTTATGATCGATCCGCAGCTGCGTGCCGGCAAGTTCTCGGTCTTTGCCGAGAACGTCGATGCCCCCACGCTCGGCCGCCTGTACGAAGAAGAGCGCGCCTATCAAAACGGTCTGGGCCAAAACAACCCCGCGGCAAGCCGTGCCGCCAGCGCCCCGCGCGCCGGCCAGCAGCAGTTTGCTGCCCCGCAGCAGCAGCGCCCCGCCGCCATGCCCCAGCAGCAGCC
>CAJJRZ010000020.1:0-42290 GCA_905194345.1 Coriobacteriaceae bacterium
GGGCCAGCCCGTGGGAGGCCAGGGCGCCGCTGACCGGTGGACGGCACCGAGCCGTACGCTTGAACTGCAGAAGGGGGAGGCCTCGCGGCCTCCCCCTTTTTTGCGTTTTATAAAGAGCTGTAATACAAGTACTCGCCTTCTTTTAGCTTGTCTTACTGTTTGGCTGTATTTTGAGTCCTTCTTTTGTATTTGCGCGATAATAACTCCCATTGGCGTTAGGGAGGACTTGATGTTTACCGTTTTTGTCTTGGGCAATATTGCTTCGGGTAAGTCGACTGCCTGCCGCTATCTCGAATCTCATGGCGCCATGCTTATCGATCTGGACGAGCTTGCCAAATCGCTGTATGTGCCAGGCTCCGATATCGTCAATGCCCTCGCGGAAGAATTTGGCTGGGATATTTTGGATGAGGAGGGCGGCATTCGCCGCAGCATCCTCGCTTCTCGAGCTTTCGCTTCTCCTGATTCGGTCGCACGGCTCAATGACCTTGTGCACCCCGTTCTCATTGAACAGCTTTCGCTTAGGATTCTCGATCCGGTTTGTTGTACGGTTTCATCTCCCCGTTATCCCTTTGCGGTTGTCGAGGTTTCTGCTCCGACTGGTTTTGAGGATGCATTTGGCTTGGCTGATGAAATTCTGGTCATCAGCGCCCCTTTGTCAGTTCGTCGCGAGCGTGCTATTCAGCGTGGCATGGAGCCATCTGATTTCGATGCCCGTTCTGCTTGCCAGCCCGATGAGTCTGCGCTGTGCAATCTCGCTACAACGGTGATTGATAATGCCGCAGGCGATAATTCGCTCTTTGAGCAGCTTGACTCATGGCTTGCATGCCATGGGTTTATAGACACTGCGAATAAGGAGGATGCCGATGCCTAAGACACGTTTCTTTGCGTGGTATCGCCTTATACCGCTGGCTGCCGTTTTTGCCTTCGGCCTTATCTCATTCGTTTACTCGTGTGCTCCTGCGGCTTTCTTTAAGCCGCTGTATCCCATTGACTACGAGGCGTATGTAAAGCAATCTAGTATTTCGCATAATCTGGATCCGTATCTGGTGTGCGCTGTCATTAAGTCGGAATCGAATTGGGATCCCGAGGCTGAGTCGAATCAGGGTGCTCAGGGATTGATGCAGCTGATGCCCGAGACTGCCCAGGATATGATCGCCAAGGGTCTTGTCGACGGTGGGGGGTATTCGGCCGACAACCTTAACGATCCCGCTACGAACATCGAGTTTGGCTGTGCGTATCTTTCGTATCTTCTAACGTATTTCAACGGGTCGACGGATAGCGCTATTGCCGCATATAACGCCGGCATGGGCAATGTGGATGGTTGGGCGCAGCAGAGCACCTCGCTTCACAATGCGATTACCTTCCCCGAGACGCAGGCTTATCTGATTCGCGTCAATAATGCCTGGGTTCGCTATAAGACGCTCTATCCCGATCGGTTCGTATAGGACTAAGCCCACCTCCTGCGTATACTGCAGATGTATGAGTTAGGAGTATCCATGGCGGAATTTGAAGTAGAACGCGTTGGTGGTGAACTTAAGCGCTTTGGCGTTGAGGGCGCTGAGGTGCCGTTTGAAGTCGTTTCTCCCTATGAGCCTGCAGGTTCTCAGCCTAAGGCCATTGAGTCGCTTGTGCAGGGTGTGAGGGACGGAGATCGCTATCAGGTTTTGCTGGGCGTGACTGGTTCGGGCAAGACCTTCACGATGGCTAAGACTATTGAGGCCCTGGGGAAGCCGACGCTGGTCATGGCTCCCAATAAAACGCTCGCCGCTCAGCTTGCGAGCGAGCTCAAAGAGTTCTTTCCCAACAACGCTGTGGTCTACTTTGTCTCGTACTACGACTACTATCAGCCCGAGGCGTATGTGCCGCAAAGCGATACATATATCGAGAAAGACTCCTCGATTAACGAAGAGGTCGAGATGCTGCGACATCAGGCGACCGCCTCGTTGCTCTCTCGACGCGATGTAATCGTCGTTGCTTCGGTGTCCTGTATCTACGGTATCGGCTCTCCCGAGGACTATGCGGGGCTGGCGCCGAATGTCGACAAGAAAGTGCCGCTTGAGCGCGATGACTTTATCCATGCACTTATCGACATTCAATATGATCGCAATGACTATGACCTAGCGCGCGGCACGTTCCGCGTGCGCGGCGATGTTGTCGACGTGTATCCGCCTTATGCCGAGCATCCGTTGCGGTTTGAGTTCTTTGGCGACGAGGTTGAGCTTATTGCCGAGATCGATGAGGTTACCGGTGAGATGCTTCGTGAGTACGAGGCCATCCCCGTATGGCCGGCATCGCACTACGTGACCGAGAAGCCGAAGGTCAAGGCGGCTCTGAAATCAATCAGTGAAGAGTGCGAGAAGCGTGTGGCCGAGCTCAAGGCGACCGACAAGTTGCTCGAGGCACAGCGTCTGCAGCAGCGCACCGACTATGATCTCGAGATGCTCGAGACGATGGGTTTTTGCAACGGCATCGAGAACTACTCGCGTCATCTGGACGGTCGCAAGCCGGGTGAGCCGCCGTTTACCCTAATCGATTACTTTCCCAAGGATATGCTCTGCATCATCGATGAGAGCCATGTGACGGTGCCGCAGATTCGCGGCATGCACGAAGGTGACCGCTCGCGTAAGGTGACGCTGGTGGAGCATGGTTTTCGCCTTCCTTCGGCACTCGATAACCGCCCGCTTCGTTTCGATGAGTTTGAGGCAAGGATACCCCAGTTTATCTATGTTTCGGCCACACCGGGCGACTACGAGCTGCGGGTGAGCCAAAACGACGTTGAGCAGATTATTCGTCCAACCGGTCTGCTCGACCCCAAGATTGATGTGCGTCCGGTTCGTGGGCAGATTGACGATCTTGAGGACGAGATTCGCGAGCGCGTGGTGCGCAAGGAGCGCGTACTGGTGACCACGCTCACCAAGCGCATGGCCGAGGACCTGACCGACCATCTGCTTGATGCCGGCATTAAGGTCAATTACATGCACTCCGATACGGCGACGATGGACCGTGTCGAGATCCTGCGAACGCTGCGCGAGGGAAAGATCGATGTTCTCGTTGGTATCAACCTGCTTCGCGAGGGCTTGGATCTCCCCGAGGTCTCACTGGTGGCAATTCTCGATGCCGATAAGGAAGGCTTCTTGCGCAACCGTCGTTCGCTGATTCAGACGATTGGCCGCGCGGCCCGTAACGCCGATGGCGAAGTCATCATGTATGCAGACGTTATGACCGATTCGATGAAAGAGGCCATCGAGGAGACGCAGCGCCGTCGCGAGATTCAGATGGCATATAACGAAGAGCATGGCATTGTGCCCAAGACGGTGCGCAAGGCCATCAACGACATCTCAAGTTTTATTGCCGAGGCCGAAAAAACCGTGGGTTCCAAGGGACGCTCGAAGGGCGACTCTCTTGGCCATGGCGCATTCTATACGCCCGATGAGTCGGGCGAGGGTGGCGTGCCGGAAACGGTGGCGCCCGAGCAGACACTTGCGGAGCAGTTGGAAGAACTGCCGCATGACGAGCTCGTGCGGATCGTCGAAACCATGGAAGAGGATATGCGTAACGCTTCTGCTGCCATGGACTTTGAGGAGGCGGCGCGCCTGCGCGATGCCGTCGTTCAGATTCGAGCGATGCTCGAGGGTGCGTCTGAGGACGAGACGATTGAGCGCTTACGTTCGCAGGCCCGCAAGGGTTCCACGTTCGCATCGGGCAGAAAACGCCAGGGTGCACGGTTTAAGAAATAGTGAACAGGCCCCGAGTTCCCTGTGGAGCTTGGGGCCTGTGTCTTTTGCGCGCTGGAATTCGTGCGTTAGAGGTCTGCGATCAGGGCTTCGGCACAACGGATGCCGTCGGTGGCCGCGCTCATGATGCCGCCGGCATATCCAGCTCCCTCACCACAAGGATAGAGGCCCGGGGTCGACACGGCATGGCACGTTCGGTCTCGGGTGACAGTGACCGGTGAGCTCGAACGAGTCTCCACGCCGGTAAGAATGGCATCGGGGCGGTCGTAGCCGCGTAGCTTTTTTCCAAGTAGGGGAAGTCCCAGGCGGAGCGACTCGACGATATGCTGCGGCAGGGCTTCGTCAATTGCCGTCCAGGTCACACCGAGCGGATAGGTGGGCTTTACCTTTCCGGGCGCCTTGCTGGCGCGTCCTGCGAGGAAATCTCCGACGAGTTGTGCCGGTGCGTTCCAGTTGGAACCGCCCAGGCGATAGGCGGCCGCCTCGCAGGCACGCTGGAGCTCGACGCCGGCGAGCGGGTCATCGTTAGGAAGGTCCTCAGGCGTGACGTTAACGAGTAGGGCGGCATTTGCATTGCGTCCGTCGCGGGCATTGAGACTGGCGCCGTTGACGCACAGGTGGCCCTGCTCGGAAGAGGCGGCGACAACCTGCCCGCCGGGGCACATGCAAAACGAGAACACGCTGCGGCCGTTGGGAAGATGGGCGACGAGCTTGTAAGGGGCTGCTCCGAGGGCAGGATGTCCCGCCGAGGCTCCGTATTGGACTCGGTCGATGTCGCGCTGCGGATGCTCGATGCGAACGCCCATGGCAAAGGTCTTTTGTGCGAGGGCCACGTTGTGGCCCTTAAGGAGCTCAAAAATATCGCGAGCAGAATGCCCGCAGGCGAGGATGAGGTGCTTTGTCTCGATTGGCTCGCAAGCGGCGTCTTGGGACGATTGGACATCAATACCGGTGATGGCGCCAGACGCGTCGATGCGAATGTCGACGAGCTTCGTTCGATAGCGGACGACACCTCCGAGCTGCTCGATGCGCTGGGATATAGCGGTGACGACCGTGGGAAGGATGTCGGAGCCAATGTGCGGCTTGGCATCCCACAGAATATCGCGGGGCGCGCCCGCCTCGACGAAGGTTTCGAGGATAAGGCGATGGGCGGGATTTTTGGTTCCCGTATTGAGTTTGCCGTCCGAGAAGGTTCCCGCGCCGCCCAGGCCAAACTGGATATTGCTCTCGGGGTCGAGGATGCGCTCCTTTAGAAAGAGGTCGATCGCCTGCGAGCGGCGAAATGCCGGGTCGCCGCGCTCGATGAGCAAGGGCTTAAGACCTGCTTCGGCGAGCGTAAGCGCAGCGAAAAGGCCGGCGCATCCGGCGCCGACAACGACAGGGCGTTCTTGAGGCGCGTCGGAGGCGGGGGAGGGGAATGAAGGCTCATCGTCTTCTATCGCGCGTACGCGCGAGCGGTCACGCTCGGCAACGCTGTCGACCGCTTCTCGCTCGAGGTGGGGACTAGTCAGCTCAACACGAAAGCTCAGGATAAAATGGACGTCTCGTTTTTTGCGAGCGTCGATTGACTTGCGGTGGAGCTCGATGGACTTGATCTCGGAGTCCTTGCAACGTAGGACGCGCTTGGCGACTCGCTTGCCAACAATGAGACAGGCATTTTCATCGCCGGCTTCATCGAGCGACGCGTTGACTTGGGTGATTTCGATCATCGAGGTCTCCTTAGAGGCAAGAAAGAGGCCGTCCGGTATCCCAGACGGCCCGAATGTGTTTTTGATTATAGACTGCGCGGCTACAGGCTGCTTGCAGCGCGAATGCCCGAGAGCCAGGCCCACGCAAGGTTAAAGCCTCCGCAATCGGCGTCGATGTCGAGCGCTTCGCCGCAGACGTAAAGCGGGGCGTCGACAACGCTGCGCGCGCGTAGACTGGGTGTTGAGATGCTCTCGACAGATACGCCACCACGCGTGACCTGCGCCGAGCGCTCATCGGTCGTCCCCTCGGCAAACAGCTTAAAGTGCTTGAGGATCGAGACCAGATGGATGACATCGTTGGAGCCTGGATGGCACTGCTCGAACGCTGTGCAGACGACGCGGGAGAGTTGCGGGGCGAGCATGCCGTCGAGCCAACGGGGATCGCGGGGTGAAAAGCGGCCGAGCAGTTCAACGCGCCGGTTGAGCATATCGAGCAACTCGTCTTTGGAGAGGTCGGGGAAAACGTCGAGCAGGATCGTATCGCCGTGCTGGATACGACGAGAGAGGTTGAAGACAGCGACACCCGAGATACCGAAGGTTCGAAACAGCACTTCACCGTCTTCGTGCCAGAGCTCATTATGATTGCGGGCGAGCGTCAAGCAGGCGCGGACGCGCAGGCCATCCAACGTCTTGAGTGCCGCTCGATCGCCAACGACCGTTGCCGATACGGGGCAGAGGATGGGGCGCAGCGAAGTGAGGGGAAGGCGAAACGTATCGGCGATACCGGTGGGGTTGCCGCCCGTAGCGATAATTACGGCATGTGCCTGCAGGGCCTCGTTCTTGCGAGGGACATCGGCGAGCGCCTTCCGAAGCGAGCGGAGCTCCGATTTTCGGTCGTCGTGCTTTTTTGCCTTGAGCGCCCGCGCTGGACGGTCTATTTGGAGTGCCCAGCCTTCGGAAGCTTTGTGCGCCGTGGCAACGTTGGCTCCGCAGATTAAGGTGACGCCCAGACGATCACAAACGTTGAGAAGCGCGTCGCGCACCGATTCGGCGCGAAGGGAGCGCGGGTACAGCCGGCCTTCCTCGGAGGTTGTCATGATGCCCAGCGAGGAGAAGAAACCCATAAGCTCTTGTTCGGGCTGGGGGCCCATGACGGATTCGACGAATGCGGGGTGGTTATACCGCTGAGGATCAATCGATTCGTTGGAGAGGTTGCAACGGCCGTTACCGGTCGCAAGGAGCTTGAGGCCGCAGGCGACATCGCGCTCAACGATGCAGACGCTTTTGCCAGCGCGTGCGGCCGTAATGGCGGCGGCGAGGCCTGAAGCCCCGCCGCCGATTACCAAGACGTCATAGAGGGCGCTCGCGTTCACTTAGGCCTCGTCGGTCTCGTGCGGGGTAATAGCCTCGACGGCAGAGACTGCCTTGGGCAACATGCCATCGGGCAGCGCGGTCTCGACCTCGCCCTTATCGCAGGCCTCGGCGAGTGCCGGATTAATGGGAAGCTGGCCCAAGATGTCGAGGTTATAGCGCTCTGCGACCTCGGGGAGCTTGCTCTTGCCAAAGACCTCGATCTTCTTGCCGCAGTCGGGGCACTCAATATAGCTCATGTTCTCGACAATGCCCAGAATGGGGACGTTCATCTTCTCGGCCATGTTGACCGCCTTGGCGACGATCATCGAGACCAGATCCTGCGGGCTCGTGACAATGACGATGCCGTCGACCGGCAGCGACTGGAAGACGGTGAGCGCGACGTCGCCTGTTCCCGGAGGCATGTCGACCAGTAGGTAGTCGATGGGGCCCCACGAGGTCTCGCTCCAGAACTGCCTAATGGCGCCTGCGATGACCGGACCGCGCCAAAGGACGGGGTCGGTCTCGTTTTGGAGCAGCAGGTTGGAGCTCATGACCTTGACGCCGTGCTCGGAGATTTCGGGCAGCATAAGGTTGCCAAGGGCATGGACGTGGCGTCCACTCATACCGAACATCTTGGGGATAGAGGGACCGGTGATGTCGGCATCGAGGACGCCGACCTTGTGGCCGTGACGGGCAAGCTCGGTGGCGATGGCACCGGTGACAAATGACTTGCCGACACCGCCCTTGCCGGAAAGCACGGCGATGACGCGCTTGACCTCGGACAGCGTGTTCTCCTCAAATTGCGACGGCGACGTTTGTCCGCCGGCGGCCTGTGCGTGTTCGCAACCCATGTATGACTCCTTTGTATATGCTGGGGCCGGGGCCCCGCGATGTGACACGAGCGTCATTGTACCCTCGTTTGCGAGCGGGAGTCATTTGCGATGCGTTTGGGCCGAGCGTGCTTGCAATACGATGGGCCCAAGCGAATGGGCGGGCTTACTGAACTTTGCTGGCGAACTCGAGGTATTGCATGCGCTGCAGCTTGTCGATCGTCGAGGCGTAGGGGCTGTCTTCCGATTCCAAGTCGTAGCGCAGCCCGTCGGCACCGAGATAGCCGGCGACATTGATGGTGGGCACATCTGACCTTGTCGCAAGCAGGGCCTTTTGGTAATTGGTGAGCGGGGCGCCGATCTTATTAAGGGTAATGGCTGCAATCTCGTTTGCCCCGACGGTGTCGTAGACGTTGAGCTCGGTATTGCCGGCGATCTCATAGTTAGCCCAGACGAGATATGTCGACTGATAGATACGGAAAGCGTGGCTTGCCGTATCTTCCTGAGGGTACAGCTCGTCGTTGAGAGTCGTTGCGGCGCTCGGCTGATGGTCGCCAAAAAAGACAAGAACAACCGGTCTGCCGATGTTGCGGAGCTCGTTGATAAAGTACTCGAGGTCCCGGTCGGATGCGTTGATGCAGGTGAGATAGGTGTTGAGCGCGCTGTTGGCGCCTTCGCTGGCTCCCTCGACCCAATAGTTTGTCAGCTCTTCGGCGGGAACGGTGCCATAGTCGTAGCCGCCGTGATTTTGCATCGTGACGTCAAAGATGAACTGCGGCGCTTCGTCGGTTCTAAGCAGGTCGAGTATCTTGTCGTAGGTGGCGTAGTCGCATACGCCGGCATGGTAATAGGGCGCACCTTCGAAATCGCCGATTGAAAGAAAGTCTCCAAAGCTCAGCTGCTGATAGATTTTATCTCGATGGTAGTTGACGGGGTTTTGCGGGTGCATAGCGGTAGTGGTATACCCAAGCTCTTTAAGGTCCTTTGCCAGGCTGTTTACGCCATTCATCTGATACAGCTGATAGGGGATCTTGCCTAATCCGACAAAGGCCGTTGTCGCTCCGGTCAAAAATTCGAATTCGGAGTTCGCCGTTCCGCCACCGGCGACCGAAGCGAGCATGGTGCCGCGAACAAGTGTGTCGGGAAGCGAGTTGTAGAATGCGGGGCCGGTGTACCCGGCCGCCTGGAGCTGCTCAAAGCACGAAAGGTCGCTAAAACTCTCATTCATGACGGCAACAATCGTCGGCTTGATTTCATTGAACTGGGCAACGGCCGCCGCGCGCTGCTCGCTCGAGCCATATGTGCTGTCGTAGGCGGCGGCGAGCTCCTGCTCGATGCTCTGCGCCTCATCGGGCGTATAGTCTTCGGGCTTCTCAATGGGCAACTCGTTGACCATTTCGGTGAACGAAGTGATAAAACCCTGAGACGCATACGTGGTGATGGGCTGCCAACGGTCAAATCCAAAATCCAGCGCCTGCTCCAAGTCGATGTTGGAAAAGCCTGAGAGCCCCACAACGGTCACTAGCAGAAAAGCACAGAGGTTAGTGGCGATAGCGGGGAAGACATGGGTGGGCGTACGGAGCTTTCGCGGTCGGATGAGCGAAAGAAGCCCCAGGGAAATCTCCAGCAGGGCGAGAGAGGTTACGATTCCGGCGGTAAAGGTAAACTCGTATCCCTCGCTCACTTCCATTGCGGTGCCAAGGGCCAAGATATCGCTTGGCAGGATGGCTTCGCCTTTAAACGTTATGACGAAGTGCTCGGCAATGCCAAGGATGCAGCAGACGACGGGCACGAGAGCCATGACGCCTCCATGACGCTGTCCCAGCAAATAAAGGGAGAGCAGAACCGTCGCGAGCAGCCCGACGGAAAACCCGAATGAGTTGGCGGGAATGCGATAGAACGTTTCGTTGCAGGCAATTTCGAGTGAAACGAACGAGAGCGCTGAAACAGCGGCGATGACAAGGATGTCACGGCAAATACAGGCAACCGTTCCCGTCGCAAGGTCGGTTTGGTCGATAAGTCCCGAAACCAAGGGCTCGACAAGAAGCATGACGGCGGCAGCACCGAGCGCCGAATAAGAAAGGACCCATAGGGAGCTGCCCTCATTTACGAGCAATTGATTCGTAACCCATGCAGCTACCACGCCGAGCGGGATGAGGAGCGTCGCGCACCAAAAGACGCGGGCAATGGGTGGCTTTTCGTTGCGTTTGATTGAAAAATACACGCGCACGACGACGGCGGCCACGATAAGGACGGCGATGAATATGGGCAGATTGGCCATGTCGCTCGAAGTGATTTCAAGGGGGATATCTTCGGTCATGGACGTTCCTCTGGTACAACAAATTAAGTTCAGTATTAGATTACTGTAACCTTTCCACGGCATTTCGAGAAACAAAGCGCCCGATACGCAAAGCTAAAGGTCTGCGAATCTTGTATTACGAACATCTGTGCGCGTCGAGTGCGCTAAACTCATCGGCAGTATGATTCGATGCAATAGGAGGCAAGGAGCTTCCATGTCTGATTCTTCTATCGTTATTCGCGGCGCCCGTGAGCACAACCTCCGTGATATCGATGTTTCCATTCCGCGTGACCAACTCGTGGTCATTACCGGTCTTTCTGGCTCGGGCAAGAGTTCGCTGGCATTTGACACTATCTATGCCGAGGGCCAGCGTCGATACGTCGAGAGTCTTTCGAGCTATGCGCGCCAGTTCTTGGGACAGATGGACAAACCCGACTTGGATTCAATCGACGGCCTTTCGCCGGCGGTGTCGATCGACCAAAAGACGACGTCTAAAAACCCTCGCTCGACGGTTGGCACCGTAACCGAGATTTATGACTATCTGCGCCTGCTGTTCGCCCGTGTGGGCACCCCGCACTGTCCCGAATGCGGCCGTGTCATTGAGCGCCAGACGACCGACCAGGTTGCCGACAAGGTCTTGACGGCGGGGGAGGGCCGCCGCGCGTTTGTGCTGGCACCGGTGGTGCGCGGGCGAAAAGGCGAGTACACCAAACTGTTTGAGGATCTTCGCGCCGAGGGCTTTAGCCGCGTGCGTGTCGACGGTGAAGTGCGCTCGCTCGACGATCAGATCGATCTGGACAAGAAGTTCAAGCACGATATCGAGGTCGTGGTCGACCGCATCGTGATCCGTGAGAACTCTCTGGGCCGTATCGCCGAGTCTGTTGAGCAGGCGACCGCGCTGGCGCACGGCAATGTGAACGTATACTTGCTGCCCGACCGCGACGCTCCCGAGGGGACCGAAGGCGAGTTGCTGGAGTATTCGCTGGCGTTAGCGTGCCCGGAGCATGGGCACTCCATCGATGACCTGCAGCCGCGTGATTTCTCGTTCAACGCGCCCTATGGCGCGTGCCCAGAGTGCGATGGCCTGGGCTTTAAGAAGACGGTCGATGCCGAGGCCCTAATCGAAGACCCCTCGAAGTCGATCGCCGACGGGGTCTTTGGCAGCCTGTTTGGCAACTCTAACTACTATCCGCAGATTTTCGCTGCGGTCTGCAAACACTTTAAGGTGAGCGTCGATACGCCGTGGGAGGATCTGCCTCCGCGGGTGCGTCGCGCGTTTTTAGACGGCATGGGCGACCAGAAGATTTCGGTCGACTATCAAAAGCTCGATGGGCGCCGCAGCCAGTGGGACACCAAGTTCTCGGGCGTGCGCAATATCCTGTACGAGCGCTATACCGAGACGACGAATGAGAACACCAAGGCGCGCTTGGAGAAGTACATCCGCGAGGAGCCGTGCTCGAGCTGCCACGGCGCTCGTTTGCGCCCCGAAATGCTCGCTGTTACCGTAGGCGGTAAGTCCATTTACGAGGTCTGTTGCCTATCGTGCCGCGAGTCGCTCGAGTTTTTTGAGGGCTTGGAGCTTACCGAGCGCCAACAATTTATCGGCGGGCGCATCGTTAAGGAAATCCTGGAGCGCCTGCGCTTTCTGGTCGATGTCGGACTCGACTATCTGACCCTCGACCGTGCCTCGGCGACGCTTTCCGGAGGCGAGGCCCAGCGCATTCGCCTGGCAACGCAGATCGGCGCCGGCCTCATGGGTGTGCTGTACATTTTGGACGAGCCGTCGATCGGCCTCCATCAGCGCGATAACGAGCGCCTGATCAAGACGCTTGAGCGCCTACGCGATATCGGCAATACCGTCATCGTCGTCGAGCATGATGAGGATACGATTCGTGCTGCCGACTATGTGATCGACATGGGCCCCGGTGCGGGCGTGAACGGCGGACACGTGGTCGCCGCGGGAACGCCTGCCGATATCATGGCGTGCCCCGATTCGATGACGGGTGCCTACCTGACCGGCAAGCGAATGATTCGGGTTCCCGATGAACGCCGCAAGCCCGGTCGCGGCTGCCTTAAGATCACGGGCGCCCGTGCCAACAACCTCAAAAACGTTACCGCCAAGATCGAGTTTGGTACGCTTACGGTCGTTACCGGCGTGTCGGGATCGGGTAAGAGCTCCCTGGTTACCGACACCATCGCACCTGCCCTTACGAATGCCATTCACCGTTCGACGCGCCCTGTGGGTCCGTATAAGAAAATCGAGGGCATCGAGTGTATCGATAAGGTTATCGATATCGACCAGTCGCCGATTGGTCGCACGCCGCGTTCCAACCCTGCTACGTACATTGGCCTGTGGGATGATCTTCGCGCGCTGTTTGCGAGTACGCCGGAGTCGAAGGCGCGTGGCTACTCGCCGGGACGTTTCTCCTTTAACGTGAGCGGCGGTCGCTGCGAAGCATGCAAGGGCGACGGACAAATTAAGATCGAGATGCACTTCCTTCCCGATATCTATGTCCCCTGTGAGGTCTGCGGCGGCAAACGCTATAACCGCGAGACGCTTGAGGTCACCTACCGTGGTAAGACCATCTCGGACGTGCTCGACATGAGCGTCACCGAGGCACTGGCCTTCTTTGGGAATATCCCGCAGATTAAGCGCAAGCTCCAGACGCTGTACGATGTAGGCTTGGGCTACGTGAGCCTGGGCCAGCCCGCCACGACGCTCTCGGGCGGCGAGGCGCAGCGTGTGAAGCTCGCCAAGGAGCTTCATCGACGCCAGACGGGCAAGACGTTCTATATTTTGGATGAGCCGACGACCGGCCTTCATTTTGAGGACGTCCGCCAGCTGCTCGATGTGCTGCAGCGCTTGGTCGATGCGGGCAACACGGTGCTGGTGATTGAACACAACCTTGATGTCATCAAGGTTGCCGACCGCCTGATCGATATGGGCCCCGAGGGCGGTAACGGCGGCGGAACCGTCGTGGTTTCGGGCACACCGGAGCAGGTTGCGGACTGTCCGCAAAGTTATACGGGCAAGTTTTTGGCGCCGTTGCTCAGGCGTGACCGGGAGCGTCAGGCTCAACTTGATGCTCAATAAATAGGCGATTCAGTTTATGGGCGCCATCGACTCCTTGTGATTCGATGGCGCTTGCTGTGTCGAAGTGACGTATGCAGCCGAATTGGACATATACTTAATCTTTGCGTCCGAATGCGAGGGAAAGGATATGCCATGGCAAAGGCTGTAAAGACGCCAAAAACCAATGCGATGCGCGAGCTGGAAAGCGCCGGCATTTCCTATGTTCTACATACGTACGAAGACGATGGTGATGAGTCGGCGGGCCTGGGGGTCGCGATTTCGGAGCAGCTTGGCGAGGAGCCCGGACAAGGATTTAAGACCTTGGTCTGCGTGACGCCGTCCAACGACCATGTCGTGTGCTGCATCCCTGTTGCCGACGAGCTCGATCTAAAGTCCGCCGCGCGTGCCGCGGGGGAGAAGTCCTTGGCCATGATGCATGTGAAGGATTTGCTTGCGGCGACTGGCTACGTTCGCGGCGGCTGCAGTCCGGTCGGTATGAAAAAACGCTACCGGACGCTCATTGATGAGACATGTGTCCTTTGGGATACCATTTTTATTTCGGGAGGCAAGCGTGGTTATCAGCTTGAGCTTGCACCCGATGATTTAATTGCATTTTGCGGGGCGACGGTCGCCCCGATTACGAGAGAGGACTGAGCGATGCCGCAGGAAGAATTGAAGTGCGGAGCTCATTTTGCAAAAGAATCTGCGCCTCAGACACCCTCATCCGAAGCTTCTTCGTCGCGAGATGGCACTGATGATATGGGCTCGTCGGACTACTCCACGGTTGGTCGTTCCGCCGGGCTTATGACCATCCTGACCATCGTGTCTCGCGTCACCGGCTTTATCCGCACATGGGCAATGGCGGCCGCTATCGGCATGTCGCTGCTCTCGTCCTCCTATCAGGTCGCCAACAACCTGCCCAATATGCTCTACGAACTCGTGATGGGCGGCATGCTCGTGACGGCGTTTTTGCCCGTGTACATGGGCGTGAGGCGTGAGCAGGGTCGCGAGGCCTCGAACGAGTACGTGGGCAACCTGCTCGGTATTCTGCTATTGGTGCTGGGTGGCATTTCGTTGCTGGGGACCGTGTTCGCTCCGGGCTTTATTTGGACGCAATCGTTCCTTTCGGGTGACGGCGGCAGCATGGATACCGCTGCGTTCATGTTCCGTTTCTTCGCCATCCAGATTCTGTTTTATGGTTTGGGCTCGGTGTTCTCGGGCGTTCTCAACGCACACCGCGACTACTTCTGGTCGACGTTTGCCCCGGTCCTCAACAATGTGATCGTCATTGCGAGCTTTATGGGCTTTGCGCCCGTGTCCGCACAGTTTGGCGAACGTGCCGGCATCATCTTGATTGCGGCCGGTACGACCCTCGGTGTCTTTGTTCAGATGGCTTGTCAGATCCCCGCGCTTGGCAAGCACGGCGTGCATCCCCATATCCATATCGACTTTAAGGACCCCGCACTGCGCCAGACGATTGCGCTCGGTATCCCGACGCTGCTCGCTACGGTGTGCATGTTTGTCTCGACTTCTATCACGAACGCTGCCGCGCTGGTGGTCCAGCCCGAGACCGGTCCTTCCGTCATCGCCTATGCGCGCCTGTGGTACACGCTGCCCTACGCGCTGATTGCCGCCTCGCTTTCGACGGCGCTCTATACCGAGCTCTCTCACGACGCACAGGAGAAGGATTACGACAGCGTTCGCACGGGCATTTCGCGTGGCGTCGCCCAGATGCTGTTCTTCCTGGTTCCGTTCGCGCTGTACCTGATTGTCTTCGCGCGTCCGCTCAACATGATCTACTGCGCTGGCAAGTTCGATGAGTCCGGCGTGGCGCTGGTGTCCGAGTTCCTTGTCTACCTGGCGTTCTCGCTGCCGCTCTACGGCGTGGTCGTGCTGATGCAGAAGAGCTTCTCTGCCTTGCTCGACATGAAGCCCTATAGCCGCTATTGCCTGTATTCCGCCATCGGCCAGGCCGGCTCGGTTCTGCTGTTTGGCGTTGTGCTGGGCTTCGGTATGCCGGCAATCGCGCTTTCGTATGTCGTCGACTACGTGATCTTGGTCGGTTGCTCGCTGTGGTGGCTGTGTCGTCGTCTGCGTGGTCTTCAGGTTAAATCTATCCTGCATGGCGGTTTCTTTGGCCTTTTGCTCGGTGGCCTGGGTGCTGCCGCAGGCGCCGGCGTCATGTGGGCGCTTGAGCACTTTGTCGGGGCACTTGGCGGCTCGATTCTGATTACTCTTGGCTACGTTTGCGTTGCGGGTGTCGTCTCGCTTGCTGTTACCTTTGGCCTTGCCGTCGTCCTTAAGATGCCCGAGGTCTCGGCGCTGATTCGTCGCAAGTAGGTGCGCGTGGCCGGTCACGACAACATTCCAACGCTTGCCGAGCAGGTTTCGCGCGTTCCCACGCAGCCCGGCTGCTACCTTTGGAAAGACGCCAAGGGCGATGTCATCTACGTGGGCAAGGCGAAAAACCTGCGCGCCCGTATGCGTCAGTACGTGACGCTGCAGGACGAGCGCCAGAAGATCCCGCTGATGATGCAGCTGGTGGCGAGCTTTGACTATATCGTGGTGGAGACCGAGCACGAGGCGTTGGTGCTCGAGCGCAATTTGATTGGTCAGTACCATCCGTACTTTAACGTCGACCTCAAGGATGACAAGAGCTACCCCTTTATCGCCATTACAAAGGGCGACCTGTATCCCGCTATCAAATACACGCGTGAGCGTCATAAGCCGGGAACGCGCTATTTTGGACCTTATACCGATAGCCGCGCGGCACGTGAGACGATAGATACGCTGCGCAAGGTTATCCCCATCTGCTCCGCATCCTGTGCGGAGTGGCGTCGTTGTCGCCGTATCGTCGAGTCCCACAAGGGCGAGGAAGACATCGTCAATATGATTTGCGCGCAAAACGGGCGCCCCTGCTTTGACTACCATGTCGGGCGCGGCCCGGGTGCGTGTGTCGGCGTGATTTCCCCGGCAGACTATGCCAAGAACGTCAAGCGTGTCGAGCGCTTTTTGTCGGGCCATCGCAAGGATGTCGTCGATGAGCTGACCTCCGAGATGACGGATGCCGCTGAGGCGCTCGACTTTGAGCGCGCGGCACGCGTCAAACGTCGTTTGGAGGTCATCAGGGGTCTGGACGATCGTCAGCAAGTCGTTTTTCCCTCCAGTGTCGATATAGATGTCATCGGTTTCTATCGCGAGGAGACCATCTCCGCCGCTTGCGTCTTCGTCGTTCGCGAGGGCCGAACAGTTCGCACCTGCGAGTTCATTCTCGACAAGGGTCTTGATGTTGACGAGGAAGAGCTCCAGTCGGGCTTTCTTAAGCGCTATTACGACGAGACGGCTGATATTCCAGCTGAGGTCAACCTTTCCGTCGATCTTGAGGATGCGGAAGCGCTGGGGGAGTGGCTTGCGGGCAAGCGTGAGCGTTCCTGCCATCTCCATAGGCCGCAGCGTGGCGAAAAGCACCGTCTGCTCGATATGGCATCCAAAAATGCGCGCCATGCCCTCATGCGCTACATGATGCGAACGGGGTACGCTGACGACCGCACCAATCAAGCGCTCCTGGAGCTCGAAAGTGCGTTGGCGCTGCCATCGCCGCCGTTGCGTATCGAGTGCTTCGATATCTCTACACTTCATGGCACCTTTACGGTCGCCTCGATGGTGGTGTTTACCAACGGGCGCGCCGACAAGAGTCAGTATCGTCGTTTTAAAATTCAGGCCGAATTGGACGAGGCAAACGACTTCGTGTCGATGTCCGAGGTTTTGGGACGACGTTATGCTCCCGAGCGCATGGCCGACGAGCGCTTTGGCTCGCGCCCCGATTTGCTCGTTGTCGATGGCGGTAAGCCGCAATTGACCGCTGCGATCAAGCAACTTGAGGCTCTTGGGCTCGATATACCAGTTTGTGGCTTGGCAAAGGCCGATGAGGAGGTTTTCGTGCCTTGGGACGAGACTCCCGTCGTGCTGCCGACCGGGTCCGCGTCGCTCTATCTAATTAAACAGGTGCGCGATGAATCGCACCGTTTTGCCATCACGTTCCATCGCGAATTGCGCGATAAAGCCATGACGGTTTCGGTACTCGATGACGTTCCAGGCGTGGGACCCACCAGAAAACGTGCCCTTATGCGCCATTTTGGCTCGATGAAGCGTTTGCGCGCGGCGAGCGAGCAAGAGATCGCGGAAGTTCGAGGCATTCCTGCCGATGTCGCCAAAGCGGTTCACGAGGCGCTCGTTGCATGGAATGCCGAGCGCGCCGAGGCGGCGGCAAAGCAATCCGAAAACTAAACACGCCTCTAAACAACTGATATACATGATTGCGTGATTTTCAATCATTTATTTCACGGCGATTACCAGCCGATTTCGGGTTTAATTAACGCTAAAACGTTTGACTAGCCATGGTGAACAACCCTGCTATCCTGCGGGTTGACGAAGACTGATATCTCACCTCGTCGATACATACTGTCTGGCGAATCGTTTGTCAATGAATTCGGTGAACGGTAGTAAATACCGTTCAAGCGTATGTATGTATCGGTCGCCGAGCGCGGCACCTCAGTTGGGTTCGTCGGTAGGTAAGGTATATATCGTCCGCAAGTTGCGCGGGGGCACGTCTGGGTGCTCCCGGGTAAGATTCTCTATTGATAGGAGAAGACATGGCCATCATCAACAAGGGTATGTCCAGGCGTTCGTTCCTCGGCCTCACCGGCAGCGTCGCTGCTGTCGCAGGGCTTGGTCTCACCGGCTGCGGTGGCAGCTCCAGCGACGAGGGTTCCGCTTCCGGTTCCACCGATTCCGCCAACCGTGGCGGCGGCGTGATCACCGCTGGTTCCGCTTACGCTCCGTCCAGCTTCGATCCCGCCAGCACCGGCTCCGCTGTGGGCCTGGGTGCTAACTGGCACGTCGTCGAGGGCCTCTATGGCATCGATTACCACGACTACAGCACCTTCAACGAGCTCGCCACCGACGATCCCAAGTCTGTGGACGACACCACTTTCGAGGTCACCATCCGCAAGGGCGCCAAGTTCTCCGATGGCACCGAGGTCACCGCTGACGATGTCGTTGCCTCCTACACCGCTTGCGCCGCTTCCGCTACCTATGCTCCGTTCTTCCAGCCCTTCGAGTCCATCGAGGCCAAGGACGCCAGCACCGTGACGGTCAAGACCAAGGTCCCCAACTTCTCCCTGCTCAAGGATCGTCTGGCCATCGTCCGCGTTACCCCGGCCACCCAGACCGAGGAGGATCGCGCCAAGCAGCCGATCGGCTCCGGCCCCTGGATGTACGACTCTATCTCCGATACCGAGATCACCCTGGTTCCCAACCCCGAGTACAACGGTGAGTATGCTGCCGAGGATAAGAAGATCCAGTACAGCATCCTGACCGACCCCACCGCTCGCGTTACCGCTCAGCAGGAGGGCTCCACGCTCGTTATGGAGCTCGTTACCGCTGACGCCGTCGACCAGCTCGAGAGCGCCGGCTGCAAGATCGATAACGTTCAGGGTTTCGGCACCCGCTTCATCATGTTCAACGTCGCCAAGGAGCCTTGGAACAACGTCAAGGTCCGTCAGGCTGTCATGTATGCGCTCGACACCGAGAAGATGGTCAGCAACACCTTCGCCGGCCTTGCCACCGCTGCCAGCTGCTACCTGCCCAAGAGCTTCACCAACTATCATGAGGCTTCCACGGTGTACAAGACCGACGCCAAGAAGGCTAAGAAGCTCATCGAGGAGTCTGGCATCACCCCGGGTGCCATCACCCTGCGCACCACCGACAACGAGCAGATTAAGGGTATGGCCGCCCAGGTCAAGAACGACCTCGACGCTCTCGGCTTCGATGTCACCATCCAGACCGATACCTCGCCGGCCACCTACGCTGCCATCGACGGCGGCGAGGCCTACGATATCCTCCTTGCCCCTGGCGATCCTTCCTGCTTCGGCGCCGACCCCGACCTGCTGCTCAACTGGTGGTACGGCGACAACGTCTGGATGCAGACCCGTTGCCCGTGGAAGGAGTCCGCTGAGTGGCAGAAGCTCCACGGTCTCATGGACGAGGCTCTTGCCGCTGAGGGCGATGAGCAGCAGAAGAAGTGGAACGAGTGCTTCGACATCATTGCCGACAACGCCGTTCTGTACCCCGTTGTCCACGTCAAGACCGTCTCCGCTTCCTGGGACGATCCGTCCACTGCGCCCAACGGCGAGGCCCTCGATGGCTTCAAGGGCATCGGTACGACGAGCATGTCCTTCAGGGGCGTTGCGACCGTCAAGGCGTAAGACTCGCTTGAGTCTGTATGCAGGATGTCGGTCGTTGGGACCGTATCCTCATAGTTGAAACAAAGACCCGGGCGACCTCGATGTCGCTCGGGTCTTGTAATGAGTATCCGTACTCATATACCAGTTGGTCCTACCGACAAAAGAAAGGGGAGAGAACGTGAACAACTTGCTACGTTTGATTGGAAGGCGTCTTGTGGCGCTGCCGATCATGGCATTGGGCGTCACCGTCCTGGTGTTCTTCCTTATGTCGTTCTCCAAGACCGACCCCGCCTACACGGCGTTGGGTGACGGTGCCTCGCCCGAGGCGGTTGCCGAGTACCATGAGAAGTATGGTCTGGACGACCCCTGGCCCGTGCGCTACGTGCGCTATATGGGCGATTTGATCCATGGTGACATGGGCACCTATGGTGCTGCTCGCAACTCCGTTGCCAAGCGCATCTCCACGGCCCTGCCCGTCACGATGCAGCTGACCTTCATCGGCCTTGCCATCGGTGCGGTCGTTTCGTTTTTACTCGGCGTCATCGCGGCACTGTATCGCGACAAATGGCCGGACCAAGTGATCCGCGTCTTTTCCATCGCCGGCTTGGCAACCCCGTCGTTCTGGCTTGCCGTTCTGTTGATCCTGCTGTTCTCTTCCTACCTTAAGGTGCTTCCGGCATCGGGTGCTCTGCCTCACTTCACCACGAATCCGGCTGGCTATCTGGGACGTATGATCATGCCCGCTATCGCCTTGGCATTTCCGCTGACGGGCCAGATGACTCGTATCGTGCGTACCGCCATGGTCGAGGAGCTCGATAAGGATTATGTCCGTATGGCTCGCGGCGCCGGCGTTCCCGAGAAGGTCGTCGTCGGCATCAACGTTCTTCGCAATGCGCTGATCACCCCGGTCACCACCCTCGGTCTTAAGATCGGTTACCTCATGGGCGGCGCCGTCGTCATCGAGGTTATCTTCAACCTCCCCGGCATGGGCACCGCGATTCTGCAGGGCGTTCAGGGCAACGAGGCGAACCTGGTTCAGGGCGTCGTTATCGTCGTTGCTCTTGCCTTCATCATCATCAACATCGTGGTTGACATGCTCTACCTGCTCATCAACCCGCGCATCAGGACGGTGTAGATTATGGTAAAGATTCGAGAGAAGCAAACCGAGCAGCTCGAGAAGGCTGCCTCCAAGGGGCTCAAGCTCGGTGGCTGGAAGAAGATGACGCTGTCTTCTAAGATTGCCGCCGTCGTGTTGGTGCTGGTCGCCCTGACTGCGATTCTGGCGCCCCTTCTTGCCCCCTATAGCCCGGTCGAGATTTTTACGGCTCGCCAGGCTCCCGGCAACGGATTTATCTTCGGTACCGACGATAAGGGTCGCGACATTCTGTCGCGCATGCTCTACGGTGGTCGTTACTCGCTGATTATCGGCTTTGGCGCCACTGCCATGGCTCTGGTCTGCGGCTCGGTCGTGGGCGCCCTTGCGGCGGTTTCGCGCAAGGCCGTTTCCGAGACGATCATGCGTATCCTGGACATCATCATGTCCATCCCGGGCATCGCCCTCGCGGCCGTCTTCGTCTCCATCCTGGGCAACTCCGTGCCGTCGATCATCTTCGCCATCGGCTTTATGTACACTCCACAGATTGCCCGTATCGTGCGCGCCAACATCGTGTCCGAGTACGGCGAGGACTATGTCCGCGCGGTCATCGTTTCCGGCGCCAAGGCTCCGTGGATTTTGATCAAGCATGTTCTGCGTAACTGCATCGCCCCGATCATGGTCTTCACCGTTACCCTGGTCGCCGACGCCATCATCTTCGAGGCCTCGCTGACCTTCATCGGCGCTGGTATCCAGGAGCCCACCGCTACCTGGGGCAACATCCTCGCCGACGCCCGCGGCGGCGTGCTCGCCGGCCGTTGGTGGCAGGCGCTGTTCCCGGGCCTGGCCATCATGATCACCTGCCTGGCGCTCAACATCCTCTCCGAGGGCATTACCGACGCCATGGCCGCTGCTCCCTCCGCCGCCCTGGATCCGACCGATTCCTCCAAGCGTCGCGAGGCCGACCTGCTGGTCTCCGACCCCGTTCGCGCCTACAAGGAGCAGGCCCAGTCCCTCTCCGCTCGCCTTGGCGCCCTGCGCGATGTCGAGCTCAAGCGTGACGATCGCCATGTGCCCGACGAGTCTGTCGAACCGATTCTCTCGGTCCGTGACTTCTGCATTCAGTTTGAGCATCACGGCGATATCAACGTCGTCGACCATGTCAACTTTGACGTCCGTCCTGGTCAGACCATGGGCCTGGTGGGCGAGTCCGGTTGCGGTAAGTCCATCACCACGCTGGCCATCATGGGCCTGACCGACGATGACGAGCACCTTTCCGGCGAGGTCCTCTGGGAGGGCCGCGACCTGCTCAAGATGAGCAAGAAGGAGTGGTTCGGCCTGCGCGGTACCGATATCGCTATGGTCTATCAGGACGCCCTGTCCTCGCTCAACCCCTCCATGCTCATCTCTGCCCAGATGAAGCAGCTCACCAAGCGCGGCGGCACCCGCAGCGCCGAGGAACTCCTGGAGCTCGTGGGCCTCGACCCCAAGCGTACGCTCGAGAGCTACCCGCATGAGCTTTCCGGTGGCCAGCGTCAGCGTGTCCTGATCGCTATGGCCCTTACCCGCGACCCCAAGCTGGTCATCTGCGACGAGCCCACGACCGCTCTGGACGTTACCGTCCAGAAGCAGGTCATCAAGCTGCTCAACGACCTTCAGGCCAAGCTCGGCTTTGCCATGATCTTCGTCTCGCATGACTTGGCGCTGGTCGCCGAGGTCGCCCATAACATCACGGTTATGTACGCCGGTCAGGTTATCGAGCAGGCGCCCACCAAGGAGCTGCTCACTAACCCGATCCACGAGTACACCCGCGGTCTTCTGGGCTCCGTTCTGTCCATCGAGAGCGGTTCGGGCCGTCTGCACCAGGTGCCCGGCGCCGTTCCGAGCCCGCGCGATTTCCCCAAGGGCGATCGCTTCGCGCCCCGCTCGAGCCATCCGCGCATTGGCCTGGACACCCGTCCGGTCTTCAAGCGCGTGCCCGGCACCGAGCACTTCTATTCCGAGCTCCCCGACGAGGTGCTCAAGGCAAATGGTTTGACCCCTCACGCGGAGGTGATGTAGATGAGCGAGACCGCAGTCAACGGCGTCGAGCCGATCATCTTCCTTGATGACGTCCACGTCACCTTTAGGACCCGTACCGGCTCGATTCTGCACCCCAACCTGGTTCACGCCGTCCAGGGTGTAACGATTAGGCTCATGCCCGGTCAGACGATCGGCATCGTCGGCGAGTCCGGTTGCGGTAAGTCCACCACCGCCAACGTCATGTGCGGCCTGCAGGCCCCCACGAGCGGCAAGGTCTACTTTAAGGGCAAGGACGTAACCAAGCGTACCGCCGAGGACCGTCGCCACATGGGCCGTGTCATCTCGGTCGTGTTCCAGAATCCGGCTACGGCGCTCAATCCCCGCATGGTCGTTCGCGAGCAGCTGCTCGACCCCATGCGCGTCCACAACCTGGGTACCGAGGCCGAGCAGGAGAAGCGCGTCAAGGAGCTCCTGGAGCTCACCGGTCTGCCCAGCTCCGCCGCCGAGGTTCTTCCCGGCCAGCTTTCGGGCGGCCAGCGCCAGCGCGTCGCAATTGCCCGTGCCCTGTCGTTGAACCCCGATGCCATCATCGCCGACGAGCCCACCTCGGCTCTGGACGTTTCGGTCCGCGCGCAGATTCTGAACCTGCTGACCGACCTTAAGAAGGAGCTCGGCCTGGCCATGGTGTTCATCAGCCATGACATCCAGACGGTCCGCTATATCTCTGACGACATCATCGTTATGAATGGCGGCAAGATCGTCGAGCAGGGCGAGGCCAAGCAGGTCTTCCAGCACCCTCAGGACCCCTACACCAAGATGCTGCTCGGTGCTGCGCCGTCGCTGCTGCATCCCAAGCTCGGCGAGTAGCCTCGCTTTCCCTCCCGTGTGCCCGGTTCCCTTGCCGGGCGCACCTCCGTTGCGATTTCGAAAGGTTGGGTTCACGAGCCATGCCAAGTGCTCAGGAGCTACAACATCAATTTGGTGAATATCGAGGCGCCATGCCCCGTCCATCAGATTTCGATCTCTTTTGGAAGGATCGCATGGCCGAGGCCGACGCGGTCGGGCTTGACTATGCGATCGAGACGGCATCGGTCACAGATGCCGTGACCTGCCAGCTTTTCGACCTCTGGTTTACCGGTATGTGTGGCGCTCGCCTGCATGCCAAGTACCTTAAACCCGTCTCGGACGAGCCCGTGCCATTGGTACTTCAGTTCCATGGATATCCGGGTGCAAGCCGCAGCTGGTTTGAGCAGGCGTCGTTTGCAGGCATGGGCATGGCACTCATCGCCCTCGACTGCCCCGGTCAAGGAGGTCCCTCCGAGGACATTGGTGGATTTGAGGGCACAACGGTCGCGGGCCATATCGTCGCCGGTATCGACGGCGACCCGGCCAACCTCTACTATGTCCGCTTGCACCAAGATATTCGCATCCTGTGTCGCATCGTTCGCGAGCTCGAGGGCATCAATCTTGCCCGTGTGTTTGTGAACGGCGCGTCGCAGGGCGGCGGTTTGGGCATTGCGACCTGTGCACTTAACAGCGAGCTTATCAATCGCGCCGCCATCCTCTATCCCTTCCTGTCGGATTTCCGCCTGGTCTGGGATTTGGATGCCGATGATATTGCCTACGAGGGCCTTCGCTATTGGTCGCGCTGGTTTGATGAGGACTCGACTCGTATTGACGTAGCCTATGCCAAGCTGGCGTACTTCGATTCCAAGAACTTTGCCCCTATGGTCAAATGCCCCGTGCTGTTTGGCACCGGCACAGCCGATACCGTCTGTCCGCCAGCGACGCAGTTTGCGGTCTATAACAACCTGACCTGTGAAAAGCGTCATGAGTTCTTTGAAGGCTTTGGCCACGAGGAGATTCAGGATTTTGACGATCTGATCATTCCGTTTTTCTGCAAGGGAGGGGAGGCTTATGTCTAAGTGCGAGAGCAATGTCAATGAGCTGATTGTCTCCGACCTTGTGGGGATTCCCGGAACGGTCTCGTCAAGGCTCGCTGATTTCCGGGATTGGCGCGGTGATGCTTCTGCGGATGTTTCCGAATTAGAGATAGCCGCTTCGGACCTTGAGGTTTGCGGGCCGAGTATTACGGCGATCGATTTCGCCAATCCGTATGCCCGCTACTCCGAGGTTTCCTTTGAGCTTGGTGGCGATGTGGTCCACGCACGCTTGATTGAGCCTGCCGGTCGCGCCCGAGCATCCGAGCTTGTGCCGCTATGTCTGATGTTTCACGACATCGACCGACCCGTGCGGGGATGGCATCACATGACGAGGTTTGCGGCCATGGGATATGCCGTGCTTGCGCTGGACGATGAGGCGATTGGATCCAGCGAGCTGCAGCAGGGGATTGCCTCTCCTGCTTTTGTCAAGCGCGTCCGTTGGGGTTGCGCGATGGCGAAGGTGGCGCGCAATCTTGATGGCGTGGACCCCGACCGCATCTTTGCATGGGGCGAGGGCCTTGGCGGCGGGGTCGCGCTGGCGGTTTCTGCTCTGGACGAGCGGGGCCTCGCCTGCACGGCGGTTGCCAATCCAATTCCCGGTGGCCTCGAGGCGTTGTCGTCTCGGGTGCGTGGATCGGTGCTCATGGGCACATCGCTCATGGATGCCGTGAGCGATCCCAAGGGCCAGTTTGCCGTATTCAACGGTCTTGAGTGTGACCGGAGGCATATCATCTATGCCAAATACGCTCATGAGCGCATCAATGCGTTCGAAAACGAAGTCATCGACTTTTTTAACCAAACGTTCTACCCGTGTTCTTTGGCCTAGACGGCCTGGACACTGCCAACAAGAGTGGGTGGCATAGGGCCGCCCGCCAGACAACTAAGGAGATTCTTGTGGCAACTCAGAAATTCACCGGCGTTATCCCTCCCGTCGTTGTTCCCGATACCGAAGACCACCAGCTCGACGTTGCCTCCTTTGAGCGCAGCATCAACCGCATGATCGATGCCGGCGTCGATGGCCTGTTCTTCCTGGGCTCTTCGGGCGAGGTCGTTTTCTCCACCGATGAGCGTCGTCGCCAGATCATTGCCGAGGCCGTTCGTATCGTCGACCATCGCGTGCCCGTCCTGGTCGGCATCATCGATACCGAGACCGAGCGCATGATCGAGCACGGTAAGGTCGCTCAGGAGCTGGGCGCCGATGCGCTTGTCGCCACCTGCCCGTTCTATGCCCTGCAGGGCATGACCGAGGTCGAGGAGCACTTCCGCATCCTGCACGAGGAGCTTGACCTGCCCATCTTTGCCTATGACATTCCCGTCTGCGTTCACACCAAGCTCCCCTGGAAGCTCCTTGCCAAGCTCGGCGCCGAGGGCGTCCTTGCTGGCGTCAAGGATTCCTCGGGTGATGACATCTCGTTCCGCTACCTCGTTCAGGAGAACGAGAAGAACGGCCATCCGATGAGCATCCTCACCGGCCACGAGGTTGTTGTCGACGGCGCTTACCTCGGTGGCGCCGACGGCTCTGTCCCGGGTCTCGCCAACGTTGAGCCCGAGGGCTACGTTCGTCAGTGGAAGGCTGCTCAGGCTGGTGACTGGGCTACCGTCAAGGCCGAGCAGGATCGCCTCAATGAGATTTCGCACATCTGGGATGTCACCTCGGGCGTCCAGGGCTATGCCGGTGGCGTCGGCGCCTTCAAGACCGCTATGAACCTCATGGGTATCTTCGACAGCCCGACCATGCCGCGCCCGGTGAAGGCCATGACCGGCGAGAACGTCGAGGCTATTAGGAAGGTCCTCCAGGACAACGGCCTCCTGTAAAGCTTCCCAGGCACCCGACCTCGCCGTTCAACCGTGTGGCCATGACTATTAGGTCAATGGCCACACGGTTTCTCGGCGATCTTGGGCACCAGGAAAACCTTTACTGCGCTGTGACGGCTAGCCTGACGGCGCATTTCCTGTAGTTGTTTTTATCTCCGAAGGAGAGCGACATGGAGAACAAGTACGTCTGCTCTGTCGATATCGGCGGAACTAAAATTGCGACTGCCATCATGGAGTACCCGGCTGACGGTAGTGTGCCCCATCCCGTTTTTGAGGCCGAGGTTCCTACCGAGGCCCAGGAGGGCGGCGAGGCCGTCTTCCAGCGTATCGAGGCGTCTATCAAGGCCGCTCTTGAGGCGAATCCCGATGTCGAGGTTCTCGGTGTCGGTATCGGTGCCGCAGGCGTCGTCGATCCCAAGACGGGCGCCATTGCGTATGCCAATGAGATCATGCCCGGCTGGTCCGGCGTTCAGTTGGGGCCGCGTCTGCGCGAGGACCTTGGTCTTCCCGTTGCCGTTGTGGGCGACGTGCAGGCTCATGCTCTGGGGGAGGCCCACTGGGGCGTCGGCAAGGGCAAGTTCTCCGTCTTGTGCCTGGGCATCGGTACGGGCATCGGTGGCGCATATGTCGAGAACGGCCGCGTGATGCAGGGCTTCCATGGTGCTGCTGGCCATATGGGCCACATCGAGTGCTCGGCTGCCGCTGGCATTCCCTGCGCCTGCGGGCGTTCCGGCCATCTGGAGTCGGTTGCTTCGGGCACTTCCATTGGTCGTATGTACGATGAGCGTTTTGGCCGCGTCGACCCCAGCCGTCCTTCGGTCGGTCGCGATGTGAACGACCTGTGCCGTGCGGGCGACGCAAAGGCGACCGAGGTCATCCATGATGCCGGCTTTGCGCTGGGTGCCAGCTTGGGCTCGCTCGCTAACATCCTGGACCCTGAGGTCATCGTGCTTTCGGGCGGCGTGATTCACCAAGGTCCCGATTGGCGTTCGCAGACGTGGAAGGATTCGGTGCACGAGGGCTATGCCAGCCAGGCGCTCGATCCGCTTCAGGACACGCCGATCCTCATCGGTTCTCTGGAGGGCGATGCTCCGCTCATCGGTGCCGCTGAGCATCTTCTTGCCTCGTTGAAGTAAACGTATCTGCTGTAGGAGCCTCCCGAGACAACACGCCTCGGGAGGCTGTTCTGAGAAAGGTTGCAGCCTTATGACCGTCGATCCTTTGATTCAATCCCTGAAGGGCAAGCTCGTCGTGAGCGTTCAGGCGTATATGGGCGAGCCGCTTCGTACGCCCGAGACCATGGCTCAAATGTCTCGCGCTTGCGAGCTTGGCGGCGCCGCCGCCATTCGCTGTCAGGGCCTTGCCGACATTGCCGCCATTAAGGGTCGCTGTGAGGTTCCCGTCATCGGCCTGTGGAAGGATGGACACGAGGGCGTTTACATCACGCCGACGCTGCGTCACGCTCGCGCCTGCGTTGCTGCCGGTGCCGATATCGTGGCGATCGACGCCACTGATCGTCCGCGTCCCGATGGCAAGACCGTCGAGGATACCTTCCGCCCGCTGCACGAGGAGGGTGTGCTCCTGATGGCGGATTGTGCCACCATCGAGGACATTCGCCGTGCGGTTGATATGGGCTTTGACCTGGTATCCACCACGCTTTCTCACGGCGTCGCCGCCATCGACTGCACCATGGCCGATGGCCCCGACCTGCCACTCCTGCGTCAGGCGACCGAGGAATTCCCCGGTCTTCCCATCATCTGCGAGGGCCGCGTGCACACGCCCGAGGAGGCTCGCGCTGCGATCGATGCTGGCGCCTGGGCCGTTGTCGTCGGCACCGCCATCACGCACCCCACGAGTATTACGAGTTGGTTCAAGGCTGCGCTTGAGGCGTAAGACAGGCCTCGTATCCGCTCGGGGCGGTATACTCAATATAGGCAATTGACCGCGCGGGATCCGGGTTGCTGGGTCCCGCGCTTGTTTTTGGGAGGCAGCACATGCAAAAGGGAGATGCCATGGATGCGGCGGAGCGCTCGGAGCGCATCCCCGATATCGTCATCATCACCGGAATGTCCGGATCGGGCCGCACACAGGCCATGCACGTGTTCGAGGACATGGGCTATTTTTGCATTGATAACCTGCCTCCGCGTCTCATCGCCCAGCTTGCCGAGCTCGTCGGCATCAATACGGGCGTGGGCAGGCATCTCGCCGTCACCTGCGATTTGCGTAGCCAGGGACTGTTTGACGAGTTGCTCGATGCGGTCGCCGCGCTCGAAGAGCGCGAGATGAGCTGCGACATCGTGTTCCTGGAGGCTTCTGACGAGGTGCTGATTCGTCGCTACAGCGAAAATCGCCGCCGTCATCCCATTGCCAAGCCGGGGGAGACTACGGCCGATGCCATTCAGCGCGAGCGCCTTCAGCTGCAGGGCGTGCGCGATCGAGCCGATATGATTATCGACACGAGTCGTCTGCGCACCTCTGCGCTGCGCAACAAGCTACGTATGGCATTTTCCGAGCTGTCCGACCAACAGCTCATGGACGTCCATGTGTTCTCGTTTGGCTTTAAGCACGGCATGCCCGTCGAGGCGGACATTATGATCGACGTCCGCTTCCTGCCCAATCCGTTTTACGATCCCGAGATGCGCACGATGACCGGTCTCGATAAAAAGGTCTCCGATTTTGTTCTGGACCACCCCAAGACGCAGGAGTTTTGGAAGGCTTGGACACAGCTGCTCGATACGGTGATGCCGGGCTATATCGCGGAGGGTAAGCCGCAGCTTTCTATCGCCATCGGCTGCACGGGCGGACAGCACCGTAGCGTCGCCATTGCCGAGGCCACGGCCCGTTACCTGGAAGGCGCCCAGTATCACGTGAGCATCTCCCACCGCGACCTGTCGCGCGCCAACACGAAGGCATAGGCCTGCATGTCGTTTACCGCTGAGGTGCGCGACGAGCTTGCGCGCTGCGAACCCGAATGTGAATACTGCGATTTGTCGACGCTTGCCGCCCTGACGCGTGTGAGCGGTACGCTTTCGTTGGCCGGCTCCGGGCGGTATCGTTTGACAGTCGCGACCGAGACGGGAGCCGTCGCGCGCACGATGATCACGCTGACGCATCGCATCCTTAAGCTCAAAACGGAATTCACCGTTCGTAAATCGGTCCTGCATAAGGTCCGTAACTATCTCATTACCCTGCCCGATCAACCCGACCTGGACAAGGCTCTGGTGCTGCTGGGCATTCTCGACCGCAGGGGAGGGCTCGTCGCCGGTGTTCCCCGGCACATCGTTGCCCGTCCCTGCTGCAGGCTTGCCTACATCCGCGGCGCGCTCATCGCCGGCGGTTTCGTGGCCGATCCCCGTGGCGATTTTCATTTGGAGATCGCGGTGCAGGGCGAGCAGTATGCCCGGGGACTCTGCGATCTATTGGAGCAGATTGGGGTCCATGCGCGCGTTAACGCGCGGCGCGGATCCTTTGCTGTCTACATTAAGAGCGCCGAGGAGATCGAGCATCTTTTAAAGCTGATTGGTGCCAAGCGCAGCGTTGCCGAGATTGAGGAGGCGCGCGCGGTCAAGTTGGTTAAGAACGATGTGAACCGTCGCGTGAATGCCGAGCTCGCCAACCAGACCAGAAGTGCGGGTGCCGCCCAGCATCAGCTTGCGCTTATCGATGAGCTCGAGCAGCGTGGCCTTCGCGATGCGCTTCCGGATGCCTTGGCGGTCTTTTGCGACCTGCGCGAACGCTACCCCGATCTGTCGCTGCGTGATTTGGGGGAGATGGCTGACCCTCCCTTGTCGAAGTCGGCCCTCTACCATCGAGTTTTGAGGCTTGAAAAGCTCATTGAAGCAAACAGGTAGTTTAAAGTATCGACTTATATACGGATTTAACTGCTATTTTATTCTTTAAAACGTTTTAACTTAAATTTGATTTTCAATTTCGACCATTCTCGTGAAATTCAAGTCCAAAAAAAGGTATATTAGGCGAGTGGTTAGTTTGTGGGCCTCAACGGCAGGCGCTGTAGCTTGCGGGGGCCTTACGAAAGGAGACACAATGGCAGTAAAGGTTGCTATTAACGGCTTCGGTCGCATCGGTCGTCTGGCCTTCCGTCAGATGTTCGGTCATGAGGGCTCCGAGATCGTCGCTATCAACGACCTCACCTCTCCCGATATGCTCGCTTACCTGCTGAAGTACGACTCCACGCAGGGCAACTACGCTCGCGATCACGAGGTCGTTGCTGGCGAGGATTCCATCACCGTTGACGGCAAGGAGATCAAGATCTACAAGGAGGCCGACGCCAACAACCTGCCTTGGGGCGACCTCGACGTCGACGTCGTTCTCGAGTGCACCGGCTTCTACACCAGCAAGGCTAAGGCTCAGGCCCACATCAACGCTGGCGCCAAGAAGGTCGTCATCTCCGCTCCGGCCGGCAGCGACCTGCCCACCATCGTGTACAACGTCAACCATGAGACGCTGACCGCTGAGGACAACATCATCTCCGCTGCTTCCTGCACCACCAACTGCCTCGCCCCGATGGCCAAGGGTCTGAACGACTTCGCTCCCATCGTGTCCGGCATCATGACCACCATTCACGCCTGGACTGGCGACCAGATGCCGCTCGACGGCCCGCAGCGCAAGGGCAACAAGCGTCGTAGCCGCGCCTGCGCCGTTAACATTGTCCCCAACACCACCGGTGCTGCCAAGGCTATCGGCCTGGTTCTCCCCGAGCTCAACGGCAAGCTCATCGGTGCCGCCCAGCGCGTCCCGACGCCGACCGGCTCCATCACCAACCTCTACGCTGTCGTTGACAAGAAGGTCACCGTCGACGAGGTCAACGCTGCTATGAAGGCCTACGCTGCCACCATCTCCGAGACCTTCGGTTACAACGAGGACGACATCGTCTCCACCGACATCATCGGCGAGACCCACGGCTCCATCTTCGACGCCACTCAGACCATGTGCTCTGACCTCGGCAACGGCCAGACCCTCGTTCAGGTCACCTCTTGGTACGACAACGAGAACTCCTACACCTCTCAGATGGTCCGCACCATCAAGTACTTCGAGAAGTTCGTTGCTTAATTTAGCTTTTAGCGAATAGCTCGTTGAGCGTCTAAAGAAGGGCGCGGCCTCATAGGGCTTACACCCTAGGGTCGCGCCCTTTTTATAGGAAATCGTCTGCCGTAATGGGAGGCAGACACGTACGAAAGGTAGAAGCAAACATGGCCTTTACCAAGAAGACCGTCCGCGACATCGATGTCGACGGCAAGCGCGTTCTCGTCCGCGTTGACTTCAACGTGCCTATCAAGGATGGCGTCGTTGGCGACACCACCCGCATCAAGGCTGCCCTGCCCACCATCAACTACCTCGTTGAGCACAACGCTCGCGTCATTCTCATGAGCCACCTCGGCCGTCCCGAGGGCACCGGCTTCCAGCCTGAGCTCTCCCTTGAGCCTGTCGCCAAGAAGCTCGCTGAGCTCTCTGGTCTCGATGTTGCCTTTGTCGCCGACACCTACGGCGAGAAGGCTGCTGAGGCTGTCGCCGCCGTCGAGCCGGGCAAGGTCCTCGTTCTCGAGAACGTCCGTTTCGACAAGCGTGAGAAGAAGAACGATCCCGAGATCGCCAAGAAGCTCGCTTCCTATGGTGACGTCTTCGTTCTCGATGCCTTCGGCACCGCTCACCGCGCCCAGGGTTCCGTCGTGGGCCCCGCCGCTTACCTGCCTGCCGTCGCCGGCTTCCTGCTCGAGAAGGAGGTCGACACGCTGACCGGCATCTTCGCCGAGCCCGAGCGCCCCTTCGTCGCTATCGTCGGCGGTTCCAAGGTTTCCTCCAAGATCGGCGTTCTCGATCACCTCATCGACTCCGCTGACACCCTGATCATCGGTGGCGGCATGGCCTACACCTTCTTCCTGGCTCAGGGCCTGACCGTCGGTCAGTCCCTCAAGGAAGAGGACTGGGTCGAGCGCGCCGGCGAGATGCTCAAGAAGGCCGAGGAGAAGGGCGTCAAGATCCTGCTCCCCATCGACAACCGCGTTGCCGATCACTTTGGCGAGGACGCTGTCCCCGAGGTTGTCGCTTCCGACGCTATCCCCGACGATCGTGAGGGCATGGACATCGGCCCCAAGACCGAGGAGCTCTACGTCGAGGCCGTCAAGGGCGCCAAGACCGTGTTCTGGAACGGCCCCATGGGCGTCTTCGAGTTCGACAACTTCGCTCACGGCACCCAGGCTATCGCCGAGGCCGTCGCCGAGGCCGACTGCACCTCGATCATCGGCGGTGGTGACTCTGTCGCGGCTGTCAACAAGTTCAACCTGGCCGACAAGATGAGCTGGATCTCCACCGGTGGTGGCGCATCCATGGAGCTCGTCGAGGGTAAGGCCCTGCCCGGAGTGGAGGCGCTTCTCGATGCCTAATCGCACCCTTCTTATCGCTGGTAACTGGAAGATGAACAACGACGTCGCCGAGGCTGCCAAGCTCGCCGACGAGCTGGCTCAGGCTCTGCCCGAGGTTCCGGCTGGCGTCGAGGTGCTCGTCTGCCCTCCGACCATCGACATCACCACGGTTCATGACCGTATTCAGGCTGCCCCCATCGCCCTCGGTGCACAGAACGTGTACTGGGAGGCCAAGGGTGCCTTCACCGGTGAGTCCTCTTGCGACATGCTCAAGTCCGCTGGCTGCACCTACTGCATCATCGGTCACTCCGAGCGTCGCGATTACTTCCACGAGACCGACGAGGACCAGAACAAGAAGGCCAAGGCTCTCGTTGCCGCCGGTCTTGTTCCCGTCTTCTGCTGCGGCGAGTCCCTCGAGGTCCGCGAGGCTGGCACCTATGTCGAGCATGTCGTGAACCAGGTCAAGGCTGGCCTTGCCGGTCTTGAGATCACCTGCCCCAAGCAGGTCGTCGTCGCCTACGAGCCCATCTGGGCCATCGGCACCGGTAAGACCGCTACCGCTGAGGACGCCCAGGAGGTCTGCGGCGCTATCCGTGAGACCCTCAAGGAGATGTTCGGCGAGGAGCTCGCTAACGGCATCCGCGTTCTCTATGGTGGCTCTGCCAAGCCTGGCAACATCGCCGAGCTCGTCGCCAAGCCCGACGTTGACGGCGCCCTCGTGGGCGGCGCTTCGCTCAAGGCTGCCGACTTCGCCTCTATGGTCGTCAAGGCAGGCGAGTAGGACATATGGCACAGCGTCATCTTCCTGCACTCCTGATCATCATGGACGGCTGCGGCCTGGCTCCGGCCGATGGCGAGAACGCCGTCGCCGCTGCCAAGACGCCCTTCCTTGATAGCCTGTACGAGAAGTATCCCCACACCACGCTCGGCGCTTCGGGCGAGGACGTTGGTCTTCCCGACGGTCAGATGGGTAACTCCGAGGTGGGTCACCTCAACATCGGTGCCGGCCGCATCGTGTTCCAGGAGCTTTCGCGCATCAACAACGCCATCAAGGATGGCTCCATCGCCAAGAACGAGGTCTTCGTCAAGGCTATGGACGACGTCAAGGCTGACGGCAAGACTCTCCACCTCATGGGCCTTATGAGCCCTGGCGGTGTTCATTCTCACATGAACCACGTCGAGGCTCTGGTCAAGATGGCTGCCGAGCATGGTGTCAAGACCGTTCGCGTCCACGCCTTCATGGATGGCCGCGACGTCGACCCGCAGTCCGGTGCCGGCTACATGAGCGAGTTCTGCGCCTTCCTGGCTAAGATCTCCGAGGAGACCGGTTGCGACGCTCGCGTCGCCACCGTCTCGGGCCGTTATTGGGCCATGGACCGCGATAATCGTTGGGAGCGCATCCAGCGCGCCTACGACGTCATGGTCAATGCATCCGATGCCGATACCGACCCCGTTGCCGGTATAAAGGCCTACTACGAGAAGGATCCGCGCGGCGACGAGTTCGTCGAGCCCTTCGCTGCCCACAACGAGGGTATCCACGAGGGCGACGCGGCCATCTTCTTCAACTTCCGTCCCGACCGCGCCCGTCAGATGACTCGTGTGTTCACGGACAAGGAGTTCGACGGCTTTGAGCGCGAGCAGATTAAGCTCTCGCACTTTGTGACGATGACCGAGTACGATCCGACGTTTGACGTCGAGGTCGCCTTCCCCAAGACGTTCCCCGAGAACGTCCTGGCCGACGTTATCGCCGCCAATGGCCTGAAGCAGCTGCATACCGCCGAGACCGAGAAGTACGCCCACGTGACGTTCTTCCTCAACGGCGGCATCGAGGAGCCCAAGGAGGGCGAGGAGCGCGTGCTCGTCGCTTCCCCCAAGGTTGCTACCTACGATCTGCAGCCTGAGATGAGCGCTCCCGAGGTTACCGAGAAGCTCGTCGCCGCCATCAATGAGGATCGCGCTGATTTCTACATCGTGAACTTCGCGAACTGCGACATGGTTGGTCACACCGGTGTCTTCGACGCCGCCGTTAAGGCCGTCGAGGCTGTTGACGATGCCCTGTCCAAGGTTGTCCCGGCGATTCTCGCTAAGGGCGGCTTTGCGCTGATCACCGCCGACCACGGCAACGCCGACCACATGTTTGACGTTGCTTCCGACGGTTCCAAGCATCCGTTCACGGCTCACACCACCAACCGCGTGCCGTTCATCATCGTTGATGAGAAGGCGCAGCTCACCGGTATCGAGGACGGCCGTCTTTCCGATATCGCTCCGACCATGCTCACCATGGCTGGTATTGAGCCTTCCGCCGAGATGACGGGCCGCGTGCTCGCAACCGAGGCCTAAGAGAAAACTCCAAGCGTTTTCATGCGAGGGGGTTGCCCATATTCGGGCAACCCCCTTTTGGTATTTCTGCCATTTCTACCCCGTCCCTAAATGGCAGGTGGGGGAGTGTTGGAGGTTGTGGTACAGTACTGGAGTTTAAATTGTTCTATTAAGGAGCTTATCTATGGGTCCGTTCCAGATTCTTCTGTTTGTCGTTTGGGCTGTTTCTGCCGTGGCGCTGACGATTCTCGTCCTGATGCACTCCGGTAAGGGTACCGGCGTTTCGGATATGATCGCTAGCTCGCTGTATAACTCCAGCTCTGCCACGGGCGTCATGGAGCAGAACCTCGATCGCCTGACGGTAATTATGGCCGTCGTTTTTGCTGTGTGTGTCGTTCTGTGCATGTTCTTCTTCCCGCAGGGCATCGTCGGCTACTAAGCATCGGCGTACATACGTTTGTAAAGGGTCCCGCATGTGCGGGGCCCTTTTTGTTTACAGACTTGTAATAGAGTCAAAATATCCCCACATACTTCGCCTAACTAAAGAAATTCTCGACCGTTAACCGGAATTAGCGCCATATTGTGCATAAAATGCGCTACTGTATTGCGAAACGTTGGTCCGCACTGCATAACCAGCCATAACGGCGGACCGCGTTTGAATGGTTCGATCGGGCTGTCTCGACGTTGCCCGGCCGAATTCACTTTGTCCTATCTCATAAGGAGGATGGCATGGCTGATTCTATGTTCCACCAGCCCGTTATGGGTCGTCGCGCCTTTGTTGGCGGCACCCTCGCTGCGAGCTCCATGGCTTTTCTTGCCGCATGCGGCAAGAAGGGCGGCGACGCTTCCGGATCTGACTCCGGTTCGACGCTGAACTTCTACATCAACAACCCGGTCTGCATCGACCCCTACAACGTCCAGGAGGATCAGGGCACTCAGGTCGAGTACCAGCTCTTCGACGCTCTGACGGAGTACGACCCCGAGAAGGGCGAGATCGTTCCGCTGGCTTGCGAGTCCTTTGAGGCTAACGACGACGCCACCGAGTTCACCTTCAAGATCAAGAAGGCTAAGTTCCACAACGGTGACGACGTTACCTCCAAGTCCTTCAAGCTCGGTTGGGAACGTCTAGTCAACACCAAGTCGGCCATCGCCACCGAGTATGGTCCTTCCGAGGTCTCCTATCACCTTTCCATGGTTGAGGGCTATGACGATCTGCTTGCCGGCAACGCTACCGAGCTCAGCGGTGTTACCTGCCCCGACGATGAGACCCTCGTCGTCAAGCTGTCTTCCGCTTACGCCGACTTCCCCTTCGTCGCCTCTCACCCGGCTCTGTCCCCGGTTCCCGAGTGCGCCGAGTCCGATGTCAAGAGCTTCTACCTTGCCCCGGTCGGTAACGGCCCGTTCATGATGGACGGTAAGTGGGAGGATGGCCAGGAGATCAACCTCAAGAAGTTTGACGATTACTATGGCGACAAGGCCAAGATCGATGGCATCCACTTCCAGGTCATCAAGGACATGGAGACCGCTTACAAGGAGTTCCAGGCCGGTAACCTCGATGTCTGCGACGTTCCCGTTGCTCAGATCGACGCCGCCAAGAAGGACCGTGGCGAGTCCAAGGACGGCTACACCATGGGTGACGGCGAGCATATGCTGCTCGGTGCCGAGCCTTCCACGTACTATCTGACCTGCAACACCACGGCCGAGCCGTTCAATAACGCCGACCTGCGCAAGGGCATCTCCCTGGCCATCAACCGTGAGGCCATCTGCAAGACCATCTACAAGGGTACCCGTACCCCCGCCGACGGTATTGTTCCTCCGGGAATCGCCGGCTACAAGGAGGGCGCATGGGAGTTCTGCGCCTATGACGTCGACAAGGCTAACGAGTACCTCGACAAAGTCGCTCCCGCTGGCGCTAACGGCGATCGTGGCATTAGCGTGACCCTTTCCTACAACCAGGACGGTGGTCACAAGGAGATCATGGAGTCCATCATCGGCGACCTCGCCAAGGTTGGCGTTACCGCTGTCTCCGATACCCCTGAGTGGTCTGCCCTGCTCGAGCAGTATCAGAACTTCAACTATCAGTTCGGCCGTCTGGGCTGGATCGCCGATTACCCGATCATGGACAACTTCCTGTACCCGCTGTTCCACTCCAACTCCCTCGGTGGCGACAACCGCTCCGGTTACAGCAACCCCGAGTTCGATGCCAAGGTCGACGAGGCCCGCACCACGGTTGATGACGAGGAGCGCATCGCCAAGATGCGGGAGGCCGACGCCATGGTCGCTGCTGACTGCCCGGTTATCCCGGTGATGTTCTACACGCACACCATCGCTGGCTCTGACCGCGTCAAGCATCTCTATGTTGATCCGCAGAAGCACGCCGATCTGGGTACCGCCGAGCTCGCCTAAGGGTTTTGCAGCTTCCGTGAGGGTCAAGTATTTACGTAGACCTCATGGGAAACATACAGTTCTCCCTAACCTGGGGTAAACTGGCTGATGGTAATTTTGGGATGCCGGTCTGGCGATCGGCATCCCATTTAGGTTAATCCCTAGATAGGGGAGTGGTATGGGTAAGTACATCGTTAAACGTGTGCTTCAGTTCATCCCGGTGTTTTTGGGCGTTACGCTGATTCTGTTCGCCCTCCAGAATATCGTGCCGGGAGATCCGATCAAGCTGATCGGTGGAGACAAGGCTCTGTCCCCCGAGGTGGAGCTTCAGCTTCGCGTTCGCTATCACCTGGTCCAGACGGACGAGGACGGCAACGCGATCCTTGACGAGAACGGCGACCCCGTTCAAACGTCGCTCGTGGACCGTTACTTGTATTACATGAACGGCCTGCTTCATGGCGATCTGGGCAATTCGTACCAGCGCAAGCTGCCGGTTACGGAAATCTTTGCCCAGAAGTATCCGTATACGGTCAAACTTGCCGCGTGCGCCATCGTGCTCGAGGCAATCATGGGTATCGGTGCGGGTATCATTTCGGCGGTAAAGCGCTATTCCTTCTGGGATATTTTGGTAACGCTGACCACGTCGATCCTCGTTGCCGTTCCTGCATTCTGGCTCGGTATGCTGCTGCAGCTGTTCTTTGGCGTCATCCTTAAGGATGCCACGGGCGGTGCATTCTCCATGCCGATCTCGGGTGCCGGCGGTTCCAGCTCTCAGTATCAGGATTGGATGCACTATGTGCTTCCGACCATTACGCTGGCTTCGGTTTCGACCGCCTATGCTGCCCGCATCATGCGTTCGCAGCTGCTCGACGTCATGAACCAGGATTACATCCGTACGGCAAAGGCCAAGGGTCTCTCCAATCGCGCGATCATTATCAAGCATGCGCTTAAGAATGCACTCATTCCCGTCGTTACCTATATTGGTGTCGACTTCGGCGGCATGCTTTCGGGCGCCATCCTGACCGAGACGGTCTTTAACTGGCCCGGCATCGGCTTCGAGGTCTACCGCGCCATTAGCATGCGCGACTGGCCCATCGTTATGGGCGGCGTTACGCTCATCGTTGTCGTCGTTATGGTGATCAACCTGCTCGTCGACATTAGCTATGCATTCCTCGACCCGCGCATCCGCCTTGGCGGTCCGTCGGATAAGGCCTAAGGGAGGTACGTCTCATGCAGGAAACTGATTCTCAGTCTCAGGAGCAGGCTACCGCCACCAAGGCCGCATCTGCTCCTGCCAAGTCCCGCACGCTGTGGGGCGACGCTTTTAAGCGTCTTCGTAAGAACAAGCTCGCCGTTATCGGTGTCTGCTGGATTATCATCGTCGTTTTGGTTGCCCTGACCGCCGATCTATGGGCTAAGCCCTGGCTCGGTTCGCCGACGGCTTCCGACTCGACTACCATGGCCGAGACTTCTCTGCTGGCTCCGTGTGCCGAGCACCCGTTTGGCACCGACGCCCTTGGTCGCGACATTCTCGTCCGCGTTATCTACGGTGCACGCGTTTCGCTGTCCGTCGGCATTATGGCCACCGCCATCTCCACGGTGATCGGTCTGGTCATGGGCGCTCTGGCCGGTTTCTATGGCGGCATCTGGGATACGATCATCATGCGCTGCGCGGACATCTTCCTGGCGTTCCCGTACGTGCTGTTCGTTGTCGCCATGATCGCCGTTATCGGCCGTGGTCTTCAGAACGTCTTTATCGCCATCGGTATTCTCGGTTGGCCTTCGATTGCGCGCGTCTTCCGCTCTGCAATCTTGACGGTCAAGGAAAACGACTATGTTGACGCTGCGCGTGCGATGGGTGCATCTGATGCTCGTATCGTCGTACGCCACATCTTCCCGAACTCCGTTGCCTCCATCGTCGTCTACGCGACTATGAACATTGGTGGCGCCATTCTGACCGAGTCCGCTCTGTCCTTCCTTGGCATGGGCGTTATTCCGCCTACGCCTTCGTGGGGCTCCATGATTCAGGACGGTCAGCAGTATCTTCTGACCGCTCCCTGGATGATGATCATGCCCGGTCTGGCAATTCTCTCGACGGTGCTCGCCTTCACCCTGCTGGGTGACGGTCTGCGCGACGCCCTCGACGTCAAGATGAAGGACGCATAAGGATGAAGAAGAACAAGAACTATGTGGACCTGAAGGACCAGCCGGTTCCCGAGGGCCAGCATCTGCTCGAGGTCGATGACCTTAAGATGTATTTCCACACCGAGGATGGCGTGGTTCGCGCCGTCGACGGTGTGTCCTACACGCTCGATCGTGGCGAGACCCTGGGCGTCGTCGGCGAGTCCGGCTCGGGTAAGTCCGTGACCGCCATGACCATCATGGGCCTTATCTCGATGCCTCCGGGAAAGATTGAGGGCGGTGACGTTCGCTATCGCGGTCGTTCTATCCTTGAGATGACCGAGGAAGAGATGCAGCACATTCGCGGTAACGATATCGCAATGATCTTCCAGGATCCTATGACCTCCCTGAACCCGGTCTATAAGATCGGCAAGCAGGTGGGCGAGGGACTTCGTCTGCACCGTGGCTACTCCAAGCAGGAGGCGCTCAAGCGCGCCACCGAGCTTTTGGACCTCGTTGGCATTCCCGAGCCCGAGAAGCGCGTCAACGAGTATCCGCACCAGTTCTCTGGTGGCATGCGTCAGCGCGTCATGATTGCCATGGCGCTTGCCTGCGATCCCGATATCCTGATTGCCGACGAGCCCACGACGGCTCTGGACGTTACCATTCAGGCTCAGATTATCGAGCTCATGCAGGAGATGCAGCAGAAGAACGGCAACGCCATTATCATGATTACCCATGACTTGGGCGTCGTCGCCGATATGGCCGATAAGATCATGGTTATGTACGCCGGCCGTCCCGTCGAGTTCGGTACTGCTGAGGAAATCTTCTACGAGAGCCGCCATCCCTACACCTGGGGTCTTATTCGTTCCATTCCGGAGCAGGCCATCGAGGAGAAGAAGCCGCTGACGCCGATTCACGGCAACCCGCCTTCGCTCATGAACCTGCCCGAGGGCTGCGTCTTCTCTCCTCGCTGCCCCTATGCGACGGACAAGTGCCGCAAGCAGCGCCCCGAGCGCGTTGTCACCGAGTCCGGCCACTATTCTGCGTGCCATTATTCCGGTGACCCCGAGTTCCTCAAGAACGCGCCTGAGACGTCCCGCACGCGCAAGGATTCCAAGAAGGGAGGCGAGGCGTAAATGGCAGACAATAACGAGCGCACTCCGCTGCTGAAGGTCGAGCACCTTTCTAAGGAGTTCCCCGCAGAGTCCGGCATGTTCGCCAAGCGTTTTTCCAAGCGCGTCGTCTCTGCTGTAAACGACATCTCGTTTGAGATTTATCCTGGTGAGACCTTTGGTCTGGTTGGTGAGTCTGGTTGCGGTAAGTCCACGACGGGCCGCACCATCATGCGCCTGACCAAGCCGACGGCAGGCAAAGTGTTCTTCCAGGGCAAAGACGTTGCCGAGATGAGCAAGCACGAGATCAAGGATATGCGTCGCGAGATGCAGTTCATCTTCCAGGACCCCTATGCTTCGCTCAACCCTCGTATGACCATCGGCGAAATTGTTTCTGAGCCCATGACCATTCATGGTGTGGGTACCAAGGAGGAGCGCATTGAGCGCGTCCGTGAGCTTCTCGACGTCGTTGGACTGAACCCCGAGCACATCAACCGCTATCCGCATGAGTTCTCGGGCGGCCAGCGTCAGCGTGTCGGTATTGCCCGCGCTTTTGCGCTGAAGCCCAAGCTGATTATCTGTGACGAGCCGGTATCCGCTTTGGATGTGTCCATTCAGGCCCAGGTTCTGAACCTGCTCAAGGAACTGCAGGACAAGTTTGGTACCGCGTATCTGTTTATCGCACACGACCTGTCCGTCGTACAGCACATCTCCGATCGCGTTGCCGTTATGTATCTGGGTAAGATGGTCGAGGTTTCGGACTGGAAGACGCTCTATAGCGAGCCTCACCATCCGTACACGCAGTCGCTGCTGTCTGCCGTGCCGGTTCCCGATCCGGATATCCAGAAGACCCGTAAGCGCATCATCCTCGCTGGCGATCCGCCGTCGCCGCTGGATCCGCCGACCGGCTGCCGTTTCCATACGCGCTGCCCGATCGCTCAGGGTATCTGCTCCGAGAAGCTGCCTGAGTTTAAGGAAGTCGCACCGGGTCACTGCTGCGCCTGTCACTTCGCGGAGCCGTTCCCGATCAAGGAATCGCACATCGACCTGTAGTCGGTGAACCGTCCGGGCCCGCTCTGGAATTGCCTTTCAGAACGTCCTCGACCATGGAAGCCCTCTTATCCTGCTCCTTCGGAGCTGCGGATAAGGGGGCTTCCTGGTCTGACGCTCCTATTTGGCAAGGTGTTTTTTAGAATCCATTTTGCGCTCGGCCTCGAAGGCCCGCCTGTCCCAATCGAGCGGAAGTCCGGCCTCGACCCATGCCTCGTAGGCCCTCCTTATGGGCTTGAGCTCCCTTTGGCCCCTCTCCAGCATCGAGATGTACTTCTCGCTGGTTCCCAATATCGACGCCGCCCTCACCTGGCTGACCTTCGCCGCGCGCCTGGCCGCCACGAGCTCCGAGGCGTCCTCGGGCCTCCTGATCTCGTGCGGGTGCATCAGCGCCCGGTACGCCTCCCTGGCCACGTAGCGCTTGAGGCACCTCATGACCTCCCTGTCGCTCTTTCCCCGCCCCCTGGCCCTCTCGGCGTACTCGGCGGTCTCGGGGTCGCGCATGACCCTCTGCCTCGCGATCTCGTGCAGCGCGCTGTTCGCCTGCCGGTCGCCGCCCCTGTTGAGCCTGTGCCTCACGGTCTTGCCGCTCGAGGCGGGGATGGGGCAGGCCCCGCATATCGCCGCGAACGACGCCTCGGAGCGCAGCCTGCCCGGGTTGTCCCCGGCCGCGACCGCGAGCTTGGCCGCGCTCACGGGCCCGCACCCGTACATCGCCAGCAGCGCGGGGCAGTTCTCCTCCAGGGACGCCTCGATCGCGCGCTCCATGTCGAGCGCCGCGTCGCGCGCCGCCTCCCACAGGTCCGCCAGCGCGACGCGGCGCTC